>CAZYNP010000014.1:34051-106665 GCA_964647995.1 uncultured Cytophagia bacterium
CCCACAGAACCGCCAGTTGGCGGCTTGACCTTCGGCGGAATGGTCTCCCACAGAACCGCCAGTTGGCGGCTTGACCTTCGGCGGAATGGTCTCCCACAGAAGTGATGTCCCACAGAAATGAAACTGACAATTATTTGGTCACAGAATTGAAAGGTCTCAGAATTTAATTTTATCTTTAAACAGTTTCAACCCTTTCAAAGGTTTTGAGCCTTTGAAAGGCTCTCAAAATCAATTGCCCATTTACCCAATCACCCAATTACCTTATTACTCAATTACCCAATCACCGAATCACCAGATCCCACACCTGGCTGGTCTCCAATCCAATGAACCGCCAATTGGCGCCACCATCCTCGCTGAGCCACAGCCCATCGTTCAACGTGCCAGCATAAATAGTATTTTGATCCGTGGGATCGACCAGCAGGGCGTGGATGTCCAGCACCCGCAGGCCATTGTTGACTGCCTGCCAGTTTGCACCTCCATCTATGCTCTTAAAAATTCCGCCCTGAAACGTGCCCGCATAAATTGCATCTGGATTCTGGGGAGCGAAAGCCAGCGCATAGACCGTGAGATGGGTCATGCCGTTGATTTTTTGTCCCCAGGTTTTGCCGTAATCTTCGGAGATAAAAACGCCATCGTCTTCCGTTCCAGCCGCCAGCAGATTGGGCTGAGCTGGATGCTGCACCAGCGTGCGGATGCCGAGCCCCAATAATCCGATCGGTTCCCAGTGTTCTCCCGCATCCCGGCTGCGATGGACGCCCGCTTCCGTGGCGCAAAATAGCAATTGATGATCCTGTGAGTCGATGATGACCGTGGGCGTAAAGGTGCTGGCCAATCCTTTGTTCTTCTCTGCCCAACTTTGGCCGCCATCGGTGGTCTTAAAAATGCCGTAGGCCGTGGCGGCATAGACGATCTTAGGATCCGTGGGATCGATGGCGGTTTTGAGGCATTCGGTGATATTCCAGCCCGTGGTGATGGTCCAGTTCGTGCCGCCATCGTCGGATTTTAAGACGCCATTGCCGCAGGAGAGATAGAACAGCGGTCGGTTGTTCTGTTGGGCGATGGAAACGGAAAAGCATTTGGTGTATTTCCAGCCATAATGGTTCCAGCTCTTGCCCTTGTTGCTGGTGGCGAACAGGCCCACGGTGGGATTATCCTTGTTCTGTAGCCGAAAAACTTTGGTGCTACGGGTGACCACGTACAGCGTGCCTGGCAAACCCTTCACCTTCGCAGGGGTAGCTGGCCCTGCCAAAAGCCAGGAAAAATGAAGATCAGTTGATAGGATTAATGCCAGAAAAATGAGAAGATATTTTTTCATGCTCCCTCCAATGTGAATGATACCTTTGCGAAGGTACATAACCTTCGCAAAGGTATCATTCAATAATTTACCTTGACATTCTAAAAAATCTTTGTATATTCAAGATATGAAAATAATCGCTTTGAAGCAAGGGAATTTTCCCCAAGAATCTTTGCTATTGATTTTTCGACTTAAAATTTTTATAATATCAAACTCTGTCGGCTGACCAAAAAGCTCAGTAATTTTATTAAATCTCCAATGCGGCGGCTGAGGCTGCAATGGCAACCAAAAAAATCATCAGCATCATGTTATCATGTTGAGCGGGAGGGTAATGTGATGATCCTGAAATTTGCGGGAGAACTAAAGACGATATGAAGCCCATTCGCCTGACGAAACATGCCAAAGAACAGTGCATTGAACGTGGCGCGGACAGAATCAGAGGTAAACAAAGCGATTCGTGACGGTACTCATCGGCCAGCTAAGTCTGGCAGAATACAATATTGGTTTAATTTTGATTACAATGATTTTTGGCAGGGTAACTTCTATGCGATTAAACAAGTCGCACCTGTAATAAAAGAAGAGCAGGAAGAAATAGTGGTCATTACTGTTTATACTTTTTATTTTTAGTCGGAAAACAATTGTATGAAAATAAGCTATGACTCAGAAATAGATGCCCTCTATATTCGTCTGATTGAGGGCAAACACGAATGTCGCACTGTTCGTTTGAATGAAGAAATTGCCCTGAATATCGGACCTGGCGAAACCCTGGTTGGCATTGAAATGCTCGACGCCAAACAGGTGCTTGGTAAAGGGATATTGCCAGCCGTTAAGCTGGAAAATGTTCAATTGGCCGAAGCTATTTAAAATAACCTTGTTCTGAAACTGCACCTCTGGCACAAATGTTGAATGACGAAATATCATTCAACTGGAGCTATCAAGGTTCAATCGTATTGATTCCACCATCTGGCGCGATGTTTTCAATGCAAATTATCAACATGAAAAATAAGCTAATTATTAATGAGCCTCTGTTTGAAAAACTTCAGCATGAGGAATGAAAACTGAAAGGAGGGCTGACGCTCAAAAATATTATAAAGTCATCTTTGATCCCCAGGAAGAAGGCGGCTACACGGTAACCGTTCCCGCCTTGCCAGGCTGTATCTCCGAAGGCGATACGTATGATGAAGCGCTGGCAAATATTAAAGAGGCGATAGCGCTTTATCTGAAAAGCCTGCAAGCAGACGGCCTTCCCATTCCAGATGAAAATCATCTCATCGTTGAAATCGAGGCGCCCTATGCCCAGACTGCCGTCGATTAATAGCTGGGAAATTATCAATGCTCTTAAAAAGGCTGGTTTTATTGAGCACAGACAAAAGGAAGTCACAAAATCTTCAAGAAAGGCCGCCGGCGCGTTACTGTTCCGATTCATTCGCGGGACCTAAAGAAGGGCACTGTATTCAGTATTATCGAACTGGTTGAATTGACCATCGAACAATTTCTTAAGCATTTGAAGTGAATAAAATTGTGTAACTATTCACCGCAGAGGTCGCAGAGAGAAGCCTTTCAGGGAAAAGAAACAGAGTGCCCAGCGACCTCACTGCTCGCCAGAGGCGAATCTCCGCTAACTCGCGGACGATTCTCGGCGGTTAAAAATGTAGTTGAATGGGAACAAAATTTTTATAATATCACTAACTATCGGATGATTCAAAAACCCGGGCATTTCGATCAATCTCTCATCAGAAAAAAGAAAAGAGACCGCCATGGCGAATAAGACCATCCTCAATATTGTTCACTTATCTCCGTTGGGTTGTTTCTATCCGTGGGATAAGGATTAATAAAATTTATCCCAACGGAAAGATGAAACCAACGGATCATGCAAAATCTCAAATTGCAAACTACAAATATGAAATAAATTCCAAATCGCAACACCCGAATTCCAAACAACATCACGGCTGATGATAACCCAGCTTTTGCTCATTGGAATTTTGTATTTGAGCTTTATCACGCCATTTGGCGGACAGGTTTGGAGTTTGTTGTCTGTTTTTTGAAATTTCTTGATCCGTTGGGTTGTTTCTATCCGTGGGAAAAAATAGTTCTTGAGTTAGTCAATTATCTTGAGACTTTGATCATGAAAAAATCAATTATCCTCTTATTATCGCTATGCTTCGTCTCATCCCTTTTCTCCCAATCCATCACCTGGACCGACATCACCTCCCAATTCGCTGTGCCAGAAGGGGTCAAAATTTTCCAGGGGGATCGTCCCTCGCCGGCGTTGAAAGCCTGGTATCTGGATGTGGATGTGACGAACAAAAACCTTGCGGTGCGATCGTATCTTTCGAGCATCCCATCGGGCAAGGAAGGGGTGGCGCCATTTTGCCAGCGAGTCGGCGCCATCGCGGCCGTGAACGGAGGCTATTTCGATGTGAACGGTACCACCTCATACTCAGCGGTGGTCTATCCCGGAGAAGTGCTGGCGCAGAACCTGGGCACCATCTTTCGCAGCGGCGTGGCCTATCCCGTGACCCGCAGCTTTTTTGGCCTGACGACGGAACGGGCGCTCTCGGTGGATTGGATTTGCCATTTCGGCAGTCGGGTGGAGGATATTTACATTTTCGATCAACCAACGCCAAATGCCCCGGGTCAGCCAGCGCCTGTCCCGCAAAAAATGCAGGGCCGGCCTTATGAGAAGCTGCTGACGGGTATTGGTGGAGGGCCGACGCTGGTGAAAAACGGGGCCGTTGCCATTTCGCACGATGAAGAGGTGTTCTGGGATTCAGGCATCGGCTATGCCACGGCGAATCCGAGAACTGCGGTGGGCATTACTTCGGCCAATCACACCATTCTGCTGGTGGTGGATGGTCGGCAGACGGCCAGCCAGGGCGTTACCCTGCCGGAGCTGGCCCAGATGCTGCTGGATCTGGGCTGCGTGGAGGCGATGAACCTGGACGGCGGTGGCTCCACCCAGATGGCCGTGGGACAGCAACTGATCAATCGGCCCGAAGGCGGCACTTACATGAGACCGGTGCCTACGATTCTGGCCGTGGTGCCTGCGGATTCGCTGGCGTTTCCCAGGACGATCTATTATGAAAAGGTCATCGACACCGCGGACCCGGTCTGCCGGTTGGTGGGCCTGGGCTGGTTTCCCTCGGCCAATGCTGGTTATTGGGGCGGCACCGCCGCTATGCTGAACAATATTGGCTCCGGCAATCGTTACGCGCGGTTTCAATTGGATGTTGAAAAGCCAGCGCAGTACGAGTTGTTTGCCTGGTGGGTGGCCGCGTCCAATCGCTGCAAGAATACGCCGTTCATTGTGGTTCACGCCAGCGGCAGCGATACGGTGCGCCTGGATCAAACGATCAATGGCTCGAAATGGAACCGCATTGGCAGCTATTACCTGTCCGGCGATTCCAGCGAGGCCATCGTCATCTCCAATTCCGGGACGGTCGGGACCTATATCGTGGCGGACGCAGTGCGAATCATTTCTTACGATCGGGGCACGGCCAGTGCCATTGCCCCACTATCGGACGCGCTTCGGCCAGAGGATTTTTTGCTGGTGAATAGCTATCCCAATCCGTTCAATGCTGTGGCCACCATCCGTTTCTGGCTGGGTCAACCCCATCGGGTGCGCATCACGGTGCACAATTTGCGCGGCCAAATTGTGCGGCGCTTGCTGGATGAAACCACATCGTCTGGTTGGCATGAAGTGATTTTCGAAGCTACTGACCTGGCTGGCGGGATTTATTTCTGTCGGGTGATGGTGGGGAGTTTCCAGCGGGTTCATAAGCTGGCGCTGGTGCGGTAAACCGGCAGGGTGAAATTTGTAGCAGGTTCAAAAACCTGCCTCAGGTTTAGCAATTTGTTCGAGGATAGCGGCGGTGAGCAATGGAAGCATCAGTTCATGATGACCGGTAAAACTATACCCTTTGCCGCCTGTTTGCGTGGGACGGCTGACGACATTCACCTCTGGCCGATATTGGCGGATCATATCGAAATTGGCGGTTACAAATCCATGAGCCGGGTGCCCCAGGTTGCGAGCCACGGCCAGGGCTTTGAGAAACACTTCGGGCAAAATTACTGCGGAGCCAAAATTAAGCACGACACTGCCCGAGGTCAGCTTTGCCACCTGAGCGCAAAAGATTCTAAAATCCCGATGCGATAATTCGCCCACCGTGGCGCCATCGGTGGCTGGATGCTGGTGCAAAATATCCGTGCCGACCGCGACATGCACTGTGATGGGTAGCTTGAGCCGATAACCAGCAGCCAAAATGCTTAATCCCTCGTATGGGGCATCACTTTCGGCGATGGCTTTGCCCACGGCTTCGCCCAACCCCAACTGTTCGCGACGACCCCGGGCCAACGCCGCATTCAAAAACTCGGTTGTTTCGCGCACCATGCCAAAACTGCCATCGTTCAACGCTTCGGCCACATCCTCCGAGGTTAGCCCCCAGCGCGCCACCTCGGTATCGTGAATGATCGCAGCGCCATTGAGTGCCACTGCCCGGATAACCCCCTGCTGGAGCAACTGGATGATCAGCGGGCTCAGCCCGCACTTGATGACGTGGGCGCCCATCATCAGGATGACCTGTTTTTGGGCACGATGCGCAGCGGCGATGGATCCGACCAGTTGCTGGAAATCAGCCGCTTTCAGAATTTGAGGCAGGCTGGCCAGGAATTGCTGCAGGGATGATCCCGCTTGATAGGGATGGGCAAAGTCAGCCAGGCGGACCTTGCTCGCCCGACTGGCAATGGAGTAGGTCGATATTTTGGTCAGATCAATTTCCTCGTACGCCGACATCCTCTGCTCCAACAATGCCTTCGGTTTCTTTCAATTCAGCGGTGATATAGCCAATGGGAATTTTGCTTTTCATTTGAACGGGAATTTTTCGATGATCGGCGGTTAGCCAGATCAGCAGTCGCCCCTTGCTTTTGAACAGCCCGCTGGCGCGCAAGATGGGCTCGACCACGTAACAGTCGAACGTCCCGGCCTTCACAGTCACCCGCTCCTTTTTATGAACCTTCACCTCCAGCGGGTAGAGTTTGTTGTCGGAATGATTATCAATAAACAGCGACTTGCCCACTTCCAATTTCTGCGTGCGAATATAATAGAACGAGGAAAGAATATCCTGAACCGCGGTGGGAATTCTCATGCTATCTTTTTTATTCGTTACTGCCCAGCCGCTGAAATGATCATAATCGACAATACGATCGGCACTGTAATTTCCTTCTCGCAAATGCTTTTCAAACCGCCAGCTATACAGCCCGGTACGATCGACATACGATTCCACGCGATCACGCACTTTATAGAAGGCGGAAAAGAACGCACTGGATTGTGCCTGAGTCACGATTTTGTATACCTCGCGGTTTCGGATTTTGGTGATTTGAGGAATGGACATGGAGGCCGTGCCAGCAACAATGGGCCCATAGCGCACCAGGAAGCTCAATTTTTCGCCCACCGCAAAGGCATGGTTCGGCACCAGCCGATCAATGGATTGCGTGGCATCAAAATAGGCGAATTTGGTTTTTCTCCGGTCGATGGGCAGGCGAATTTTTCCAGTCGTATCCTCCGGGGTGGGAATGGTAAGGTCCTGGTTTTCGAATAGATCCTGAGCCGAATCGATATATGCCTCATCCAATTTGGGCGGCGGAACAACGATGGGCTTCTGACGCAGGGTATCGGTCTGGATGGTGGCGGCTGGCTTCCCAAGCCTGGTGGTATCGGTCCTGGCATTGGTCTTCTCTTGAGCCTGGACTGAAATGGCAACCGGAAACATCATGCACCAGCCCCACGCCAGCCATAGCTTTGGCCATAAATTATGTTGCTTACCATAAATCCCCATTTCGGTCCCCTGAATCTCGCCGGGCTGCTTCGTTGCCCCCACCTGGCTGATCACCTAAAAATAGTTCTCATTAAGATTAATAGAAATTGCTGCCGAATGGAACTGTCTTCAGGCATCTGGCATGAGATGGCATTCCGCGCAGATCGCAGCACAACCGTCGCTAATATGTTCATCAATTCAGATTCAATTTTTCATCGATCATTTTTTCAAGATAAGGCAAAATTCGTTCCAGTTCCTGGTCGATCTGATGGATGACCTGGCGATAGGTTCTCAGCCCCTCGCCGATGGGATCTTTGATCGACAGTGACTTTGGCTTTTTGCCCTGCAAGTGAAACGCTTTGAGCAAAAAGACATTTTCCCTGAATTTCGGAAAATATCGATCGAGATATTCCTTATGCTGATCAGCCAGGGCAAAGATGATATCCGAATTGGCTACCATGTCTTCATTCAAGCCTCTGGAGACATGATTGGAAATATCCACCCCTTTCTCTCGAGCCGCAGCAATGGCGTGCAGCGTAGCCGAATTGCCATTGATGCCCAGCGTCCCGGCGGAAATGACTTTCAATCGGTTCTTGTATTTGGGGTACAATTTTTTTTTCAGCAGCCCCTCAGCCATTGGACTCCGACAGCTATTGCCCGAACAGACGAACAAAACTGTATATTGACTATTCTCCTGATCTTTCATGTACGTGCTTTCCAATTTGCCTTTCTAATTCCAGTCTTGAAATAACGCCTTCGCGAAGCAAAAGAATTTCATCCTTGATAAACGTAACCACTGTCGATGGCGCAAGCGATCTGGCCGGGCCGCCATCGATGATCAGATCCAGCCGATCACCAAAGCTGGCCACCAAATCCTCGGCGCTGACTGGATTCCGCTGTCCCGATATATTGCCACTGGTTGACGTGATAGGAACGCCACACCTATTGAGAAGTTCCAGACAGATGGTGTGCCCGGGGATGCGCAAGCCCAGTTTGCCATCGGCACTCAACAGATGCTGCGGCACACCAGGTCTCGCCGGCAGGACCAGAGTTAATGGCCCCGGCCAGAACCGCCATGCCAATTGCTCCCACCGCTCCGACAAAACCACCAATTGCCGCACCTGATCCATATTTCCAGCAATCACCAGAATCGGGCGGTGGCGATCCCGACCCTTCAACTCGAAGACGCGCGCCACGGCCTGCGAATTCAGCGCATTGGCGCCCAAACCATAGACCGTATCCGTGGGATAGCCGATCACCTGACCCGATAGAATGGCTCGCGCGGCTTGTTCGATCAGTTCTGGCTCGGGATGGTCGGGGTTGATTCGAATCAGTTTCATCGCATGGCTCCGGTTTGACCAATCCAGTTACGCCGCGCATAATCGTAGGCTTCGGGCGTATCGATGTCGATCCAGAAGTCGTGTTCATTCAAAAACACTGCCTCCATATCATCTTGCTGGATCAAACCTCTCACCGCGGCACTGATGGATTCCTGCTTCAGTTGCAACTGGCCGCGCATCGCGTCGAAAAAGCGATCGGTCAATTTGAAAATGCCACAGTCGATACCATTGTAGCTGTCCAGCTCTTTGCCGATATTGATGATGCGCTGGCCAACCACCTCCACCTTGGTCGCGTCATCCAGATCGAAGATGCCGTCGACCCGGGGATCCACCAGCAGCAGGTTTTTGGAACCGGGATGATCCACTACTCTTTGAAGCGCTGGCACAGAGACAATATGATCGGACATCGAAAGCAAGAACGCCTGGCCATCAACCGCTGGTTCAGCCGCCAGCACCGAAATGCCATTGCCGCGACGCCAGCTCCGATTTTCTATCACTTCGACTCGAAAACCAAAGCGATCATTTTTGCTCAAATAATTGATAATCTCATCCTTTCGATAGCCCACAACGATGACAAACTCGCCGATACCGGTGGCAGCGATGTTGTGCATGATCGTAGCCAGGATCGTTTCGTTGGCAAACGGCAGCAGGGTTTTGGGCACGTGATCATTTTTCTCCCACAGTCGGCTACCCATGCCGGCCGCCACTATCACTGCTTTCATGTATTGCTCCTCATTTCAATTGTTGGTCACGCCAGCGACCTGATAAATGCCACGGCTCGCTCCACCGACCTGCCATCATTAAAATAAAAGCAATTATGAAGCAGCTTCTCATAGTCTTTCCTAAAGCGCTGGCTCTGAAGATTTTCTTCGATCAACTCCACAATATTCTGAGAACCATCGTAGTGCGTCGCATAATTCATGATGTTCATCTCATCGGGCATGTGATGCAAATCTTTGAAATCCGTTTTGATGACGATAATCGGCTGACGGGTAATCAGATATTCATACAGGATCGACGAGGTATCGCTGATCAAAATATCGGAGACCAGGAAATCGTTCATGGTATCGCTTTTCACCAATGCCGTGGGATTGGAAAAATAGACATGCTCGATGCCGTGCCATTTGGCCCACCACCGGATGCGGGGGATGTATTTCCGATCATGATGATGGGGTCGCACAATCAGATTATATCGCTGGGTGATCTCTCGGGCAAAGCGATAGACGAACTGATGTAGCGTTCCCGCGCCCCATTGCCAGGTGGGCGCATACAGCACGTTTTTTCGGCTGCGATCCACAATGCCAAGTCGTTCCAGTTCCCGGTTGCGATCGATCTTGCCATTGACATAGTCATCAAAACGCGGATTGCCGATTTTGATCAGCTTCTCGTCCGGAATTTCGATCTTCAAATCTCTCAATTTCTCCAGATGCTTGGGACCAGCGATGAAATGATAGTCGTAACCATACAGCAGATGTTCGTTAGGGCCATAAGGTTTATCGCCAGTGCCATGGCCGACAAATATCGTTTGGCAACGCCGTCGATCGGAATGAATGGCGGCATTGGACATGGACAACACAATTCCCTCCAGCTTGTGGACATTCTTAGCCGTGCACTTAATGAATGGCGGGGCATCCAAAAAAGTCTTCACGTCGCCAGAAACATTAGCGCCAGCCAGATGCCGTTTGAACTGAACGATCCGCTTCAGCGATTTGGCAATAAATTTTCCCCCAGCAGCTCGATAAATGGGCAAGGCATAGGAATATTGATAGATTTGATTCGCAAAATAATAAAGCCTCATTTCATCAACTCGTCGATTTTAGATTTTACCCGCTGGCTGGCTTTTCCATCCAGGCCGGTGAAAAAGTAATTTCGGTACTCGGCCAATTGGTTCCGCATAGCTTCAGTGGGATGCAACGCCGACTCCACGGCCGGCAGCAGATCATCGGGCTGAAACATGTGCGGAAAGGCACCCTTCAGCCACTCTTTCGGATCGATGGACAAAATCGGCATGCCGTCGCTATGGGTCAAATTTTCATAGGGCAACACATAAATAATTCCGAATTTGCCCAGCGCCAGAAATTCATTCAGCACGCTGGAGGTGTCGCTGATCATCGTGTCGGCCAGGTACAGATACGGATAGATGTCATAATCTTCCTTCGGGATCAGGTAGACTTCGCGGTGGCGCTGCGCCAGCTTCTCATAGAATCGATGCTGGGAATGGGAGGCATATTTGCCACCCCAGCTATACGGATGCAGCTTGACGATCACATTGTACAGCGGAATTAACTCCACGATCTTTTCGCCGATGAACTCGATGCAACTGGGCCGATACGAGGGGGCAAACAGCACGGTTTTCTTATCGGGATGCAATTTTAATTTAGCGATCAACTTTTGATTATCATAATAACCGGGCCAAAAAAATGGATCGAGCTTGGGAATGCCGGTGATATAAAAGCTGGCTTTGTCCTGCCAGCCTAAACTGGCGATGTAATCGTACCAGTATTGTCCCTCCAGAAAGACATGATAGTGGATTCCCTTCTGCCGCACGATGTTCCGAATGCGCAGCGTCTTGATGCCCACGCCATGATCCAGGTGAACCCGCACGACATCGCCATATTTGTCTGGGTCCTTCAGGGCATCCCCGCAGACGACCAGGTCGAAGCCATCGGTTTCGTCAGTGATCTGATAGCCCTGGCGTGCGAGATTGGCGGCAATTCGTTTTTGCTCCGAAATCAAAAATAGGCCCAGGAAACGGCGCTGATCTTTGCCGATATTCAGCCAGAGATCGTAGTTCGAATCTCTGGCTAATTCCCGGTACAGCGGAAAGAGAGAATTGAAATAATATTCTTTTTTCAAGTCGAACAGGACTTTTATCATAGAATTTCCTCAAGTAACCTCACTGAAAAGATTTTTGTCCTCAGCAATGAAAGCACACAGAAAAATAATTTTATTTTTTATTGCTGATAGATGTTCTGTTAATGGCGTCAACTCTAACTGGATAGCTTCAAATTACGCTGCAACGCAGCAGCGCTGAGACCGCCGCGAAAGACAAAGAGAAAATCCTTTTAAAGATTTCAAATTTTGATCAGTAAGCAAGAGAAGACCTCTCTGCTTAGGTTCGCGTTCTCTGCGTTACTGCGTTGAAAACGGATTAGGCTGACGTCAATTGAGCTAAAAAGGTCTGGCGCTTTCACATGGTCGGGCCTGCAAAAGCGCTATAACTTCTCGGAACACCCTTTCTGGCGTGATCCATTTCATACAATTGTGATGCCCCAGCGGACATTTTTTGCCGCCATGCCAGCTACAGGGCCGACAGTCCAATTCGACCTCGATCACCTGATCATTGGCGCGAAACGGATAAAAGCCGAAATCGGTCACAGTCGGGCCAAAGATAGCGATGACATCGGTTTGGACGGCATTGGCCATGTGCAACGGCGCACTGTCATTGGTGATCAACAGATCCAGTTTCTCGATCAACGCCGCTGATTCCAGGACACTCAACTCTCCAGCAGCATTCACAGCCGATGAACCTGCTTTAATAAATTCGCAGAGCGATTGATCCTCCTTGCCACCGATCAAAAAAATTTGAATATTTTCCTGCTCCAGCCGTCGTACCAATTCAGCAAAGTGCTCTTTCGGCCAGCGTTTGGTGTACCAGATGGAGCCAGGTGCGATGCCAACCAGCCAACGGTACCGGTCCCGATAGGGATCGATGAGCGCACTCGCCCTGGCGGATTCGGCTTCGGTCCAATACAATTCGGTTTGCATGTTGAACTTTTTATCGGTCAGCGGCTCCATCAACCGCAGGATTTTTTGAATTTTGTGCAGGCCTCGGGTATGCGGTACTGACATGGTCAGCAGTTTTTGCCTGGAGAAACCCAACCGATTCGGTACACGGCCCAGCCACATCAACAGTGCCGAAGTCCAGGAGCTCTGGATCGAAATCGCCAGATCGTAATGTTGCCTTCGAATTTGAAACGCAACCTGAATAAAGGAAAACAGCTTGTTCCGAAGTTTCCGCTTGTTGAACGTCAAAATCCTGGTAACGTGGGGATTGGGTTTCAAAATCATCGCCGTTTCTGGAATCACCAGCACGTCCAGATTGGCAGTCGGCAGCAATTGTCTCAATGCCCGCAACAGCGGCGTCATCAAAATTACATCGCCCAGAAAAGCGGTCTGGATGACGAGGATCTGTTTATACTCGGATCGAATCAATTATTTTGCTTTCATTTTAGCCGGCCCAAATTATTTCCGGCAATTTTCCTTTATTTCCGTGGATGAAATGCCCGGGGTCCTGGGAAGATAAACGACTTTGCACAGCTTGGATAGCGCATCGAACTTGCCTTCCCAATCCGATCCCATCACCAGAACATCGATCTGATATTTTTTGATGTCCGATTCTTTCTGCTCCCAATTCCGCTCGGGAATCACCAGATCGACATATTTGATGGCCGCCACAATTTTTGCTCGATGCTCATACGGATAGACGCATTGCTTGCCCTTGACCGCATTGAATTCATCGGTGGAAACCGCCACGACCAGATAGTCGCCCAGTGCTTTGGCCCGCTCCAGAATTCGCAGATGCCCGTAATGAAAGAGATCGAAGGTCCCATAGGTAATCACGCGTGTCATGTACGAATTACTTCACTCCCAGGTTAAATTTTCATAAAGCTGCATATTCTGTTCGATGGTATATTTAATATCAAATTGTTGGACTGATTGCAGAGCATTTTTCCCCAATGTTGCCCTGAGCGATGGCTCACTGGCCAATTTGATCAGCGAAGCAGCCAGCGCCTGTTCATCCTGCGCTGGTACCAATAAGCCGTTCTGCCCATGCTCGATGATCTCTGGAATGCCGCCGCTGTGGCACGCCACCACTGGCACTCCCAGCGCCTGGGCATCTAACAGCGACGTGCCCAGCCCCTCCTGTTTGGAGGCCAGCACAAAGATATCGAAACTCTTGAGAAAATAGCCAACATCGGTTCGGTAACCGGTCAGGATAAACCGCTCGGTTAGCCCCAATTCTTGTTGCAGCCGGACGATTTTTTCCCGCTCCGAACCGTCGCCTACGGCGCAGAAAGTCACTCGCTCCAGCCTATCGCAGACGATTCTGGCGGCCCTTAGCAAGGTGGGATAGTCCTTATGCCCGGCCATGGCCGCAATGGTGCCGATCAACAGATGATCGGCCGGGATGCCCAATTGCGTTTTGAAATCGGCCGGTGGAGTTAGGCCATCAAATTTGTGGGTATCGACGCCGCTATGGATCGTCACCAGTTTTGCGGCTGGAATGCCATCTTCGAGCAGAACCTGCCGAATGGCGTCGGAAATGCAAACGATGCGATCCAACCAGCGATGACGATATTTGAGCCCACTGAACCAATTTTTATGAATGTGGAAGTCTACCCGTCGCACCGCAATCAATTTCAAACGCCGAAAAAACAATTTGGCCCACCAGCCTGTGGCCAGGGCATGGCTCGAATGCAAATGCAAAATGCGAAAACCGCTTCGGCGGCATAATCGAGCGATTTGCCAGCCAGCGATGATATCCCCTTCCCCCCGCATACGCAGCGGGAAAAAGGGCAGGTCTCTCTCGCGACAGAAGCGGCCGATGGCCGAATTGGGCTGCCCAACCAGCGCGGTGGAAAAGCCCCGCCGATGCATGGCTTCGAGCAGATAGGCCGCCTGCTGCTGGCCCCCGCGCCAGCCCATTTCTGAGTCGATGTGGAGCACCGTTATCGTTGCTGTTCCCATAGTTTCAAATATTTTAGATAAACACCAAAGGCTGAGTTGTAGCAAAGAACAAAACCGATGCGGCCATCTCGAAAGCCTTGCTGCAACAGATACATCTTGATGAATTTGGCTATTCCCCGCATCACCGCGGCAATAATGGTTGCAGATTTGCGTTGGGCGATAAGCTTTTCGGTTCCCAGATCGGTGTAGCGGTTCATGCGCTCGACGTGCGATTGGATCGTCGGATAAGTATAATGCAAAATCGGCTCCTCGATTTTCGCCACCGACCCTGTCAACCGCACCGATTCATGGACGATATGGTCATTGAAATTGCCGTAGCGCCGATTGAACAGTCGTAGGGGATAATCCCGGTGCCAGCCACAAAATCGAATCCGCTTTCCTAAATAAAATGAGACGCGCTTGATGCGATAGCCGTGAAATTGGGGGCGTTCCAGGATCGCTTGAACCTTCAGCCGCAAGGCATCGCTCACCTCTTCATCCGAATCGATGGAAAAAATCCAATCGTGTGTGGCCGAATTAACCGCCAGTTGTTTCAGCAAACCAAACCCCAGCCATTCGGAACGGATTATTTTAGCCTCATATTGCCGACAAATGTCCAGCGTCCGATCGGTAGAGCCATTGTCCACCACAACAATTTCATCGGCCCATTGCACGGATTTGAGGCAACGCTCGATGTTCTTTTCCTCGTTCTTAGTGATGATGGCGATCGATAATTTTTCCGACATAGGCAACTATTGTTTTCAACGCTTATCGTGAACTGTCACCACGGCTGTTGCGCCCAATGGACTGGCATCCAAATTCTCAGTTTAAACGGAGTACGATGAGATTTTCGTCATCCCCGGGCTGATCGAAACCCAAGGAGCAGCGAAAATCACCACGGTCAATAGCTTTCCGGCGCCGGGCATAGTATCTCTGATTTACCCGTTCACCATCCTGGTGATGGGGCGGGTGAAATAGATGCAATGGATACACCGCGTAAAATGGATTTTTTCCGCGAATCCCAGCCGCATAAAGCCTTTGCCCTAAATCATCATCTTCATTGCCCCAGCCCTGATAATTCTCGTCGTAACCATTGACCGCCAGAAAATCCTCCCGATTGATAGCCGCAAGGCCACCGCGGAGTTTGGGACCGATGTGACGCAGATGCAAACGTTTGAGCAGTCGATAGAAATTGTCTTTCAAGTATTGCCGTTTTATTTTACGCACCTGGGCTTTGGTGACAATCCCCAGAAAGTCAGAGCGTTCGATGACCGATTCGGTGACCAATTGGCTCTGCTGGGCGGTCAACCGCACCGGATAAGCCACACAGAACCGACGCGGCCGCCGATGTTTCACGCAGATTTCCAGGAAATTTCGGCTCAGCACAATATCCTGATCCAGAAAAATGAAATAATCTCCGGTAGCGTGTCTTGCCCCGTTATTCCGGCAGCGGGCCAACCGAAAGCCCTGGTGCGGCTGGCTGATAAACCTAACCGGATAATGCAATCCCCGAACCACGGGTTGAATCGCAGCGGGAATATCCTCATCCGAGCCATCATCCGTGAGAATCAGCTCGTCGGGCGCTACGGATTGATGTTTCAATGACCATAAGGCCTTGGTCAATAAATGGGCTCGATTATAAACAGCAATAATAACTGACAGCTTCATGGATTCATTTCCTCCGGCGATAAAATCGGGCTGCCAGGCCGATCTTGATCAACTGAAACAGTTCCGGTAGTGGCAAATTCAGCCACAATTTCGAATCTCGGTACCAGCGATAGCCGGCGTCGACGATCAAAAATCTCAATCCCCGCACCCAATCGCCTCGGCCATCATGCCACCAGGTCTGTTTTTTATTCCGCTTTCTCAAACGCACCAGATGCTTGAT
Source organism: uncultured Cytophagia bacterium (assembly GCA_964647995.1). Lineage (GTDB taxonomy): Bacteria > Zhuqueibacterota > Zhuqueibacteria > Thermofontimicrobiales > Thermofontimicrobiaceae > Thermofontimicrobium_A. The sequence continues at coordinate 50,117 of CAZYNP010000014.1, forward strand.
GAAACAGCGGGCCAGTATCTGCGACGCCGATTGCTGCGTTGCTGGGGCGCTACTAAAATAATCGAAGGCACTGATAATGGTTTCGATGCCGGCCCGAAACGCAATGTCACTCCTGGCCGGTCGCCTGGTATTATAAAACACAGCCGCGGCCGTATCAAAATCGACATCCTGGCCGGTTTGCCACCGAATCGACCGCTGCACCAGTTCGACGTAATATCGCTCCCGCTCTTCGGAGGGGACGTATTTGGTGACGCTGGCACGATGAGAGCGCCATAGACTAACTACCTCGGGGATGGCCGCAAATTTTCCGACCCGCAGCAGCTTGGTGTACAGATCCAGGTCTTCACCATGAAAATAGTAGGGATCGTACCCCCCACCATCGATAGCGGGTTGCCGGCGAAACATGACTGTCGAATGAATCAAACAATTGCCGAAAGTGAGCCACCAGCGAATGCTGACATCGTCGTGAGGAACCCGCTTTCGGCGCTTGATGATTTTTCCTGTGGCGTCGATCACCCCATAGTCACCCGCCACCAGGACGGTTTCGAGATGCGAATCCAGCCACGCGGCTTGCTGCTCCAGGCGCTGGGGCTGGGCCAGATCATCTGAATCCAGCACCGCTACATATTCGCCAGTTGCCCGCTCCAGTCCGAGATGCTTGGTAAAAGTGACACCCCGATTTTTCTCGGTGGTGATGAGTTTGACCCTGCTATCGGAACGGGAATAATGATCGGCAATTTTCTGGCTATCGTCCGTCGAACAGTCGTCCACCACCAACACCTCGAAGTCCGAGTAAGTCTGGTTCAGCAGGCTTTCCAGGCAGGCAGGCAAAAATCGAGCGTTGTTGTAGCTGGCAACGAGTACCGTGACCTTTGGCGGCATATTAGACCTTCAGCAATTGATAATTCCGAAAACCTCCGATCTGTCGCCCACCATTCAGATGATTTTCGATCCAGGACAGCATCCGATATTTCGCTCGTTCATGCTTGTGCGGTGCCCGATAGGGATTGGGCCGACCCGAATACTGCAATTTATTTTTCCAATTCATCTGTGCAATCCGCTCCTGCATCACCGCTGGATGCGTGCCACTAAAAACGGCCAATCGATTCAATGGGCCATAATCAAATTCCTTGGGCACTTTCTCATAATAGTCATGGGCTCGTTTCGAACCCCAGTGCACCGAATCCAGCGCCCGTCGCTTATTTTGCATGAGATGCGGCGGGCGAACCCAGCCGTAATGATAGACCTCCGCCGCCACCAGCGCCACTTTTAATTTATGATGCCCACTTTCCTGCCGGGGATGGTCGTAATAATCGAACCGGCGGAACGACTGGGCGCTTTGCCAGGAATAGATATCCGGGCGATTGCGAATGATGCGGATCTCGAACGGATACCAGCCATGGCCGGCATGATAATGATCATAATCCCCCCAAAAATGCTTGTAACGAAACAACAGTCCCTCAACCTCCTTATTGTTCAGCAGTTCCTGGCAACGCGCTTGAATGACTGGCAGATATTGTTCATGTACCACTTCATCGGCCTGGAGATAGAACAACCAATCGCCGGTGCAGGCAGCTTTGGCCATATTGGCCTGGATGGCGTTGATCACACCTCTATGGAAATACCGCTCATCCCAGATCGTATCGATGATTTTGATCTTGGGATCACCAATGGCGGCAATCTGTTCCCGCGTGGTATCATCGGGATCGCCCTGTCCCACCGCGATGACAAACTCATCCACAATCGAAAGAATCGAGCGAATCGATTCCACCACTGGATAATACAATTTTATCCCATTCCGGACGAATGAGAAACCACTAATCCTCATGTTACCAAAATCTTTCAGCAAGAGATTCTTTTGCCCACGGCAAAGGAGCGACCTGCCACGGCCGAGTTAGCACAAAACCAATTCCCTCGGTTGCTTCCTGAGCTTAGAGATAGGCATTTGCTTCCGGATGCACCGCGGATTGATGGGGCGACGGAAATCGCTCGGTCCAAAGCGCCCTTAAATTTAGAACAATTCACCAAAAAAGCAAGAGATTTTTCGCCGATTGGGCAAATCCTGAGTGGCTGGTGGCAAGAATTGCTCATCAGTGCTGCGATTGAATCACATCACTGATTACAATTTGCCTTTGAACCGCAAGCTTACAACGGATGTAGCGGGCCAGCAGTGGGAAAAACCAGTCGATAGCGGCCGGATCTCAGCCAGGTCCGGCCAAATGCTTTTAGCACGGTAGGAAGTGGTAACCATCGCAGGTTCGCCGCGATGCGACTGAATTCAGGAAGCACCGGGCCATTGGCGAATGGCAAGCCTGGCGCTGAAGTAGGTGCGAGCTCATTGCAATGCAGACCAAGGTAATTGATAGCGTAGTGACACGACCCGATCGAGCTATTGATTTGGGGAATGCGTTCGGGCGCCACGTTTGGCATCATCAAATTGCAGTCGATAAAGCACCTGATAGCGGCTGCAGCTTTGCAGCAGTTCCTCATGCCGGCCCACCCCGACAATTCGGCCTCGATCCAGAACCACAATTTTGTCAGCAGTGAGCACGGTGGACAGGCGGTGGGCAATCACCAGCACGGTCCGGTTTTGAGTCGCCTGATCAATGGCTTGTTGAACTTTTTGTTCCGATTCGGTATCCAGCGAACTGGTGGCTTCATCGAAAATCAAAATGGGCGGATCGCTAACGATGGCTCTGGCGATGCACAGCCGCTGTTTCTGGCCACCCGAAAGATTGGCGCCTTTTTGATAGAGCATTTCATCATACTGGTGCGGCAGCTTTTCAATGAATTCGTCGGCATAGCTAATGCGCGCGGCTTGTTTGATCGCCTCCTCCGACACCCAGGTGAGCGAACCATAGCGGATATTATTGGCGATGGTATCGCTAAAAAGAATCGAATCCTGGGTAACCGTGCCAAACAGCAGCCGCAAATCTTTCAAGTCGATTTCCTTAATGTTGACTCCATCGATAAGAATTTCGCCGGAAGTCACATCGTACATTCGAGGCAGCAGATTAATGAGCGTGGTTTTACCAGAGCCACTACTGCCTACAAAAGCCACCTTTTCACCCTTGTGGATTTCCAGCGAAATGTTATCCAGCACCTGGCTTTCGCGGTTGTAGGAAAAGCTCACGTTCTTCAACACAATATGCCGATCAAAGCTTTTTTTGGGCTGCGGATGCTCGCTGTTTTTAAGCTCGGATGGCTGGTTGAGAACCATCAGGATGCGATCCAGCGAGACCCGGGCTTTTTTGATGTCGGCGTAGGCTTTGGTCAATTCCTTGATGGGATGCTGCATCGAAAAAATAGCAAACAGAAATGCGGTAAAGTTGCCCAGCCCAAATTGCCCGGTGGGCGACAGGATTAGATGGCCACCCAACAGAATGATGATGACAGCCGTCAGCGTGCCGATCAATTCCGACAACGGCAAATTGATGCCGGCATAGATAACCGACTTGCGCCAGAAGACAAAATATTTCCGATTGATCTGTTTGAACTTCTCCAGTTCCAGTTCCTCCCGGGAGAACGCTTTGACGATTCTCATATTATTGAAAACTTCTTCGATATTCGAAAACATGTCGGAAAATTTGGCCTGGATTCGCCGAGCATATTTTTTGACCTTGCGGCCAATGAGGCTGAGCAGCACCGAAAACACGGGCAGGATAACCAGGCTGGCCAGGAACAGCTTCAGGTTGATGGAAATGGCGATGCCGGCATAGACTAACAACAATACCGAATCTCGAATCATATTGAACATTGGGAAGATCAATTGGTCGTTCACGATATCCACATCCGAGACCATGCGGACGATGGCATCGCCGATTTTGTTCACATGGAAAAAGGCCAGCGACTGCCGCAGGTATTTTTCAAACATCAAATTGCGGATGCCCAAAATCGTTTTGCCGCGCAAGTTGGCAAACATCACTTTGTTGATAAAAAAGAACAGATTTTTGATCAGAGTAATCACCACCAGGGTGATGCAAATGATATAGAGCAGCAGCAACGGATCCGTAGCCGCGAAAATACGATTGATCCCCTCTTTCAGCGGCTCATAGGTCTCCTTTTCAAAAAAGGACACGAAGTGCTGAGCGCCAGCCAGCACCTGAGCCAGCAGTTGTTTGATTGCCAGAAAAAATTCGCCAGCGTTGTTATAAACAGCCGCTCCGGTTCGGGGTTTAAATACGAAATTGAACAGCGGTATCACCATGGTAATGCTGACGCCACTCAACAGGGCATAGCCGAACATGAAAATAAAGCCGACCACGAGATAGCCCCAGTGACGGAGCATGATTTTATAAAGTCGCCACAGATTTTTCATCAGGATTCCCTGGTTTTGTTTTCCAGCGCCGATGCATCCAGAACCACTGTTCCGGATACTGACGAATGTACTGCTCCAGAATGCGATTGTAGGCCGCTAAAAATTGGGTGACACCGGCCTCATCATCCGAAAATTGATCGATCTCCGGAAATTTTTCCAACCGCACCACCATCGAGCCATCGGGCTGGCGAACGGCAAAGGCCATCACCACCGGCACGCGATGTTTAATGGCGATCAGGGCCGGCCCACGATTGGTCGATGCCGGCAGCCCCAGGAACGGCAGAAATTCGCCCTTTCGCCCCGCATCCTGATCCATCACAATCAGCACGAGACCTTTCTCGCGTAGCGCCATCAGCACTCCCTTGGCTGCCCCCCCCTTGACTTTCAATGGCACCATCCCGAGATTGAGTCGAACCTCTTTGATCAGCCGATCCACGGCTTTGTTCTTTTGTTCTTTAAATACACAATGCAACGCCGGTCCCAGATTGGCCAACCGGGCCGCCAGATATTCCCAATTCCCAAAGTGGCCGGATAGAACCAACAATCCTCGCTGACGCGTCATGAGTTCCTGCAGATAAGCACTATTTTCAACAGGCACCAGGCGAATAATCATCTCCCGGTTTAAACGCGGCAATCGGGCAAATTCCAGCAGCATGCGGCCAAAATGGCGGTAATTCCGATGCAAAATCGTCTTGAGCTCACCATCGCTCATTTGATGACCAAAGGCCTGCTGCAAATTGTCAAACGCCACTTTTTTTCGGATGCGAATCACATAGAAAAACAGATCGCCAATCAGATCGCCCAAAGCCATTGCCAGGCGGCCCGGCAAAATTTGGGCGATCCAGCCGATCAGTTTGGTCAGTGCAAATTCGAGTCGGTGTCGGACCATGGTTCTGCGAGTTCTTCCTCCTCCTGCCAGCTTTCCATCAAACGTCGATTGCGACGTCGGATTATGATAAAACCGATGACAAACAGCAATAGAATAATCAGCCACAAGTAGCTATCGGCTTCCAGCAGAAAATGCCAGCGAAATTTTTGTTTCACATCAGCCAGCCATTCGTCTTCAAAGTCCCAGGTGTCCACGTGCAGCTCCTCCAGAAACGCTTGATCGGCGTCCAGGCCGGTGCCAATTTTATGGATGATGTTTCTGACGGCAGCGTGACCATAATTGCGGATCAGATACTCCACCGCCAGGTGACTTTGTTGATAGGCCAGTTGGGCTTTGCTGCGATGAAATTGGAGCACTCGATCGATTTCATCCAGCGGAATCAACGAGTTGGTGGCCAATGCTTTCGAGATCAGCGTGGTGGCGGCCAATTCTTTTTCACCGGAGTAGTGAATCGCCAGGCCTTCGTTCAGCCAGCGAGGCAGCGGCTGGCCGTTAGCGGCACGATCCAGTAGCAAGTGCGTCAGTTCATGGACGGCAATGGCAGCGTGGTCGGTTTCTGGCGGCATCCAGCGGGGCGATTTCAAAATGATGGTATTGCGCCCGGGTGCTGCCAGGCCCTCACTCCAGCGAGGGATCCGCTGACCCGCCACCTGCTCATAGATCTTCTGCGAAGGGGTGACAAAAACAGCAATCGAATCGGCGATCTGGACATTCATTTCTTGTGAGAGTCGGTGATAGGCAGCTTGCAGGTGTTCCAAAATATGTTGGGCATTCCTGATATCATCGTTTTGATAATATACAAGAAAACGGCCGTCCGTACGGCACTGCCAGGCCTCGGTGGCTTGAGCAGCGTTGCCGGCCATAACCCATTGCCACAGTAACAGCAGCCATATAAAAAGGTGTTGCACCATGAAATCAAATCAGTCTATGTTGTTGGACCTGGTGAATGTACTCTCGAATGACCTCCGCCATGACATCCACGTGCTCTTTGATCTTTTTGCGGGCACAGCCGGGATTGATCTGGATACAGTAAGTGCCTTTGCAATAGTAGGCGCGCTGGCTGCACTCTTGCTGCTGCTGATAATTGGGCGTGGGCGTCATCCTGCGGGTTACTTCTTTGCGATCGAAATGTTTGCCCCGGCAGATGAGCCCAAATTCAACCGTTTTCTCCCACATGAATTTTTGCATCGCAGCCACAGCCCGATTATCCAGCCGATCGATCAAAGCACTGATCTTGTTACCATGAAATAAATGAAACAGGAGTTCCACTCGCTCGCTCACCGCAAAGTCTATCACCGATTCCAACACCATCGCTGTTACCTACCTCCATTGCCCATTGCAGTTAAGCCATTCGTTCCAGCAGCATGTTGATCAATAACACCATCACTTTTTTCGCATCGTCCGCCGCGGATATTTGCCCAAAAGTAAACCGGGCATTGGCGGTCAACGCAATACCATCGGGCCGAAAAAATTTATCCGGAATCGGCGGGGCAGAGCGATCGGCGATGTTTGCGACTACCACAATCGGCATTTCAAACTGCTGGGCAAAATGATCCACCATCGGCTTAATCGATTCCAACATGGTCCGATCGTCCCAATCAAAGATAAAAATGTAGCCCAGCATCTTGCGCGAAGCATTTTCCCCAAAAAACGACGTGCTCTCGGGATCGATCTTGACGCCGTAAAGATGCAGCGCCAGTTGATCATCCACTTCAAAACGGCCAAAACAGGTCGTGGGATTCTGCACTTCAATTTTTCCGCAAATAGATCGAATAAAAGTTTCCGTCTCTGTCAGCGTATGGCTGATAATAGCAACTTCCCCAATCCTCACCGCTGTCACCTCCCCATGTCGCCCACATTCAGATTCACAGTTGCCCCTCTCGCTCAACGGCTACATCAATCGTTCTCGAATCAGCAGCAGCTCGGCCTTCGTCAGATGAATATTGCCCGTCTCCCGGATACGATCGAACCGTCGCCGCAGATAGCGACGCCGATCTGGCAGTTGTCGCCGCTCCACTTTCGGCCGCCCGGTTCCGTCCGGCTGCTGGTCGGAACGGTTAAAAAAATTGGCCATAATGGCGGCTACCCGGTTGGAGGACGATCGAGATTTCGATGCATGCTCTTTGAGCTGGGCTAAATAGTTATCGGTGTACGATAGATAATTCTCGTCCGTCTCCTTCAAATATCCCTTCTTTAGCAGACCCTTGACTATCTCCAGGGCTTTGATATCGTCCGTGTGACTTCTCTGGATCATTTCATAAATCATACTTTTTTTATCCACAGTAGCCAACAGTTGCTGCTCCTCCTCGGTCAGCCCCTGGTAATTATTCAGGTCGGTTTTCATAACCACGGTGTTCAAAGCGGGCAAATTTTCTTTGATTTGCTCCCACTCATTGATCCGGCGCAAGCCAACCGTAATCAATTCCTTGTTCGACTGCTTGATGGTGCGCTCGCGCTCGATCGAACTCATCTCCACTGCAAAGGCGCCCACGGTCCAGGTGAACATCCGCAGCAGCGCCTGATCCGGCGGCAGGCTATCCAGCGTGGCATCGATGACCTCCCCATTCTTAAGATAGACGAATCCGGTCGAGGCATGATGCGTCAACTTCAACACGGCCGATTTTTTGCCCAATTCCAGCGTTTGAATCAAATCCACCAGATTCATCTCGGTCAAATTGCCAGAGAAGCCCTTTTCCGGCTGGCTTTGATGTTCGTTGGCCTCGTTGATCTCGCGCAGCAGCGCCCTGACCCGGGCCATGATCTCTTCGATGGAGCAGGGTTTGACAATATAATCATCGACGCCCAATTCCATGCTTTTAATACGATCATCGACCCGTTTCTGGCTGCTCAAAAAAATGAACGGCACCGATTTGGTGGCTGTCAGCGACCGCAGTTCTTTGAACAAGGCATGCCCATTGATCTGCGGCAGTTCCACTTCGCACAATATAATATCGGGGACAAGGTGGTGCAGCGCCTCGCGGGCTTTCTGGCTATCATCAAAATAGATCACCTCATAGTCCGCTTTTTCAAATTCGCTTTTTAATGGCAAAACATAACTGGTATCATTATCGATCAAGACGACTTTTTTCATTCCTGATTCCTTTATTACTCACCGAACCACAAGACAATAGCTCAATTGAAGTAGCGTCAGCAAAAAAAAATCGGCTTTGCCTCGAACGTCGTCACCGTAATCCCGCAGTCGTAAGCCCATTGAGCCGAACTCGTTGCTTCGCTCCTGGCCGGAGGAGCTATCGAGTTCGTCCATTTCGAAAATTCCCAATGTCTCAAATGGAGTGTTCTCAGTTAGCCCTGGCCTGCGTGTGCCGACACGCAGCAGCACCTAATTATGCCTGCGAACGCTCAAAAGTCGATCTTACGATAACACCTTGGCCACCAATGAATCCAGCATTTCCGAATTCTTGCGCAGTTTGTCTCGCAACGGCACCCTGGTGACCAGCGATAGCAACTCTCGAATCGAAGTTCGATCCACCGGATCCCATTCGATCATCGGCACTGTCTCAGCCAGCCGCAACTGAAAACGAATCACATCCATGGTAATAGAATTCTGCTCATGAAAATTCATTACGGCCACCACATAAGGAATCTCAAATTTAGCCCCCAACGATTGAATCAAATAACCGGTGTATTCCCAGGTGGCGGGCTGGGAGCAATCAAAGGCAAAGATGCAACCAACCATCTGCTGCCGCATCGAGGCGATGAATGGCACAAATTGCTTGTCCACAGCCACCGCGATCAGTTGATATTGGGTAAAGCCATCGGCTCGTACCCGGCCAAAGTGAATTTTCAAATCCCCCAACTCCGGAATGGCTCGGAATTCAAAATTATTATTGGTCAGGATATCCATCAACTCATCTTTGCAATCTTCATCCACGCTGATCAGCAGAATCCTGTTTTTGATGCCAGTTTCCACAGTCACCGCCTTTTTCACTTCCGGCTTTTTGATGGCCGGAACTTCTGGCGTTTCGCCGCTGAGCGGGATTTTCGGTTGTGGTCCCGCATTTTTGGGTGCTTCGGCCCGGGCTGGTTCTTCCGGCAGCCGCACTGGCGGTTCGACCGGCGCCTCGATCTCAGGTTCCGGTTCCGGCTGTCGTTGATCGACTTCCGGCACCCCAAATCGCTGTCGGATCAACTCCTCATCAATGAAAGGCTGCTCAGCAGGCAGCTCCAGTTCCTCCTCCGGTGGTACCATGGGAATGCGGGTGGCCTCTGATTCAGCGGGTGCTTCTGCCAACGACGGAGTCATCGGCGTCGGAGGGACTGGTAGCGGCTCTTCCGGCGGCTCCTCTTCGGGAATTAAAACCTGTTTCTTTTCCTTCTCGATGCGTTCGAGGATCGGCTTGATCTCTTTTTCCAACTCCTCCCGTTTGTCCCGGGGCGCGACTCCAAACAGGTGTTCCTCGCCAAAGGGCTCATCAGCAAAAATAGATTCCTCGGTCATGATGGTTTCCTGAGGCGATGGAGCAGGGATCACCGTAATCGGTTCGGCGATTGACTCGGTTTTTTCCGGCAACACCGGCTTTTTGGCGGGCGGAATGGTGGGTTTGATGAAACCCTGTTGATAAAGACGGACGATGCGCTTGAGGGTGATCAAGTCATCCAGACCGCTATCATCGATGATCTGTTCCACATCTCGTTTTCCATCCAGCAGATCGATAAAGCTCAAGACATCGCCGGCTACTTTTTTCTTTTCCAGCAGTAGTTTGAATGTCGGCGTCACCACAAACGCGGTTCGCGGCGAAGATAATTGATTGATAAGCTTCTCCCGAAGTTCCAGGCGCTTCAATCCCTGTAACAGCAGCCCCAAATTGGTGGTGGAGATTTCATCGTTCACCTCGATGTCCCGAAAGACCATATTAAAATAGCCACGATTCCAGGGAAACATCTGGTAGACGGCCGCTTCCTGTTTAAAATCCCCTAAACTGGCATTCACCACTGCGCCATCGCAGAAGTAGATATGTCCCGTGCGCCGACCATTGCTCAAGGTGAGAATTCCGGTCTTTCGTTCGACACCAAAATTTTCAATCAAATCGGCAACATTGAGCTGATCCAGACGACCGGAAAATTTGACATACGCTTCGAATTGCTCAACTTTTCGGCGTTCCAGCCGCCGCAGGACCATGCGAATATGTGCGATCACTTCTTTGACGTGCAGCGGTTTGATCAGATAGTCCTTGGCGCCAATTTCAAAAGCCCGCACACGCTGCTGGATTTCTCGCTGATTGGTCAAAAAAATCAACGGAATGGACGCGGTATTGGGATCCGTCTGCAACCGCTCCAACAATTGATAGCCATTCAAACCCTCAAGATTGACTTCAGTCAAAATGAGTTTCGGCGGTGTTCGCTGGATCTCCTCCCAGGCTTTATTGCCATTGGCGACAGTGATCACCATAAAGCCGGAAGCCTCCAGGTTCTCCTTTAAAATCTGCAAATTTTTGGCATCCCCATCGGCCACCAATACCAGCGGATTTGTCATAAAGTCGGCTCTCAATTTGAACAGACGCTCGTTGATTATAATCGAATTTAGATATTTCCAATATAATCAAATTTAAAAACCATGTCAAGCATTTTTTTGTAGTTCACCGGAGAAAAAATGTCGGATTACGGGTCGGATTATTTTGTGAGTTAACCGTGCGGCTGAATATTAAATTAATGTCAAGTCAGATTCCGCCCTGGTTGACAGCAGCAATACTCCAGGTTCAGCGAAAAATTGCTGTTCCGCATCAATCCTGGAAAGATACCCAATCGCCGCAGCCCTCCAACCTCAAACTGGATCAAATGTGACGGCCGAACCCCTCGCAGCCGTAGCGGATTGATTCGACTTTTCGAAGCTCGAAGAACAACCGAGCCGCCCGTCGCCGCTTCCAGCAAATTTCCATCATCCCTACGTCACTATCCGCAGCCGCCGCTATTTCGCCACCGCTTCCAATCCCGGCCGGTAGATATAAACCGTGTCCACAATGGTCTTGTAGATAAAAATGCAGTCATAATAGGTGCTGTCGATGTAGGAGTTGGCCGCACGAATCAGACCATCGGAGGGATTGGGAATGGGTCTCGGATCAAATCGCAACTGATGCTCGTTGTAATCCCACATCTCGAATTTCACCGTGGACGAGTCCCGTTCCAGCTTGATTTTCATGGGAAAGTCCTGATAATTGCGGCCCAGACTTTTCAATAACGAAATGAAGATATTATATGCCGGTTTGTTCTCGCTGTAATTGTTAATCACGTTGGGATCTATATTCTGCGCAATGATCTGAAAATTGGCCTGAAACTTCCAATCATTCATAAGCTGCTGCGCTTGTTGCGAAACGAATTCCAGAAAATAGATTTCATCCGATGGATACGTTTTTACCAGGTCTTTGGGGCCGAATCCGTTCTTGCCAACATCGATGATTTCCATGCGCGTGACCAATGTTTCAGGAATAAAGAATTCATCCATTAACAGCTTGATCAGTTTGGCATCGGTGATGGTCATTATCGGGACGGCGGTCTGCGACACTCGCCCCACGCCGCTGGTCTCAGATTGAGCCCAGGCCAGGCCAGTCGCAAGACTCAATATTACTAAAATCGCAACCACTACCTTCATAAACCACACTCCCACTTAATGATTGTTTCGCTCGCTGCAATTGCTATGCTTTGCTTTGCTTGGTCTGTCTGATGGTGGCTGGATTGTGCCGAAACCAGAGCCACCTGCGGATCAATTATGGTAACCGGCCGGCATCATTCGCGTTGTAGCTCTAATTTGGCCTGATCCCACCACGACAAGAAAACCTGATAAAACTCGGCCGTCGTCTTTTCGGAGGCCGGATACTGGGTAGTCCCAAATGAAAAGATCGTATCATCCGTATGGCGGGCTACAAAGCCGGTCCGCAGATAATTGCTCTGCTTTTTGAAACCGCTATCGATCAACATCGTCGATTGATCGCCTTCGATCAGACAAATGCGAATCTCCTTGCTCTTCTCTTTATACAACAAATACAATTCAAATAACCGATTTTTGCTCTTGAAAACGACTCTGGACGTCAGATCCCCCTTTTCGTACATCAAAAATGTTTTGGTCACGGCATTGAAGTCATGGGGATGGCGCCGCATCCAGAGCATCAATTCGTCGATAATCACCGACAGGTCACGCCGCTCGTGCGCTTTGTCGTCGCTGATCATCGGAATCTCGATTACTCCCGATTGCGGAATCACTTTTTGCGGATCAATGCCGGACTGAGTGCGCAATGGGTAGCGCTTGCTTTTACCAGCAGTTTCAGGATTGGGCGCCACATCATTTACTGCCACTGTCGGCCCAACTGTCTTCGGTTCGACAAATGTTCGTGGCAGCAAATTGGGGGAATGGTCCCGAAAAAACTCCTGGGGTGAATTATCAAAATTGGGCACATCGGGAGCGTCCGTGGGCACGTGATAGGTCAACTCCCGCGGTTGCTTGCGCTCCGGAATGTTTTGCAGCGAGCGGTTGGGCTGCTGGTTCAAAATCGAGCTTAAATCACTATTGAGCAAATCGCTATCCACGACCTCGATTCGATCATCTGAGGAAACTTGATTCGGCTGGGCCGCGGTGGACTGGGTCGCTGGCGCAGGGATCTGATGCCTTTTTAGAGCGCGAACTTGCTCGGGAATATAGCGATTCCAGTCGATCTTTTTATAGGTTTCGGCCAATTGAACGTTCAGATGAGGCACACGGGTATTTTTCAAAAATAGGTACAGAAAGATAAAAAATAAAATGACCAGCAATTCAGACACGCGGCGATAATTTTTCACTCGCTGCTCCAATTCCTCGGAATGCCATTTTTCCAATATCCAGTCCATAGCCGTCTCATTAGTTAAGGTAATTCTACTTGCGGATAAGTCAAATTCTTCTGGATGGCATGTTGTTCACAAACATCCATCACATCCACGGTCCACTGAATGGGAGAATCGAGCCCTGGCTCGATTAGCAATACCAATTCCTCAGCATTCTGGCGATGTCTTTCGTTCAGCGCCACTAAATACGGCGACAACTTTTCGATGCTTTCGAATGTATTCACCTGATCCTGACTGTCGATGATCTCAAATTGATGGTCATTGTTGATGATCAAGTAGACAAATGCCTGCCGGGTATTTTTTAGTCCGCTCTCATGAGCGGAAGGCAATTTGATCTGACTTTTAATATCAATATCGGTAATCCCAATAAAGCCGAATAAGGTAATCAGCGCCACATCAATCAACCGAAAAATAATTCCACTCTTGAACATGCAGTTTATCCTCTATTTTTGACCTGAAACCGCCAGCAATCAATGGTTGCGGCCACAACCATGTCCCAAATTCGACCAATTTCGTCAGGCAGCCCACGATGCAATGTGCCTTACGGGAATTTCTACCTCCCAACACTCATCCAACGTCCAGCCGGCAGACCGTTCCTGAATCTTCCGCCACCACACTCCCCTTAGCTTGCCAGAGTTGCCAGCCATCGCGTCGCCCATTTGTGGCTCCGATCAATTCACCGGCGACTACCTTGTTTCTCATTAAAAATCGGAGGCTGCCCAAGGGTGCCGGTTCCAGTACGATCACTTATTATTTTTCAAGATAATTTCGATCCCTTTCGGGATGTTCAGGTAATCACAAAAATTGGCCACAGCCAGGGTATATTTGATCGGTGTATTCCAATTGGAACGAATGCGCACTCGCGTATCGATCTTCTCGTCTTTATTTGCCTGGAGTTTGGTGGTGATATAATATTTCAGATCATCGAAATCGGAAATAACCTCTGATTCATTTTCCACCAGAAATTTGCCATCCGCGGTGATCCCAATAATTACCAGGCTTTCCCGATCAGGAAAGGAATACAGCATCTGCTTGCTCTGCGGCAATTGAATGACGCTGGTACTGCTGATTTCGCTGATTGAGATAAATCCAAACAGCAAGATCAGAACAATGTCAATTAATCGGATGATGAGGCCACTCTGTCCCATGGTCGAAATCCTTAATGCTATCTTTTGCTAACTGGCCGACAACCTATACCGTTGCCTCCGGTCGAACCGGCGATGGAGGATCGAACCGGCAACACTGGCAACCCGCCGAACGCCACCGAACGCATCGTCAACGACGAGCTATTGTTGCGGTAGACCACCGATTGGCCATCGCCAGATGCTGCAATTGTCCCACCCCTCCGGGATTAACCCTGGCCCAGTGCTTCAAATTCCAGCTTACCCTTTTTAATACCTTTGGCACTCACCCGGACCGAATTAAAGCCGGGCTCGCTGTCCAGCGTAAAATAGGCTTCCGCGATCCCCTGATCGTCGGTTTTGGTAATGAAAATGCTCTTCTTCTCCGGGAAAAAACCCCGGCCTTTGATAACTTTGTAGGTAATCGGACAATCCGGTACTGGATTGCCATATTTATCCACCACCTTTACCACAAACGGCTCTCCCAGTTCACGTCCGGCTGCTGCATTTTGATGATTGCCAGCGATATACAGGAGTTGTTCGGGGCAGGTAGGTTTGCCCCAGGCGTAAAAATAGAGCTCATTGTTATCGTTATCTTTGAGCCTGGCCCGAACTCGATTTTCGCCCGCCGCGCTCCCCAGAATCAAATTGGTTTGGGCCAAACCACTGGCATCGGTCAGAACCTCCTCCTGCTTGCGACCATTGGCCAATTTGCCATTGCCCTGTACCACCTCGAACAGGATTGGTTTGTTGGCCAGGCCATTGCCATTACTGGAAGCAATTTGTACGACAAACGGCTTATCCAATCGGGTATTGACTTCTACGGCCTGGTTATCACCAGAAATCGGCACCAACTTGTAGCTTCCATTGTTCAATCGCTGATCGCTGGCGCCACCATTCTCCAAACCCAGGATCGGGTCCACCTGTTTCAAATGACGATCCACAGCTTCGATCACCGCTTCCGAAAGATCGTACTTTGGCCCATCCTTCGCTGCGCCAGGGTCGTCGTCTTCATCCGGGAAAGAATTATCCAGCGTTTGCTCCAATTGGTAAAGCCGCAAGCGAAATTCATTGCCCAAATCGGTCACTTTGTCAATTCGGCGTCGAAACAGACTATGGGTTTGCGTTGTTAGCAAATTGATGAAGATACTCACCACCAGGCCTTCCAACGTGGTCACCAATGCCACCCCCATGCCGCTGAGAATCTTGTGCTTTTCCAGATCTCCGCCGAAAAAGGTCACGAACATGCCCCAGACTGTTCCCAACAATCCGAGCGCACCCGCAGTGTCCGAAAAAAACGCCATTCGCGCTTGGAAGGCACTGAACCGATTTTGCTGGGTCTCGACAAAATCGATGATTTCATCGCTGAACCCCTCTGCTGACCGCCGGGTTTGATACAGATCGAGCATGTATTTGAACAGGCTGCTGAGCATGGTCGGTTTATTATTTTTGATCACCCGCATCATGTCGATTAGCGTCACCCGCTTCATGTTCAACCGCTCCAGTTCCCGGGAGTGCTTCTGATCCAGCCCCAATTCGAACACCTTATAAACCACGGTCAACATGCCGACGATTCCAACCAGGATGATAAACCAGCTAATTGTTCCTCCCAGACGGTTGAGGTCCCATAGCGAGCGCAGGTTGGTCAAGTCCGCAATCGTGGAAGGATCAATCAGCCGGACATTGCTTTTGGCCGCAGCCGAATCGGCCGCTGTGGTCTGAGGGATAGCCCGGGCCTCCCCCACGCTAAGTAAGAAAAGGGTGCAAATAATCATGCTAAATATCAGTCTGCTATATGCCATGTGGCGACTCCTTCGTTTATGTCCCTACCATCGTTAATCATGTTAAAAAATATGTTAGGTTCGCTTCGCCCTCGCGAAACGACCACCAAAAGAAGCAACAAATAGAACGGAGGCAGCTTTCCAGGGGCGTTGACCACCGTCCCCCACCAGATGCACCCGGGCCAATTGAGTTCAGCAAACCTCATGCATCCGCCGGCCGCCAGGTAACCGTAGCAGCCAAATCGGACCTTGTGGGTGAACTCTCATTTACCTTAGCTCACCGAACGCGCCACCGCCGTTGCGCTGCCCAACGCCAACTTCAAATCAACCTGAAATTCCAAATTGGAGATGATTATCAATAAGCGCCTCGCGAAATACACGAAAGCAAACGAAAAGCACTTTTTATTTTTTAAAGTTCGCTTCATTTCTTGTGTTTCGTGGGCCAAGAGTGATCATTGTCAATCGTCATGGTTCATTAATTTAGCTTCAACAGAAGCTGAGGTAACTTAGCCGGCGACAGCACCGTTACCCCAGCTCGCTCAGGCCGTAGTTGGTCCAACACTAATGCAGCAACTTGATCCCAACACTCGAACCCGGTTCCAGCCGCTCATCCGGCTGAAACCGAAGATCGACCTGAATGGTGCGCGCAATTTTTTTGACATAAAAAATCTTGCGCGGGGAATGGGCCGTTTTGCCCTTCTGATTTTGCCATTGAAACTGATACCCATAGACATCGGGCGAAATGAGCTGGCCATCATCATTCCGCCAATCCCAAACTATCTCCTCCGGCACTGGATTTTTCCCGCGGAATGTTTTTATCACTTTGCCTGAGTAATCGGAAATTAGCAATTGCCATTCATAACGGTACTTTTTCATCTTCAGAGAAGAAATCTTAAAGCTCACGGTGGGCGGCTCCAGCCGCACCGTTGCCTCCTGCGATTGCTGCTGCTCGGTAATCAAAGGCAAGCGATAGGCTTCCAGATTGGAACTATCGCTTTGGATGTGAATCTGGTCGCGCAAGGTCGGGAATCCCGCCAGAATGGAATCCCGCAGCGTCATCGCCCGCGGCCGGGAATAGAAGCTCGTGATAAAATCCACCGCAGTCGGTTCTGACTGCGCCATCTGCTGAGCGACCTGCGCCAGATATTGGCCATATTTGGCCGAGTATTTGGGAAAACTATACAGGCGACTGAGTGGCCTGCCGGGGAAATCAATCTGCCGCGTATGCGCTTCTGGCCCACCGTTGGACGAGTCCTGGCTCATCGGCTCCGGTGCGGCCAAACTCTTTAGCACCGATGCCGGAATTCGGCTATCGCTCGAATACAGCGTTCGTTCTGAGACGATTTCGAGGTGGTCAGTAGCGATATCCACGTCAAATTGCGCCACCAGATCAAACACCGGGACTTTGGCCTTATCGAATCTGGTAATTTGCAACTCGCGCAACTTCTCCGGATGCTTAAATTCCGTTAGAAAACTGATCTGATGGCTGCCATCACTTTGTTGATTGATCTCATAAAACGGGAAATCGAAAATATAATTGATCGAAAAGCCATTGAACAGATAGAGCTGCGCCTCAAATTTGGCAGCCTGCTGAACATAGCCGAATTTAAAAATGGCATTAGCCATGGGCCGCGCTTCAAACATCCAGTTGAACTGCCAATATTTTGAAACATAATCGAAAAAGATCGAACTGCTAAAATGACGATAAGAATAGCGCATCCCGAAATCATAAACCATCGGCAGCCGATACCGCTCCTGCCCCAGGGCCACATTGGGCCGATTGAGATGATCACAGGAAAAACCAATAGCCAGATGTGCCCAGGGATAGGCTATCAGGCCCAACCCAAGACTATGAGCCAATTTTATAGTGCTCCCGGCAAACACCGGATCATTGGGATTGATCAGATCAAAATTCTTCTCATGATAGGATTTGGTAAACACATTATACTTCAATCCCACAAAGACCCGCTCCAACGACCGTCGGGCAAATTGCAACGAGAAATTGGTCTGGTCGTACAGTGAGGTCGAAAAGTTTTGACCCGTGACCCCAAAGTCAAATGCCCCCCGCATCATTTCCGGCCAGGTGAAGCTGAAATATCCAGTGCGGAAGCCCAAGGCGTTCCCATTCAAAAATCCCAGTTGATAAACCTTCATGCCGACAGCAATTTGATGCGGTTGAAAGGAGACCACCGCCGGATTAACAAAAACCGATTGCAAACTGAAGGTGTCGACTGGATCGGCTCCAAGAATGTTCTGCGCCTTCCCCACCTCATAACCAACCAACCACACCATCACCAAGACCCATAGCCGCTGCTGAGTAAATCGTATTCTCTTGTTCATGCCCTGCTTCCTGTTTCTCTCATTATAATTGTCCGTCTCATGGCGGTAGCATGGTATGCGTTAGCGCGCGAGCACTACATAGCCATTTGCAATAACCTGACCGCGATCATATAACAAGTATAAATAGGCTCCAGGCGGGGCCGGATTTCCAAACCGATCCTGGCCATCCCACACCAAACGATACCCCTGCGGTTCCTGGAGCGTAGCAATAAGTCGTCCGGAAACATCGAATAATTTCAACAATGGCGAAGCAATACTCAGTTCTTCGAAATTGAAGGTCACCACATCATTGATCCCATCGCCATTGGGTGTAAACGGATTGGAGCGAACAATCAATGCCCCCTCAGCCACGTCAATGGCGATCCCCGCAACATTATCCTCCTCATTGCTCTCGCTGATGAAATTCCTCGGGTCCACCCGCAGCACCAATTCATGCCGATCCCGGCTCAGAAAACTCAGGGATCGCTTAAATTGAAGCTCCTCATCTTTGTTGCGAATCAAAACCATCGTATCCATAACGACCACCTGATTATCCCATAATTGAATCTGAATGGGATCAAATACCGGTGCCGTATCGACTCGCACCCGGCCGACCACGGTCGCCGACCGGTGAACCAGCAACTGTGGCACATCGCTGGTAAATGATGGGATGGAAATATTCGGCAAAATGACCAGAATAAAAAAGCGAAAATGATAGTCTGGCATCCGATTGGGCGGATCGGAGCGATCGGCCGCAGCGATGCTAATATTCACCTCCTGCCCCGGCCGAAAACCGTCGGGATGATGATATCGCAGCGTATACGAGCCTGGAGTTCCCGTTATATCGGGCTGTACCGTATCATTTTCAACCGTCATGACAATCGAACGAACATCCACGCCAGCCACATCGTCGTTGAGTTGAATGGCCAGGTCAGTATTGAAGTCAATCCCGCGCGCCTCATTTTCCGGAGAACAAGAAAGGACATAAGGCGGCTCATGATCCTCAATCGTGAAAAATGTAAATAAAGTATCGGTATTCCGATTGGGCGGCGTGGCCCGGTCGTTCACCTTGAGCAGCACCTCCACCTGTTCATTATATTTCATCGGCACCGCCGGTTTAAAATAGAGTTGACAACTGGCGCCATAACCCGAAATGACCGGCTGTTCGCTCTGCCCGCGAAATGCAAACTCAATCGATTCCAGATCGATCCCGGTCAGATCATCGGTAATTTGCGCGCGGAATTCCGCCTCCAGCGGCACCTGATGACTGCCTGCAGGACCAGGCGCTAACCATTCCACTGTCGGCGGTATGGTATCCCGCAAAATGGTAATGGTATACCGATCCGTGGGCATGATATTTACAGTATCAGGAGCCAGATCCTGGGCCTCAATTTCGATGGTCACCGTTTCACCATACCAGAAAGGTTGCGGCGGCTGGTAATTAACCAGGTAGTCGTTGGGGCTACCCTCGATTGTCGGTGCTACCACTTGCTCATTGATTTTGAGCACGATGCTGCTCCGATCTACGCCGCTTTGATCATCCAGAATGTGGAACGAAACGTCACTCGCTGGATCCACGCCAGTTGCCCCTCGGGCAGGCTGATGGCGCTCGGTTCGAGGCGGCGTGCGATCCTTTTCGCGCATGATACGAAATTTGAAATCGAATGGCGCCATGTGATTGGGCGGGTAGCTGCAATCCCGAGCTTCGATCCGGACCGGAATCCAGGTTAGATAATCAAATGGCCGCTCGGGTTGATACGCAATCCGATAGACCAGGGGATGGCCGGTACGCTCAAAAGCGATTTTAGTGTGATTCACCCACAATTCAATCCCGGAACTATCGATGCCCGATCGGTCATCCATTATATCAATCAAAAATCGTGGCAATGGACTGACATTGGTATCTTCTGGCGCCGGCGCTACCGAAACAATCGTTGGCGGCAAGGTATCGGTAACCGTCCCAAATGAGAATTCAAACGGGGACATTCGATTGGCTTTCTTGGCCAGGTCGCGAGCTTCGATCCGAACTTTGATCTGCTGGTTGTACCGATAACCGCGGTCTGGCAAATAGGTGATGATGAACCGGCTCGAATCGCCATCAATTTTCGGAGCTACCGGTTGTTCATTCACTGAAAATTGAATCGACTGGCGATCGATCCCGGAAAAATCATCCACCAGGCGGATGACAATCGAACTATCCAGAGCAATTTCCTGCGACCGATCCAGCGGCGAATAAAACTCCACCCGCGGGGGCAGCGTATCCGGCATAATCACAAAAGTGAACAGGCTATCAAGCACATTGGGTGGCCGCACTCGATCCCTGGCGACAATTCGAACGTGGACTTCATCCCGTTCCCGGAACGGAGGCACAAAGTGATAGCGAACCAGAACCTCGTTGATCTTTGTTTGCAAATCAAAATCGATTGACCGGCCATTCACATAAACCGCAATGGAGTTCGTATCCAGACCGGAGTGTCGATCGAATAGCACCAATGACAGACTTGTATCCCGTGGCACATGACTGGCATTAGGCCAGGGATAAAGCTGTTTTATTTCTGGCGCCAGGGTATCCCGTATTATATAAAATTTGTAGCGTTCGGTGGCCATGCGATTGGGCCGAATGGCAAGATCCGAGGCATCAATTTCCACCGAAATTGTATCGTTATAATTAAAGGCATTCTGCGGATCGTAGCTCACGCGGTATTTGCTCAGCGTGCCCGCGATCTGCGGCAGAACCAAATTGCCATTGACACGCAGTGCAATGCTGGCACTATCCACCCCCATATAATCATCCAATACCTCGAATTGAATGGGAGTATTCAGTGCTACTGCGCTGGCATCTTTTTTCGGCTGAAGATTTTGGATATAGGGCGGCTCGACATCCGGAGGCATTGCGCCCAGCCCTAAAAAAGTAACATAGGTTCGGGTTTGTCCGGGTTGCAGGGTGGTCGGCTCCCACCACATTGCCACACCGCTATCCTTGGTGATGATCACATCCCGGTCGATGGCGTACTCCCATTGGGTTTGAAAAATACGACTCCAATTGACGATGGCAAAACGATCCGGCGAAGTGGCGCCATAGCCCTGCAACGTGCCCTGCACTGAAAAATTGGTCACATAATTATAGCCTTCAATCGCCAGCCACCAGTTAGGTATCTGCGGCGGATAAAAATCTCGTTCACGACTAACATAGGTGCAGTTGGAAGTTCGGATCGGGGCCGCATCCTCTTTGCCCAGCATCGTGTCCAGCAAAATCCGCAATCCGATCTGGTGGGGCGTTTGATCGGTATTGGTAACGATGTACTGAATCTGAGCAGTATCTTCAAATTTATGTTCCGACCACTCGCTTGCGATCAGTGAAATTTTCTGTTTGACCTGAATGCCGGAATAGCTCCATTTGCGGCTAATGCTTTTGTAATCGGCTGAAATATAGGGCGCTTCCAGCAATAGTCCCTCACTGGAACCAAAATTTGTTGTTTTTCCATCTACCCACACGGTTGTGAACGAGGTATAGGGATATGGATGGCCAAACAGAATAGGCTTGCCATCATCCAGCGGCGTTTGGGGTAAGCCACCATTGATCTTCAGGGTCAAATTGGTGCCCGGATACCGATCACTCACGCAGAACTCGATGAAGTCATTCGCCAGCGTCAATCTTTTGACGGGGTCCAAGAAAAATTTGATATTGCGTGTCGTGTCCTTATTGACTACGTATACCTTGGTCGCGTACTCCGCCTGCGCCGCATTTTGGTAGTATTCGGTGTGGTATTTCGATGGATCGACGCTGAAAATTTTCACCCGATACGCGCCGGGTCGTAAACCGGCTGCGCAATAGTGGCCATTATTTTGGCTCCAGCATTCAGAACTCCATTCGCCATTTTCCCAATTAGTGACCACAATCCAGGCATTGGCAATGGGTTTTTGATCCGGGGTATCGCTCAGCACCAATCCACTGATGGCGCCACCGGTTCGCAAATAAAAATTGATTTTTTTTACGGTATCTCCCACAGCCACCCGAATGGCCTGGGCGCTGTCCTGAGAACTTACGCCGTTGTAATAGGTCATCACATATCCTGCGGGCAACGCCGATGCCTTCACAATATGCGTGCCGGCGGGCAAAGCAGGGCTGATATAACTGCCATCGGGATTGCTATTGATAAAGCCCCAGGAATTATAATTTTGGGCATCCATAAAGCCAATCGCTGTCGTTGCCGTGAGCGGTTTGCCGTTGGCGTCAAAAATTCGGCCGCTGATAAATCCACCCTGATCCAGTTCGAAATTGATATTTCGAATATGTTGTCCGGCATCCAGTTTGATGAGCGTGGCCTGCGATATTTCCAGCGTGTTGTCATAATAATAATTCAGGTACCCCGATTTATTCTGGACGCGCAAAAAGTACTGACCCACCGGCAAATTATTCAATTCATAACTGCCATCGGGATTGGTATAGGTCAAGCGATAAAAGTAAGTGCCGGCCGAGGTAACGGCGCGAACTTCGACCTGGTCCAAGGGCTGGAGGGATCGGTTGCGAACCCAGCCCGAGATTGTGCCGGTATTATCCGATTGTGGAAAGGTAGCCGTGAACGATAATAGGCTAATGGTAAGAATCAAAAATTGTAAGTCAGGAGATTTTAAATAAATCCGATGCCAGCTCATGATCCACCTGCCGTTGCATGCCCCAAGTTGCCCAATAGTATTCTTGATGTAAAAAATAACCAGATTTAAGTCAATGCCCTCAAAACATTGCTAATGCTGCGATCCGTCGGCCGGCCGATTCACAATCCCCAGGATGCCGTTTGGCGGATCTTCCCTGCCGCGTCTCATTGGCCTCAACAATGCCACTCCAGCCCGAAAAAGGCGATTTCTGTTACTGCGACACCCACCCCCAGAAAAACTTTGAACCTCCTTTGTGCTCAATGAAATAAAATGGTTATCGGCTATTTTCAAAAAGGTCGAGACAAAATAAAAAAAGAAACCACAAAAATCAAGCAAATTTTCCAATGAGTCAATGATGTTATATCTTCGCAATTACAAAATTGGCGTTACATTCATGTCGGATTCAAACGCCGTCGTTGAAGATAGGATGATTTTGCGAGCATGGTTTCCGGCTCTGGTCAAAGGCCATACTGACCAGAATTCAGACAGGCATGGCCCAAATTGCTCCGCAGCAATTCCTGTATCGGACGTCATTATCGCAATGACGTCGAAATTCAGCCGCCGGCAACCATCGTGGGGGGCATTCTGCATCATCATTTGTGAGAATGATCTTATCAGCACTCCTGGAACGAAATGCGACAATCAGCGCCTCTGCCGAGTGTTATCAACTCAATTGGCGTGAATCTGCCAAAGATGAGGTTCGTGGTTAGAGCCATGTTAGAGCCGCCTCATTGAACGATGCACCCCAAATAAGATTTTCCCCATTTCTCAAGTGCAAAAAATATTCCAACGGAAATTGGCAGTTACCACGGCCGTACGTAGCACGCGCATTCTCACGGCAGCAGCGTTATTTTGCCTGAAGAAAACAGTCGCTGAATATTCGTCAAAAAAAGTAGCTGCACTATCTGAAGCTCGGAATTCGGTCAATCAGTGGCGAGGGGTTGGATTAAAAAAGCGCTGGATGGCGGGAATGTTTGACTGGATCGCTTGTGGGATCGAACCTTGAAAAAGAACCCGGCCTTGCTCCAGAAAAATGATGCGATCGGCAATGCGCTGGATACTGGCCAATTCGTGCGTCACGATCACCAGGGTCATATTTAGCAAATCGCGCAGCTTGAACAGAAGCTCATCCAGTCCCGCAGCGGTGATCGGATCCAATCCGGCGGTTGGCTCATCGCCGAAAAGGATCAGCGGGTCTAACGCGATGGCGCGCGCCAGGGCGGCTCGCTTGCGCATGCCACCGGATAGCTGCGAGGGGTAAAGATGGAACGCATGATCCAGCTCCACCAGATGCAATTTGGTTTGTACCAGACGTTGAATGAGGCTGCGTGGCAAATCGGTGTGTTGCTCCAGCGGAATGGCCACGTTTTCGCCCACTGTCAACGAATTCAGCAGCGCCCCATTTTGAAACAGAACGCCGATTTGGCGCAGAATACGATTGAAATCGGCCTCTTCCATCCTGGTCACTTCCTGGCCGAAAATCTCGATCGTGCCAGCAGTGGGCTGAATCAACCGAATCAAATTTTTTAGGAACGTCGTCTTGCCGCAACCACTGCGCCCCAATATCACCGTAATTTGCTGAGGATAGATATCGACGGAAATATTTTCCAGCACCGTGGTCTGGTCAAATTGCGTGGTTAAATTTTTAACCTGGATAATCGGTTTCATTTTTCCATGCCAACCATCGTGTGAGTGCGCTGCAAAGACCACCGGCTTTGCTATTTCGCCAGCCGGCGTTTGGTGTCGATTTTGCTATTGGTACTACCACAAATCATCGAAGGCACGAAGTACGTAGCTGGTTTTTAGAAAGTGGGCATCGAAAGCATTCCCCATTCATTAAGTTCTTTTACCATCCCTTCGTTTTGAATGATAATTCTTCGTATCGTTGTGCCTTGCTGACCAAACCAATCGTAGATTGACGGCTCTGGTTAGTCGGCCGACGGATTTGCTAATTTGAAGACCAGCAAAATCAACTCGCCTGAATCAACAAAATTAGCGGCAAAGGCAATGATCAAGCCGAGTGGACTCATCTCATTATTCAAAATAGAAAATCAATCCCAAAATCGAATCAGCCACAATAACCCAAAATATCGACGCCACCACCGAGGCAGTGGTGGCCTTGCCGACTTCTTCGGCGCCACCGGTCACTTTCAAGCCATGATAACAGGCGACAATAATAATGATCCAGGCAAAGACGATGCTCTTAAAAATGCCTGTCAGGACATCCTTCACCACCAACACCGTGAGCAATTCGTTCAAAAAAGCCGCCGCGCTCAGTTGCAAATAGACCATGGCGATCACCAGGCCACCAAGAATCCCGATGAGATCGGATAAAATGGTCAACAGCGGCATGGTCAGGGTGATCCCATGGAATTTGGGTACAATGACATACCGGATCGGATTCAGCGACATCGTTTTCAGCGCATCAATCTCTTCAGTGACTACCATCGTCGCTATTTCAGCCGCAATCGCCGAACCACTCCTGCCTGCGATGATGATGGCGGTCATGATCGGCCCCATCTCCTTCAGCATTGCAATGCCGATCAAGTCCGCGACGAAAATATTGGCCCCGAACTGCCGCAATTGGGCCGCCGATTGCAGCGCCAGAATTAGCCCGATTAAAAAAGATAGCAGGGCTACGATTTGGAGGGCACTAACGCCGATCAGCAGGCTTTGCTGCACAAAGGCGCCCTCCCGCTGGCCTTTGCGCTGGACCAGTCCGATCAGGCTCCAGTAAAAAATATCGGCAATCAGCAACAGCAGCACGACCAGATTATTTTTGAACTGCAGCGCGTGCTCGCCCAATACTTCAAACCAACCGGTTTTTTCACCGATCGCCGGTTGAGCGATTTGCGGCAAGGAAAACGCGGTCAGGGCCGGCTGGATCATCGGAGGCACCTGTTTGAGCTCGAGGCTTTGCCCCCGCCGTTCCTGATTCGACTTCAACTCGTCCAAAAAGGCAACTCCAGCGCTGTCGATCGCTGCTACTCCGGATAGATCCAGATGCCACAACCGATATTTACCATGCGACAGAATTTGTTGGCATTGCTCCAGCGCTGACGGCACGGAATCGACCTTGAGGTCGCCAGAAATATAGATCGTATTTTCGTCTACTGCAATCTGAGCCATTTTTTAAAAGAGAATATAGGAATACCTCAGCAACAAAATTTGTTCATACTGAACATAATTCACAACGGATGGATCGCGCTTTACTCGCAGCGTGTAGTCAATGGAAATATTCTTGGACAGCCGAAAATTGAGATTGTTCTCCCACTCATAGACGAACTGATTATGGTTACCCGATGGCACCAGCATATCCAATTCCGAAGTAACCATCACGTTGCGCCGCAGGCGATAATTAGCGATCAACGCTGCTTCAGGGCCGCGCAAATAAGCCGAAGATTTTTTATAGAATGTGGTATCGTCCGAGGCACTGCGTGCATACAGTTTCCAATTGATATTCTGCCGAAAGCCCATGCCCCCGCGCAGATTTAGATTCGCCCGCTGCGATCGCACGAGGAGCAAGTTCAAACCCAATCCCTCTTTCAATTCCAGGGGCGAAAAATTGGGCGCCACGACAATTTTATCAACGCGCCGGTTGATTCGTTCCAATCGCCCTTGTTGATCGTATTGAAAGACCGTTTTCGGTTTGTCGTAATAATAGGTGCTCCGCAACAGATTGGTCTCCAGGAACAAACGTCCATAGAGCCCCAGACCGGGCAAGAAATAGTAAATATAAATATTTTTGAGCCGAATGTTATCCAGATAACTTCGGAAGGTGCTCTGACGCCGCTGCATATTCCAGCCTTCTTCCATCAAGCCACGGGCCAAAAAATAGTGCTTTTGCGTACTGTACTTGATGCTATAATCAAGCTGGGCTACAAACGCCATACTGGTCTGCTGTTCTTCGGAGGTGACATCGTTGGAACGGTTCAACGTGAAGCTGCCGTAGAGCGCACTGAATAGCGACCAGTTCTTGATTTTACGGGTATCGGTGCCTAATTCCAGAATGCCGGCCCCCATGAAATTTTTGGTTTCGCTATCAATCACTATGGTGTATTGGGTCAGTTCGCCGGGAAGGAGACGAATCGTGGCGAAGTTGATGAAGGTGTTCACATGCTCGCCCAATTTGATAACCTTGTAGAGCCCTGGCTTCAGAATCCAGGTTTGCAAATTTTCGCCCAATTGTTCATCCGCGCCATAACCAATGCCATACGACTCGCGCTCGGGGAGCCGAAACAATTCATAGGGTTCCTTCAGCCACTCGCGCGCCTCATCGATGATGCGAATCGTCAAACCCGACCAATCCGGCTCGATAATTCGGGTCTCTTCGGCCTCGATGTCGATGACTTTTTTCATCATCTGGTCCAGATTGCCCGAACCGTAGGTAATGGTATAGCGGCCCGGTCTCAGCCAGACACTGCGGCCCATTTTTTGAACTTTGATGACCGAATCGCCCAAGGAAACAGTGTAGACGGGCTCAAATTCCTGATTGGTCATGGCCGGCAGAAACAATCGCCCCAATCCTTTGATGTCGTCCATGGCTTCCAGGG
This sequence comes from uncultured Cytophagia bacterium, assembly GCA_964647995.1. Classification (GTDB taxonomy): domain Bacteria; phylum Zhuqueibacterota; class Zhuqueibacteria; order Thermofontimicrobiales; family Thermofontimicrobiaceae; genus Thermofontimicrobium_A. Next base: position 77,584 of record CAZYNP010000014.1, read on the forward strand.
CTAATTGAACCTTTGGCGGCGGGGCAATCCAATTATACTGCTTCTGGTTCTGCCCGGCAAGGTTGGTTGTCAACCAGAGCACTGCCATGAAGCAAAGGCCCGGATTAATTTTGCTCATGTCACCCTTTCGTTGCTAATGGTCCTGCTTGCTGCGCCCAATCAAATTGGTTTGGCCGTGGCCGCTCGCAATGGTTCAGGGGCAGCAATCGCGTTCGCTCTACTTGAATTTCCCCTGCTGTTTAAAATAAGCGATCATTTTATTGATAAAGACGTCGGTCTCTTCTTTCAAAACATCGCTTAGTTTTTGGGCAAACAACTCCATCTGGAATACCGGCATTTCCTCCAGGCGATCGAATTCATGACTGATCAGATTTTCATAGCCATCGAACGAGCGGAGGTACAACTTCATCGCCAGATGCGCCGCAGTATAGGATTCGTGATCGAACTTTTCGATCGCATCGATGTAGCCAATGATTTCATAATCCGGTTTCTCTTCCAAAAATTCGCGCTGGCATTTTTTGAAAATGCCATAACGGTTAATGTGATCGGCGATCAGGTCCGAAATCGTGATCTGGGGGCGAATTGCCCATAAATTGTACCGATAATAATCCAGCCGATGGACGGAATAGCGCACCACAATATTGACCCGATCGAAGGTGCGAGGAATTTTCATGGTCTGCACCAGCACTTTGAATGGGAGTGGCCCGCCGGTTAACATGGTGCTATCACGCAGCACCGGCCGATAGTCCAAAATATAGTATTTCGGGTGCACGGATTTGGTAGCACAGGTCAATAAAACCAGCCCCGACATGAAGGCTCCGAGCATTATCTGAAGGCAAGAACGTTTGATCGAATGCATGGCGCTTATCGCTCCCGTATTTCTTCCTGTTGTGAACTCCGCAGCAGCAGCGAAGGATTTTCACTGATCAAGCGGGTGAATTCATTAAAATACTCCAGGCTCTCGCGCAGAAGCTCGGTCGAGCTCAAAATATCATGTCGGCTTTTGATGATCGTCATATCGAGATGGGTAAACGTTTGATTGGTCTGCTCAATGGCCGCCGACAGTTTGGCGATGAGCTCCGATAATTGAGCCTGCCGCAATTCAGTGGAGATTTTTTCGACATTGTCCACCGTCTTCATGAGCTGGGGCGATTGCGTGATCCGGCGTATATCTCGCAACGCCAGATTGGAAGTAATCATGAAGGTATCCAGATGGCTGGTAAAACGTTCGACATTCTGAATCGTTGCTTTTAGATTTTGTTGATTGGCATCCAGCAAAGTCCGAAAGCTGGCCAGGGTTTGACTGGTATTATCAATAAATCGGAAAAGCTGCTCCTGCCGTCCTGCCTCGGTCATATTTGCCAGATTGTTCAGAATAATCTCCAATTTCTGGGTCAGCACCTCTGCCTTGCCGGTGATGGCATCCACCAGCGACTGTCCGGCGCGAATGAACGAATTGGGCGGCAATCGCTTCGATTCGTTGGTACCGCCCTGCAATTCGATCATCTTGAGACCGGTAATGCCGATGTACACCATTATCGCCTCGGTGTCCTCTTTGATCGGTACCTTTGGCTCTACCGTAATCCGCACGATCAGGCAGGTAATATCTTGTTCGTCGATGTAGATATCTTCAATGGTGCCGATGCGGATGCCACGATAGCGAACCGCAGAACCGACCTCAAGGCCCGTTAGCGATACGTCTTTATAGCGAATATAATAGGTGACAGTCTTTCTGAGCAGTCGATTGCCGGTAATAATGCCAATGCCAAGCAGCAGAATAAAAAACGAGAGCGCCAAAAAAACGCCCAAACGAATTTTTTGTGATCGAGAAACCATGGCTGTCAACCCTTATTTTGAGAATAAACTTTGGCAAATATACTAATTTTGAATCAGAATGTCAAGTAAATGGATTTTAAAATGGATCATTGCCATCCAAAATAGTGTGAATTTCCAAATTGGCGGCCCGATTCGATCGATCGCTGATCCTATGGCTGCGACTGCTCGAAAAAGGTTGGGCATCAGAAGACCTGGCCCAGCGCCATCGGCGCGAACTGTCGGCCAATTGGCTTTTGGCTTTAAAGTCGATATTTTTACTGCCACCAAGACGCGAAGGCACGAGGAAAAAGATTGCATTTTGAAAATAGGACCAAAAAGCTTCCATTGTTTTCAACCGTCTCTCGTTTCGTTTTATGCCTAAATTCTAAAACGGAACTGATTAGCAGTCACTGCTGTCCCAAATAATTCAAATTGGTAAATTGGCGCCTGGCAAAAAAGGCCGTAGATGATACTGGCCACAAAGGCACAAAGACGCAAAGCATTTATCTTGCGAAACGAAGCTACGACCAAAGAATTCGATGACCACGAAGTTCTTTTTAGGTATATTTTCTAAAATGCAATGTGATTTCTTGGTGTCTTCGATTCCTGATGGCATTACCAATACCAAAGTGGACCCCAATTGTCAGATGGCGGATTATAATTTCCTGGCCCAAATGCTTAATGAGAAATCCTGTTTTGGACCAGAGTGTATTTCAATCAGGCAATAAGGTTTCTGCTGTCACGGCTTCTGATATGTTACTAAGGTTTTAACCAGCCCGACATACGAGACCAATTCGCTAACCTTTGTAACCCGCTATCGATTTAACCTTATTAGCTTCTGGTTGAATTTTGCTGAGCCAACTGCGAGACGGGAAATCCTATTTTGGACCAGAATGATTAGCAATAATTCCCCCTCGAAATGCTTGAAACCATACCAAAAGCAGGCGTTATTTTTTTTTATTTCGTGTCATTCCATGTATTTCATTGGCAAAACATTTTCATTTTCAATGGCCATGGTCCGGTGGATGCGCTTGATAGAATCAGAGGTCTGAATTCCCATTGACATTGACCAATTTATTTCCTAAATTGGGCCGAATTTTTCAACCAGTCCAGAATCAAATTTTAAGGAGCGTTCATGCGGCAACGGTTGCTGTTCAAGGCTATTTTGCTGTACGTAATTTTCTTCAATTGCTCGACCATTTCCACCACAGAAATCATGATCTATGTCTCGCCATCGGGTAATGACACCTGGTCCGGTCGGTTGGCCAATCCCAATGAGGATCGAACCGATGGCCCCCTCGCCTCGCTGGAAAAAGCTCGGGATGTGATCCGTAAAATCAAAGAGAACGCTGCCCCTAACGTGCCCAAGATCGTTGTCTATTTGCGGTCGGGCAATTACCCCCTCTCGCACTCCTTTCAGTTAACCGATGAAGATGGAGGAACTGCCATGTCCCCAGTGATCTGGCGCAACTATCCCAACGAGATAGCAGTGCTCACCGGCGCCAGAACGCTTACCAGGCTCGGTCCGATCACCGATCCCGACATCCGCAACCGTATCGATCCCAACTATCGGGCGCATATCCGGCAACTGGATCTGCCGAGCCAGGGCATTGTTGATTTTGGCGAAATTACCCCCCGTGGCACGCCCGGCCTGGAATTGTTCTGCTGTGGTCAACGCATGACGCCAGCTCGTTTTCCCAACGATGGCTGGCTGCTTATCGCCGATGTTCCACAAACCGGAGGCCAACTGGTTAACCGAGGCCTGGAGCGAGAAAAACGATACGATGGCGTGCCCGTGGGACGGCACTATGGCCGAATCAAATATGACGGCGATCGGCCCCGACGCTGGCACCCATCGAACGAAATTTATCTCCATGGCTACTGGACCTGGGACTGGAGCGACTCCTATCAAAAAGTTCGGGCGATTAACACCACCACCCATGAGATCACACTGGCCGAGCCGCATCACCATTATGGCTATACCAAAAATCAGCGCTTCTATTATCTGAATATCCTCGAAGAGCTCGATCAGCCTGGCGAATGGGTGCTGGATCGCCGCCTGGGCCGGATCTACTTCTGGCCGCCTGCTGCTGCGGACAGCAGCTCGATCCTGGTCTCAATGCTGAGCGAACCATTGTTGAACCTGGAAAACTGCGAGCATGTCACGATCCAGGGTTTGCAGTTTCGCTGTTCTCGGGGCAGCGGCGTTGTCGTGAACGGCGGCCAGGGCAATAGGATCGCAGGTTGCGTCTTTGCCCAGCTCGGCAACCAGGCAGTGATCATCAATGGCGGCTACGACAATGGCGTCACCGGCTGCGACATTGCCGATGTGGCGTTGGGTGGAATTACCCTCAGGGGCGGCGATCGACAAAAGCTGATCCCGGCGCATAACTTTGCCACCAATAACCATATTCATCACTGGAGCCAATGGCTGCGGACGGGACAGTTGGCCATCGATATTTTCGGCGTGGGCCAACTGATTGCCCATAATCGATTGCACGATGCCCCCCACGGCGCCATCTATGTCCGTGGTAATGAGCATCTCCTCGAATACAATGAAATCTACAATGTCTGTTATGAAACCGGCGACGCCGGCGCGATCCACACCGGTCGCAATTACACCTGGCGCGGCAATTGTTATCGTTTCAACTACATCCATCATCTCAAGGGCCCAGGTTTGCATGGCGTTACTGCGCTCTATCTGGATGACTTCACGTCCGGATTCACCCTTTATGGCAATATCTGCTATCGCTCCGGCCGTGGCGTTTTGATCGGCGGCGGTCGCGACAATCGTATCGAGAACAATATTTTCATCGAATGCGCGCCCGCCATTGTGCTGGATGCCCGAGGCCTGGGTTGGGCCAGCAATTATTTCGATGGCAGTTATACGGTGTTGAAAGATTCTTTAGAGGCGATGAATTTTCGGCAGCCGCCCTATTGCGACCAATATCCCGAATTGCTGACGTTATACGATGACGAACCCGCCGTTCCCAAGAACAACCAAATTCTGCGCAATATATCCTACGGCGGCCGCTGGATCGAGCTATACGATTTTTTTGAATATGATTTCTCTGTCATCACCATCAAAGACAATATCATCGCCGACTCGATTATTTGTAAACGCATTAAAGCAAAGCCCGCGGGATGGGAACCATATTACTTGAATCTGGATACCGCCGACGATTATAACTTCTATCGGCGCGATGACCCCATTATTAGCGATCTCTTTGCCGGAAATGTCCTGCTCTCGGGCGACCCGGGGTTTGTCAATTTTCAGCAGCAGAACTTTGAATTAAAAAAGGACTCTCCCGCCTATCAATACGGGTTCCAACCTTTGCCATTGGAAAAAATTGGATTGATAACCGATGAATATCGAAAGCAACTCCCGGAGCGGGATTAAAAATAACTTTGGGGTGATTTTCGATCTGGATGGCGTCATTGTGGACAGCAATCCCACCCATACCATTGCCCTGCGCCGGTTCTGCGCGCAACATGGCCATCACCTTTCGGATGAGGAATTGAAGGCAAAAATCTACGGTCGCGCCAACAAGGATTGGCTGCCGGACATCTTTGGGGACCGGATGACTGCGGCTGAATATAAACAACTGGCCGACGAAAAAGAAGCGCTCTTTCGCCAACTCTTTGCGCCGATCATTCGGCCGCTCACCGGGCTGTTGGCCTTCCTGGACCAACTGGCGCAGCAGCAAATTCCGCGAGCCGTCGCCTCGTCCGCACCGCCCGAAAATGTCGAATTTGTGCTGGAAAAAACCGGAACGAAAAAATATTTCGAGATCATTCTGACTGAAAATTCGATTCGGAAGGGCAAACCCGATCCAGAAATTTATCTAAAAACAGCTCGATTGCTGCAATTGCCGCCGGGGCAATGCGTGGTCTTTGAAGACGCCTGGTCCGGCATTCGAGCCGCCAGAGCCGCTGGCTGCAAGGTTGTCGGGGTAACTACGACGCACACCAAAGAGGAGTTTGCCGCCGAGACCGATCTGGTTGTTGCCCATTTCCAGGAAATAGATCCGACGCATCTGGCCGCGCTATTCTAAATTTCTTGCCAGATTCGCTCCAGTTCCGCGGCCGGCAGATTTTTGATTTTTTTTGAAGTTTTAAAATGCACCTTGGCGACCTCGAATAGCGCTCGGGCCCCATATTTTTCTACGAACTGCTCCGCCGAAACGATGACTGTCGTCGCGCCTCGGGGAAAGGCAAACTTGTATCTCGCATTCAATTCCTGCAGACTGGCGACGAACGCATTTCTCGCCAGAATCGAAGCCGCAGCAACGGTTATCTCTCGTTCAGCTCTGGGGGTTTGGATCAATTGAATGGTCTGACCGCGCTTCAACAGCGCCTGTTCGATGTAACTCTGGTCGCCAAATTGATCGGCGATGGCCAGATGGCAATCGCGATGCGACTCCAGCAGATTTTCGATGGCTCGAGCGTGGCCCCAGGCCAGCAGGCGATTCAAATTTTTCATTTGTTTGAACAATTGGTTATATTTGGATGGGCCGATGGTTATCACCGAGTATTGCTTGGGTCCCAACAGATGTTTGATGGCCAGGGCCAACTTCATGATGCTGCCAGCACTCAAGGCTTTGGAATCTTTCACGCCGAGTTGGGCCAGTAGCGACGCCTGCGACTCATTTGCCAGCGCGCCGGCAATCACCAGCGAACCAAAAAAATCGCCTTTGCCGGCTTCGTCGGTGCCAATTCGCGTGCCCACCGCTTCGATCGCTGCGTAAGCTTTGGCTACTTTGGTCGAAGTCTGCGCCTCAATCGTGGCTAAAAATTCCTCCAGCCGTTGGCGCTCGGCAACATCGGTGCCAGCAATCACGATCTTGCCATTGCTATACAGATTGATCACCAGGCCTTTCTTCCGTGCCAAAAAAATCTGATGCGGCCGGTCTTCGAAAGAATAGTCATTGTCCTCCAGAAACTCCTGCAATGATTGGTAGCTCTGCGCCGGGATAATGTAGGTCATTTTTTGTTTGTCCCAATCCAAGTAAGTCCAAATCCAAAAGCTCGGTTGCTGCAGCCCGAAATCCAGCCAGTGGCTGGCGAACAGCATCGGCCAAGCCGCCAACTGGTCGCTTCGATTAATTGGCGCTCAACAGAGACTTGCTCATGGAGTGATAATGATCTGGCAACAATGCCGGCGATGGATCGAAATCTATCCCCATTTACAAATCAACCCAGGAGGTTGATCTTTTTCACAGCCAGAAAAGATGATTCCTCATCTGAAGTCAGAATTTTTTCCAGCAACCGGGCGGCTTGTTGCCGATAAGTCGACAGCACTGCCTGTTCGCTCTCGGAAAATTTTCCCAACACATGCGCCGAAACATTCCCATGTTGCGGTCGAGAGATACCAAGCCGAAAGCGCATAAAATCGGTCGTTCCGAGAGCGGTAGCAATGGACCGCAGCCCGTTATGGCCGGCCAGGCCGCCACCCTTTTTTAAATCCACCACCCCAAATTCCAGTTCGATATCATCATGAAGGGTCAAAACTTCAGCTATCGAAATTTTATAAAATTGGAGAAATAGCTGCAGGCTCTCGCCGCTTCGATTCATGTAGGTCTGTGGCTTCAAGAAAAAAACTCTTTGTCCAGCAAGAGGATAGGCAGCGAATTCACCCTTGAATTTCCGCTGCCAGGTCAAGTCCCGGTAGAAACTTAACTGCTCCAGCACCAACCAGGCGAGATTATGTCGGGTTTGCGCATATTGCTTGTCGGGGTTCCCCAGCGCCACGATCAATTGAAACGCCATGCCAATCCATTGCCTCCAGCCAAAGCTGCGTTTATCCATTTCAAGCGGCCAGCCGCCCGATCAATGAAAGCCCCAGCCGCGTTTATTCGTGTCAAGGATCTTCGTTTTGGTCTTTCAACGTCACCTTTTCAACGACCCGAATCGGGCTGAGTTTCATGGTTACCGACCACAGCGAGTAAAAATTGTTCTCCAGGAGAATTTTTCAGCCTAACTTTTCCCAATCGTTCCCCCAAGCTGTGACTACTAAATATCAATTTTGCCAAAACAACCTGATGAATGATATAGTTGATAAAAGTCAATTGATCTTCGACAAATTTTTAGTATATTATAGTGGTAACCAAATAGATTCATCGGACCAATTCCGTTTCGATCAATAAAACGAAGGGAGTTATCATGAGCGAGTTAATCAATAATGCGCAACGGCGAAAAGACCTGCTGAAGCACATGATTCTACAATTGCACAAAGGCGAAGCGCCAGAAGCGGTTCGCACGCAATTGATCCGTCTGCTGGGCCAGGTCCCCTACAATGATGTCGTGGCCGTGGAGCAAGAACTAATTGCCGAAGGCCTGCCTATGGAAGAGGTGCTGCGGCTGTGTGACATTCATTCAGCGGCCCTGAAGGGCGCCATCGATCACACCGGTGCCAAAAGGGTTCCTCCCGGTCATCCCGTCGACACGTTCCAAAAAGAAAACCGGGCATTGGAATGGGAAATTCAGCAGTTGGACCAGCTCAGGGCCTCGCTTGGCGCAGCCGACGATCAGCAGGATGCTTCCGCTATCTTCCACAGCATCCATAGCCATTTCAATAACCTGATGGATGTGGACAAACACTATCAGCGCAAGGAAAACCTGCTTTTCCCGTACCTGGAGAAATACGGTGTCACCGGCCCGTCCAAAGTGATGTGGGGCAAAGATGACGAAGCCCGGGAGTTATTGAAAAATGCGTTGCAAGCCTTGAGCGCCACGCCCACCATCACCGCCGGCGAGGCCAAAGCGGTATTTGATCTGCTGCTGCAGCCAGCCGCAAATGCCGTCAGCGAGATGATTTACAAAGAAGAAGAAATCCTGTTCCCCATGAGTCTGGACAAATTGAGCGAAAGCGACTGGTATGAAATCTACCGCCAGAGCGTCGAGATCGGATTTTGCCTCTATGATCCGACCGATACCTGGACGCCGGCAACCATCGAACCTGAGCAACACCCGGCCGATCTTGCCGGTAAAATCCAACTGCCCAGCGGTAATTTCACGGTCACCGAGCTCACGGCACTATTGAATACCATCCCCTTTGATTTGACATTTGTGGATGCATCGGATACCGTGCGATTTTTTACTCAGGGCAAGGAACGCATCTTTGCCCGCAACCGAGCCATTCTGGGCCGCAAAGTACAAAATTGTCATCCCCCTGCCAGCGTTCACATTGTCGAAAAAATACTGACCGATTTCAAATCCGGCGCCCAGGATCGTGCCGCCTTCTGGATTGAAATGGGAGGACGGTTCATTAGCATCGAATATTTTGCATTGCGGGACGAGCAGGGAACCTATCTCGGCACGCTGGAAGTGAGTCAGGATTTGACCGAAAAGCGAAAACTTACCGGCGAGCAGAGGCTTTTGAGCTACGACCGATAATCCCGGTTCCAGGGATCGGAAGTACGCCATTTCAATTAGCCCATAACCATTATTCGTAGTATTTCAAGTGCAATCATCCGATCAACAGAAAGCGAATCAATATGATGAAATCAATCGAAGCCATTACACCGGAGACCAAAATTGGAGCGCTGCTGGAACAGTTTCCGCAGTTAGAGCCAGTGTTGCTGGAATTGTCGCCGGCCTTCAAAAAGCTCCAGAATCCCATTCTGCGAAAAACCATAGCGAAAATTGCCACACTCAGACAAGTAGCCCAAATTGGCGAGATTTCCCTGGCCAGTCTCATCAATCGGCTGCGCCAGGAGGTGGGGCTCACTGGCGAAGTGGACGTAGCAACAGAGGCGCCCGCTGGCTCCGGCGCACCGCCGGCCTGGTTTGACCGAGCCAAAGTGATCCAAACGCTGGACGCTCGTCCCCTCCTGGAGGCCGGCGAACATCCAATGACCCAGGTGATGAATGAGTTGAAGCAGTTGCAAGCCGGAGAGATTTATGAATTGATCACACCATTTGTGCCGGCACCGCTGCTGGAACTGGCGCAAAAAAATGGCTATTTGACCTGGTATCAATTAGAAGCAACGGAAGTGATTCACAGCTATTTTGCCGTGACCAATTAAGTCCGTCACACGAGTAAAACTGATAACAGCGATCAACAACGCGCGATTGGATGTAACATCAGACCACTGGATTGCCTTCGGAAACACGGTGCGAAGCTGCATGATGCCAGGGCCTTGTCTTGCCTGATTAGTTTAAAGAAATGCTTCCAAAATTGCCGCAGCTCGTAAAGGGATAGCACCAGAGTGTCGCGGTGGCCCGCCATTGGAAAGGGCGCGCATCCGCTGGCTTCATCTATCAGGTGGGGGAAAATAAATTAAAATGCCAGATGCATCACCAGTCCAACCGACTTGGGCTGTCCAAACCCGCTACTCATGTTTTGCACTCATCAGCCAGTGAGGTTTTTCACAACATGAAAATTTTTCCTTGTTTTTTATGTGGGGAATTTGTACATTTGTGTCGCCAAATGTTATAATCACCAGCCGCTGTCGCTTTCAGCATGAAGTAGTACTTACTCCGAAGTGAAACGATAGGACGCGATACTTTTTCAAGTTAATAAGTTTTCGATCAAGTTAAGCTTCAATTTCTCCATTCTGCTTTTGAAGGGTTGTGGGATCAATCGGGATTATCATTCAAGGGGGAATCGTTGCAGTTGCAGCACGCAACGGCAAAAGTTGGACAGGCAATTGGAATTGTCGCAAACGCAATAAACCACAATCATTAATTCAGGGAGGAGTTCATGCAAGCTACCACCTTAATTGAAATGTTGCTCGAAGTCGTTCAGGCTCATGGCGGGAAAACCTCGTTGATGACCAAAAAGGCGGGTACATACCAGGGATTTTCTTATGACGAGTTCCTTAATCGCGTCAAGTACTTTGCGCTGGGTTTGGCTTCCCTGGGTATCAAGCATGGCGATCGCGTGGCCGTGATTTCCGAGAATCGGCCTGAATGGGCCATTGCCGATTTTGGCATTCTGGCATTGGGTGCGACCAATGTTCCCATCTACCCCACCATCACACCGCTGCAAATCGAATACATTCTCAGTGATTCCGGCTCAAAAGCGATCGTTGTCTCCACGCCAGAATTGCAGCAAAAGATACTCACGATTTTCGACAACCTGCCCGAGTTGGAAAAGATCATATTTATGGACGAGAATAGCGCCCATAAGGATTACATGATCAAATATGAAAAGATCTATGATCTCGGCAAAGCATTCGAAAAGGATCATCCAGGCTACTTCGAAGCCGCAGTGAAAAAAGTTGGGCCGGATGATCTCTGCGGCATTATTTACACTTCCGGCACCACTGGCGCCCCCAAAGGAGTGATGCTGTCGCATAACAACTTGCTTTCCAATGTAAAAGCTGCCCTGGAAGTGATCAGAGCGGATGAAACCGACACCTTCCTTTCCTTTTTGCCGTTGTGCCATTCATTTGAGCGCATGGCCGGCCATTTTACGGCCATTGCGGCGGGTGCTACCATCGCCTATGCCGAAAGCGTCGACACTGTGGCGCAAAATTTGGGTGAAGTGAAGCCTACTTTGATGACCAGCGTTCCCCGGCTGTTCGAAAAAATTTATGCCCGAATTATCGAAAATGCCAGCGCGGGCTCACCGTTGAAACGAAAGATCTTCTGGTGGGCCATCAATACAGGTGAGAAATATGTCAACGCCCAATTCGCCGGCCAAAAACCAGGCGGCTGGCTCAACTTCAAGCACAAGCTGGCTCATAAGCTGGTCTATAGCAAACTCCATCAGCGGGTTGGTGGGCGACTTCGCTTTTTCGTTTCCGGTGGCGCCCCCTTATCCAAAGAAATTGCCGAATTTTTCTACAAAGTCGGCATACTGATTCTGGAAGGCTATGGGCTGACGGAATCATCACCGGTGATTGCGGTGAATCGGGAAGACAAGTTCAAATTCGGCTCGGTAGGGCCGGCCATCCCTGGCGTTGAAGTAAAAATTGCCGAAGACGGTGAAGTACTCACCCGCGGCCCACACGTGATGAAAGGCTATTACAAAAATCCCGAAGCCACGGCCGAAGCCATCGACAGCGATGGCTGGTTGCACACCGGCGATATCGGCATGCTGGATGAGCAGGGCTTCCTGTACATCACCGACCGCAAGAAGAATATCATTGTCACCTCCGGTGGCAAGAACGTCACGCCTGCGACGATCGAAAATCTGTTGGTCACCAGTCCCTACATCGAGCAGGTGATGGTAATTGGCGACAAGCGGAATTACCTCACCGCGTTGATTGTCCCCAAATTCGAGCCATTGAAGAAATACGCCGCGGAGAAGGGCATCAGCTTCGCCAGCATCGAGGAGTTGGTGCAGAATCCGGACATTTATGATCTCGTCGCCGCCGACGTCCAAAAATTGACCTCTGAACTGGCGCGTTTCGAGCAGATCAAAAAATTTACTCTGCTACCGAAGGAATTCACAGTGGAAGGTGGGGAAATTACCCCCACCTTGAAAGTGAAGCGCAAAGTGGTTGCGGAAAAATACGCCGACATCATCGATAAAATGTATCAGACCGAGCTATAGCCGTGCAGCAATGTCCAGCCGATGCCTGGCTGGCCAAGTTACTGACCAGACCCTCCTGCCAACCAGGGAGTTGCAGGAGGGTTTCTTGTCACATCGAGGGGACGGTTCCGATAGCCGGTGCTCCTCAAACGCTTCGACGGCGATGTTGCGAAAGGTTCGCTGGTGCTGTTAAATTTCTCAATGGATAATCGCGACAAAATTTCCCGCGCTTTCGGCATACGAAAAACACTGATTGACACGAAATATATCGGACAAAAAATGGGTTTCGTGGGGGTACTTTTAGATAATAATTTTTGTTTTGGGCTTTAAGTTCCAATTAATTGAACTTCCGGATTGCCATCGCCGACCAAAGAAATCACGACAACTGCTTATGAACTCACTCAGCCTATTTCATGACATTGCAGCCGATCCCGCGACTTATGCGGCCAATTGGAAACAACAAACCAATCGCAAGGTCATCGGCTATTTTTGTAGCTATGCCCCGGAGGAATTGATCGTTGCCGCCGATGCGCTGCCAGTACGCATGGGAGGGGATTCATTGTCCATTTCCCTGGCTGACGCCCATCTGCAGGCTTATTGCTGTTCCTTGGCCCGCCAGGGATTGGAGGCTGTTCTGTCCGGTCGATGGCAGTTTCTCGATGGAGCGGTCTTCCCCCATACTTGCGATACCATGCAGCGGCTATCAGACATCTGGCGACTTCAGGCCGGCCTTCCCTTTCACTTTGACATCGTGCTGCCGATCAAATTAAACTCAGCCACGGCAAGAGATTATCTGGCGGCCACCCTGCAGCAATTCAAACAGCAACTCGAGCGATCTTTGGGGATTCAAATTTCGCCGGAGAAATTGGCGCAGTCGATTCATCTGTACAACCGCCTGCGACAGGCGTTAATGGAAATCTATGAACTGCGCCAACGGCAGCCAATGCTGCTGGTGGGGACTGATCTTTACGACCTAATGCGAGCCGCCACCATCATGGATCGAGCGGATTTTCTTCAGCACGCTCTTGTTATCAAAGATACGTTGCTCGAAAAATCCGCCGTTACCCCCGAAAGTCGGGCCAAACGAATTCTGTTGGTTGGCGGCGTCTGTTATCAGCCCGCCATCTATTCCATATTAGAAACAGCCGGGGCAGTGGTGGCATGGGACGATCTTTGCACCGGCACCCGTATGATCGATGGCGGAATCGTTGAACAGGCCGATCCCATTGCCGCTCTGGCGCAACGCTATTTCGATAGACCAGCATGTCCCACCAAACATCGCGACCTAACCAGTCGCCGCGACCACCTCTTGCGTCTGGTGCAAGCGAAAAACATCGCGGGAGTTATCTTTTTGCGGCTCAAATTTTGTGATCCCCATGCGTTCGATTATCCTGATCTCAAAGATGCACTGGAGAAAACTGGCTGCCCGCACCTGCTGCTGGAAATCGAAAATCAGCTTTTCTCCGACGCCCAGGTGCGCACCCGGCTGGAGGCGTTTGTGGAAATGATCTAATGGTAAAAACCAAATTTCAGCAGCCAAATTCCCAATGATTTCCAATACCAAAATTTCAAATTCAGCATACGGGCAATCAATCCAATTGCTCTGGCAGAATCGACAATTTACCTCCTGGAGAACCGAGGCATGAAAAGCAAACGCCGACAGGCGGAACCGGAAAAGGAGCGCCGAAAAATCAAAGCCGTTGGGCAACTGAAGAAAATCATGCGGAACTACTATTGGCGGGCCAGGACCGCCCGCTGGCGCCGCAAGAAGGTTGCCTGGATCACCAGCGGCGGCCCGGTGGAACCGCTGCTGGCCATGGATGTGATCCCAATTTATCCCGAAAATCATGGCGCGATGATTGGCGCCAGCAAAATGGGTCGGCCCTTGTGCGATGCGGCCGAAAATCTGGGTTATTCCCAGGATCTCTGTTCCTACTTTCGCGCCGATATCGGCAGTTCGCTCACCAGAGGCGGCCCCATCGGCGGCCTCCCTAAACCGGATTTTTTGGTTTGCTGCAATAATATTTGCGGCACAGTACTCAAGTGGTATGAAATCCAGGCGCGATATTATCGCGTGCCGCTGTTTATCTTCGACACGCCATTCATTCATCAGGAATTTTCGCCCGAGGCACAGCACTACGTCAAGCAGCAGATGCAGGAGTTCATTGGTTTTCTCGAAACGGTTTGCCACAGGAGATTCGATCAGCAGAAATTTCAGGCCGTGGGCCGACGGTCGATTCAAGCGCAGCGATTGTGGCAGGCAGTGCTGGATTGCTGTGTGCACAAGCCGGCGCCAATGACCGCCTTCGATGCTTTTTTCCAACTGGCGTTGATTGTGACGCTGCGCGGAACGCAAATTGTGCTCGACTATTATGCCCAATTGCTCCAGGAAATGAACGATCGCATCCAGCAAGGCATCGCCATGGTGCCGCACGAAAAATATCGCTTGCTGTGGGACAATATCCCTATCTGGTACCGGGTGCGCTGGCTGTCCGAAAAATTTGCCGCGCACCAGGCCTGTCTGGTTGCAGATACCTACACCTCGGCCTGGAGCGGCGTCGTGCATCTATTGGACGAAAATAATTTGCTGGATTCCATGGCGCTGGCTTATTCCAACATCCATCTCAATATTTCAATCGATCGCATGTTTGACAAGATCAAAAACCTGGTCACCAAATATGACGTCGATGGAGTGGTCATGCATTCCAATCGCAGTTGCAAGCCCTATTCGTTTGGCCAATATGACCTGCAGAAAATGATCACCGCCGAGTTGCAAATTCCCGTACTGATTCTGGAGGCCGATATGGTCGACGAGCGCAGCTTTAGCGAGAGTCAAATCGAAACCCGAATCGACGCCTTCATGGAATCGCTGGCATGACGCCGATGCCAGCCGGCAACGGAGCTAATCGATTGAACTATGTTCGACTCCTTGAAGATTGGACATCTCCTCAGTCAGGTGGCGACCATTTCCGGTCATGCTTTACTTTTCAGCGCCAGGCCCAATTTTCCTACCATTTGGCCATCTTGCATCACCCGCAGTCGCTCAGATCCCAGGCCATGCCGCTATCGCCCCTCCATTGCTGGGTTAAAAAATAATAAACAATTTTCCCGATAGAAAATCGGTAATCCACAATCGCCCCTGTTGATCTACCTTGCCCTGAGTGATGGCAAAAATAGCATCGCCAAATTGGCCATTGGCGTAAAATGACACATTGCGGCTATCGAAACGAGTATCGCCGTACGGATACTTATGCCGATGAAAATTGGAAAATTTTTCAGTGATGGGATCGAAAATTGTGAGCGCCAATTCCTGGTCGCTGTGGGCGGCGACGACCAATCGTTCGCGCCAGACAAAGAGGTTATCGGGAAAGCCGTTGAACGGCAAAGGATAGCGCTTGCCGTGGGTGCTTAGCTCCTGCAGCGAATGGTCCAGGTGATTGATCACATACGCTCGACCGCGCAGCAAGGCCAATTTAAGCGGACCGGCGCCGGTAGCGATTTCTCTCACCCCAAAGCTATTTTTGTCGACGATAGAAACCGTATTGGATTCAAAATTGCTGATAACAATTTCGGTCTCAGCAACGGCCAGATCCGTTGCCGTCAGGCCCAGTGGCACTTTTTGGAGCACCCGTTGCGAATCCAAATCGATGATCTGAAGGATACTGGGATCGCTATCCTGTTCCCCAATTCGTACCAGATAGAGCCGATGCCGCTCGGGATCATATTGCAGGAGGCGTTGCGTGGTCTCCCGCAGCACCTGATCACCCAGGGCCAAACGGCGGCCAATATCAAACAGCCGAACTTCGTCTTCCAATCGCCCCAAAAATTGCTCCTCCCCGCCCCAGTTATTTTGAGTAAAATAAAGCACACCGTTTTTATCGAACGCCAGCCGGTGGGCCTGCCGTGGAATCCGACGGTCATAGAAACTTAAATCGTTCGCACGAATCGTGAGAATGCCATCCCTGGCATCCCAGATATACACCACCGGCCAGTAAGATTGATGTGGGCCGTAGGAGAGATAGACATCCCCATTGGGATGAGCAATCGCCTGCAAAGGATAATCGTTGGGCAGGCGATAACTGTCCACCTGTCCCTCCGGTCGAACCTCGGCCATTTCATCTTCTGAGTTGAACACCAAAAAGCTGCCGCGTGCGGGCATTTCCACCAGATCGATGGGCGCCCAACCGGTGCTGATTTTTTCATAACTCTCCGTGACAGGATCGACCACCCAGATCGCCGAGCCAAACGATCCATTCACTGCCGTAGCTCCTTTGGGAATATATAGCAAATTGGTATGGGGATTGAACGCCATGCTGAACGTATGCGGCAGGATTTCCACATGTGTCATTCGCTTGACCAGCCGTCGGCTTTGCAGATCCACCATATCGATTTCACCGAAATTCCAACTGCCGATGTAGAGCAGATTTTTTTTCAAATCCAGAGCGCTGGCATCGTTACCATAAGTCGGCAACTTAATTTCGGCCACCTCTCCCCCATGCTTAAAATCGACCACATGAACCAGCGCGTGATTATCGTAAGGGATATAAACCTCATCGCGCTGCGGATGGTAAGTGACCCCCGCGGCCTCCGTCAATCCAGGCAGCCCCACCGTCAGGCATTTTTCATTGGCAATATCAATTTGGCCAACCTGAAGGACCTGGCGATTGTCCCGTTCCACAACAAGATACAGGCAGTGATTGTGTTCATTATAGCCCGCCAGATGCCAGCGGCCGCCCGAAGTCAACGGCACCGAAAATGATTTCAGCGGTCGACCAGCGGCGGCGTCAAACAAATAGACCGTTGACGTATAACCATCCACAGCAATCACCTGGCCCAATTCGCTGGCAGCAATTACTTTGCGAATGGGCGGTGGTGGCGTAGCGTTGAGATTGATGAGCCGTTCTTCCCGCTCTAACCAGTTCAGCCGCTTTAACTTCTGGGTCCGGGCATTGAAAAAGAACAGGTATTGGCTCTGCCGACCAGCCAGGTAAACATTGCCCGTGCGTTGATCGACGGCAATTGCTTCCAATTGAGTTGGGGTCGGGATGAACCTGGCCTGCTGCGCTTGCGGCGCAATCATGTGAATGCCGTTCGTGCCGATCACCCAGATATCGCCAGTGAGCTTATTCCATGTCATCGCGTCACTTTTCAAATGTTGTAGCACTCGTCCGGCAATAGGGATGTTGGTTACTGCGTGTGTCCCGCCATCGATGATGGAAAAACTCGAGGTCAGCGTATTCGCCAGCAAGATGCGATTTCGATCAGGATCTACCTGCACCATGAGTGGACCAGCGGCATTGTATTGCCAATGATTCTTTGCCAGGAAATCTATGGTCCGAACCGTGAAGTTTTCCGCCGCCAGAACCGTCAGCGGCAGCAATAGCAAGATAATCGCCTTTTTCATCTTCAAAAATCTTTCGTTGTGATTTTGCTTTCAAAATGCAGGGAAATGACATTTCTGCCGGTTTGTTATAAACAGGTTGAAAAGCTGCTGCGCCAATGACCGATTGGACGTGGATAGCTGAGGGCAAACTGAAAGCCGCTCATTCTACTTTCCGTCAACCGATCGCTTCGCGAAGCAACGATCTAATGTTGCTCGCCCAATAGTCAGCAGTCCGACATGGCTATGGTCACCTTGCCACTATTTCGTGAGGAATCGTTCTTTGAAAGTGGGTGACTGCCCGGCCATTTTCAGAAAAATGTCCAGCGGGACAACCTCGAATTCTTTTCCCAGCTTATCCAAAATGCTCTTCACCCGTTTGACATCGCTGGATTCCCGGACATGAACCAGCAGGAAATACGGCCGCACGGAATTGATCCGGCCCAATTCTTGCAAATCCGCTACGGCCTCAGCCTCGGGAATGGTCGGCGAAAGGTAATAATCGTACGAGACCAATGGCCGACCATCCCGACTGGTGAAAGTGTACGCCGGCGCATAACCATTGACAAAGCCGATCGCCTCGGGCATATTCTCATAATAGGCATCCACAACCGCACGGGTGAGTTCGGTATTTCCCTCAACGGTGGCGCCCTCGGAATAATCCATGATTTCGAACACGCGGAGATCGAGCTGCTTCATCAGCTCATTGGCTCTTTTGATTAAACCAGGCAATAGCTCTGGCGGAACGGCTTTGGGATACATGTAGCCAGGCCCGGAAAGACAACCGATGAAGTAATCGTTGGGCGTGGCCATGGTATAAAAATATTCTAACAGCACCGGGGCCAACCAGACGTAGTTCATGATCATTTCCCAGGCGTAAGGGATCTCCCCGCGGCCAGGACGCAGCCAAGCGCCGATGCCCATGCCATCGGACTGAATGCAGGTGATATAGACTTTCCTGGCTGGCTTATATTCCTTGCCCGGAATGATGTGATGATTGTTCTTGATTTTGAACCCAGCCGAAAATGGGATCTGATGATCGAAGCTGAAATTGGGCAGCGTATGCAGGCCCTCCACGACGTGGCCATATTTCGAAGTCAATTTCACATGATCGCGCTCCCGATCTTTGGCGTACGAATGCCAGCCCATGACGATGGAACCGGGTTTCATCTCGCTGAGCAATTTGCTGGCGAGGCGATATTCCAGCGTGTCGGTTTCTCTCGTTGAAAGATCTTGAAAGAAAACCTGCTTATAAATACCCCAATCGGCCACGCCGGGCTTCATCACTTTGCCGGCATCGCCGCCCATCCAGACGATGAACTCTTTGTTGCAGCGCGACCAATACCGGTCATACGCCCAGCGATAAATTTGATAATCGCTTTGACCGGTGAATTTGCCACGAAAATCTTCGATCATCTTCAAGCCGGCGTTCTCCGCCACGGGAATGAGTTCGGGGCTTACCACCACGGCACTATCCAGTGCCGCCACAGTGAAAGCTACGATCAGCGAGGTTCGGACCGATTTGTCCCAGACAACATAACCTTTGATCGCTTTTTTGAAGGTGCTGATCGCCTGCTCGATGCTCGATAATTCAGTAAAGGTAAAATGGCGCTTGTTCCGATAATAGTCGAACAGAGAGGCCGTATAAACGAACGGCCAATTTTCAGGATAGATGAAATAGAGATAAGGGCCAGAGCGATTGGCATTGCCCTGCAAACTGATGAGCAGGGCATTGCGATCCAGTCCGCCAGCCACTTCCCATTCATCAGGTATTTTCATAAAGTAGGCGTGTTTTGAACCCGCACGCTTTAGCAGGTATTGCAGCGCCGAGTCAGCCGGCCGTGTGGATCGTTCGATGCGATAGGCCAGCAGCTCGCCGTCATCGGCAAGCTGATAGCGATGCGTTTCGATCACTGGCTTAAAACCCTGGGACCCGCGGATTTCAAAGCGGTATTCCAGCTTCAAAACAGTCCCGTCCTTTTCCCATTGGGCACTGATTTGCCGGGTACCACCGACCGGCAGGGCCAGCCCCATGAAGACATTGGTGGGAAACACCCGATCGCGGATGGGAAACTCTCGAAATTTCCCATCGGTCTTGATTCGAACCGTATCCGAAAAGCTGCGGCTGGTCCCCCATTTTTGGATAATGGTGACCGTTTGATCTTCCGTTTGGAGATCTATGGTTAGGGTTCCGTACAGCCCGATCTCGCTGCTTTTCTCCGGCAGCACCACCCATTGACCATTGAAATTGGAAATGCTCTGAGAAATGGCCAGGGTGGAAAAGAAGACGAAAAATAGAGATAGAATTAAAATCGATCGATGTGACATTTTAATTCTCCTATAAATTGTAACGCAATTTGTCAAATTGCGTTACCAGCGCAATTTAGCAAATTGCGTTACAAATCCAATAGCTTATTTCTGAATACCGAGCAAATCCAGCATAAACGCATATTCCATTGCCGTCAAGCGATGTCGCTCGAAGCGCCCGGCCTTGCCACCATGCCCGGCTTTCATATCCGTGTGCAGCACCAGCAAATTGTTATCGGTTTTCACCTCCCGCAGCCTGGCCACCCACTTGGCTGGCTCCCAATATTGCACCTGAGAATCGTGCAGCCCGGTGGTGACGAACATGTTGGGGTAATTCTGAGCCACCACATTGTCATAAGGGGAATAGGACAGCATATAGTCGTAATATTCTTTTTCATTGGGATTGCCCCATTCATCGTATTCAGCGGTCGTGAGCGGAATGCTCGCATCCAGCATGGTGGTGACCACGTCCACCCAGGGGACGGCGGCGATGACGCCTTTGAACAGATCGGGCCGCATATTGACCACCGCGCCGATCAGCAGCCCACCAGCACTGCCGCCCATGGCGAAGAGTTTGTCAGGATTGGTGAACTTTTCGGCGATCAAATATTCGGCACAGGCGATGAAATCGGTGAAAGTATTTTTTTTCTTTAAGAGCTTGCCGTCCTCATACCATTGTCGTCCCAGCTCCTGACCGCCACGGATATGGGCGATCGCGTAAACAAAACCGCGATCCAGCAGACTGAGGCGCACCGAGTTGAAACTGGCGTCCATGCTGGCGCCGTACGAGCCATAACCGTACAGCAGCAATGGATTGTTGCCATCTTTCACCAGGCCAATCCGATAAACCAGGGAAATCGGGATCTTGACGCTGTCCTTAGCCGTGGCATAGAGCCGCTCGGTCTTATAATTCTTTGGATCGAAACCGCCCAAAACCTCCTCCTGCTTCAATAGCGTCTTTTCTCGGGTTCGCATGTTGTAATCATAAGTTGAGTTGGGCGTGGTCAGCGAGGTGTAGCCGTAGCGCAGCAGTTCGGTGTCGAATTCGGGATTATTCGAAGCATAAACCGTATAAGCTGGCTCGCCGAAATCCAGATAATGTTCGCCGCCAGTCGTTTGATCGATCACCCGAATCTGTCGCAGCCCATTCTTTCGCTCTCCAACCGCGAGATAATTTTTGAACACCTCGATATCTTCGAGCAAAACATCATCCCGATGGGGAATGATCTCCCGCCAATTGTTTTTTGTGGTGCGGTCGATTGGCGTCTCCATCAACCGGAAATTCTTGGCGTTCCAGTTGGTCACGATGTAAAATTTGTCCTGGAAATGCTCGATGCTATATTCATGATCCCGCTCGCGCGGGTTGAAGACTTTGAGTTCGCCCGTGGGGTTATCGGCCTCCAGGAAACGAAATTCCGTGGCCAGGGTGCTGGTGGAGCCGATAAAGATAAATTTTTTGGATTTGGATTTGTAGACACAGGTGTTGAACGTGCTATCCTTTTCACGAAAAACTTCGGTATCAGCAGCAGGATCAGTCCCCATCTCATGTCGCATGATCCGATCCGGTCGCAGCGTAGTATCTTTCGTGGCATAAAAAACGGTTCGGTTATCGTTAGCCCAGGCGGCGCCGCCCGAGGTGTTGGGAAGGGCATCAGGCAGGATCTCGTTGGTCTCCAAATTTTTGAAGTAGACAGTATATTTCCGTCGGCTCACGGTATCCACGCCGAAGGCAAGGAACTTATTATCTTCGCTCACGCTCAATCCCAGCACATGAAAGTAATCATGACCTTTGGCAATCTCGTTCACATTGAGCATGATCTCCTCTTTCGCATCCAGGTTGCCTTTTTTGCGGCAGTAGATGGGATGTTCCTGGCCCTCTTCATAGCGGGTGTAATAAAAATAGCCATTGTCCTTGTATGGAACCGATACATCGGTCTGCTTGATTCGGCCGATTATCTCGTTGTAAAGCTTTTGCTGGAGCTTTTCGGTATGCTTCAGCACCGCATCTTTGTAGTCGTTTTCGGCCTGGAGGTAAGCAATGACCTCGGGATTGTCGCGCTCACGGAGCCAGAAATAATTGTCGATTCGGGTATGGCCATGGATGGTTAGTTCCTTGGGGATCTTTTTGGCTTTGGGGGGTGTTAAGGTCTGCTGAAAGCCAGTTTGCTTTGAACATCCTGAGCCGATGAGCGTGAAAAGTACAACGACGAGAAAAAGAGTAGTTCGTTTGACAACGTAGCGGGGCGCCAATTTCATTTTTCACCTCCTGTGTTTGGTTGGTGGATTGGACATATTTTTTTCGACCGCGAATTTCGCGAATTTGTGCCAATTGCGCGAAAATGGGAATGGCTTAACATCTCAGCCTCAAGGGATTACTGGCAAAGCTGGATCGTTTCGCGCTTTTCGCGGTGGCGATCATGATCGCGATATTTTTCAAGGATCAAATTTGAAAAATTTTAGTTGCATTATAACCGTATTCAATGAAAAAGTCAAGGGAAATTTTCTGAGGTCTGAACTATGCTGTCAGGTGGAAATAGAACCTCAGTCTGGAAAACAGATAGATTTGCATTCAACGACCTGTTTTGCAAGGAACAAATTTACCAATTCAAATTATTTTGGGCCGCGATAATTGGATTGCATGTCTTTTGGGCGGCATTGGTTTTTAAATCAACAATTCAGATATAGATATGGAATCACAAAAGATAGAATTAGCTATAAAAGGTATGACCTGCGCTGCCTGCGTACGGCGGGTGGAAATGGCGCTAAAAGATGTGGATGGTGTCGCCGAAGCGGTAGTGAACTTGAGCACCGAACGCGCAACGGTGGCTTACTCCCCCGGCCGTGCCACCATCGAGCAACTAAAGGCTGCCGTTAGCGACGCGGGCTATGAGGCCGAGGCGATCGTCGAACGACGCAGTGAGGATTGGGAGCGCTCCGCTCGCGAGGAAAGATACCGTCAGCTTCTGCGAACATTGATTTTCAGCGCCGCATTGACCGTTTTCATCATGATTGGGTCCATGGCCGAGATGATCAGCAGTCTGAAAATTATCCCCCAGCGCTCGATGTGGATCATCCTATTCGTTCTGACCACGCCTGTCCTGGTCTATTCAGGCAAGCAATTTTTCAGTGGCGCGTGGAAAGCATTGAAACATGGCACCGCCGATATGAACACCTTGATCGCCCTCGGTACCGGCGCCGCATATCTCTATTCCGTGGTGGCAACGTTTCTACCAACTTTTCTGCCAAACAATATGCGGCATGTCTATTATGACACCACAGCGGTTATCATCACCCTTATCCTATTTGGCCGCTTATTAGAAGCCCGGGCTAAGGGACGAACGTCAGAAGCGATCAAAAAATTGATGGGCTTGCAGCCGAAAACGGCCCGGGTAATTCGCCATGGCGAAGAAATCGATATTGCAATCGACGCGGTTCAGGTGGGCGATTTGATTGTGGTGCGGCCCGGAGAACGAATTCCTGTGGATGGCCAGGTGATGGCTGGCAGCTCTACAGTCGATGAATCCATGCTTACCGGTGAAGCATTGCCGGTGCAGAAATCCGTGGGCGACTCGGTGATTGGAGCAACCATCAATCGAACTGGCGCCTTTCAGTTTCGAGCGACCAAAGTGGGCAAAGATACCGTGCTGGCGCAGATCATTCGGCTGGTTCAGGAGGCCCAGGGCTCCAAAGCTCCGATCCAGCGACTGGCCGATTTCGTGGCCAGCATTTTTGTGCCAGTGGTGATCGGTATCGCGATAATCGCTTTTATTATCTGGCTAAAATTCGGACCCGAACCCCAGCTCATTTATGCCCTGGTGACGCTGGTGACGGTGATGATTATCGCCTGCCCCTGTGCGCTGGGTCTGGCAACGCCCACCTCGATTATGGTGGGCACGGGCAAAGGCGCTGAGTATGGAATTCTCATTAAAAGCGCCGAAGCGCTGGAGACCGCTCATAAGATCGACGCCATTGTGCTGGACAAAACTGGAACGGTAACGGTTGGCAAACCGACGGTGACCGATATCATCCCGCTGAATCACTTCGATCGCGATGCGCTGCTGCGTCTGGCGGCTACCATCGAGCAAAGCTCGGAACATCCGCTGGCTGAGGCCATTCTCTCCGCAGCTAAAGCAAAGGGGCTGATGCTGGGACACCGCGATCACTTCAATGCGCTGCCCGGCCTGGGGGTTGAAGCGCAACTGGACGGCGATCGGATCCTTTTGGGAAATTTGAATCTCATGCAATCTCGAGGACTGGATGTTGCTACGCTGGGCGCTCAGACCGCCGCGCTGGCCGACGATGGCAAAACGCCCATTCTCATTGCCCAGAATGGCAAGATCATCGGCCTTATTGCGGTTGCCGATCCCATCAAAGATGAATCTCCGGCGGCTATTAAAAAACTGCAGGCGATGGGAATGGAGGTGGTGCTGATGTCCGGCGATAATCGAAGAACTGTAGCCGCCATTGCCCGCCAGTTAGGAATAAAGCGAGTGCTGGCGGAAATTTTGCCCGACGAGAAAGCGGCTCAGGTGAAAGCATTGCAGCAGGAAGGAAAAACTGTGGCCATGGTGGGCGATGGTATTAATGATGCGCCAGCGTTAGCCCAGGCAGATGTGGGGATCGCCATCGGCACTGGTACCGATATTGCCATGGAGGCTGGGGATATCACATTGGTCAAGGGCAGTCTAACCGGCGTGGTCATCGCGATCCAGCTCAGCCATGCGACCATGCGGAATATCAAACAGAATCTGTTCGGGTCGTTCATTTACAATACGCTGGGGATTCCTATTGCCGCCGGCGCGCTCTATCCGTTTTTCGACCTGCTGTTGAATCCGATGATTGCTGCAGCGGCCATGGCGGCCAGCAGTGTAACCGTAGTTTCCAATGCCTTGCGTTTGAAACGCTTTAGACCGCGAATTTGATTTTGCGTCATCCAGCTTAATGCGACCACTAATATTCATTGGCCGGTTCGCCTGGGCTGGACCTGACATCGCCCTGAGCATGGAATTTTAATCCAAGGTGATAAAAAGGAGCCAACTATTAATAGCAAAGTCAGGTGCTGAGTTAATCGGCATCCATTGCGAAGATTATTGATCAAAGAACCAATAGAGGAGATTTTGGGATCATGGAAGAAGAAGTTGGAAAGATCATTCAGGTTGCGAATGGCAAAATTATCGTTCAAATAAAGGCTGGTAGCCAGTGCCAACTTTGCGGCGCGGCGCAAGCATGTAATCCCGCTCAAGCAACCGTGAGACAATTGGAACTGCCCTATCAAAACGAAGACATCCAGATCGGCGACGAAGTGATGATTCAGTTCAAGCCTCAGATTCGCGTGTTGTCTGCGGCACTCGTGTTTATTTTGCCCATACTCTTTATGATCGCCGGCTATTTCATTGGCCAGACCATAGTTAACAACGAAGGGATGGCGGTGCTATCCAGTTTTTTGGGATTGATTGTCGCTTTTCTGGTGCTGCGGATTATCAATCGATTTTCCGCCAGGAGCGAAAATTTCTTGCCGAGCATCATCAAATTGTCATGAAATGGCATTCAAATGATTTTTCGCCCGATGCCGTTGCAGAGTCACTCGTGGACTCGAGCCGTTCGTAGGCCACCGGCCCCAATCGACACAACGGTGAGGTAAGAAAAATCGCTTGACTTTTAATCTGTTATGAATTATATTTTTGCCGAAATCTCACATGGCACTTAGTCGCTTATACAGCATAAATCAGGAGAAAACGATAATGGATCTATCGACGAAATACTTAGGCCTCTCTCTCAAAAATCCAGTAGTAGTTGCCAGTTGTGGTTTGACAAAAACGGTCGATCAAATAAAAAAATGTGAAGAAGCCGGCGCGGGAGCGGTGGTCATGAAATCCCTTTTTGAAGAACAAATTCGAGAAATGGATTCGGGCTTGAAGGCCAGCGCCGAAATGCATACGGAAGCACTGGACTATCTGCGTGCGGAAATCGAGATGCAGTTCGGGCCGCGAGACTACCTGGAAACGATCCAGCAGGTCAAAAAATCGGTTGCCATACCCGTAATCGCCAGCGTCAATTGTTACAGTGCGAAATGGTGGATCAGCTATGCTCAACAGATCGAAGCTGCTGGGGCCGATGCACTGGAACTGAACATCTTTGTTTTCCCTTACCACCTGGAAACCAGTGGTTATAACATCGAAAATGCCTATATCGAAATTCTGCAAGCGGTAAAACAAAATGTCAATATCCCTATCGCACTGAAACTGTCGCCCTATTTTACGGCATTGGGGAATCTGGCCGGGAAACTGGACAAGCTCGGTGCCGATGCCCTGGTTTTATTCAACCGCTTTGTTCAGCCCGAAGTCGATATCGCCAAAATCCAATCGTCTTTCAAACCTTCGTTCAATGATCCCATCGGCTTTTCCAATACCTTGCGCTGGATTGCCCTGCTATCGGGCAAGCTGAAATTGGATCTCGCTGCCAGCGGCAATATCCGGACGGCCAGCGACATGATCAAACAATTGCTGGTTGGGGCAACCGTTATCCAGATAGCTTCTATATTATACAAAGATGGGCTGGGTGTTATCAATCAATTCTTGACCGGCCTGACGGACTGGATGCACGAGAACAATTTTGCCACCATTGAGGATTTTCGCGGTCGCTTGAATCAGCTCAATAATCCCCAATCCGATGCGTACATCCGGGCACAATACCTCAAAGCGATCAGCGGCGTTGAATAATAACCCGATTGCTCCTCGGGTCCGCTCAAATTGCAATATCGGCCAGCAGTGGATTGACTCACATCGAACCATGGATTTTAATACTTGTCGCCTGGTTGGCAAACAAAGTCGCTGGATCGCTATCCCGATGGAAAGCCGTCCCTGTTGGCAGCTCTTCTGGCGAATTGAGGCCGAATTTTGGCACAATGGATGGGTGAATTGACTATTGCTACCATTCGTATGATAAGATGGCAGTTTGTTGATGGATATTCAAGCGATTCTATCTCACACCTTTCTCTTTGAATCACTTTCCGGCGAGCAGTTGGAACTTATTGCTGCCTCGGCGTCGGTGAAAAAGATCGCCAAAGGGGAACATCTGTTTTTAGAGGAGCAGCCAGCCACCGCTTTCTTTTTGATCGTTTCAGGTGCGGTCAAATTATATAAACTTGCCTCTGATGGATCGGAGCAGATTTTGCATGTGCAACAGCCCGGCGATCTGGTGGCCGAAGCAATTATATTTGAATTCAAAACCTATCCCGCTTTTTGTCAGGCGCTCGAACCTACGGAATTGATTCGCTTTTCAAAGGCCGAATTCCTGGAGTTACTCCGTCACTTTCCTGAAATCACTTTTAAAATGATGGCGGCTTATTCACGGCGCTTGCGACAATTGGTCGCCAAAATCGAAGACCTCGCTTTGCATGATGTCAAAACGCGTCTGGCAAACTTTTTGATAACCAATGCCACCTTCAACCAGCATCGCTGGTCCATCAACCTGGCAGTGAGCAAGCGAGACCTTGCCGCCATGTTAGGAACGATACCGGAGACGCTTTCCAGAACCCTTAATTATTTCCGCCGCGAGAAACTAATTATGGAGGACAAAAACGAAATTGTACTGCTAAATCCAGACAAATTGAAAGAGATTTGCAAAACATAGAACCACTGCCATTATCAGCACCAAAAAAATCAAACACCACGATGCTGGAACAAAAGTGACCGCGGTTCAGTTAAAAGCTATCCAATAAGAAATTGAGCACTGAAATACAACATATTTCACGATAATCGTTCTTTGAAAAATTTATATCAATCGCATGGATTCACCACAAGCAATGGCCATTGAGCGAGAAGTGAGCGCTTTTGGTGAAAGCCAGACTCTCAATGGTAACTTGTGACTTATTTCTCTGATGCCGGGGAACATCGATACCATTCAAAATAATTCTTGACTTTTTAATTATTATTTTCTACCTTTATTTGTTTGGTGATATTTTCTTTAAAAAATAGCACGAAAAGCAATGATTCATCAAACAAAGCAACCAGATGGTGGCGCCTGGTGGTTTTACCAATTGATTTGAGCGCAGGACTGGTTACGATTGTCGACCGTTGATTGAGAATATCTGAATTCGAAGTATGGTTCTGGAAATCCGATTGACAGTGAATGAGGAATAAGATTTGTCAGCACAGCCCGTTGCTGCACCAGATAGATGTTAGTGTCAAGTTGTTGCACAGTGATCGCTGAGACGAAAACACTATTCCATTGATGAGCAAGGATAGATCTACATTCGGAAGACAGTTACTGATCATTATTCACCTATGGATGGCTTATGTTCTGATATCGAAGGTGGTACTGATTTTTCCACATTGGGATATATCGTTGCTCGCGCTGATCAATTATGATCTGTATTATCTGATGTTTTTGGTATCAATAGCCATATTTCTCAAAGATGCCTATAATCGTTACATTTATCTGAATATCGCTTTCTTCGCGTTCATTTACGTCCTGGGATTTCTGACCATCTTTCTGGGCACAACCTACTCCATCGGCAATGACTTTTTCCAATATCACATCTGGACGTATCGCAAAATATTGATCAGTATCATTACCAGCGTTACCGTTTGCTATATTCCGGTGCAATATCTTTTTTTCGAGCGAGGCACGGCAAAAAAATATCTTATCGCCATCGCGGTCACGGTGCCAATCGGATTTTTGTATTTTAAAAATTTTATCATCAATCCCCGTTATCTATTCGAAGCTAAAGAAAATTATATGAAAATTTTCGATGGCATTCTGGGGATGAATTTTTTAGCGATCTTTTTTCTGGTGCTGTATGGCTTTCTATTCATTTATTTAAATCGGCCCATGTCGGGCCATGTGAATTTGGTAGCCGTCGCTTTCTTAGTGTTTCTTGGCGTGGATTCGGTTGATAATTATTTCATTAAGCTCCGAAAGCCGGTCCCAATTCTCAGCCAATTGTTTTTGATCACTAATTTGATGCTCTTTGCAGTCATCTTGATCAGTAATTTGAAATATATCCAATCCGATTTTGGGAAATTTTACGAAAAATATCGCTATCAGCAGATCAATTTGAATGTCAAGATCATCAGAAAAATGCCTTATTACGAAA
>CAZYNP010000015.1:0-103205 GCA_964647995.1 uncultured Cytophagia bacterium
TAAACCACGGTGAGCATTCGGTAGTCTATGACACGAAAAACTTGCCGAGCGGCGTGTATTTCTACCGATTAACCACCCCAACTTTTTCACAAACAAAACCAATGGAGAAAATAAAATGAAAAATTTACTTTTTTTATTGATCTCTGTAATGGCACTCTTTTCAATTTATCTACAATCTGCTCTATCCATGGATGCAACAATTATCATGGAGGATACTCTTGTAACAGAGACCCTTCCACCGGATATTACTTACGACGATTTTGGTATTTATGTAGCAACAGATGGTAATGATCAATCAGGGACGGGAACCATCGATCATCCTTTTCGGACAATCAGACGGGCACTCGAAGTAGCAAATGCCGGAGATAAAATACTGTTACGCGGAGGAACTTATAATGAATCCATCAGAATACAAATTCCGAATATTACCATTTGTTCTAAATCCGGAGAGTGGGCTGTTATTTCATCTCCTATAAATGATGAGAACATAGGTGAGTGCATACGATTTGATGTGGATGCATCGGGTGGTAAACTTCAACGCATTGAAACTATTGGTGGCTATTATTATGGGATAAAATTTGAAACAAGATGGGATTGGGGAGGAGAAGACAGAAGTGGCGCATCAAATATTATGATAGATTCTTGTAAAATTCATGATACAGGACGTGATTGCATTAAAATAGCACCGAATTGTGATAGTATTACAATACGTCGTTGTGAAATTTATAATTCAGGTATGAGATATAATAGCAATGCTGAAGGAATTGATAATGTTAATGGTGATCGGATGTTGGTTCAGGATTGTTATATTCATAATATTGCCACCAATGGATTGTATTTCAAAGGGGGTGCAACATTGTGCGTAGTGGAAAGAACAAAAATAGAAAATTGCGGTGGTGGAGGTATTATGGTAGGCTTCGATACCAGTCCCGAATATTTTGATACAACCGTGAATCCACAATATTATGAAAGTATCTATGGAATAGTTCGCAACTGTGTAATTAGCAATACATCTTATGCGGGTATTGGTTTATATGCAGCAAAGAACGCTAAGATTTATAACAATACTTTAATCAATACTGCAAGAACTGGTCATAGTCCTATTTATTTTGGTTTAACTTTTCAAGATTGGGATACAAGCGCAGGTCGTCCCCCATCGGTTTATCCGGTTATAATGAACAATTTGATTATTCAAGACGACACTATGCCCGACAATTTTGTATTTATTCGTTACGCATATGTAGAACAACTTGGAGGCGATCTATATTCACTTGCAGGTATGCCCATTATGGATAACAACTGTTATTATAAGAAGAATGGCAATGCAAATTTCGAAGATGGACGCCCTACAAGTAGATTTAATGGAAATTTATCAGGATGGCAAACACACATATCTAACGAAATAAATTCTATTGAAGGTGATCCATTAGTTACAGGAAATTTTCATTTATCTGCAAGTAGTCCTTGTATTGATGAGGCGCAAAGCACTCCTTATGTTACTTATGATTATGACAAACAATTACGTTCAGGAAATTTCGATATTGGTGCTGATGAATTTAATCACTCTACAGGTGTCGCCAATGAAACAAATAATAAACTGAATGATTATTATTTATTTCAGAACTATCCCAATCCCTTCAACCCTGCAACAACGATTCGCTTCTCGCTCCCGCAACGCGAGCACGTCACATTAAAAGTCTTTGATGTTCTCGGTAGAGAAGTGGCAACGCTTATCAATGGCGAATTAAACCCCGGTGAGCATTCCGTTGTCTATAATACAAAGGGATTACCGAGCGGTGTATATTTCTATCGCTTGCAAGTGGGCAATTTTGTTGAACAAAAGAAAATGGTCGCGGTAAAATGAATGGAAAATGGGAAAAAGTGTCTTCTTACAGCAATGTGAATACCCAGTTTAAGGTCTTTGCAATCTTACTTTATGGAGTACTATCGCAATTAGTGTTCTGCTCTACGTTGTTGTTGTCCTATACTAAATCTTTAGCGGAAACTGTTGTAAGAGTTGAGGCGACAGATGGAGGGCCCCAGATTGTGGTTAATGGCAAAAGGGTGCCTCCGCGGATGTTCTGGGGAATACGACACTCAGGTAAAGTAGCTACGGAAGACCGATGGCAAGAAGCATCGTTTGAGTTTTCTTCACCTTTTGATGCTAATGCCACTCTGCACTTTCGCTTTGGTCAGCAAGCAGGAGAGGTCTGGTTGGCTAATGTACGAGTTGTCACTGTTGCCACCGGTGAAGATGTATTACCACGTTTTAGCTTTGCCACTCCAGAGCGTTTTGCGAGCGCGTGGAACATTTGGCCTCCAGACGAACGTAATACCGTAGGCAGGGTGGAAGTTGTTGATTCCTCAGTGCACGTCTCGCTGACCGATCCACCGAGTGGAACCCCATGGCCTGACTTCCATCTCTATAGCCGAACGGTGGAACTCAAAGCGAACACCAAATACAGCTGCTCGTTCCGAGTTCGCGCAGTACCAAATAGATCAGTCATTCCATGTGTGTACCATGTTGATGTTGAGAACCACCTCTGGGTTCCAATCGGCAGGCTACCGGACCCTTTCCTTCAGGAAGTTGCCATTGCACGCGATGCGGGTGTGAACTTTATTTCTTTCTATGCTCCTAATTGTTGGTCGCCACCGGAAAGACAACCTGACTGGCGGCTTTTAGATATTATCTGTCAAGAAATTATCAATGTGAATCCAGATGCTCTACTAATCCCACGAGTATCGATGGATGCGCCGCAGTGGTGGATAGAACGACATCCTGATGCACTTATGGTTTACGAAGATGGGAAGGTCGGACCGAAAGTGTCTGTTTCACATCGGCAATATCGCACGGATGCAGCAGCGCATATAGAGCGCCTCTGCCAACATCTTTGTGAGCAATTCCCGAACAACTTTGCTGGCATCCATATTGCCGGGCAAAACACGGACGAATGGTTTTACGAGGGGACCTGGGGTGAAACCCTGAGTGGCTACGACTCTGCCACTCTTCAAGCTTGGCAAGCATCGCCTCATGGCAGGTCACAGGTACCCGATGCTTCTTCGCGACGTACCGCCTCCCAAAGCTTGCTCCTTGATCCAATTTCCAATCGTCAAGTGATTGACTTTAACTATTTTCTACAAGACGAGATGGCAGATTTTATTTCGGCATTGGCTACAGCAGCTCGGCAAGGAACAAACGGTAAGAAGCTCATCTTGTTTTTCTACGGCTACCATTACGAGTTTGGACCAGTTTGGAACGGTCCTGCTACAAGCGGCCACTATGCCTTATCGCGCCTTCTGAAATCTCCCGATATAGACATTTTATGCGCCCCTATCTCATACTTTGACCGCGATTTGCAAGGAAGTGGACCTCTTATGTCCTCAGTGGAGAGCGTTACACTATCGGGCAAGTTATGGCTCAACGAGGATGACACACGAACCTATCTTGATCAGAATCGAGAGGATCATGCAAGGTACGGTGGGCTGGCAAATTTGGAACAAACAAAGTCTGTTATGCTTCGTAATACC
This sequence comes from uncultured Cytophagia bacterium, assembly GCA_964647995.1. Taxonomy (GTDB): domain Bacteria; phylum Zhuqueibacterota; class Zhuqueibacteria; order Thermofontimicrobiales; family Thermofontimicrobiaceae; genus Thermofontimicrobium_A. Next base: position 3,529 of record CAZYNP010000015.1, read on the forward strand.
GCTCAAGCAGTACTACGAGGTTTAGGTAGCTGGTGGATGGACCATGGTGCAGGCACAGATGGAGGTTGGTTTGCTGACCCCAAAATCTGGGAAGTAATGACCAAATTGAGACCTGTGGACGATGTTATGCTCACCCGTAAGCAACCTTTTAGTCCTGATATTGCCGTTATTATGGATGAGGGTAGTATGACGTATCTCGCTGGCGGTTCCAATGTGATTGGTCATGAGCTGATTTACAAATCCCGAGCGGCACTTGGCAGATGCGGTGCCCCTTATGGTCAGTATATGATTGAAGATGCAATTCAAGGTAAGGTAACTGCAATGCTTCAAATTTTTCTCAATGCGTGGGCACTCACGCCAGTGCAACGTCAACAGCTTGTCACTCATCTACCGCCCGGTGTCACACGAGTTTGGTGTTATGCACCCGGTTTCATATTGCCTGACCGAAGCGATGTTGGAGCAATGCGTGAAGTCAGCGGTTTCACTCATCGCATTGTGGAACTGGACTCAGCTGTCGCCATTCCTACCTCAACCGGGATAGGGATGGGGCTAAAAACACCATTTGGACCACAGCAGAGAGTATGGCCACTTTTCTCGGTTGAAGCTGCTCCAGAAGAGGTGCTGGCAACTTATGGCGATGGCTCACCTGCAGTGGCTATGCGACGTAGTCAGCAAGGGATAGACATTTTTATCGGACCACCCCAGCTTACTTCCGAGCTGGTTCGTGCACTGGCAAATATTGCCGGCGTTTACCTCTTCACAACAGAGGATGCAACTATTTGTGCAGCTGAAGGCTACCTGTCTCTTCACGCTGTGAAGGATGGGCCACTTATGCTGAACATCGGTAGCGAGAACACAGTTTTAGATGCCCTTGATCACACAACTATTGGGCAGGGACCTGTACTTAACCTAGACTTTCACGCTGGAGACACTCGCCTACTATATTGCGGACAGCCTACCTCTGTTAGCGAAAAACCTACAAACGGAACCGCGAGCTATGAACTCTATCAGAACTACCCGAATCCGTTTAACCCGACAACCACCATACGCTTCTCGCTGCCGCAGCGCGAACATGTGACTCTGAAAGTCTTCGACACGCTCGGCAGGGAAGTGGCAACGCTGGTGGACGGAGAATTAAATGCAGGCGAGTATTCGCTTTTCTATGAGGCAAAGAGTTTATCGAGCGGGTTATATATCTGCCGGCTACAAGTGGGACAATATGTCCAAAGAATAAAAATGGAATTGGTTAAATAAGGGAAAAGTCATCATGGAAGAAAAATTAAAGCCTTTGCGCTACCAACTGGCATGGGTATTCTTTTTTAGCATCTGGATGGCTTACCTGGAATCTGCCGTGGTTGTCTATCTCAGAGCGCTGTATTATCCTGATGGATTTTCGTTTCCGATCAAATTCATCCCAATTCCCATGGCATTCATCGAATTGGGTCGGGAAGCGGCGACGATTTTCATGCTCTTGGCCATCGGTTTTTTGGCGGGTAAAAAGGCCTGGACCAGGCTGGCGTATTTTATGTTCAGCTTCGGCGTCTGGGATATCTGGTACTACGTTTGGCTGAAAATTTTTCTGAACTGGCCGGAATCGCTCCTGACCTGGGATCTGTTATTTCTCATCCCTGTCCCCTGGTCGGGTCCTGTGCTGGCCCCTGTTATCGTTTCCCTGTCACTGATTGGCGGTGCGGTGATCGTGCTAAATTTAGAGCATCAGGGCATTGAATTTAAATTGACGAAGTGGGAATGGTTTGTTTTGGTCATTGCCCCAGTGCTGATTTTTATCTCTTTCATTTTAGAAGCGCCGAAAATATTAAGACTTGAGGTGCCCACTATATACCATTGGGAACTGTTTATCATTGGTGAAGTGATCGGCATTATCATATTGCTTCGAGCCATCAGCCGATTGAAAAATAGCACTTATCGTCCCTCCCGTTAGCTTGGTAAAGGTTTTGAAAAGTGCTAATAGGCAATATCAGTTCTTGACTTTTTGATAAAAATGTAGTATAAATACTCTACAAACATATTGCAGCAAAGCAGCATAATTTGATTTAAATTTATATTGGCTCACAAAATTGGAACTCTCACAAAAAAATAATTTTTGTGGCAGTTCAATTTTTGTGTCCCTAAATATCTTGCAAAAAAAATGCAAGATTAATTTGGAAATAGAATAGGCTAATATCTTCAACCCATTTTTAGTGGTTATAGCAATCAACGGGAGAATAATACATCATTCGAAAAAATTATGGCTCAATTATTCAAGCGACGAGAATTTATTAAAGCCCTGACTTTTTCTGGAGCATCACTGGCGTATTCCAGCCGGTTGAATACCGCTTTTTATCTGCCTGGAAGTAAATCAGCCCAGATCAAAAACGACTTTTTTTCTATTGTCTTCGATATGAGCAAAGGAAGATTCAATATCTATCGCCGTGACGGCAGTTTACTGCTGTACCAGGCAACGGTTCGTGCCAATTCATCGAACCGAAGATCATCGATTGCGGAATCTTCTTATGAGCACACGGCAGAGGCCAAAAAAATTCAGGATCAAATTGGGATAGGAAAACAGTTGATCATTCATTCCAGAGACATGAATAGCAATATTGATTTTGAATCGCGGTTCACACTTTATGAAAATCATAGTTGTATTATCATCGAGGCATCCTGTAAAAATGTTACGACTCATGATCTGGTACTAAAAAATATCGAGCCAATCTGTGCCATCGAAGAAATTGATGGTGCTCTGAACTGGTCCGGCGCATCCAGAGTACTTACCAATGGTCCGATGTATTATGATCCTGGCATGATACATGATTTCGGTTCCTCCTATAAAGCGCCTGAGCCTTATGGTCCAATAAAAACCGGCTTAATGACTCCCGATTTTCAATACCCAGCCAGTGATAGAGTGGGCAGTTGGTGGAACATCGGCCTGTTTCGCGGCTACGATAAAGAAGGATTGGTTTGTGGCTTTATCGAAAATAAATCTGGCTTTGGTCAAATGATCATTTCGAAAACAGCGACCGGTGAACTATCGCTCTATACGGAATCGGTCTTTGCGCCAGCAACCATCCTCAAACCCGGGGCAAGCATCAGTTCCAATCGCCTCATGATCAATATCGCCCCCAATCCTTATGCCGCACTGGAAGATTATGCCAGCCTGATGGGAATGCTCAACGGCGCACGGGTAAACTCTATCGTGAATGGCTGGTGTGAGTGGTTTTTTACGTACGAATTTATCACTGAAGATGAAGTCATCCGCAATGCCGAATTTGCTGCTCGATATCTAAGGCCGTATGGTCTGGAATATATTCAGATCGACGAAGGCTACCAGCGCTACCATGGAGATTGGGAAGGCAATGAACGATTTCCACATGGCATGAAATGGCTGGCTGACCAGATTAAATCACTGGGATTAAAACCGGGGATCTGGCTGGCGCCCTATGTCATCTCCGAACCAACCGAAGTTTTTCAAAAACATCCTGAGTGGTTATTAAAACACCCCAATGGGCAACTCATGCGAGTCGGTCCCTGGCCAGGTGAAGACAGCGATTGGGCGAGACATGAAAATCCGAAACGCTATGGACTCGACGTGACTCACCCGGGCGCTGCCGATTGGCTGTTTAACCTGTTCGATACGGTTGCCAATCAATGGGGTTATGAGATGTTCAAAATCGACTTTGTCGCCTGGTCGCTATTATCGGCGCACCAATATCACGATTCGACTGCGACGCCGGCGCAAGCCTATCGTAAAGGCATGGAGATCATTCGAAGCGCAATCGGTCCACAGCGTCATGTCAACGATTGTGGGCCAGGACCGGTTTCAGTTGGCTTGATCGACAGCATGCGCATTGAAGCAGATCAAAATTATGGCTATCGAAAAGCGGCCTGGCAGCAATATTTTCTTGAATCTTCCAGCAGTGCCCCGGCGGCAGCCAAGCGGTACTATTTTCATAAGAGAACCTGGATTAATGACGCCGATCACGTCTGCCTGAATCTGCTTTCGATCCCGCAGGCTCAAGCAGCAGCAACGATCATCGCCCTGAGCGGTGGCAACATTATTTCGGGTGACCGACTGCCAGACCTTGATGTGAATCGCCTCGAGATTCTGAAAAAAATATTTCCAGCTTATGGCGAAGCTGCCCGGCCGGTCGATCTGTTCGATAGCGATCGTCAGTCAGTTTTTTCACTGAAAATAACAAAGCCATTTGGCGAGTGGACCATTGTCGGCTTATTTAATTCAAGTGAGACAGACGTTATCGAAAAGTCTTTTCCCTTGGAACGATTATGGTTGCATCCTGAAAAGGTATATGTCGCTTACGATTTCTGGATGGAACGATTTTGCGGAGAAGTTACCGGGTCGTTGATAGTCAAAGTATTACCGGCCAGTGTGACGTTACTATCGCTGCATGAGAAAACCGGCGTCCCACAAATCATTTCGACCGATCGCCATGTGCTCCAGGGCGCGATCGAGCTTGAGGAAGTAACCTGGAATGCGGCAGCCTATATGCTGTCTGGAATTTCTGTTGGGCCGAGCAACACTTCGCACAACGTCGCGATATATCTGCCTGAAGAACAAAACTGGGTTCAGGGCAAAAAATCGCTCCATCATGATTTTGAAAGCTACAGCTTGAAGCTAATGGACAATCATATCCTTCGAGTGCACGTCAAATTTAATGATTCGGAGCGTGTCAGGTGGCAAATTAAATTTGATGAGCTTTTCAAATCATAAAGAAAGAATGAGCGGGGGTGTTTTTTTAATTCGTCGCTCCTGATAATAGCCATTGAAATGGCGAATAGATTAAAGAGAAAACAAAGGATACATTTTTGTATGACTTTAGAATATCCAATCGAGTAAAGCAAATCCCCAAATCTGCCATCCATGAAATGACCAGACTATCGAAACAGATCGAGGACGTGGAATTTTTATCCTGAGCAAAGCCGATCTCGGGTGCCCCTGCCCACATTTGAGAAGCTGACTTCAAAGCGATCCACAAGTGACTGGTGGACGGCTATTCGGAGAGCGCTGGCTTATTGGAGTTGCGGTAGGCCATTGCTGAAAAGCTCATTCGGGATAATCACATCGACGCCAATCCAGGTCAGATTTTGGCGACGGTCGGTGCCATCGAAGGGCTCGCAGCGGCCATACTGGCGGTGATCGATCCCGGCGATGCAATGAGCGTATCACATCAACAGTGGGTCGATTCTATACCCCGATTAATCTTGAATTTTTTGCACGATATTTTAAATAATAAAAAGCAACTATTCAGAGATTATTTTCGAGACCGAAAAATGAAGTACAGAGAGATAGTGTTCGAGCCTTGCCTGCATCGTTACTGATGACGGGCACGATCAAACGATTAGTTACAGTCGGTCGGTTGAATTGGGGGAAAAGCTCTCCTGGCGAATTTGAAAAGCTGACCCATCAAGATTTTATTTTTTCTTGCTTGATTCTGATTAATTTTTTTTGTAGCTTTGCACGCTTTTAATGCTTTGATTAGCAAATTTCTAATTCATTGTCAATTCAGAAATCAAACCAGCTCGGCGGATAGTTGAATGGCGAGCGCAATTTGATCCGGCAATAAAAATCAGCGACACGATCGAGAAACTGGTATGACATTTTAGGCCGACGCATTTTCAAGAAAAGGACCATCTTTTTGAAACCTGAAAACGAAACTACTATCAAAGTGACCTATGACTGTATTCCGTGCGCCATCGGCAGCTTGATTACACTTTTTAAAAACGGGCTGGTCGCCCCAGCGAAGCAAGAACCAACCCTGCGGGCATTATTGGATTATCTCAGCAAAATTAACTACAACCAAACCCCACCGCAATTGGGCCGGGAAATGCACCGCATCATTCGGCAGGTTATTCAGAATCCTGACCCGTACGATGAAATCAAGCAAAAATTCAATCGATTGATGCTGGACTATTATCCCGATTTGAAAAAATTGGTCGTCAAAGCTGATGATCCTTTCCAGATGGCATTGCGACTGGCTATTGCGGGCAACATCATCGACTATGGGCCGAACCATTTATTTGATATCAACCAGACATTGGAACGAGCAAAGTCGATTGCTCTGGCGATCGATGATTCTGAATCTTTGCGGCAAGCCATTTCGCAGGCGAAAATGTTGCTCTATCTGGGCGACAATGCCGGTGAGATTGTGATGGATCGGGTTCTGTTAGAAACGATCCGTCATCCCCATGTCTATTTTGCCGTCCGAGGAGCGCCCATCATCAATGACGCATTGCTCGAAGATGCCCAACTGGTCGGCATTGATAAAATTGCAAAAGTTATCACCAACGGCGATGATGCGCCGGGAACAATTTTGGAGACCAGCTCGACTGAATTCCGGGCTATTTTTGAAGAAGCCGATCTGGTTATTTCCAAGGGCCAGGGCAATTACGAAGGTCTGTCCGATGTGAATAAAAATATCTATTTCATTTTGATGACCAAGTGCGATCATGTGGCCAATCATCTGGGAGTGAAAAAAGGGGATTTTGTGGTGAAACAAGTGCGCCGTTGGTGAGTTTTATTAAATTGCACCGGGCGATCATTTGGTTATCAGCAACGGGTCAAAACAACAGGAATTTGGGAATAGCGGGATAGTGGAATAGGGGAGTAATGGCGCGCAGCGAGGAAGAGCTGGCAGGTTGCCGACAGATTGTAAATTGATTTCATTATTCCAAAATTGCTTGTTCAAAAAAGGATAACTCAAACCCTGTGGTAACGGATTGTATTTTGGAAAGGCTAATAACTTAAAATGGAGTGAACCATGTTTCCTGTTTTATTCAAGATCGGAGCATTTGAACTGCGGAGCTACGGTCTGGCACTGGCGGTCAGTGTGGCGCTGGGTATCTGGATTTCGTTGAAGCGAGCGCCCCGCTTTGGCGTGAAGCCAGAGACCGTCATGGATCTGGCGGTGATCATTATGCTGGCGGCAATTATCGGCAGCCGTTTCTGGTATGTGATCTATCATGTCGATGAATTTCGGGGCCATTGGCTCGATACCATCAATCCGTTTCAGGGGGGAACCATCGGCATCGCTGGGCTATCCATGGTCGGGGGCGTGGTGCTGGCGATCATTTCAGCGTTGATTTATTCGTTGATCAAAAAAGTCAATTTTGTGAAGCTGGGCGATACCATTGCCCCGGTTTTTTTGCTCGGCGAAGGCATTGTGCGAGTTGGCGGCTGTTTCTTGAACGGTTGCTGTTTCGGGCGGCCTACCGATAGCCCGCTGGGTATTGTATTTCCACCCGAAGGGGTGGCGGGTTCCGTTTTTCCCCACACCCATCTCTGGCCCGCCCAGCTATTTGCCTCGGCATTGGGATTTTTCGGCTTTGCCCTGGTGCTATGGCTGGATCGGAAGGCTAAATTCTCGGGATTTACCTTCTGGCTGGTATTTGGTTATTATGCCATCGACCGATTCATCGTGGATCAATTTCGTTACTATGAGCAGCCACAGGTGCTGGGCACTTTGGGGCCGGTTACGTTCAATGCCAATCATCTACTGCTGCTGGGATTGTTTGGAGTGAGTGTTTATTTTCTTATTCGCGGCTGGCGCCGATCACGTTGATTTGACAAAAGAACCTCTGGTCGTTGAATTTTAGAAAATTTGTTACCTAACGATCCAACACGCGCAATAGAGTGGACGTGATGCCAGGTCATTGGGTTTTCGTGATTCACAAGCGAACGGAGCGTTATTGCAATGACCGGACAAATGTCTGCAATTGCGTCTGGATCGTTTTGGTTCAGCAAAGTATACGATCTGTTATCTGATATTCGTTGGCTACTGTGTTGGTGCATGAAGTTTTGCTGGTGGAACGATCGATGATACGGCGATGAATTTGCCGGCCGATTCATTCCCATAAGAATAAATATTCGTTAAAGCAAAATTATCTTGACAATGAAATTTAAAATTAATATTATAAGCCTAAGGCCAAAGTCGTTCTGAAGTTCTCCGGTCTATGATTGGTAGAAATTTTCTCAATGGAGAGGATTTATGATCAATACGCTCAGAATATATGATGAGTTGAAAGAGACCATGGAATCGAGCGCGGCCAGGAAGATTTCTGAAATTATTACCTGGATCTATGAAGATCTTCAAAATACTGTTACTAAAAAAGAATTCAACGAACTAACGAGTGCCGTTAGGGAATTAGCGGCTGCCCAGAAGCAAACGGAATTGAAAGTTGAGGAGCTGGCAGTAGCGCAGGCGCGGACGGAGCAGCGGGTTGAGGAACTGGCAGCAGCACAGGCGCGGACGGAGCAGCGGGTTGAGGAACTGGCAGCAGCGCAGGCGCGGACGGAGCAAAAAGTTGAGGAGTTGGCAGCGGCGCAGGCGCGGACGGAGCAGCGGGTTGAGGAGCTGGCAGCAGCGCAAGCACGAACGGAACAAAAAGTTGAGGAGTTGGCAGCGGCGCAGGCACGAACGGAACAAAAAGTTGAACTGTTGGCTGATGCTCAACTTAAAACCGAAAAGCAACTTAAAAACCTGGCGCAACAGGTTGGCGCCTTGAGTGAAAAATTAGGCGGATCACTGGAAGATCTTTCTTACGATGTATTGCCAGCTTGCCTGGAAAAATATTACCAGATTGAAGTTGACGGCTTAGCCAGAGAATTTTTCCGGGTGAATGGAAAGGAAATCGAAGTCAATGTTTTCGGCAAGGGACTGGAAAAAACGACCGGGAAGAGATTGGTAATCATTGGAGAAGTCAAGACAAATATTACTCTGAAAGAAGTGAAAGATTTCATCCGAGTATTGAAGTTGCTCCAGAAATCATTCGACGAGGAAATATTCCCATTGCTGTTTGGTTTTAGAATTCGATTGGATGCCAGAGAATTGGCAAAAGCAAATCAGATTCGGATGTTTGTTTCCTATGGCAAAGAGATAAAATAACCAAAAGATCGACCGTGGAAAAAATCGATATTTGGTTAAATAGAAATTGAGCAATTTTAATAAGCGGTGAACAAGGCCGGCCAATTTTGTTATGTCAAATTGAAAGGCGTTTTATAACAGAACTGGATCCTATTCAATTGCTGCAGGGAAGACGGTGCAAATCCGTCACAGCCCCGCTACTGTAAGGGGTTACGAAAGTCACAAATGAGGTGCTATCGCTAAAGGGATTGCGCTGCGATAGCAAGGTCACTGTCCGCCAATCAGCGGATGGGAAGGCGTGGCGAGTAGGTTTGAGCCCCAAGTCAGGACACCTGCGATATTTTGTTGTCCTACAAATCGGCGCGAGAACGCTCGATTGGCTGGTAGGCGACCTTCGAGGGCGAGGTCAAGGACGCATTACATCATGGATTGATCCCGACAACTGGAAGGTCGGGATTTTTTATTTTGGATTGGATTTCCGTGGTTGAGGAATGGTCATGCCCAAAAAGATATTTTTGATTTTGTTGTGTTCGATTATGTCATCGAGCAGGATAATGAATGCGGTTGGAGCAATGCCATCCCAATCGCCTCAGCGAATCGTTTCGTTGGCTCCGAATATTACCGAGATTCTGTTTGCGCTCCACCTGGATGAGTCGATTGTTGGCGTTACGGACTTTTGCAATTATCCACCGCCAGCGGCCACAAAAGTGAGAGTCGGGGGTTACCTGAATCTCAATCTGGAGATGGTGTTAGCACTACGGCCAACATTGGTGATCATGTTGAGCTATCAACAGGCATTGAAAGAAAAATTGGATGCGTTGCAAATTTCATCGCTCATGATTAAAAGTGACAGTATTGAAGACATTTTGGAAGCAATTGTTCGGATTGGTGCGGCAACAGACCGGTTGGAGGAAGCGCAACAGCTTTCTCGAACCATCTCTCAGAAACTAAATTGGTATCAACACCACCTGGCGACGGTGCCACCGAAGACGGTGCTATTTATCATTGGGCGCAATCCTGGCACGTTAGAGGGTATCACCGCGGTGGGCGGTAAGTCTTTTCTGAATCAATTGATTGAATATGCTGGCGGGGAGAATATTTTTGCCAATATCAGTATGCTTTATCCCAAAGTTACCCAGGAGGAGATCGTCGCGCGAAATCCTATGATCATCATCGAGGCATCGCCATTTACCAATCCGACCCCGGCGCAGTTAGAGCACCATCGCCAGGCCTGGCAGCAATTGTCGTCGCTGACGTGTGTTCAAAGCAAGCAGATTTTTTTCCTGGAACAGGACTATACGCTGATTCCAGGGCCGCGCATTCTGCAGTTGCTGGAGCAATTGGTGCAAATTCTTCATCCAGATATCTATGAGAAAGTCAAATCGAACCATGAGCCATAAACAAGAAATCATCGCCTTTGAGCAGGTGTCATTTCGCTATGCTCAGGTGGATGTATTGAAGGAAATTTCCTTCAGTGTGCTGGCTGGCGAGTTTATTGGTATTCTCGGCCCCAATGGCGCGGGAAAGTCGACGCTATTGAAGCTTTGCAATCGGATTTTAAAACCCACGGCCGGTCGCATCTGGCTGGAAGGTGGCGATATTGCGCGATGCTCCCAGCGGCAGATTGCGCAGCGGGTCGCCATGGTCGCACAAGAAAATTATGTACCATTCAATTATTCGACCATTGAAGTTGTGCTAACCGCGAGGCATCCTTTTATTCCACCGCTGGGTTTTGAAACCAAAAACGACTGGGCGATCGTGAAACGCGCGATTGAGATGCTGGAGATTGATGATCTATCGCAGCGACCGTTTGCTACTCTTAGCGGCGGCGAGAAGCAGCGTGCGCTGGTAGCAACTGCCCTGGCACAAACTCCCAAGCTGCTATTGTTGGACGAGCCGACGTCATCGCTGGATTTGAAGCATCAGATGGATATTTACACACGGTTGAAAAAAATCCAGCAGACGGATGGGCTAACCATTCTGGCAGTGACCCACGATGTAAATCTTGCCGCGATGTTTTGCGATCGGCTGATTCTTCTGAAGCACGGCACTGTGGTGGACTATGGCAAACCGGGTGATCTGGTGACAGGGGCGAAGATGGATGCTCTTTACAATATTGCTGTTAGTGTGCTGCCGCATCCCATACACGGCACTCCCCTGGTCTTTCCCAATTGAGAAAGTGAGCACTGGCTGTGGTAACTCGCAAAACCCTCTTTGTCCGATTGGCGTTGCTGCTGCTGTTATTATTAGCCGTCATCGGATTCGCACCATTGATCGGCTCAACCGCGCTGGATTTCAGTCAGGTGTTTGCCTGGCCTATTCGGTTGACCGAAAATCGTGACGCCCAGATTTTTTTCTCATTGCGCTTGCCGAGAGTATTGATGGCGGGACTTACCGGCGCAACACTGGCCGCTGCCGGCTTGGTGTTCCAGGCGTTGCTGAGGAATCCTCTCGCCGATCCATTCACCCTGGGGATTGCCAGCGGTGCCGCATTGGGCGCAGTTCTGGCCTTGAAATTGGGTTGGGTGTTCCAGGTGCTGGGCTTTTCAGCCGTCTCGTTGCTGGCTCTCGCCGGGGCGTTGCTTTCTATTCTCATCAATCTCTTGTTTGTCAGTTTGCGAAAGCCGCGTTTTTCGACCTACGCCATGATTCTGGCGGGCGTGAGCATTAGCTTTTTCTTCTCGTCACTCATCCTTTTTATACACTATCTTGCGGATTTTACTGAGACGCAGCAAATGGTGCGCTGGATCATGGGCGGAGTTGACATTGTCAATTACCGTGTCGTCGTTCGCTTGTTACCATTCTGCCTGGTTGGTTTTATGGTGCTAATCTATTTTAGCCGGCACTTGAATCTCATCAGCCTGGGAGAAGAGGCGGCAATTGCTCGAGGGATTCAGATAACTCGGGTGAAAATGACGATTTTTGGTGTGGCATCGGTTTTGACGGGGCTGGTAGTGGCACATAGTGGTCCAATTGGCTTTGTCGGCCTGATGGTGCCGCATATTTTGCGATTGCTGGTCGGCTCGGACCATCGGTTGCTGGTGCCAGCATCGCTGCTGTTTGGTGCAACCTTTTTGATCGGTTGCGATACCATCGCCCGCGTTATTATTGCGCCAGCCGAAATTCCAGTAGGCATTGTGACTGCGCTTTGTGGTGGCCCGTTTTTCCTCTGGCTTATTTTGAGGCGAAAAGCACTATTTAGTTGAGATGGGAGATCTTCCAGGTCATCTTCTGAAACAATTTCCATATTGGCAGCGCCAGAAATTTATGAAACGGCTCATGGCGGTCGGGATAAGGGAACTCATGATAAACTTTTAACACCTGGAGCGGTCCAAAGGCACGTTTGATTTCCCTGGAAGACATCCCATCCGGGGCCTTTATCTGGATGGTATCGGTGGCCTGCGATTTTCTAAGGATGATGATGCGGTCATCCGACTGCCATCGAACGAGTTCCTCCAGCGTAACGTCTTTTTTGAATTTAAGAAACTTTTCCATGATCCGAAAATCCCTCAAGTCAAATGCCAGTTGCAGTCCTCTGGCAGCAATTCGATGCTCATCCAAATTAGAAATCTCACATAATCTGTTTAGCCCATAAATGGCAGGCCAATGATATTTGTATTGGGAAATCAATTTTTCGGCCACCCAACCTGGCGGGAGCAGACTGCAATTTGTTATCGAAAATGAATTGAATTATCCGGTTCAAATTCGTTGATCATTACAAACGGTAAGGCGTTGCCAGTGCGAATGGGCAGGTTAATTCCAAATAACCGTCAAACAGCGCCCCAGTTATGGTTCAAATTTTGACAATAGTATTCGCATTCGATGCTGCAAGCAAAGTATAATTATTCATTCAATCAATCGCAAGGATAAAAATGCCTATTACAAAATTATAATTCCCTTCTAATAAAGATCAACGATGATTCGATTCGAAAATATCACTCAAAAGTGTTGGCAGAAATTGCGATTTAACCTGTCGAATATAACAGGTTAGGCGTGGCTATTAAGCAAATGTCCCCGCCGAAATTTACGCGTTCGCTCTTTCAAAATTGAAAGTGAACGCGCCAGGCTTGATCTCGCTCTCTGTGGATCAGGGATGACCAATTGGTAAACAAACAACCTGGAGCGGTTGCTATGAGCAATAGAAAGGAATAGAGCCACCGATCTTCCCGAAAAATAGCGCCATTGAAATTTAGGTTAAGGTTTGAACCTGATAGATGCTATCCAAAACGGTGCCATCGACCCACTTGACCACGGCTACGATTTTGGGCCCGAGTTGCGGTTTGTCCGGTTTGCCGCCGCAAATATCTTCAACCTCGGCCTGTATCTCTGGCAGCGAGCGAATGGGCAGCGAGGAATGGCGGGTGGCGTCAATCAAATCCTGGCGCAACGGATTGATGGCAATGCCGCGTTCGGTGACGATGACGTCGATCAATTCGCCGGGCCCGCAGAGTGTGGTAACTTCATCCACGATGACTGGAATGCGATCCCGAAATGAAGGGATAGGCAAAATGGTGCATTTTGAAAATAGGCAATTCTGCCAACCACCAATGCCATGAAGCAAGCGGCCATCGGAGTGCGTGACCACATTGGCGTTGAAATGAAGATCCACTTCTGTAGCACCCAAGACCACAACATCGACCAGGGATGAAAAATTGCCTTTGCTGTGGTAGTTATAGCTGGTGAACGGGCTGGTATTGACGTGCCGCGGGTTTTCGCGCATGGAGCGTACCCCTTCCAGATCGAAGGTCTGGCCGTCCAGGATATAATCGGTCAGCCCTTCTTCCAACATCTGAACCAGATATTGATTACTGCCCCCGCGAACGAAGCGCGCCCGGACTCCTTTTTCTTTCATCAAATCTCGCAAAAAAATGGCAAACGACAATGCTGTGCCCCCGGCGCCGGCTTGAAAGGAAAAACCGTCTTTCAAGATACCGGCTTCCTGGACGAAACGCGCGGCTAACTCAGCAATGAGCAGCCGATCGGGACTGCGAGTAATTTCGGTCGTGCCGGAAACGATCTTGGAGGGCTCACCGATTTTATCCATGACCACCACCATGTCGACATAGTTACCGTGGATTTGCCAGGGAATGCAGGGAAAAGGAACCAGGTTATCGGTGACGACAATTACTTTGTCGGCATATTGCGAATCGGCCAGCGCAAAGCCCAGCAGGCCGCAGGCGGAGGGCCCCATCACTCCATTGGCATTGCCAAAGGCATCGGCAGTTGGAGCGGCAATTACCGCAATGTCGATATGCACCTCGCCATCCTGAATCGCCTGGTAGCGACCGCCATGGGATCGCAGAACGGCCGTGCCGCGCATTTTGCCCTCAGAGCAATAATCTCCCAGCGGCCCATTCATCGACCCTTCGATATGATGGACCACCCCACTTTCCAGATGTCGCAGAATTGGCGCATGGCAGGGGAACGAGGCACTGGGAAACCAGATCAGGTCTTTAACACCAATTTCGGCAGCGGCATCGAAAATTTGATTGGCCACCAGATCTCCGTTGCGAAAATGATGATGGGTGGATATCGTCATGCCATCCCTGATGCCAGCTTTGATGAGGGCACTTTTTAAATCGGGCACAATTTTATTGCCATCCGCCGGATAATCGGCACAGGACGGGATGGGAGGCGCTGCCTTTCGGCCTTGCGGCCGATATTTGCCAATTCCCATGTAGGGAATCGCGGGAATACCGTTGATCGTAGCTGGCACGAAACGGCCAGCGGCATTTTTCACGAGCTGTTTATTTTGAGTCATGCGTCTCACCTCCTTCTCGCCAATTGGACGGTAATTTTCCGCTGTCAAGTGCCAATTTAATGGTACGAAGTGCTCGTTTTACTACTGGCGGATCGATCATTTTGCTGCCCAGGGAAACCACCGACCGGCCCTGGGCCTGAGCGTCTTCGAAGGCCAGAACGATCTTCTGGGCTTTTTCAATTTCTTCTGGAGTGGGGGCAAACGCATCATGAATCACCGCAATCTGGCGTGGATGAATGCAGCCTTTGCCATCGAAACCCAGTGATCGGGCATCGAGTACGCTCTGGCGCAAACCTTCCATGTCATTAACATCAGAAAAAACCGTATCAATGGGCTGAATGCCCGCGGCTCGCGCCGCATTCACCACCTGGCAGCGGGCCCAATAGCTTTCTCGACCCTCGGCGGTGCGCTGGGTGCCAATATCGGCGGTATAATCTTCCAGGCCGATCGCCAGAGCGACATTATTTGCCGAAGCAGTGGCAATTTCATAGGCGTTGATAACGCCCAGGGCGCTTTCAATGATCGGCATGAAAAAGATCGGCATTGACAGACGCTGCTCGGTCTGAATTTGGGCAATGGCGGCGGCGACCGCGTGAACCTGTTCTGCTGTCTCGCACTTGGGGATTAAAATCGTATGCACATAGTGGGGAATCAGATAGTTCAAATCTTCCAGTCCTCGTGGAATCTGATTGATCCGAACCATACGCTCGGCGCCGTGAAAATTGAGCTGCCGCAGCGCATTGCGCACCAGGCATTGAGCGGCATCTTTCTCCGCCGGAGCCACACTGTCTTCCAAATCCAGGATGATACCATCCGGTTTGTGAAGACCGGCGTTAATCATAAATTTCGGTTCGTTGCCCGGTAAATAAAGTCGCGAACGCCGAAAGCGATCGCGAGTCGTCTCGTAGCAGCAATATTCTTTCAATTCCGGCAGCCATTGCAGGCCCCGGTCCTTTTTCAAGCGCCGCACGGCGGTTTCTAATCGGGCCATGATGGCAAACGGCAACGCGCCGCTGTCCACCAATTCGATCCGGGCATGTTCAATTCCGAAAAAGGCCATGCATGTCGTTAATAGTTCATCGATGGCTGCACCATACAAGACATTGACCTTGCTTTCTTTTTCAAATTGGATTCCCCCACTATCGGTTAGCGTAATTCGGATCCAGCAATCGGAACGAACGTCCGGACCTTTCCTGCCGGCTTCGGCAGATGCATTCATAACCACCCCTCCTTGACAAAAAATGATTTGACATTGCCCATCATTTTTGATATATTTGGCATTCCAATATACAAAAATCTTGCAACGAACACAATAAAAATATTTCCAGTGGTGGCTGGCAGCGCTGGCTGCCAGTCGGTGGCTAAGTACTCGCCTGGCAAGACAATTGGGGATCCACCGGAAGATCTCTCATTCAAAGAAGCCAATTGCTGCTCAATGACCAAAATTCTGGCCCAACGGGCAAAGGCTGGTTGGCTTTCCGACTTCGAGATTTTCGTGTGGTTCTAACCAGCGGGTCACGCTCAGGCAAAAAATGGAAACAGAAATGGCCGGAAAACATCAACAACCACAAGTCGCTGCGATAGTGATGGCGTTGGAGGAACGGTTTGGTATCCCACAGCGCACCGAGGTAATGGATCCGCTGAGCAATCTGATGCTCACGATTCTCTCTCAAAATACGAATGATAAAAATCGGGATCAGGCCTATCGCCGGCTGCGCGAACGATTTCCAGGCTGGGAAGATGTGATGCGAGCAGATGTGAACGCCATCGAAGAGGCCATTCGACCGGGAGGATTGGCCCGGCAGAAGAGTGAGCGCATCCAAAACATTCTGAACTGGATTGAGGAACGATATGGCCGACTTAATCTGGATGTTCTCTGCCAGATGCAACCGCAACAGGCGATTGATCTATTCTGTCAACTCAAAGGGGTCGGAGTGAAGACGATCAGCGTGGTGCTGATGTTTTCCTGCGGCATGGATATTTTCCCGGTGGACACGCATGTCCATCGGATTTGTCGGCGGCTGGGATTGGTGCCGGATAAGGCCTCTGCCGAAAAAACCTTCTGGCTGATGAGACCCCTGGTGCCGGCTCAAAAGTCATTTTCATTGCACATGAATCTGCTCCGCCTGGGCAGAACCATCTGCCTGGCACGCAAGCCCCGCTGCGAGCAGTGTCCGCTATCTGCCTATTGCCATTTTTACCGGCAGGCGGTCAATCGAAAATAACAGGAGCTCAGCACCACCACCAACCTGGATTCCAATAACCCGATTGGCATTTAACCAAAACCGCCATTGTCATCAGGCTGCTGACAATGGCGGTCGCGTTCGGCGGTCAGCGGGCACCTCAACTGGAGGTGCCATTTTCGATTTTGCCGACCATCGGAATAAGCAACTCGTCATCGGAATTCAGTTGTTCCAGATTTTTATTGGGATTATATTTCAAAACCAGCCAGTAGGGAATTTCATAAACCTGATTGCACAAGTACCAGATATTTTCGCCCCGCTTGATTTTATGGACCACCACGCTGTCCACCCTAAAAGAAGCAAAAAAGTCCTCTTCAATGCCGCGATGGTATTCGTTCCGTTTCTGCTGAAATTCCTTTTCCGTGACTACTCCAAACGGGATTTTGATTTTTTGATTCAAATGGATTTCAACACCGTAACGCAGGCCGTTTAGATTGCGAAGCAATTGGGTCGGGACCCCGAGCCAATCGGCATAGTGTCCCAGCGTCTCCTCGGGTTGCACGTAAATGTAACCAAACGTAGGTTTCAACCCGCTCGAGGTCGACGCCGCCGCGACACTGGTGGATGGCGTTGACGGAGCGGTTCTCGATTCAGCCACGATATCTTTGGGCATCGACTTGGGAGGCGTAGGTTTCGGCTCGACTGCTGGTTTGGTCGGAGGCGTTGCGATTCGGTCTCGTTGCTCGGCCAGCACGGGTGGCCGGGACGCCGGTGGTCGTTGGATCTCTGATGTCCCTGTCCACCTGGAGGCGGCGCTATCCACGGTGGTGCTGGTGGCAACTGCAGCCGGTGCAGGCGCTTCTGTTTTTAGTTTTAGTACCTGTCCCGCGCGGATTTTATGCGGGTTATCAATTTCATTCAATTCCAGAATTCGGTCGACGGTGGTTTGATAGCGCCGGGCGATGGCCGCCAGATTGTCGCCGGCTTGCACTTGATACCACTCGGTGGCGATGGGTTCTTCTGGCTCCGGTGCCGGAATTTGGGCCGCTGCCAGCCGCGCATCGAAATCTTCGCGTGGCGGGATGCGCAGGGCAAAACCTTTTGGCAAAGCACGACTGGAGTTCAACACGGTTTTTCGGAGCGATGGATTGAGCCGCTCGATGTCCTTTACCGAGAGATTCAATTGTTTAGCCAGTGTCGCCAATTTGACATTATTGGGTACTTCGAACACGATGTATTTATCTGGCGTGTCAAATTGAATATCGCCAAAGTACTGTTTATAATTTTTTCGAACTTCGACCGCAGCCAGGAATTCGGCGTAAAAATTGCTGGAAGCAAATTTGAAATTTCGACTCTTGTAATTGCTTACAATGACGCCGAGATCCGTGGTCCCCAACTGGGAAACCGCGCGTTGCATGCCGTTTACGCCATGATTGTAAGCGGTGATGGCCAGTGGCCACGCGCCCAGGGTTTCATAGTTTTCGCGCAGAAGTTTGGCCGCGGCTTCGGTCGAAAGATACGGATCGAATCGCTCATCCACCAGATAGTCGATGCGGAGAAATCGGCGACCGGTGCTGCGGGTAAATTGCCAGATGCCAGCCGCACCGAATTTGGAATAGGCGCGCAGATTGAAGGACGATTCCACATGTGGCAAGGCCATGAGTTCCTGAGGGATATTGTATTGAGCGAAAATTTCCTGAATATGAGGAGCGTATTTGCCGGAAATGATCAAGCCCTGGCGAAATCGGTCGCGCAAACCTTGTTGGGAGCGCACATTTTCCGCTGCTCGTTGGAATCTGGCCGGCGAGGCTTCTGATTGATACAAATTGTAGACTTTCAGTTCCTCAGGAGTCAAAGCCGCTGGGTCGACCGGGCCCCGGGCAGCCAGGCGCAGCAAAATGGAGCGATAGTTATCCCGAACCCGTTCCGCAGTTCGCCTGCTACTTCGGGAATAAGCCGAGAAATCGCTGTCAAATTCATCCGCGTTAACAACTTCAAAAATGATAGTTAGATCTTCCGCATCATGAATCACAAATTGATTGCTATTATAAACTGAAAAAATCTTGATCCAGAATTGCACATTTTGTTTCAAATTCTCGGGCACTGGAAAAGTCTCGTTGCCACCATCGAACGCCAATAAATGTATTGAACTGAAACATGTCATCATCCAGATGATGATACAATTGATCCACAGCCGTCTCATCATGCCCAATGCTCCCTCAACCTGGTGTTTGTTGTCGTTGAACTTAGTTGCGCTTTTAGTTTGATAAATTAAACATCTTTTGACGCGTGAAGTTTCACCGCCATTTTTACAAAAAAAATGCCATGCGCTGTTGGGACAGGTATAAAAAAGCCGTTGGCTCCCACTGGATCCCAACGGCGCAAATAGAAAACCAAGGCAATTTAATCGATCAAACCATCGACATTTAGCTCTTCCTCGGTATACTCGTCTGGATTGATAAATTGAACATTGCGCGGGTCGTTTTGAATCATCCGCTCCAGAGCGCCGATCAGTTCCTCTTTATTCATTTGATACAATTGTTCGACCGTATGGCCGATATTTAGAAAATCTTGATGATCGTTGATCCAGGAATAGAGAAACGCGACAATGTGCTTGCAGGCGCCCTCCCGGGTGCCACAGGTGCAGGAACTCATAATTTCATGCTCGCTGACCACAATTTGAACATGAAACTCTTCCAGGTATTCCCGAATGGTGCCGGAGATGCGATTTTTGTAAACCGCCGCTCGTACAATCTGACCGTTGCAATAATAATCCCATCCTTCGCCGTTAGCACTCTCTTGATCTAAAATACTAACCTGCCGCTCGGTAATGGCTTTTAACTCGGGCGCAATCTCATATTCTTCTTTAATGAATGCCATGATTTTCATCAACCAAATGCTTGTTTTACGATTGTTACCGTTTCAATATATGCTATTATCGGGAAAAAATCAAGCGGTTTTTTGAGCTGAATTCACTCGATCGCGACCGCCCTGCGGGCATGATTACGCTTAAGTAAATGACCCGCAACGTGCCAGTCAGAGAAATCTTCGCCTGGCTGACTGCAAAAATGAGGCCGTGATACCAGGGCCAATCTTGTTGGAATTGGGGAAGTCGAGGCATTGAGATGGATATTCTCGATGCGCAGCATTTGTCGCGCGGCGACTGTCTCTATTTTGGGCCTTCGAACCAAATGGGAGTGGTCAAGCAGCGAGATGTTCGACCATCGGGCAGTTGGGCTTGCAAATCCAGCCTGAGATAGCCTGCGGATGTCGGCGGATGCACACGATGCTGGAAGGAAAACTGATAGGGCTGTGAAAATTTTTCGATGGTCAAAATGGCTCGCTCCTGTTTTGCAATCAGGTCGCCACAGTGGATGACAAGTGATTGCAGTCGGCCAAATTCGGCAGTGGATTGGCAATTGATGAACAGCTCGAAGTGACGACTCCTGATGGTGTCGCCGATGCCGGCCGGTGCTCCATGCGATTCCAGCGATCGGGCCTGAACATCCACCATGGGCCCGTTGCTAATGACGGTGCGCCAGCTCTTGACGGCTTCGATTAGCTGCGGCAAGTTAAAATGAGGGGCTACTCTCACGCCGGTTCGCATCTTCCCAAAGAGCTGCGATTCGGATTCGGCAAAGGTAAAAAATGGGAATCCGATCTGGCGAAAGCGATTGAAGTTGCCATGCGCGTCGTTGCCCGCAATCAGGCTTATTTTGTGACCAGTTAGTAGCAATTTTCGCCAGGCATCTGGCTGTCGCTGAAATGAATGATCTTCTTCGCCATTCCATAGCTGGTAACCATGCAAATTTTTATGCTCGAAGTCGGATCGGTGCCAGCGGCCCCGGCGGATGAGAAGCCATTGCAGCCACGGGACGCTCATCTCCGGATGGGCGGCGACGGCCAGGGCATTGTTTTCCAATTGATTGAGAATCTGTGGGATGGAGAGATCGGGCCGGGTGCGCAGCCAGCGTTCGGCACTGTCACCCTTGCCCGGGAAAAATTGCTGGTTGTTCAAAACAAGTAGATGAACGTTGCGATGATTCCGGTTACCAGCCGAGACCTCCTCCCCGGGGATGATGACGAAGTTGCTGAACTGATGATTGATCCGGGCGACTTCGGTTAGCATGCGGTGCCATTTGGGCAGACGAGCATCATTGTCAATCCAGGAGTCTTCTCGATCATCCAGATCGTAGGAGTGATCGGTGACGGCGAAGAAATTCAAACCCAGCGCCTGAGCCATGGCGACGGCCACCTCCAGCGGCGCACCAAATTCGACCTGGTCTTCGGTATGATGGCTATGATAATGAAAATCGCCCCAATACCAATTTCGCTCCCGGGGCAGTGGCTCGCTGGCGAGATAGGTTTTCAGGGGACGATGGGATGAGAGGCGGTAATTGTCGTTGCGATAGGACTTGATCTGACCAGCGACTTCGATGATCAGCTCGACATCGATGGACAGGTCGCCCGTCACATCGGCCATTGGTTCTAAATAAAAGATGCGATGCCAGAGTCGTTCTCCGGCGATCTGGGTGTTCAGTTGAAATGTCTGCTGCCGCAACAATTGCTGAGCGGTCTGCAAGGTGATAGCAACTTTGATGAGTTTGATCGGATAGCGATGGGCGTCTTTGATCAACACCAGCACCGGGATGGCCTGGCCGGGTTCGATCCGGAACGGTGCATCGGCGATGATTTCCGGCTCTTGTTTGAAAAGAAAACTTGGGATGCCCTTGAATTTGTAATGGGTTTCGGCATAGAGAATAATCGGCAAAAGATAATCCAGATTAAAATCGATCATAAAACCCTTCTCGAAGAATTTGTTATCCTGCCAGCCGATGATCATCAGAGCCGTGCGGTCTATCGCCAGCGGCAAAATTTATCCAAACCATATTTGAGCTTCGAAATCAAGCTCCAGGCCCAAAAACGATCCAGCTTGTACAGAAACGAAGGATCAAAATAACAATTGATCGTGCAACCGTCACAGAAAGGAAAAGTTCCCTGTTGCGCTTTCATGGCTTGATGCTCATGAGTGCCGAGACGTTGCATTAAATTGGATTGAATCGGCAGGGCGAGCTGAGCATGATGATAGCAGGGGAGCAGCAATTCGTTTTTGGGTGAAATAACGATGGTAGCAGTAACCGCCCGACAACGGGGGAAATGCCGTTGGTTTCCACCATAGCGTATTAATTGATGGAGCGCCTGATTGATGTACACGAAAGGCTGATATTGAAAGCGATCCAGATAATTGAGATCATGGGGCGATAATGGCTGCTGCTGGTGATATTTGAAAACGGGGTTGACGATGAGAATCAATTGTTGGGATTGAGCAAAGCGGGCGAGCTTGTCGATGGCACGCACATTGTGGGGGGTGACGGTAAACAACAGATCAGGTTTTTCGCCCAGCATTCTGGCCATGGACAGGCTGGTCATTACGCTGGCAAACGAATGACGCCCGCGCAGACGATCGTTTTCGGCAGCATTCATCGAATCCAGGGAAAAGTGCAGCAAATCAACCAGCCCGGCAATCTCTCGGGCGCGTTGGGGATAAAGCAGACAGTTGGTAGTCACCGAAGTATAAAACCCCCATTGTCGCGCAAGTTTCAACATGGCCGGCAATTCGGGATGCAGCAGCGGCTCACCGCCAGTGAAGTCGATGAAGCGAACGCCAATTGCTTTGAGCTGAGGTAAATTGGTTGCGACGTCGCTCAGGGAGCAATCACGTGCGGTTTGCTGCCGGAGCCGATTGGGAATATCGCAATAGGCACAATGGGCATTGCAGCGCTCGGTGATGTAATAATTGCAGAGAATTGGTTTCATTCTATCGCCTGTTAGAACTACCTCTAAAATCGAACCGATGCCACGGCCAGTTTGTGATATTTGGTCTGTTATCAACAATCGGTTGGATGAACTTCAGTGGCAGGTGGCCACAGCCCCCGCGGCGATAGTCAATGCGCGGCATATTCAGTCCCTTTCCAACGAATTCTTCGATTGAACAACAGCACGACGGCGAGGATCGTGACATAACACACCAAGAAAATTTTATATAGAACGAGATATGGGTTCAGGCCGCGCTGCTTGAGCTTCTTGAGCGCGATGCTTACCAACATTTGATCGCTGAGCCAGAGAATAAGTCCCGCCAGAACGGCGACCGAATATTGGCGCCAGCACACGATTAGACCCAGGATCGAAACCCATGCTGTGAGGCTGGTGACGACGAGCAGTTTTCCCCACCAGGAAACTGAACGGCCACCGATTGCCCACCGTTTGCGCTGGGAGAAGAAGTTGCGCCAGCCGCGTGTGGGCCGGGTGCGAACCAGTGTTTGGGGATGAATGGAGAATGCGATCTTCCACCGGGTTCGCCTGGCAATGCCTTTGAGCAGAGCAAAGTCCTCGGTTACGCTAAAACCAACGCCTGCATAACCCCCGATCTCGTCGTAGACGGACCGTCGCAGGGCAAAATTGTTGCCCATACAGGTGAGCGGCAGTCCCAGGCGGATCGATCCTGCCGCCACACCAAGCAGGTAGGCGGCATCCAGCAATTGCAGTTGGTCAAAGAGACCTGAGCCTGGTTCCGGTAAGGTAAAGCCGGCCACCACTCCGACCTCTTCCTCGAAATAGGCCATGGTTTGTCGTACCCATTGTGGCGGCACCACGCAATCGGCATCGGTAATAAACAAAAATTCTCCAGTGGCGTTGGGAATGGCCTGCGAAATTGCGCTGGCTTTGCCTGATAACTGGGGCAGGGCTGCGGTAATGTGCTGATAGTGAAAAAAAGGTTTGTTGGCGATAAACCGCGTAATCAATTGCTGCGTTTCGTCTTCGGAGCGGTCGTTGATGATGATAATTTGCAGCAGCTTCCGGGGATAATCCAATTTAGATAACGATTCCAGGCAATTTAGAATATGCTCGGCTTCATTTCTGGCGGCAACGATGACGGAGACGGAACGTGTTGGGCTGGTTGGCTGCGGTTCTTTTCGAGCCAGATACAGGCCGAACAGCAATGAAAACGCCGCGTAGGATAGAATCGGCAAGCCGACAATGACCAATTCGATTGGATCCAAAACTATTGCCCCTTATGAAAAGAATCCAGGATGATCTGCGTTTGCACCGATGTTTGTTGATAGAAAATTTTTAGGGGATAGCGGTAGCGGTCATTACTAAAGTAAACCAATAGCTCCGAGCCCGGCGCGGTGAGGCGATTGGTCAACAGATCGGTTTTCCAGGGCCGGGATGTTCGTATTCCCGGAATGAATTTGAGTTGCAACGCAATAGCCTCAAAGCGGCCGGCCGGAACGCTGACGGGTTTTGGTTCTTTCAGTACCACCACCTCAACGTTAGATAGACGATACTCTGAATCGAGATAGAATCGCAGCGTATCGTCCAGGATCAGTGGCTGAGTTCGCAGAAAGTAGAGCATCGAAAAGTAGTCGTAGCAGGGCTCAGGAATGGGCCAATTAAGAGAATCGTCGCAGGCTGCCTGTCGTTGTAAGTGATCGAATGTGATGGTTCGTTGATAAGCGACATTCTTCTGGCGGATGGTTTTATGAATTTTGACTGGCAGCAGGGTTTGCTGTTCCAGATCGATTTCGTAACGATTGTTCACCGAGAACAGCCAGGTGGCCGCGCCGGTGGATTTGGCAGTGATGTTGAGGTGAAAAAATTGAGGATGGTTGCGCTCATTGTCTGGCGCAACATAAAAATCCAATGTGGCCACCCTCAAATTAAGATACTCCATCTGGTAATGAAGTCGTTCGCCCTGGAACTGATCCAATGAGAGGGACGGTGGCGTCTCGGGCTGTGACCGGAGCCATGGCGCAGCCAGCAAAAACCAGATGAATGGCTGAACAACCAACTGCGGAAATTTAGCTTGGCGCATGGTGAAAATTGACATTAAGATTCATAGTCGCCGCTTCCATTTCCCCGCCAGATTATGGAACCATTGCGGCATCCTCGGTATTGGCGATATTTTCGTCGTTCCCCCCAGGGACTGATTCCATCACTGCAACGGTGATGGAATCAATCCCCAATAATTGGGCAATAGGTGTTAGGTGCCCATGTGCCAGGAAGAGAGGTACTCCTGCTGCTCGGGAGTTAATTGATCGATCTGGATGGACATGGACGCCAGTTTAAGGCGAGCGACCCAGTCCTCGATCTCTGAGGGCACGTTGTACACTTTGGCGCCCAATTTACCCGCCTGTTTGATCACCCATTCTGTGGTCAGGGCCTGCGTGGCAAAGCTCATGTCCATCACCGATGCGGGATGGCCTTCGGCTGCGGCTAAATTGATCAACCGACCTTCGGCTAACAGATTGATGCGTCGGCCATCGGCCAGCACAAATTGATCCACAAAATTGCGCACCTGGCGCCGGTGTTCCACCGCCATCGCCTCCAAGGCAGGAATATCGATCTCGACATTAAAATGGCCGGAGTTGGCCACAATCGCTCCATCTTTCATCAATCGGAAATGCTCGGCCCGAATGACATGGATATCGCCGGTCAGAGTGCAAAATAGATCGCCGATGGGTGCTGCCGCCTCCATGGTCATAACTCGAAATCCATCCATCGCGGCTTCCAGCGCGCGAATGGGATTGACCTCGGTGATGATCACATTTGCGCCCATGCCTTTACAGCGGGTGGCAAAACCGCGGCCACACCAGCCGTAACCGGCCACCACCACATTTTTGCCGGCCAGAAGAATATCCGTCGCCCGGATGATGCCATCCACGGTGGATTGACCGGTGCCATAGCGGTTATCAAAGAGATTTTTGGTGAGCGCGTCATTGACCGCGATCACCGGAAACTTCAACGCGCCATCTCGTTCCATAGCGCGCAGCCGAATAACGCCGGTGGTGGTTTCTTCCATGCTACCCAATACATGTTTGCCAATCTCAGGGTAATCGGAATGAATATTGGAAACCAGATCGGCGCCGTCATCCATGGTCACCTGCGGCGCATGATCGATGGCCGCTTTGATATGCTGATAATAAATATCCGTATCCTCGCCTTTAATGGCAAATACTGGAATCCCAAAATCCTTCACCAATGAGGCGGCGACATCGTCCTGGGTGGACAATGGGTTGGAAGCACAGAGGACGACATCCGCGCCACCGGCTTGCAGCGTGCGCGCCAGATTGGCGGTCTCCGCAGTAATATGCAAACAGGCGGACATCTTTTTGCCGCGCAATGGTTTTTCCTTTTCAAAACGCTCACGGACCAGCCGCAACACCGGCATGTCGTGGTCGGCCCACTCGATCCGTTTCTTCCCCTGGGGGGCCAGATCGATATTTTTAATATCGTAATTCACACAAACCTCCTATCAGGATCAATTGCGAATAGCGACAGCTTGCCCGAAATCGGGCGGGATTATGGCTGTTGCTATGCTGTGACAAAAATTATTTACCAAAAACACCAGATATCTCCTGGAAATTGGCGTCAAGCGATCAGTGCCTACGCCAACTGGAATCGGGAATTACCTGGCCAGTACTTCCACCATATCGTTCTTCTCCCAGGTGAAGGTCGGCTCTAACCGGCCAAAATGACCATAAGCTGCGGTTTTGCGATAGATGGGGCGTCGCAATTGCAGCCGCTCGATAATTCCTTTGGGCGTTAAATCAAAATGTTTGCGAATGAGCTTTTCAATTTCAGCATCGGGAATCACGCCGGTGCCATGGGTGTCCACCATAAGCGATACTGGTTCGGCCACGCCAATCGCATAGGCCACCTGAATCGTGCACTTCTCGGCTAATTTGGCGGCCACAATGTTCTTGGCGACATGCCGCGCAGCGTAACTGGCAGAACGGTCGACTTTCGTCGGGTCTTTGCCTGAAAAGGCTCCGCCACCGTGCGGCGCATAGCCACCGTAGGTGTCCACGATAATTTTGCGACCCGTCAATCCGGTGTCGCCCTGGGGACCGCCCACCACGAACCGGCCAGTGGGATTGATGTGATATACAATTTCATGATCGTTGACCATATTCGGCGGCAACACCGGTTTGATGACATGATGAATGATTTCGTTGCGCAAATCCACCAGTTTCACATCGGGGTCATGCTGAGCGGCAATGACTACCGTGTCCACCCATTTGGGCTGGCCGTTCTCGTATTGAATGGTAACCTGCGATTTGCCATCCGGCCGCAAGAAGGGCAGAATATTTTTCTTGCGAACCTCGGACAGGCGCTTGGTGAGTTTGTGAGCCAACAGGATGGGCAACGGCATCAATTCCTCGGTTTCATTGGTGGCAAAGCCGAACATCATCCCCTGATCACCAGCACCGTCACGATCCACCCCCATGGCAATGTCCGGCGATTGCTGATCGATGGTGGTCAGGATACCGCAAGTTTCCCAATCAAAACCATAACTGGCATCAATATAGCCAATATCGCGAACCACCTCGCGAACCACCTTCGGAATGTCCACATAACATTTGGTGCTAATTTCACCGCCCACGATGGCCAGCCCGGTCGTCACAAACGTTTCACAGGCGACCCGCCCCATTGGATCTTCGGCGAAAATTGCATCCAGCACTGCATCAGATATTTGATCGGCCATCTTGTCGGGATGGCCTTCAGTCACCGATTCGGATGTAAAATAATATGATTTCATTGTTAGACTCCTATTTAAGATTTCTCAATTTGAGTAGTTAGGTTCGATATTCATAATCCATTGTGATCCACCGTTGGTTGCGATTTGGCGCGGCAGCCATGACCGAGTTGGTGCCGGTTCTTTCACCCACTGGTTCGTCCCTTTCGCCAGCCCACCTCGCAATGACCAATCAATTGCACCAGTCGATGGGTGAAAAATAAAAAAAATGCTCTTGCCAAACCTGGTAGCTCGCCTGGCGAACAGCGCCGGATTTTGAATGGCACTTCCTGATAATACCTCAGCGCTAAACCATCCGCCGGCGGGAACTCACCGATTCAACCATGCGATCAGTTTTCGATGCAGGGGCTCATTGCTGGCGGCTACGCAGGACAGGATGGTATTGCCCATGAGCGGCATATTTTCCAATGAATTGCCAAGGTCATCGGAGAGAACGCAGCCCGCCTCTTTGGCGATAACGTAGGCGGCTGCAATGTCATACGCAAATAAACCGATGGTTGGTTGATGATTCGGAAGCTGTGGAGCGGGTTGGTTTTGCGCCACCGCTTTCGCCGTCCTCCCAGAAATCTCAACATACGCATCCAACTGTCCACTGACAATTCGAGTCAATGCGAAAGAAGAGCAGTTGAAAATGAAAACGCCACCTTTGTAGGACGATTGATCGATCAGGCCGGCTAGCTCGCCGATAACTTGCGAGGCCGGGCGGCCAACGATTTCAAAACACCATCGCAAATGATCGAGGCGCTGATTCGACGAGAGATTCACTTTCAGAAACGGATCTGAACTCTGAATGAGCACCCCCTGGTCCGCCGCGGCATAAAAAAGATTGCCCGTTTTCAATTCCAGCACCACGGCATGAGACAGATCTTTAAATGTCGCATGATCATGATAGGGGCAATAGGCAATGGATACAGCGGCTGATTCAAAGCCGCTGAACGCCGGCCGGGTGCCATCAATCGGATCGATAATCAGCAAGCCGGTTGGTGAATTGGCCGGCCGCACCAGCCCGCGATCCTCCGTGTAATAAGCCAGGTCGAGCGGGTGTGCTTCAAAAAAATCGGCAATTTCCTTTTCCGCCAGCACGTCGATGCGAAAGGTCGCATCGCCGCTGTAAGCCACTCCATCCACCTCGCGCGCAGTAGCCGTGCCCAAATAGGGATAAATTCGCCGCCGGATCGCATGCGCCAGAGCGATGAGCCAGTGCTGAATGTCTCGGTCAATCATGAATGGCTCGCAGTCGATCTTTTAACGTTTGAATTTTCTCGATCGTCGTTGGATCGAGGTCATTGAAAATAGCCAGATAGTAACTCACCATATCACCCAGATAGATCAGTGAAAAAATCCGCGCCAGTCGTGAATGGCCTTCGGAGAAGATTTCGATGATTGGCCCGCAGAGCGGTTCCAGAATTGCGCGCGTGATTTCCATGCGTCGCTGAATCCGAAGATGATCCCGATGATCGCGTAGATAGATAATCTGGAAATTATGGAACAGCTCCGGACGTCGCTCCCAGCCAACAATTTCATTATGATTTAGTTCCGGAAAAACATTCTGGAATGCCAGTACCTTAGAATTTTCGGAGAACTGGCCTTTCCACCGCGCGGCTACGGCCTGCAGCATCTCCACCGAGCTATACAAAATCGGTATTTTATCGATCAGTTTCTGGGCCAGCGCCATCGCCCGATTGTTGTCAATACCTGGCGCATATTGATTGGCCTTGTCGATCAAAAGCTGAGCCGTTTCCTCGAGATCGATCATATCGTGCGGCACAATCCCCGACCGCTTCAAGAATACCAGAATCGGGATGCTCAAGTAGGCCAGCGCGGTGCGCGGGGGATTGCCCCCAGGAATCGCAATGAACGGCACCCCATCCCGCCGGGCACGGGCGGCCAATTCGCCCCCTGACGTAATGCAAATGAGATTGGCAAGTCGGGCCTTTGCTTCTTCATAACAACTCAGTGACTCCTCGGTGTTGCCCGAATAGCTGGAAACGATGACCAGCGAGTGCTGATTCGTATACGGCGGCAAAGCATAGTGACGAACCACGGCCGCCGGAACTTTCAATTGGTTTCCCAGGCTGGCAATGATCAGATCCCCGCCGATGGCGGAGCCACCCATGCCCGCGAAAACAATATGGTGCAATCGCGACGGGGCGCAACTATAATCGAATGATTCCCCAATTTGACGCGCTTGCTGAAATTGCCTGGGAAACGAAGTTAATAACTCCAGCATGTTAGACCGATCCAAACGATGGATATTTATAAGTGCAGCCATATCGCCTCGCGTAAAAATTAAATAATTTTTTGCTTGAACCGGGAGGCCATCACATTGCGCATATAGGTCTCCACCTGCTCGGAGGTTTTCTTCTCGAGGGCTTTGAGCGCGATTTTTTGGGCCTCCTCGAAGGTGGTTGAACGGATGATGTTTTTGATTTCGGGCAGCATCGATGGGCTGACGCTCAATTCATCCAGGTCCAATCCCACCAAAATCAACGTCGCCAGGGGATCGGCAGCCATCTCGCCGCACATGCCCACCCAAACTCCTTTTTCGTGTCCGGCATCGACCACATTCTTGATAATTCGCAGCACCGCAGGCGGCAGGCGTTTGTACAGATGCGCCACCCGCGTATTGCCGCGATCCACAGCCAGAGTGTACTGAATAAGATCATTGGTGCCAATGCTTAGAAAGTCCACTTCTTCGGCAATTTCTTTGGCCATGATGGCGGCAGACGGCACCTCGATCATCGCTCCCAGTTCGATGGCATCGTCAAACGAAATCCGCTGATTTTTTAATTCCGATTTCACCTGCTCCAGAATCGCTTTGGCGCGATAGATCTCTTCCAGATGCGAGATCATGGGCAGCAGGATTTTGATATTGCCGATAACGCTGGCCCGCAAAATAGCTCGCAGTTGCCGCTTGAACAGGTCGACGTGCTCCAGGCACAGACGAATGGCGCGCCAGCCCAAAAATGGATTATCTTCCTGCGGAATCTGAATACAGCGGGGATTTTTATCACCCCCAATGTCCAGCGTGCGGATAATCACCGGGTAGGGGCTCACCTTTTCGGCAACTTTATAGTACTCCTGGAACTCTTCCTCCTCATCGGGTAGTTCCGGTCGGGCCAAGTATAGATTTTCGGTGCGAAACAAGCCAATGCCGCGCGCGCCATAGGTTATGATCGAATTGATTTCGGCCGCAAACTCAAGGTTGGCGGAAAGCTCGATGTCTTTGCCATCCAGGGTTCGACTGGGCAAGTCGCGGATCTTGGACAGCTCTTTGGTGAGCTCATGATATTCATCGCGCAGCCGGATGTATTTTTGCAACTCCTGGGCGGAGGGATGGATTATCACCAGCCCGTGATTGCCGTCCACAATGACCGAATCACCCGTTTGAACCAGACTGCTAATCTGCTTCAATCCAACCACCGAGGGAATTTCCAGCGAGCGGGCCATGATGGCAGCGTGAGATGTCTTGCCACCCAGGTCGGTGACGAATGCCAATACCTTGGCGCGATCCAGGAGCACGGTATCCGACGGTGTCAAATCCGGCGCCACGATGACGGCCGGCGTGTTAATGCCGTTCAGATAGCGCGGTTCTTTGCCCTGAATATGGCGTATCAGGCGCCGCTTCACGTCCTTGATGTCCGCCAGGCGACCGACAAAATATTCGTTATCCACCTCTTCCAGCGAATTTTGGAATTGTTGCAGCACCTGGTAATAGGCAAAATCGGCGTTCTTGTATTCAAATTGGATTTTATGGATCGTTTCTTCATTGATGACCTGGTCGTTGAGCAGCAATTGATGCGCATCAAAGATTCGAGCGCCTTCTTTGCCCATCCGCTGGCGAGCTTGGGCTTGAATTTCCGCCAATTCTTTTTGGGTTAATTCGATCGCGTGTTGGAATTTTTTGACTTCTGCGTTCACTGCTTCTGGCGGGATGCGCCGTTCTTCAACCTTCACCACATCGCCGGTGAGCAGGAACGCTTTTCCGATGACAATGCCTGGTGCTGCTGCAATCCCCCTCAAACGGATCATTCGTTTGGGACTCTTTTTGCCAGTCATCTTTGCATCATTCTTCATAAAATTTATTATTGATTAAATCGACAAGCGCGGCCATCGCCTGTTCCTGATCATCGCCGTGGACCTTAATAACCAAATTGCTGCCCTTTTCTGCTGCCAGCATCATCACCCCCATAATGCTTTTGCCATTGACCTCGCGGTTGTTCTTGGCCACATAAACATCCGACTTAAACTTGGAAGCAATTTTGACAAATTGCGCCGCGGGTCTGGCGTGAAGTCCTAGCGAATTTAAAATTGTCACTGTTTGTATAAGCACGCTATATCATCAACCCAATAATAATTGCACTCATGATTACAATCACTACCAACATATCAACGCTTAACCGGGTTTTGCGCAGCATCATGGCAGAAATGATCATTGCTGCGGCAAACGCCACCGGTCCAGCCAACGATGATTCCTGCTGATAACTTTTGGCGGCAACGATGGCTATTCCGCCACCAAACAATATGCTGAACAAATATTTCATTATCTGAAAATATTTCTTCGTGCCGCGCAAGGATAGTTCGCGCACAATATCGAATCCTTTGGCAAAGCCACTGAATATTCCTCGAATTCGGATCGAGAAATGCAGCAGATTGTACAAAATAAAAAAGATGATTGCGCCACACCAGCCACACACCAACAGCAAGACCACTCCCAATAGACCACAGGCTGGCCGAATGAGCTGCCAGAACAACGTATCGCCGATCGCGCCCAGTGGGCCGACGATGCGGGTCTTAAATAATGAGATCGATCGGGTATCCTCCCAGCCGCGCAGCAGGGCCTGTTGCTCGATTGCAGCAATGGCCCCCAGCGCATACGGTGCCAGATAGGGATGTGAATTGAAAAAATCCAGATGGCGCTGCATGAAAAAGCTAATGCTCTTGCGATCTCGAAACAGCCGCCGGGCCACGGGAATCAGACAAAAGCCGAAGCCCAGGCCCAACAATCGTTCGGCATTCCAGGCACTCTGAATATAGAACGACCGCAGCAAAATTTTCAGCAAATCTATTTTACGAATCTGGCCCATGCGTAACTCATCGTCTTCTGCTAAAAAACATAGATGCCAACCAGCGCCGCGGCGCTTAGTGCGAACCCCAGCGCAGCGTACCATCTGGTCTCGCTGGTTATAAACATGGTGCCGACCACGCCAAAACCAACCCCCAACATGGCATAACGAGCCAGACCAAACGCAGAATCAAACGTTGGGTGAATGAACCTGGCCAAAGGCTTCAGAATCAGCCAGCCAAGTCCAAAACCAAAACCTACCAGGATGAAGCCCAGGAAAAATGCCTGGATCAGTCCAACCGTATTGAGCCAGGTGATCTTGCCCAAATTGGCCTCACTGGCTGCAATGTCGGCGGCATACATGAGCCTCAAGTTGGTTCGCCGCATAAAATCCACCAGGTGATTTCCCAAAAAACTGACAAATAAGCTATACAAAATCGAAATGATGATGATAATATTTTCAGTACTTGCCTGGTCGGCCAACAAATAAATGCTCAATGCGGTTGCCGTCACTGCCCCCAGATTGGCCTCAGAGCTGTGACGTCCACCAGTCGGGATAACGATCAACCAGGGCAATTCCAGCAAACTGCCCATGACGACGCCCAGTTCCAGATGTCCCAGGACAAGCCCCACCAGCGGACAGGCGATAATGGGTTGGGATACCATCACCTGCCATCCAGCCGCAATGTCGATGGATACCACGCCCCCAATCACACAGATGAGCAATAAATCCGGGAAGAATTCCATACTGCTACGCAATAGTTTGACAATTTTTGGCTCGAAGTCAGTAATGTTGAACGATGCCTGAGCGCATTCGAAATACCGCCTCTGCCGTTAAATTTGCTAATGGCACCCACTTGAATATCGATAAAATTAATTCGCCGATTTTCATCCACCAATTGGCGAACGGCCAGGGCCTTCTCAAAGCGAACGATGCGTTGAAGCGATTCCTCTCAATGCCCGCATTGCCAGGTGCTACTTCGCTGATAATTAGCCGGCCCGGTTTCCCGGGCGCGGGTGATCAGAATTTACGCTCATTTAGCCAGCGACAAAGCATTGCCAGGTCATCACGCGAAATTGAAGCTGGCAGTTGTTGCAGCAGCGACTGAGCCCGATTGAAGCGGGTGGCAACTTCCTGCCGCGCATATTGTAGCGTGCCATTGTCTTCAAACAGTTGCCGTACCGCGATAACATCTGCTGCCTCAATCGAGTCCTGATGAAATATGTCCATGATCTTTGCCTTCATCGATGCCGATGCGGTGCCCATGGCATGGATAAACAGGAACGTCCGTTTTTTCTGCTTGATGTCGCTGCCAAATGTCTTGCGCGAGGTCATTTCCATGTCCAGCAGATCATCCTGAATCTGGAACGCGTTGCCCAGCTCGCGCGCAAATTCTCGCAGCAGATGTTGTTGTTCGGCACTACCACCACCGAGAATTGCGCCGATTTCCGTGGCTACCATCAGCAATCGTGCCGTCTTTTTTTCGATCATAACCAGATATTCATCCAGATTGATATCCAGCCGGCTTTCAAATTCTTTGTCCAGCGCTTGCCCCTCGCACAGCTCGATGATACCTTGAGTGAAAATCGTGGCAATCTCCTGAATGCGATTTGATTTGCTGTTCAGCAAATACTGATACGCCAGCCCCACCAGCCCATCGCCCACCAGGATGGCCGTTGCCTCGTCCCATTTTTTATGAACGGTTGGTCGCCCGCGGCGCAGATCATCCTGATCCATGATGTCATCATGAACCAGGGTAAAATTGTGCAGAATTTCCACCGCAATGGACGCATCCAGGGCATTGCTGACGTTACCGCCGACCGACTGGCAGGCGAGCAGTAGCAAGATCGGGCGAATCCTTTTGCCCTCACTGTCCATGATATATTCAACCGGTTCATAAAAAGACCGAGGCTGCTGTTTGGTAGCCACTTGTTTCAGGCGTTCCTGAACCAGGTCCCGGTAATATTGCATTCGTGATTCAAACGTCTTCACCAGATGCTCCTAAATTGAAAAAAAGGCATCTGCCTGGCGATGCCTGTCCTTAAAAAAAATGGTGCGCTAAAAATAATAAAGTTTCGCGTGAGAATCAAGTAAAACTTTTTGAATTTTAAAATATTGGCAGCTAAGTGACGGCAGCTTCATCGAAGATGAGTACCTGTTGATCAGCATCCAGGGTGACAGTGATTCCCAGCGGCAGCGTCGGTTTGTCCGCCTCATGCCCCAGGGCTAAGCCAAAGAGCACCGGGCAGTTACAGCCTTGCAACCGGTCGATGACAACTTCTTCCAGACTGAAGGTGTTAGCGAAGGCAGGTTTGTAATCCCGAGGCTTGCAATCCGGACATTTATCGAAAACTACGCCGGCAACCTGATCCAGCTTGCCCGCCAGCAGCAATTGGGTCAACATCCGATCCACGTCGTATGGCTCCTCACCCGTCTCTTCCAAAAACAGGATGGCATCGGTGGTATCGATTTCAAATGGCGTTCCCAGCAACGCCGTGAGAATGGTTAAATTGCCCCCCACCAATCGACCCGTGGCCCGGCCCGGCCGGATAGTGTTCAAATAGGCGGTCGGGCGCAAGGGATTATCTGGCTTGGGCCGGCTGATTTTGCCCAGCGGTTCCGGTTGCGTCACGATTTTCATAAAATATTCGGTAGTATAACTCGAAAAACTGGAGATGGCCACCGGGCCGTGAAAAGTGATCAGACCGGTTTGCTGATAAATGGCCAGATTGAGCGCGGTAATGTCGCTGTAACCCACAAAAATTTTAGGATGCTTTTTGATCAATGCATAATCAATTTGTGGCAGTAGCCGCATGCTGCCATACCCGCCACGAAGGCAAATAATCGCCTGTACCTCATCATCCTGGAACATCTGGTGCACATCATGCAGCCGGTCGGCATCGGAGCCAGCCAGGTAGCCCCACTTTTGCGCGATATGGTCACCCGTTTTTACCCGAAACCCAAGTGATTGCAGTGTTTCGATACCCTCGCGAATCGTGGTGGGCTCAAAAGCTGGGCTGGCGGGGGTAATTAAGCCTACTGTTGCGCCTGGTTGCAGCCGAGGCGGTTTGATAGGGGCACGTTGCGCTGAGGCAGCAAAGATTCTTTGGGGTGCCAAAACACCGGCCACGGTCATCCCGGCCAGTCCCTTGAAAAATTGCCGGCGAGCGAATGAAGAACGTAGCTCGAATATCATCGCTGATCTTCCTGTTTAAAACTCGATGAAATGGCGCACAGGCGTCGCGTTATTTAATTCTTACAATCATCTCCAATTCCACGGCGGCGCCCAGTGGCAACTCGGCGACACC
The DNA here is from genome assembly GCA_964647995.1 of uncultured Cytophagia bacterium. Taxonomy (GTDB): domain Bacteria; phylum Zhuqueibacterota; class Zhuqueibacteria; order Thermofontimicrobiales; family Thermofontimicrobiaceae; genus Thermofontimicrobium_A. The sequence continues at coordinate 39,326 of CAZYNP010000015.1, forward strand.
TACAGCACTGCGGGCATGAGCGCCCTGAGTGCCAAAAATTTCTTTAAAAAACTCCGACGCACCATTGATCACAGAGGGCTGTTCGGTAAAGCCCTCGGCACTGGCAACGAAACCGACGACCTTCACGATTTGCTGGATGCGATCCAGATCACCAATGACACTTTTGATCGCGCTCAATGAATTCAGGGCACAGATACGCGCAGCAGCATACGCTTGCTCTTTGGTCACGTCTTGGCCCACTTTGCCTTTGGCAGCCAACTGGCCGTTTGAAAGTGGCAACTGTCCCGAGGAAAACACCAGGTCGCCGGCGGCAATCGCGGGGACGTAGGCGGCTACCGGCTTGGGGGTTGGTGGCAGACTGAAACCCAACGCAGTGATCTTTTCTTCAATAGTCATTGTGACTTCCCTTTTCAGTTACTGGATTGATGAGAAAAACGTATTGCTATTTTATCGAGCGATAGAGGTCAAGCTATTTATAAACATATTTTAGCAAAAAGTCAAGGCATTTTTTTAAGTTGAAGTAAAAGCGCACTTATGAGTGCACCGAGCTACTGACCGGTCGCCTGACTTTCTGAAATTTTGGAAGCATTTCATTTTTAGGCGACCGGTCCGTCCACCTATAACTGATCGTTTACAAATTGAACATAAAGGATTGTTGCCGGTGGTGGTGATGGCTGTTGCGCCCAGAACATGAAAGTCCATTCGAGCAGCCGTCCGCCAGAGGTCCAGGTATCTGGCTTACCGGAGGGATAGCTTAATGGCCGAGATCCATTCCGGATACCAATTGATACCCGGCAGGTGACAAGTGATTTGGGGGTGCTGGAGTTGCGATTTATCAAATGTTGTGGTGTTGAAAGTGAATTGGTGAAGCGGGCGGCGAACCAGGGCAAAGTCTTCCTGAGCCAATGGAAGGAACAGAGCAACACCGGGATGATCCCTGCTGGAGGCCAGAATGATCCAGCAGGGTTAGTTTCAGGATTTGGGAACCGTGAAGTAAAAAGTTGCTCCTTTTTCTAATTTTGACTCAACCCAGATTTTGCCCTGATAATGCTCGATGATTTTGCGGCAGATGGTTAGGCCAACACCGGTGCCGTCATGATCGTGTTCTTTGCTCGGACATTTCTGGAACACCTTGAAAATGTGCTCATGGTATTCCGGGTCGATGCCGATGCCATTGTCCTTAACCGCAAATTCAAAATATTTCTTGTTATCTTTGCACAGGATTTCGATCTGCGGTTGTCGTTTGGGCGAGGAAAATTTGAGGGCATTGATAATCAAGTTTTCAAATACGGTTTGGAATCGTTGCCGATCGCCGAAAATGACAGGCAGATCTTTCGAGATCACAAAATTCACATTCCGCTGCTGAATTTGCGGATACAGGCTCATGTAGATTTCTTTTACCAACTTGAAGGTTGAGAATTTGCGCCTGGCACCGACCACGCGGCCGGCACGGGACAGTTTGAGCAGATCGTTGATCATCTGCTCCATGTAGTGAGCGTTGCCCAAAATACGCTCCAGATACTCGGTTGTAGTGGCATCAAGATGATCCTGCAAATGCTCCCGGAACAGCTCGAGATAGCCGTGCAGTGCGATGATCGGAGTCTTTAAATCGTGCGACACTGTAAACACAAAAGAACTTAATTCGGCGTTTTTCGCTTCGACCTCTTTCGTCTTTTTCTCCAGAGCATCGAATAGAATGGCATTTTCGATATGAATCGAAAGCTGGTGGCAGAGGGCGGAAATGAACTGCTTTTTCTCGCTATCGAATCGAATTTGCTTTTTGCTGGTTAACACCAGAATGCCGAAGCTATTTTTGCGAATAATCAAGGGCATTAACACCAACGATCGGCACCGGGGCTGTTTCATAAACAGATCCTTGAAAAAGCCAGTACTCGGATTGAGAAACAGCGCTTTCTTTTTTTTCTTCACCTGCGCCACCAGCGAGAGATTTTGTTCCAACAACTGCCGGGCGCCGTCACAAGTCATACCGAGCGCAACGATCGGTCGCAGGTTTTTCAGTTGCTGATTGCCCAGATATAACGCTGCCATTTCAAAGCAAATGGCGTGGCCGATTCTTTCGGTTACCTGTTGCAGCAATTGCTGCAAATCCCGCGGCTGCTTGATCGACCGCGAGATGGAATTGAGGATGGTCAACTCTCGATTTTTTCGTAGCAATTCCTGCTCGAATCGCTTACGATCGGTGATATCATTCACAAAAACCATTATTTGATTCTGAGTGGGAATTGGGACACAGCACAACTCAACTGACCGAATCGAAAGATCTTTGGCCAGGAAGTTCGCAGTAATGGTCTGTCTGGTAGCCTCAGCAGAGGCATGAGCGCATTTGAACAATTGGTCGATCTTTTTGCGATCTTTTTTCAGGATGAGCTCGGTAAACACCAGGAGCGGCCTGGCTTCGGTTGGATCATAGCCACTCAGCCGGGCAAAGTGCTCGTTCATTTTCACGATCCGCCGCTTCCTGTCAATAATAACGATGGCAGCCGGGCTATGTTCAAAGATGGCGTTAAAGCGCTCTGTTAATATTGCGTTCTCAACCAGAATTCGATGCTGATACTGCTCGACATTGGCCTGAAGTTGCTCCAATTTTTTATGGATCTCCGCCGGCGGGTATTCGGAGGCGGCAATAAGCGAAGCCGTGCTGGACGCGAAACTCGCAGATCCGGATTCATTTGTTACCTTGGTTGGGGTCACAAAATTGGAGGGCGGCAAAAAACGTTCATCTTTCACATCGATTATTGGGGTTCGGTTCATGGTTCATCACCTCCACACACGGGTCCACCTGGCACCAGTGAATTTCAACCCATCGATTGGATTGGAGAAAAATGGCTATGGGCAAATATTGGATCAGAATAATAAATTCATATCTGCAATGATAATTTTTTGTGAAAATGAAACTGATCAATTTTTCATAGGTAAAATTAAATAAAGTTGTAATAATTGTCAAGCAAAAAAGCCAATATTTCTTTTATTTAATTTGTGAACAATCACTGCTAATTTTGAAAAATAGAAATCCAGGAAAGCCTGGAACCCCTAAATCCACTGCCGTGGCAAGCACTTTCTTCGGTTGCTTCAACGGGGGCCTTTGCCGCTTCGCCAGCGCCAGTCACCGGTGCGCCCGGGGGAGATGCCAATGAAAAAAATGCTTGTGTATTTATCTTGTGACCGGTTACGAATCCAGACCGGGAAATGGGATGGAAAAGATGGTGCGCCGCCTTGGCAGGTGGCTATCCTGAGACATGGGGAATTTTTTTATTATAAATTATACTTTGCGCTTGATTTTGCCTGATAAATGTTTTAAATTAATGCCAGCAATCCCGACATCGACCATCCAGTAAGGAGTAAAAGCATGAGAAAAGCACTCATCGGGCTCGCGATTCTAAGCGGTTTGATATATTCAAATGCCGCCTTCGGTCAGATTCAAATCTGGGGACGGGAGGAGCAGAAGAAAAACCAACAAGAAGAAGTGTTTCAGCGGTTTCCCCCAATTAATATCATTGATAATCCTACTGCAAATTTTATGAGTCGCAAATATTTTGAGCTGCAATTGCGCGTGTATCACCTGGGAGGCATGTTAGGCGGCCTGGCGGTTGGCCTGACGCAGCGATTGATGTTTGGAGTCAGTTATGGCGGTCAAAATATCATTGGCCAGGGCGCGGTGAAATGGAATCAGTCGCCAGGCGTCAACATTCGCTATCGCCTCAAGGTGGAGGACTATCGGTTTCCTGGCATTTGCATCGGATTTGATTCGCAGGGCTATGGAACATTCTACCCCCAGGTGGGACGATATCAAATCAAATCGAAGGGCGCTTACCTAGTGGTTAGTAAAAATTATTCGATTCTGGAAAATTTTGGCATCCATGGCGGCGTAAACTACAGCGGGGAGAACAAGAGCAACGAAAAGGACCTCAATTTCTTTTGCGGCGCACATCTGATGTTAGATCCCGAAATCACATTGCTCTGGGAATATGATTTTGCTATTAATGACAACGATGACAAATCCCTCGGCTCTGGCAAAGGTTACATGAATGCGGGCGCTCGCTGGCATTTTTCCCCGCGGCTGATCTTCGAGTTTTCGGTTAAAAATCTTTTGGGCAATATGAAAACCATTGAAGGTGAGCCCGTGCCAACGACCAATCGGGAATTGAAAATTATCTATTATGAAAGCCTTTAACTCCAATCTGCATCCTATTCGGCGTTCAGCGTGTTGAAAAATCTGTTAAAAATGCGAGATCGAATCATGAGAGCAAAACCAATTTTTCCGATTATTTCCATTGGTGTGACCATCGCCACCTGCTTGCTGCTGGCGCAGTGTTACACGACGCTCCGCCATCCGATCCTTTATTCCGTGGCGGATTCATTGGCGGCACCACAACCCCAGGAAGTAACCTTCATGGATGACTGCTCGAGCTGCCACAATCAGACCCATCCACTAATCCACTCCCCGGTAGCTTTTCAGGGCGAGCCGCTGACCGACTATGATTACTCCTGGCAATATTTCTATACCATGCCCTGGTGGCTGGATTCGTATTACTACGAAAATTCGCCGGCTGATTTAGAAAACCCATTGCCGCCAACAGAACGCCGAAATTTTGATCGCCGCGAGGTGCCACCATCGTCAGCAGCGGAAAACCCCGCCAGTGGCGCCGCATCGCTCTCAAAACCTGCCTCCGATGTTCCGTCGCCGGCAGCGCCGCCGCCACCGCCACAGCGTCATGAGCGCCGACAAATATCCACCAGCGAAAGCAACAAGGTGGAGCGGCCAGCTACCCCACCGATCCAGGAGAAAAAACAGAGCGACAATCCCAAGAAAAAAGAGAAGGAATAGCCAGGTTGTTTTCGAAGCTTCATGTACTTTCGTCAATGACTTCCTGTTGATCGGATTGATGGATGGAAAAGATATGCCGCGAGCGGTGAAAATCGTTTCTGGAATTTTGGGAATGGTGGTGATTATTGCGCTGGCTGTAATGGTAATTGGATTGAGGCTACTTAAAAAATCCCAGCCGCAAACCGTAGGCACAGTTGTCGTGCAGGGGTTGCATCAACCAGTTAGCATCTACCGCGATGCCTATGGCGTGCCGCATCTATTCGCCAATAACGAAGATGATCTGTTTTTTGCCCAGGGATATGTTCATGCGCAGGATCGACTGTGGCAGATGGACTTGAATCGCCGTGCCGCGCTGGGCACGCTGTCCGAAATATTGGGGCCTCGGACCATTGATTATGATAAACTGATTCGCACGATTAATCTCCCGGCTATTGCTAACCAGCTTTCTTCCAATCTTTCCCGTGAGTCACAGCGGATTCTCACCGCGTATGCCGCTGGCGTCAATGCCTTTCTCAAACAACAACAGCAGGAGTTGCCCTTCGAATTCATTATCCTGGATTACCGGCCCGAGGTCTGGGAGATCGATCATAGTTTAGCCTATCAGCGCCTGGTAGCCTGGCTGTTGGAAATGGCCTGGCGCGTGGATCCGGTATTTGGGCAAATCGTCATGCGCGTGGGGCCTGAGGCGGCCCAGGAAATTTTTCCCGACTATCCAGACAGCTCCCCCTCCATTATACGCCAGTCCGTAGCGCGCTGGAGCGATGTTTATGACCTGTTCCATAATTTCAGTGACAATTCTACGGGGCTGGCCAGCTTGTTTGGGCCAGGATTGGGCAGCAATAGCTGGGTCGTCGGCGGAAGTCGTACGTTGTCTGGCAAACCCTTGTTAGCCAATGATCCCCATCTCGGGCATCAAAATCCCGGCATCTGGTATGAGGTGCATTTGAACGCGCCCGGCATCGATGGTTATGGGGTCTCCTTTCCCGGGCTCCCGGGAATTGTTATTGGCCATAATCCGTCGATTGCCTGGGGCTTGACCAATGTCATGGCCGATGGTTGTGATTTTTTTATCGAGAAGTTGAATCCCGTGAATCCAAATCAATATTGGTTTCGGGATTCATGGCATGACATCACGGTGACTGAGATCGAAATACCGGTCAAAGGCCAGCCGCCAATCAAGCACACCATTCGGGCGACGCAGCACGGCCCCATCGTCTCTAAGCTACATCCATTGCTGCAAGACACCGCCACGGTTGTTGCCATGAAGTGGAGTGGACAGTCGCCGAGCGATGAACTACTTGCTTTTTATCGAATAATGAAGGCTGGAAATTGGGATCAATTTGTGTCCGCACTGCGTCATTTTTCGGTGCCACCGCAGAATTGGATCTATGCCGATCGGGAAGGCAATATCGGCTATTACTGCGCCGGTTCGATCCCCATTCGCAAGCAGGGCAATGGTCTATTGCCTCAGCCCGGTTGGACCGGCGATTTTGAATGGCTGGGCCAGATACCGTTCGACCGATTGCCGCACCTGTACAACCCGATTGAGGGTGTGATTGTCACCGCCAATAACAAAGTGACGGATTCCCATTACCCTTATTTCATTTCCACTTATTGGGAGCCACCCTATCGCGCCCACCGGATTCAGGAGCTATTGGCTGGGAAAAATAAACTTCAGGTAAGTGATTTTAAGGCGATCCAGTTGGATGTGTTTTCGGTTCATGCCCAGCACTTGATGCCTGTAATTCAGGCGGCGCTGCCAATGTTCGATCGCAGCACCAAATTGCGAGCTTATTTTGCCAGTTCTTTGAAGGATTGGGATTTTCAGTCCACCGAAAATTCCATCGGAGCGACCATATTTGAAATATTCCTTACTCATTTTATAAAGAATATCTTCCAGGATGAGCTGGGCGATACCCTGTATGCCAAATTTATCGAGCTGCCCAATATTCCCATTAGAATCACCGATCAATTGGTTGCCAAGGGCCAATCCATTTGGTTCGATGATAAACTGACGCCAGATAGCGTCGAAACCCTGAATGATATCGTGGTGCTCAGCCTGGAGGAAGCCTTCAGCTATTTGTGCATTGAACGCGGTGAGATCGTGTATAATTGGCGCTGGGGAAGCATACATCAGGTAAAATTTGAGCATGCCCTGGCCCGGGGCAATGTACTGGATCGCTGGCTGAACATTGGACCGGCACCGATTGGCGGTTCTAATACTTCGATCAACGCGGCCAGTTACTCATTGGATCGTCAAAATTTTCGCACCGTGGTCGGTCCATCGATGCGCCAGATCGCGGATTTATCCAATCGAAAAAAATCACTGCTGGTCATCCCAACCGGCCAATCGGGCCATCCATTCAGTCGTCATTATCGTGATCAATACCCGCTATGGCTTAGCGGCGGCTATCATGCGACGTTAGTGGATAGTGCACAAATCTGCAACTCCAATTTGGAACTGCTCATGCTGACGCCTGCAGCCAGCACCCACTGATGGGCAACCAACCGAATGCTCGATAGGAAGCATGGTCGGTTGGTCAAATAGAGTTCTTTAAGTTACCGTACCGGATCCATGGAATAATTGCTGCAGTTCGACATCTGACTCCACTCATTCCAACACCACATCCGCTTGACAACAGATTTTCACCGGCACTGCCCCAGCCATCCAGGCCGCGGGGCTAACTAAAATTCTTTAATCTATCGGGCACTGATTATTTCAAAGCGTGCGCCAATCCATAGGTGAATCTATGAAACAAAAATTGATTGCCAATTTAGAGCCGGGTGATACTATCCTCTCCTTCTTCCTGGTGCGGAAGAAAGAAATCAAGCAGCAAAAAGTTTCGAAAGAATTTTATCTCTCCCTGGAGCTTGGCGACTGTTCGGGAAGGATTCACGGCTCGCTATGGAACGATGCTGCGGCTATAGGCCAAACGATCCAGGTGGGCGATGTGGTCAAGGTGAAAGGCAAGGTCATTACGTTCATGGAAAAGAACCATATCGCTATTGATAAAATTCGCAAAGCGCATCCCGGGGATGATATTGAGCTGGAAGCTTTTCTTCCGCGATTTTCGGGCAGCATTGAAAAATTGAGAAACGATCTGCACCAGCAGTTGGCAGCTATCCGAGAGCCGAACTTGAAGCAGTTGGTGGATTTATTTTTACAGGACCAGCACTTCATGGCTCAATTTTGCAAAGCACCCGGAGGAAAATTGTGGCACCATGCCTACCTGGGCGGTCTGTTGGAGCATTCGCTTTCGGTTATCGAGATTTGTCGGTTAATTTGTCGGCATTATGATGGCTCGGTCAATGCGGATCTGGTCACAACAGCCGCATTTTTGCATGATATTGGCAAAATCCAGGAATTCAGCCTGAACGGTTTTATCGAATATTCCACTTGCGGGCGACTGCTGGGTCATATTACTCTGGGCGCCAATCTGGTTCTGGCCAAAATCGCCGGGTTGGGCAATTTTCCAGAAGCACTTAAAGAACAAGTGATTCATTGCATCCTGAGCCACCATGGCCAGAAGGAGCGAGGCGCGCCGGTCGTGCCCATGACGCTGGAAGCCCTGATATTGAGCTATGCCGATGATCTGGATTCATCTGTGGCGGCCTTTCAGCGGATAATGACTCGGGAACGAGAGCCCGGCAAGGTCTGGAGCAACTATGTGAACTTGATTGACCGTTTTATCTATTTGGGGGTAGAAGAAAAACTGGAGCATGATTAATTCCCGGTCACAAAAGAGGCTGAAAGAAAGTATTTCCCTGCTGTTGATTCTTCGATAAGCAACCTCCTTAACCGCGAACACCATGCGCATTGGTCAGGGGATTCACATGGTGTTCGCTTGACAAATATTTGCTCAAATCGTTTTGAACTTCAAGCAGCAGCCAGTTGAATTTTGATGTAGAAATCGGGATTCGCATGATTTATCAGCCAAGAAGCCACCAAAACACCAAGCCCATCTGGAAACGAGGCTAATTGATTGCCTCGAATGAATTCAACAGGACCAATTAGTCCTACTTATTGCCATGGCTTTGGTATCTCGGTGGCTTCGTGCTTTGTGGCTAATGGCAACGCATGATCCGGAATAGCCACCCTCCCAGGTCAAATTAAGATGAAAAATGGGTTAGGTGCTATTTCAGCATGGCCATTTTCTTGGAAACCGCATAGCCTGACGCTTCCAGCCGATATACATAGATCCCCGATGCCACTTTCTGGCCGGCATTGTCGAGCCCGTTCCAGGAAACCGTATACGCACCGGCTGTCTTGTTTTCTGAAACCAGTGTTCTAATTAGCTCTCCGGTCATGTTATAGATGGCCAACGAAACATGGGTTTCGCCGGGAATCTGATAGCTAATACTGGTTTCAGGATTGAAAGGATTGGGGTAGTTCTGGGACAAAACGAAATTAGCCGGTGGCTGGGCTGCCACTTGCAGCTCGGGTTTCGGTTCAAACTGCTTTGGCAGCGGCGGAGTCGCCGTGGGCGCTTTGCCTGCTTCCCACACTTCCAGTTCGCCAATTTGAATCCATTCAGCATCCATTGGCGATAGCAACGTCAGCTTAACAAACATGGCGCTGTCGGCTTCAAAGGCAAACACTTCCCAGCCGCCTCCGGTTTTGCAGGTGTCAAGGACAGTGCGATAGCTCTGGTTATCTTTAGAAATTGCGACCTGAAAATCCTGCAACCAGCGTCGGACGGGAATGGTCCCGGTGTCGGTGATCAGGCGGATTTTGTCGACTAAGTGATTGGCATTATCGGCGAATTTAAAAATGGCGAATGCCGGTGACACCGCAGCGATGGTGGCCGTACCATCCCACCACCAGAAATCCTTATCGATCACGTTGGCCCAGGGTTCAGCGTAGTACGAGGGGCTGCATTCGACCATTTCCATTTCCACCGGCGCCGAAGCGGGATCATAGACGATGACGAAGTCTTCGCGGGTAAGCTGATGTTTGCCAACCAGCGGCGGTCCCCAGGCGGTGAGGCTGATATTAAAATTGCCGATACCGAACTTATGAAATGTATCTTTTTCGATGGAGAAAATGCTGTCATTGACTTCCCAGAAGAAATCGGTGATGGTTCCGGTGGCTAAGTTTTCAAAATTCACGAACAGTTCGCCCACACCGATGTTCACTGGCGTGTTGAAATCCAGCACGATTGGTAGATAGCAGGTGATATAGTCTGTTTTTACCATCGTGTCCTCGACGCCATCCGGGTTATAGGCGGTCAATTTGACCGTAAACATGGGATCGGTCGGAGGCAGGTAGGTGTGGATGGGATCTCTCTCAGTGGAGATTTCGCTGCCATCGCCGAAATCCCATTTCCAGGCCACGGCGCACTTGGAGAGGTTGGTGAATTTCACCGTCATCGGCGCCACCCCAATTAATGGCTCGGCCGTAAAATCGGCCACGGGCGGATTCCAGTCCCAATAGACCACCAATCTTGACCAATCGATGGTCACGGCCCACCAGCGTTGTTCGTGCGTGGCGTCGATGTCAATCCAGACCTCCAAAGCACCATCTTCCAGGAGTGCTGGATCGATGTCAAAAGTCGTCGTGCTCCAGGTATCGTCCTCGCCTTCGAGGTCGCCCAGGTAGACGTCATCGGCATAGACTTTGTCCACCTCACCGGAACACATGTCAACATCCCAGGCCCGGATTCGTAACGAAGCCCGCTTGATGATTTTGCAGCCAGCATCAAACGTATGCGTCCAGCCGAAATCCTGGTCATACCAGCGATATTCGTCCATGCCGGGGGCGTTGCCGATGGTTTGGGTGGTGCGGTAGGAGTTGGCGGGTTCAGTTTCCGAGTAACTATCATCATCTTCGCCAGCCGGGGGAGCGATGTTAACATCATCCTGGGCTAAGATGAAAGGTGAAAACGCCAGCAGAAAAATCAAGCTTATGATAGCGAATAAGATCGATTTTGAACTCATGTTACACCTCCATTTAGAAATGAACAGCGGTTGAGTAAATTAAAAAGTGACGATTAGGTTTTGTTGAATGATGTGGATTTAATCATACCTACCTCCTATTTTTGGTGAATGGATCATGGTGGATTATTGAAAAAATGGTATTGTGCAGGGCACCAGCAAAGGATACTCGGCCATTCAGAAAATTCGCTAATTGTCCTGCAAAACGACATGATAGTGTCTTGCAGCAAAATGGTATCATTATAGGCATCAGCAGAGGTAGCGGCTCAATAAACCGAAGTCGATTCAGGAGCAGTATTCGATGTCAGAACAAGTGGATATCGTAGTTATCAATTCCAGATGAATGGGGAATGAAATAAACACGCATTGAACTATTTTGCGTGGAAATCAAAAAGAACAGGTTGCCGCATTCTTAATATAAAAATCATTTCAATAACTAACTGCTAATATAATAAAAAAATATTAAATGTCAAGTAAAAAAATTAAAATTTTAAAAATTTTTTGGCTGAATGTAAAAGGGAAATTTATTTGAATATATTTTGCTGGTCGCAGATTCAACAATGATCGAGCACAGCTAACACCGAGCTGGAAATAAACAATTTCCTTGACTGAGAGCAGAAATTTGTTAAATTATTCTCTCGGCCGATAATGATCTATTGTCGGAAAGGGCCAGGTCAATTTAAAAAATATAATCCGGTGGCATTGAGGTCGGCCGCAGGATGTGGCGCTGCGAGTCACTGCCAATTCGGGCAGCCGCATTCGGTGACTTCCGGATTGTGCTGAATACGTTTAGTTTAATGCGAGGTGCTTGCAATGAAACAAATTCGTTTTAATTTCTTTGCAGTTATCATATTCTTATTGGTTCTCAAACTGACAGGCGAGGCGCAGCCATTGCTCACTCGCGCAGAAGCGAGCAACTATACCGAAACCTCCCGCTCCAGCGAGGTGATCGAGTTTTTAAACTCGTTGCAAACCTTGAGTCATAAACTAAAGTTAACAACCATAGGTCGTTCCGCCGAGGGCAGAGACATCTGGCTGGCCATTGTAGGAGATCCGGTACCAGCGACGGCAACTCAATTGATGCATAGCAAAAAAGCCGCAGTTTATATCCAGGCCAATATCCACGCCGGCGAAGTGGAAGGCAAGGAGGCCATGCTGATGCTGATGCGCGATATTCTCCGGGGCGAACTCCCGAGGCTGCTCGATCATCTGGTACTGTTGATCGTGCCTAATTTTAATCCCGATGGCAATGATCGCATCAGTCCCCAAAATCGGCGCAACCAATTGGGTCCTGCCGGGGGCGTGGGTGTGCGTCATAATGGGCAATTTCTGGATTTGAATCGCGACTATATGAAGTTGGAAAGCCCGGAGAATCTTGCAGCCGTTCAGCAGATCCTGAATCGCTGGGATCCCTTACTGTTGCTCGATTTGCACACGACCAATGGCTCTTACCACCAGGAACCCTTGACCTACGACACCGCGCACAATCCAAATGGGAACACCATGCCCGTCAATTATTTGCGCCAGAAGCTATTTCCCTGGGTGGCACGTCAATTGAAGTCCCGTTACAATATCATGAGTGTGCCCTATGGCGATTTTGTTGATAATGCCGATCCGAATAAAGGGTGGGAAACGTTCGATCATTTGCCCTACTATAGCACCAATTATTGGGGTTTGCGTCATCGCTTTGCCATTTTGAATGAAAACTATGCCTACGCCGATTATCGGACAAGAATTCAGGCCTGCTATCATTTTGTCGAATTGGTACTGGAATATGCCAACGACCATCTGGCTGAGATGCAAGATCTTATCCACCAGGTGGATGCCAGCACGGTAGCCTATGGGACCGCGTCCAATACCAGCCAGGTTTTCGGGACCCGCTTTCAGCCGTATGCGATGCCACAATTGCTTTTGGTTCATAGCTATGAATTTGAGAACTATCGCGATGAGCGGGGCCGGCTGCGCGTTCGCAAGACCGATCGACTGAAAGATTATGAGGTACCGTACCTGGCGGATTTTCGAATTGTGGAACAGGTTCGGTTTCCCAAAGCCTATATCTTTCCTGCCAGCTTGAACGAAATAGCCGCCAAATTGCAGCAGCATGGCATTGTGGTCGAACAACTTACTGCTCCAGAGACACTGTCGGTCCAGGCGTTCAAGGTTGAAGATATTGGTGTTGATGAACGAATTTTTCAGGGACATCGGCTGACGCGTGCCAAAGGCCATTATGAGATGATTCAAAAAGAATTTCCAGCCGGAAGCTATTTCGTGGGGCTGGATCAACCTCTGGCCAACCTGGCGGCGTATTTATTGGAGCCGGCCAGTGATTGTGGCCTGGTGGTGTGGAATTTTTTGGATCGCTATTTTTATAGCAGCCAATGGAGTCGCGAATTCAATCAGGTTCCGATTTTTAAATTGTTACAGCCCGCTCTGTTTGCGCGCACTATCGTGAATCCTGCCCTTAATTGACGTGGCAGTGGTTGTGTCTATCGGTTCTGCATGGTGGTCGGTAGGCGATCTCTCCACCGAAAAGAAATGCCGGGGAAAGGCGATCGCCTCCTGACCGGAGGTTACGAGCTTACTTCACTATCAGCCTGAAGGTTATAAGTTCGGCGGCTATTCGGGCCGCCGCATGGTTTGGGTGGTGCGATTCGGCGCTCCCAACTGGGCGAATGGTTAGGTTGGGCCGTATAATGCCGCAAAAAATTCATAATCTTTTCTTGACTAACTGGGAATAATTTCATATATTCAAGATTCAAGAAAAAATTGTGGCCGTAACATCAGAAGTGATCGGTGATGAAGACGAACATTTTCATTGGTCCGGCGGGCTGGATTTACAAAGATTGGGAGGGCCGCGTTTATCCCGCGCCCCAGGAAAAAGGATTCGATCCGCTGGTTTATATTGCCCACTATTTTAATGTAGTGGAAATTAACAGTTCTTTCTATCGCCCGCCGACGGCGAATTCGGCCAGAAAATGGGTGGATAAGGTCAGCGATCGTCCCGATTTTCTGTTCACCTATAAATTGTGGCAGGGCTATACGCACAATCGGGACAATTTTCCCGATAGTCAGGCCGAAAAAGTGGTCAAAGCGAGCCTGGATGTTTTGCAGCAACAGGGGCGCCTGGGCGCATTATTGATTCAATTCCCGTGGTCGTTTAAAAATTCGGCAGAAAATCTCCACTGGCTCGAACGGGTGATTGCAACGTTCAGAGATTACCAGCCCGTGGTGGAGGTGCGACATGGTTCCTGGAATACGGCGGCTTTTTTTGAATTTTTAGCTTCCGCGGGCGCGACATTTGCCAATATCGATCAACCGGTCATCGGTCAATCGATTGGATTGACGGCCATCGCGTCGCGTCAGATGAGCTATTTGCGCTTACATGGCCGCAACAGGAAAAATTGGTTTGCTCCCAATCGCTACGACTACTATTATCCGGCTGAGGAGCTGGCCAGCATCCGAGCCGCGGTTGAAAAGATGATCAGCGAAAGTCCCCGCTCATTCATTATTTTCAACAACCATTTTCGGGGGCAGGGGATTGCCAACGCGCTGCAAATGATGTACTTGTTGAGTGATAGCAAGGTGAAGGTTCCGGCGCCCCTGCTGGAGGTTTTTCCACAATTGCGAGCCATTGCCCAGGATGAGGCGGCGCCGATTGAGGGCCAGGCGGAACTTTTTTATGAAAGAGGCGAGGGACTGTCGCCGGAAAAATGAGTTAATTTTGGTGCCAGCGGGCCTCGAGCATTAACAAGCTGAGAGTTATTCGCCGATAGATTGGTGTTCCGCCCACCGGCTATCAGCCTGATTGCTGCTCATCCCGCCAGCCATTGCTATGGAGCAACTTCGCCAACGAATGGCCTGGCGCAATAGGTAGAATTGGCGTCATTACCGGTCACGCCTTAATTCCAGGCTGACCCGAATAGAATGGTAACGCTTTTTATCGTGATGGAGGAGAAAAAGACACAATGACAATGCTGGGATATTTTTTGGTGGGAACGGTGGCCGGCATTTTAGGAGGAGCATTTGGTATTGGTGGCGGGATTGTCATGGTGCCGGCGTTTATGTTGCTCTATAAGCAGCCCATTCATACTGCGATTGGGACGTCGATGCTGGTGATTGTACCGATTGCCATAGCCGGTGCCTGGCGGCATTGGACGCTGGATAATGTTCTGGTTCAAATCGCGTGGATCGCTGGTCTGGGAGGCATTGTCGGCGCTATTATTGGGGCATCGGTGGTCGAACATATCCCGGCGCTGTATGTGAAACGGATTTTTGCTCTGTTTCTGGTTTATTCGGCTGTACGATTGTGGCTCTCTAAATAGTCTGTCCGAAAAAAAGTACTGACTGGTCGTTCATTGATTTAGTATTGAGCAAATTTCAATGACTTATTGATCTCTCCGAAGCAAACAATCGGGGCATCATTTGATTTTTCAGACAGACTCTAATATAGTATGGCTAAATTTGAGATTCAAACTGGTTAATTATGAACAAGCTTCCTGCATTTGTAACAAAACTTTTGCCTGGCGAGTTTTTGGCCGCTGGTTGGAAATTTATTCAAGGTAAGCAATTTGCCAATCCGGATTTTATCCGAAATAGTTATACAGCTCAATTCAAAGACCGACGGGGATCATATTGGCCGATAGTCAAAAAGAAGTCTGAGAAATTGGGATTTCAATTTTCCTGCAACTGCCCCACCTTCATCCGCCAGATGAGCTGTCCGCATGTGGTAGCGCTTTTTTTCCTCATCTATTCTCATGATCAGGAGGCCGCGGATGTGGACGCAACGTTGTCGAAATATTACGAACAAACCATCTGGAACCATCTGGCGCGGCTGGGCTTCGAATATTGGGGGAGCGATAAGCTGACCATAAAGGCCGAACTCGAACAGCGCGGGGGCATTACCAATATCTGGTTGCGAGGTCTGGATAGCGATCAGTCAGAAATATTTCGCTTTCTATTGCCAGGATTAGTTGCTCATCGGTTGATTCAAAAATATCGCTGGCAATTTTTCAATGAGCTGGATGAGAAAGCGCTTCTGGAATTCGTTACTGAATTGCCTCTGGAACAATTGCCGGCGGAAAGCTCTGAACTGGAAATTCGGATGAACATCGCTGGTTATCAATCCTGGCAACAGAAATTTGAACAAAGCTTTTGGTTCGATTTTGGCAAGGCCTGGTTCTGGGGATTTGATGATCTCGGTTATTCGGTCAGCTATTCGGAGCAAAGTCAAAGCCTCAAAATTTATGTGGATAAAGGTCAATTTGGTTTCACCTTGCCCCGGCCGCAAATTGCGACCATCATCGCGAAATTAGCCCAAAACGAAGCGATCCGCGATACGTTGAATATTGCAACCCAGACTGCCATCCTGAACTATTCGCTGGAAGTGACCGACACGCACGACCTGAAGATTACGCCAGTGTTGCAGTTGCCAGATGCCAAGCAGCCGCTTTTTCTGACCGAAGATGTCAAGCCAGCAGCGATTATCTTTGGTCGATACATCTATGTTCCTCACAAAGGCTTCTATCCCTTTGAGCGTAAAATTAAATATTACGACAGTCGATTGTTTGGCCTGGAGCCAGTCACCGTTCCCAATGAGGATATTCCTCTCATCATTCGCGAATACCGCCGGTTTATCGATACCGGCGATTTTTATGCTGCCAGCCCGTCGCTGCGCAGCCGGGATTTTGTGAAAAAAGCGAAGGTGGTGGAGTTGTTTGTCGAGCAGATCGAGGATGACTGGTTATACTTATCGGTGAAATATACCATAGGCAACGATGTCATCTCCCTGTATGACATCTATCACGCGCTCCGGACTGGCAAGCGTTTCTTGATCGGCAAGAATTACTGGATCGATTTATGCAGCACTGACTTCGCCTGGTTGCAAACATTGATGGAACAGCAGGCGGTTTCCTTCAGTCAATTGAGTGATCGTAGCCTGCGGCTGAAGATCGATAAAATGAATTTTATCAAAATTCATGCGCACCTGCCGCGAAAAAGCCAGCTTTCGGCTCGACCGGAGTTCAGCGGGGCGCTGGAGCGGCTCAGAACCCTTCAGCCCAGCACCGAGGCACCACCCCTGAACGGCCGTAACTATGAGTTACGACCCTACCAGAAGACGGGTTATGAATGGCTCTGGTTTCTCTATGAAAATCATCTTTCCGGTCTGCTATGTGATGACATGGGGTTGGGAAAAACCTACCAGTCTTTGGCCTTGCTGGATGCGATCATGATGGTGCAGCAGCGGCCATTGAATTTTTTGGTCGTTTGTCCCACATCGGTGCTGCCACATTGGCATGAGAAATTGACTCAGTTGAAAAAGAAGGTGCATCTTCATCTTTATTATGGCAGTGAACGCCATATCAAGAATATATCCCGGCAGAAGTATGCAGTGGTGCTCACGTCCTATGGCATTTTGCGGAATGATCTGGATAAGTTAGCAGAAATTCCGTTCGAAGTGGCCATATTTGATGAGATTCAAACCGCGAAAAATAAGGCCAGTTTGACCAATGCCGCGGTAAATCAACTTAAGAGCACCATGCGCATCGGCCTGACCGGAACTCCAATCGAGAATAATTTAAATGAGCTGAAAGCGCTGTTCGACATTATTTTGCCCTCGTATCTGGGTAGCGATGCGCAATTCAAAAAGCGCTATTTTACCCCCATCGAGCGGCGAAGCAATGAAAGCCGGCTGTCCGAATTGCAGCAAATCATTCGGCCTTTTATCCTCCGCCGCACCAAAAACCAAGTGCTCCAGGAATTGCCTCCCAAAATCGAAGAGATTCGGCGCTGCGAATTGAGCACGGATCAGGTGCGATTGTATCAAGAAGTGTTGAATACGCGCGCCAGCGCCTTGTTGTCCCAGCTCTATCGCCAGTCCGAAAATGTGCCCTACATCCACATTTTTGCTGTGTTGAATTACCTGAAACAGATTTGCAACCATCCCGCGCAGCTCGAAGACGGCTGCCGGGATTACAACAAATATCAGTCCGGCAAATGGGATCTGTTCTGTGAACTGATGGAGGAAAGCCTGAATAGCGGCTTCAAGGTGATTGTCTTTAGCCAATATCTGAACATGCTCGCGTTGATCGAGGCCTATCTCGAAGACAACCACATCGAGTATGCGACCATCAAGGGCGCGACCCGAGATCGGAAGGCGATGATCGATCGGTTTAATAATGATCCGCGCTGTCTGGTATTTACAGGTAGCCTGCGGGCTTCGAGTTTCGGCATTAATCTCACTGGTGGCTCGGTGGTCATTCACTACGATCGGTGGTGGAATTCGGCAGTGGAGAATCAGGCGACTGACCGTGCGCACCGAATTGGTCAGACGCGGGGCGTGCAGGTGTTCAAACTCGTTACCGAGGGCACCCTGGAGGAAAAAATTGATCGATTGATTCAAAAGAAGCAGCAATTAATCGATGATCTGGTGAAGGAGGACGATGCCAATATCGTTAAAAGGTTTACCCGAGATGAATTGATCGATCTATTGACATATCAGTAATAATGAATTCAGCATTAACGACAACCCTGTACAGCTTTAGAAGGAGCAACTATGGGCAAGACCATCATTGAAAAGATCATGGCCGCGCACTCCAGCCAGCCGGTGCGCGTGGGAGAGATCCTGGATCTTCAGATTGATGTGCGAGTAGCACGAGATTTCGGCGGCGCGAATGTGATCCGACATATTCAGACCAATAATTTGCCAATCGATGATCCGACTAAGACTTTTTTCACATTCGACTGCAATCCCGGGGGCTCCAGCCAGAAATATGCCACCAATCAGCATCTTTGCCGCTTATTTGCGCGCGAGCATGGGATCAAGGTTTTCGATGTGGAGAGCGGCATCGGTACGCATGTGGTCATCGAGGAAGGGCTGATTGGACCCGGCGATACGTTTGTATCCACCGATTCCCATGCCAATATTATGGGCGCGATTGGTGCGTTTGGCCAGGGGATGGGGGATCAGGATATTGCCGCGGCGTGGGCTTTGGGTAAGGTGTGGTTCAAGGTGCCGCCCACGGTAAAAATTGTTTTGAAAGGTCAACCCGGCGAAGTGGCCTCGGCCAAGGATATTGCCCTGGCGATCTTGAAGGTCACTGGTGCCAATGGATTATTGGGCTATGCCGCTGAAGTGTATGGCGACATTGTGGAGCGGCTGGGGCTGGCAGAGCGCATTACCATTGCCTCCATGAACACCGAGATGGGCGGAACCATCATGTTTTTTGCTCCGAATGAAGAAGTGCTCGATTTTTGCAGCCATGCCACCGGCCGCAAAGTAGTGCCGGTCCTGGCCGATGCCGATGCTGTCTACGATCATGAATTGGTGATTGATATTGATGGTTTGGAACCGTTGATTGCGCAACCGGGCCATCCCGAAGATGTGGTTAAGTTGTGCGATATTGCCGATATAAAAATCGACTCGGCGTTTATTGGATCCTGTACCAATGGTCGATACGAGGATATGGTGGAAGCCGCGCGCGTGTTGAATCGGCGCAAGGTTGCTCCTGGTGTGGTGCTGAAAATTGTGCCGGCCACTAATTCTGTCTGGCGCCGCTGTCTCAGCGACGGTTTAATCGAGATTTTCAAAGAGGCGGGGGCGCTGGTGGGCAACGCCGGCTGCGCGGGCTGCGCCGATGGTCAAATTGGACAAAATGGCCCGGGCGAGATAACCATCAGCACCGGCAATCGCAACTTTACCGGCAAGCAAGGGCAGGGCAAGGTATATCTGGCCTCGCCGGCGACGGTGGCGGCTTCGGCGGTGGCTGGTGTCATCACTGCGGCCAAGCGAATCCCACGCCATCCGGCGCTGTTTCAAACCGGTATGTCCCGGCGTAAAGCTCGCACGATCCCGTCGGAGTCAGTGGTTACTGCCACCCGGCCTACTCAGATTACCGGCCGCGTCTGGGTGGTGCGACAGGACAATATTGATACGGATATGATCTTCCATAACCGACATCTGACCATTACTGCAATTGATCAAATGGGACAGTACACGTTTGGCAATCTCTCGGGGTGGGAAGATTTTGCCCAAAAAGCCAGGCCAGGCGACATAGTGGTGGCCGGCAAAAATTTCGGCGCCGGCAGTTCTCGTCAACAGGCCGTGGATTGTTTTAAAAGTCTGGGCATTGCGCTGATTATTGCCGAGTCGTTCGGTGCGATCTATGAACGCAATGCCATCAATGCTGGCTTGCCGATCCTGACGGCCAGTCTCTCTCGCTCCGACATTGCAGATGGCGAGGAGATACAAGTTGATCTCATCACCGGCAAAATAAGGCGGGTCAAGAATGACGAAGTCATCGAGGGGCAGCCATTTTCGACCGTGCAAATGGAAATCTATCAGCGCGGCGGTCTGTTGAATTTTTAGAATCATAGGCATTGGACGACGATCGGAGGTCATCGAATCCTTTTTTATCTCCGGACATCAAATGATCACAGGAGGATAAAAAGACAGTGACAAAATCCGATCAAATAATCCAAAGATATTGTGGCTCAGTGGAAGAGCGGGTCGAGGCCTGCTGTGATGAGCAGGTGGCTGAATGCTTGAAGGAGAGCATTTATGCCCAACTTAAACAGAGCTGCGACAATGAAGAGATTATCCGATTTATTGGGCGTTACCTGGACAATCTGATCCAGGCGCGATTTGCCGGCAAGGAACAATAGGTGGCGGCGATGGCAACGATTAATGCTGATATTTTAATCGAAGAGCTGGTGGCAAAATATCCGGCGTCGGTGCCGTTTTTGCTTCAAAAGGGTATCCAATGTATTGTGTGCGGCGAGCCGATATGGGGCACGCTGGAAAATGCCATCAAAGAAAAAGGTTTTGCCGACGACGCAGCCGTGGCAATTGTCGATGAACTAAATCATTGGGTCAATTCCGAGGAACGAAAATGAAGGCGACGATCAAACAGGTACGCGGGCTCACGCTCGTGGGGAAGGCCGGCTCCAATCATTGGGTGCCGATAGACACCGTGGAAGAACTGGAGGGGCAAAATGCGGGCACGAAACCGCTGGAACTGGTGCTGTTGGGTCTGGGAGGATGTACAGGGATGGATGTCATCTCGATTTTAAAAAAGATGCGTTCGCCCATCAAGGATTTTGAGATGGAATTGGAAGCCGAACAGGCGCCGCAACATCCCAAAGTATTTACCCGCATCAAAATGAAATATATCTTCTATGGCGACAAAGAGCAAATAAAATCCAAAGACATCGAACGGGCGATCCAGTTGTCGGAGTCAACTTATTGTCCGGTTTCCAACATGCTGGGCAAAATATTGCCGATTACCAGAGAGTACGAAATCCGCGATTTTAAATAAACGACGCTATGCTCCCTGATCCTGGTGGCGGATGGGGTGATGAGTTTTGGGCGGTTCGACCGATGAGCAGCGGTGGGATTTCCACGCCGACAACAAATAATGCTTGTGTTTTTCATCCTGATTTATTATCTTCAGGCCATCAAACGGAAATGGGATGAAGATACGAGCTATGGAAATTTCAGAAAAAGAATTAGTCGAACGGGCTAAAAATGGTGATCTTTCTGCGCAAGCCAAAATTGTGCTCAATCATGAAAAAATGGTTTACAATCTGGGACTAAAACTGTTGGGGAATGCGGAGCAGGCTGAATGTGTGTTGCAGGAGACATTTTTAAAGGTGCTGCAGGCATTGCCACAATTTGAGGAACGCTCCCAGCTTTCGACGTGGATCTACCGCATTGCCACCAATCAGGCGTTGATGCGGCTGCGCAATCGCAAGCGTCAACAAGTTTCTTTCAATGATATGGCCAATGAGGATGGAGCAGATTATTCTGAGTTTGTTCGTTCGCTGGATGCCACGCCGCTGGACAATTTATTGAATCAGGAATTAAAAGAAAAGATGGAACGTGCCATCGAGAAATTGCCCGAAAATTATAAAACCGTATTCGTTATGAAAGATATCGAGGGGCTGCCATTGAAGGAAATTGCGGATATTCTTGACCTCTCATTGCCCGCGGTAAAGTCAAATCTACACCGGGCCAGAGTGTTTTTAAGAAATCAATTAGCCGATATGTGGAACTGAGTGAGGAGGTGCGACCATGGAATGCATGGAAAATATCCAGCAAATATGCGAAGCCCTGGGCGAGGACATCGATAGCCCATTGTGCAAGGAAATTCAGGAGCATCTTGACCAATGCCAAACCTGCTGCGCCGAAGTGGATTCCATTAAAAAAGTGGTTCACCTCTATCAGCGTCTGGGAGATGCCGATGTCCCCGAATCGGTGGATCAGCGGTTATGGAAAGTGCTGAATCTACCAAAACCAGCAGTTTAAAGTAGCGGTTTGGTTCGTCTCGTTGGGCGTGCACCGTGATCCTCCGAAAAAAATAGGGCAAGAATCAAACTCCCGGGTTGATCAGCATGAAAGCGTTAGAAAAAAATCTGGCCGCCGTGATCGATCATACGCTGTTGAAACCAGACGCCACCGATGATCAAATTCGCCGGTTGTGCCAGGAGGCAATGGCTTATCATTTTGCTACGGTCTGTGTGCAGCCCTGCCATGTTCGTTTGGCGGCGGAATTGACTGTCGGATCGGGCGTCAAAGTTTGCTCGGTGGTGGGCTTTCCTTTGGGGGCAAATGTGACCGCCGTGAAGGTCGCAGAGGCACAGCGGGCAATCGATGATGGCGCGGCTGAGATCGACATGGTCATTCGGATTGGTGCACTGAAAAGCGGCGATGGGGCAACCGTGCTTGGCGACATTCAAGCCGTGGTTGATGTTTGCCATGAGCACCAGGCTATTTGCAAGGTGATTATCGAAACCGCATTGCTGACGGATGAGGAAAAAATTCAAGCCTGTGAACTGGTGCGTCAGGCAGGAGCAGATTTTGTTAAGACGTCGACCGGCTTTGGTCCTGGCGGTGCTACGGTGCAGGACGTGGCGCTCATGAAGCGAGTCGTAGGCGGAAGCCCCGTGCAAGTGAAGGCTGCGGGAGGCATCCGTACCCTGGAAACGGCGCTGCAAATGATCGACGCTGGCGCTACACGGATTGGTACCAGTTCAGGGGTGGCCATTATTCAGGCTGCGAATCAGACTTGATGCGATTGGGCTTGCAGTATCTGTCCGGGAGAGTTTATCGGCGGCAGCTCAGGAGCCGTTACCAAATGGCAGCCGTGATCATTCAGCAGTGTGTTTGAGCCGTTGATGCTCATCATTTCAACTCTGGCGAAACTAACTGTGGCAGCCTCGGAACCAGCCATAATGATGTCCCTATCATGAATTAAACAGCAGTTATGAATACCCCCTTTTTAATTGGTGACAAAATCTATCTTCGCCCGATCTCGTTGGAAGATTCGGTGTTGTTGAGTCAGGGCGAGAACGATCCCCTGATTAGAGAAACGCTTTTCCTGGCCTTTCCCCTGGCTGTCTCGCAGGCAGAAGAAAAAATCCGGCAATACATCAATTCTCGCGAGGCCATTGTGCTGGTTATCGTTGAAAAGGATAGCGATCGATCGATCGGCCAAACCGCCTTTTTCCGACTTGATTATGTCAGTCGAGCCGCGGTTTTTTATCTTGCCATTCTTGATCCTTCATTTTGGTCGCGCGGACATGGTACCGAGGCCACTCAGCTTATGATTGATTATGCGTTTGCCACGCTGAATCTCAATCGCATTCAATTGCATGTCTGTGCCGAAAACACGTCGGCGATTAAAATTTATCAGCGAGTGGGTTTCATCAAAGAAGGCGTGCTGCGCCAGGCCATGTTTCGGAATAGCCATTATGCGGATTTCTGGGTAATGGGAATGCTTCGCAGCGATTGGCTGGCTCGAAAGGCCGAAGAGCGAAGAACAGAATGAAAAACAGGGGGGAATCAAGCCGATCCAATCCAATAGTTTTAACCTTCTGGAGTCCTGCGCGATAAATTTGCGGTCGTGCTTTCAATTTCATAACACGCATTGATCAACTTTAAAAATGTCAATTCAGGTGAGCGAAAATGGCGGTTTACGCAGTAATTGATATTGGCACCAATGCGGTCAAATTTCACCTGGCGGAACGGATGCCAGGGGGGAAATGGCAAACCATTGCGGATCGCGGGGAAGTCACTCGCCTGGGGGCCGGGCTAAATCAGACCGGTCGACTCAGTGAGCAGGCCATGGTCCGAACGCTGGCGGTCATCACCGAAATGGTGCAGGAGGCGCGGGGCAGGGGTGCGCAGCAGATTCTGGCCATTGGGACGATGGCGCTCCGCACGGCCAGCAACGCGCTGGATTTTGTTGAGCTGCTACGACGAACCTGTGAGCTTGAGGTAGAAATAATTTCGGGCGAAGCGGAAGCTCGCTTTTCATTTCTGGCGGTGCAATCCAGCCTGAACCTTGGCAGTGATGCGTTCGGGATATTTGATATCGGCGGCGGCAGCACGGAATTCATGTTAGTGCATCATGGCCGCCTGCAGCATCGAATGAGTTTGAATATCGGCGTGGTGCGACTGACCGAGGACATCCTGCGCTCAGATCCGGTGACCCCAGCCGAATGTGCCAGAACCATTCAGGAAATCGAAGCGGCATTTCAGAATCTTCCAACCACAAATCCGCTGTCAAAGCTCATTGGCGTGGGCGCCACCATGACCACCCTGGGCAGCATGAAGCATCATCTGAAAGTCTATGATGCCGAATTCATTCATGGCCAAAAATTAGCCGCAACCAATATTGCCGATCTGGTATCATTGCTGCAAGCGAAAACTATTGCCGAACGAAAACAGATAGTTGGCTTAGCGCCCAGCCGGGCCGATGTCATTCTGGCCGGTGCCCTGATGGTGCTGGTAATTATGAATAAATTCCAACAGCCAGCGGTCATCATTAGCGATCGTGGGGTGCGGCATGGCGTGCTGTTCGATCGCTTTGGTTCATAAGCGCTGTGGCCGGCTTCATGGCAATGTAGCGGAATACCGGAGTACGGTCCCTCGAGCAAATAGAGTTCTCTCACGCTTCGTTTGCCACTTCTGCTAAGATGTACGGGCCTTTGGGAATCACGGCAATGGTGGCATTTTTTCCATGGCGTCGTTGCGCCCGGCGAAGGCCCTGGGCGACGGAATCGATAGCCACCACGGGCATGTTCGCCTGGTCGGTGGCAGGAATCCCCTCACTGAACAGATAGACCTCGGCTTTGCGGCAAGCCTTGGCTAACTCTTCCAGTTGCCACTGATCGATGACGAAAAAGTCATCCCGCCAGATCCTGTTCATGAATTCTTGCAAATCAGATGTCTCCCGGACCAATTGGCTGAATTCCGGGCTTCCCAGTCCCTCAGCACATTCAGCCGCTAGAATAATCGTTCCTCCCAATTTAACAATAGGCAACGCGGCGGTGACGCCTTTGATCGATTGATAAAAGGTGGCATCCAGCGGAAAACCTGCCGAAGTGGTGATGACAATATCTACGGGTTGACGAACGGTGTCCCGCACATGAGATCGGACCTGCTCCACGCCTTGCTGGTGGGCTTGCTCCAGATCGCCGGCGAAAATACCGGTGATGCGCCGTTGCTCGTCCAGCGCCACGTTGACGATGAAGTCGACGCCTGCTGCGTGGGCAATTTCCAGGGCCTCTTCATGAAAAGGATTGCCGTTCAGCCGGCCCTCGCAGGCATGGACGTTTTCCAGGATGCGCGGACTATGCATGACCCGAATGGTATCCAGGCTGGCGATCCCGGGACAGATCAATTTCCTGCCGCCGGAGAACCCAGCCATCAGATGGGGTTCGATAAAACCGGTGGTGATTTTTAGATCCGCCTGAACATAGGTGCTATCCACCCAGATGGGTGTGCCGCGGGAGGTCGTCCCAAGATAGCTGTGGCTGGATCGCTGCCGAGCATCGTGATTGACAATGCGATAGTTCGCTGCAATCTCCGCGCCCACCAGATACTCCAGTTCTGCGCCCCAATTGGGTCGATGCAGGCCGGTGGCGATGAGAATGGTAATATTCTTGCGCTCAATACCGTTAGCTTCCAGCAGCGAAAGGATCGGTGGTAAAATGGTTTTATTGGGCACAGGACGCGTAATATCGCAGATAACAATGCAGGCACTTTTGTGCTGCTGCGCCAGAATGGCCAGGGGCTTCGAAGCAATGGGCGATTGCAGCGCGCGGTTGACAGCTTCCATGGGCTGGATCAATGGTTCCCCCGATTTCATTTTCAAGACTTTTACCAGATTCCGCTCGGGTACATCGATCCATAACCCGGTTTTGCCATAATCTATTTGAACCTTCATGACGCTGGCTCCCGAAAATATTTAATATGATTTCAATCGTTCAACGAAATCCGCATCAAAAAAATTAGATCATTTTTGTCCTGATGTGACCTGAAACCGCTATTAAAAGAGTTGCAGACCGAAACAATGCCGGCTCCTTTAGGCCGAATTAAGGTAAAAAGGGTTTTGCCGCTGAATACACTCTTGTCCGAAATCGGTCGTTATTTTGGACCGCACCTGCTTCGTGATACAATAATAGGCATTTGCAGCGGAATCAAATAAACCCGAACAATCGATCGCTTCATTTTTCACTATGTATGGTCACTCCTGTCCCAAATAGGATTTCCCGTTTGGCATTTGGGACAGCAGAATACAACAAGAATCTAATAGCGTTCAATCGTTAGTGGAATGGGTTGGTTACCAAATACACCATTTCTTAATTTCTGGTAGAGTTATTAAAAGGTTTACAACTTAATCCCATTTTGCTGAAATATTCAAAGCGAGAAGCAATTGAATTCGTTGGACACGATTTTATTTCAATTACCAAAGTTCGGTTTAATGGACCAAATCCATTAGACCTTATTAACCTTAGTAGCATAAGATGATCCACTGATGCTAAACCTTATTGGCTTATTTTTTTAAAGGAATATTCCCGATAAGGTAATAAGGTTCGGGCGGTCCTGGGTCGACCTGGTTACTAAGGTTAATTTTTTTTCGGCCAGGGGAATGGATCAAATCCCATGAACCCTGCTGAATCTGGTACACTATTTCATAATTTTATGCGGGAGCATTTTAGGGTTATCACGATAACTCCATCGCACGAAGTTGACATAGTCAAAGCCAGCAGGAATTGATCCTGCTAAACGGGATGTTTCTTTTAATAGTCGGACGTTTGCAAACCCTAAACGGATTTTTGAAATCAAGCACTGAGGTTAATCAGGTTCTCTGAGTTGGTCTGGTTCGTAGCCTGATTAAAACCTCAGTAACATATCAAAATCCTTGAGAGCTGAAGCCTTATTACCTTCGCTCTTGTTCTTCTCATTGAGCATTATGGACAGCCGTGAACTGAATCAGTAACCAACCACAACGCTAATAAAACACCGGGCTGGCCCCCAAAAATTGCCATCGGTGATCGAAAATGGATGCCTGCGACAAAAATGCTGGTTGCCATCGCTTGCATTCTTCCCTCCGGATGGCTCGCTGCTGCGCAGGACAATAGGCCGTGCGTTCAGGATATCTGCTAATCGGTGGCCCATAACGGTAAAAATACCAGAAGGAGGACCAGGCCATAGCCAATTGGTTCGGAAAACATGACGTTCGAGGTCGATGGTTCCGCCAATCGATTGCTGCGCAGACTGATTCTACCGTCCAGCGCCGGACACCTATAGGCCCGCAATTGGCCATCAACTTCCTGGTGTTCTGGTGCTGGTCAGGAAGATCTTGATAGGAATGCGGGCCAGCTCGATCTTGTTGCCGCTCAAGTTCAGCGGTATGATTTTGGTCAACAAACTGGCTTTGGCCAGGTGGATGGTTGGATATAGATTATCGTGTTTGATCTCGATCGAAACCAGCCGTGGCTTATAGCCCCAGCGCAGCAAGCGCCGGGTACTCTGAATGCTTTTATCTGTGCCTTTGGGATCCAGCGATTGCAGGGCATTGTCCATGAATTGCGGTCCGATCTGAGTGACATAGAGATAGCCACCCACTTCAAATTTGGTGGCCGGATCTAAACCGGTGCCGGCCAATTCCAGATTCATGTTCAGCTCCGATCCTTTGGTTTTCAGATTCATTGCGGGCAGCAACTTGGCAGAGTTCATGCTGGCCAGATTCGCCTTGATTCGCCAATCGAGCAAATCCGGGGATCCGTCGTGCAGGTTCACAAAAAGAAAACCAGAGAGATTGCCGTCGTACAGCTTGAGTGAGAACCGCGGCACTTCCACGCGTTCGTTGGAAATCAGCAGATCGACCTTGATATCGGTAGCAAAATAGCCCGCGGCTTCGATTTTGCCAATGTGGAGCGATGAGAAACGATTCTGTTGTTGGTAATAATAGGGCCGCAGCACATCATAATGATAAGTTCCCGATTCGGCAAGAAACGATGGTTGCTGGCTTTCGTTGATGATGGCTGACGTGGTTACATTGATTTTTTCCGAAAACGGAATGCGGCCATTGACCGCGGCTACATTGGCCAGTTCCATTAGCGCCAGATCCACATTTCGGAAATCGATGTCACCGCTAATCTTAGCAATGTCCCCACGGAGGTCGATATGCGTCTGCTGGGTGATTTTGCCAGAGAGTTGCAGCAATTTTTCGAGCTGCAGGTCCTGGCGCGTAGCGTCGAGCACAAGATAGCTATCCATCCTGAAGCCGGTATTGCCGGATAGGCTGTCGATCACCGCCGTAAAGCGGATGGTTGTGGCCAGATCTGGAATGACCACGGTAGAGGTATCCAGGTGGATGGTCTCCACATCCGGAAAGTGCCCCCGGATCGAGCTGGTGATGTTGCGCAGGGGCTGTTCCAGTATGCCGCCGAGCAACAGGCTATCCAGCCGGATTTGACCATCGAAGGTCCCGGCCAGGCCATCGGTTCGAAAATTCGCCTGAGCGGTAAGCGACTTCAGTGTCAGCGATTGATCGGGATAGTCAAGGCTACCGCGCAGATCACCTGTTCCCCGAAGATCCATGATGATATCGCCTACGTCGGGAATGTCGACGATCAGCTCGGCCTTTACCAGCGTCTCGCCCAGAAATTTCAAGGTTTCCCAACCCTCCCGCAAGCTATCCGGCAGATAGGCTAAGAAGGGGGGATGGGAGATGCGAAATGGATCGAGAAAGAGGCGCAATTGCTGCTGCGGCAGCAAGGAAAAATCCCCTCGCAGCAGACCAGTACCAAAATTGTTGAGCTTCACCGGTGACGGTTTGAGTACGATCTTTTCAAATGAGGAGTCGGTGGTCAGTACCAGATTCCCGGTCAATGACAGCGGATTGAGGCCGATCGGCTCGGGGTCGGTGGGATACAGCAGCAGTGCGCTGGTTTGCATATTGACCTCGGTCGAAATTCGATCCAGCGATTGGGAGACCAGCGCGATGGCCACATCGATGCGGCCGTCAACCACCTCTTCTGAAATCTGGCGCAGCGGCATTTGCTGGATGGTCAGTAAACCATTGGCCAGATAATGGTCCAGATCTCCGGTGGAGGCAAAGTTGAAATCGAAGATCAGAGGTACCTCAAAGAATTGTTCGATGCGCAAATTGCCTGTTAGCGATGTGGGCAAAAAATCGGCATTGAGCATCCCATGCATGCCGAAATGGATATCGCGAAATACATAATTCAAGGTATCGACCGCGGTGGTGAATGAATCGATGCTCACGGTGCTGTGCAATTTGGTCGGTTGCAGGCCATCTGCGGTGTAAATGCCCGAAAGGCTGATGTTGCCCATGGCGTTTCCCAGGTAGTACTG
Organism: uncultured Cytophagia bacterium; assembly: GCA_964647995.1. GTDB lineage: Bacteria > Zhuqueibacterota > Zhuqueibacteria > Thermofontimicrobiales > Thermofontimicrobiaceae > Thermofontimicrobium_A. The sequence goes on from CAZYNP010000015.1 coordinate 68,773, forward strand.
GACACTGCTATCGCCAATCGAGCAATCGGCCACCGACAGATTGACCTGAAACGCCAGTCCCTCCTCAGGCCTGCTGCTCATTGGATTGCCCCGAATTTCTGTCCCTCGCAGCGATGCGGTGCCAGTAAGGGCAAGATTGGAGTACTCGTTTCTCAGCGTATCCGGCAGAACCGGAATAAATAGCTGCAGCCAATTGGCGAGATTGGCCCTGCTATCGACCACAACCAGATCGAATTGCGGCTGATCCAGAGCATTGGTGATGCTGCCCTGCAGCTCTAAAATAGGCTCGCCGGCCAGATGGGCCGCCATTTCTTTGATGAATAGATCGCCAGCGTCGGCATTGGCAGTGAGCGCAAGGGCCAGCTCGAAACAGGGAGAAAGTGGAAAGCGAATCGTTCGCTCAGGAGTCGCCGTGCTGTCGCTCAAGCTGATCTGCAGATTATGCAGCGATAGTTCACCAGCGACTTTTATTTTTTCCAATCCATCGATCTGGGTGTCGATTTTCAAATCCAAATTGGAGCTGATGTCGAGGTGACTGGCTGTGGATTTGATAGCCGCCGCCAATTGCCAGGGACGATCGTCGGAATAAATGGTCACATGGGCCCGAGCGCCCTTTTTCAGTTCAGCGTACGTTTTTCGTGGGAGGACCAGGTCCTCGATTCGGCCGGAGATGCCACCGGTGCGAAGGGTGTAGAGGGTATCCGTTTGCGCAATGGCAACGTAGGCCGTCAGCTTCTCAAGCTGGAATTGTTGCAGCACGACGGTCAGCGGAACACTCAACTCCGTGGCCGCAGTATCCACTGCGGTGGAGTCGACGACCAGCAGGTCATCAAAATTCCAGCGGAGGTCGGGATCCTGGGAGAGGTAGATTTCCGGTGCGTCGATGAGGATTTCATAGATCTCGATTTTCTTCTTGAGCAGGGACGACAGCCGATAATGCAGGTGAACCTGATGACAACGGAAAAAGTAGTTGGCGGATGCGTTTGTGACCTCTCGGTCATAAATCACAATATCGTTGAGGGTGAATCCGCGCAATGGATTGAAGCGCAATTCTCCCAGCGTGGTACGGCGGTTCAAACTCGCTTCGATTTCGGCGACCAGCAGCCGTTTGATTTTTGTCGTTGGGAAAAAGATGCGCAGGGCGAGCAGCGCCAACAAGAGTAGAACGACCACCACGCCGATTGTCCCGAGCGATAGTTTGAAAATTTTCTTGACCATTTCGTTCAGACCTTTATTCATTTCGGTCGCGGCGGGATGACCTGCCTCAAGGCATCGACGGGCACGGATTCGATGAATACCTGACGATGAGGAAATGGAATTTCGATGCCTGCTTGATCGAACTCGACTTTGATTTTTTCCATGAGTTCGTTATCGACGTCCAACATCTGATGCGAGTCTTTGAGCCAGACGCGCAGCTCCAGGTTGATGCTGGAGTCGGCGTATTCGGTCACGATCACCTCCGGCGGCGGATCGGTCAGGCAGCGGTCATCATTTTTCACCATATTCAGCAAAACCTGTTGCGCTTTGGGAATCGAGGTCTTGTAGGCCACGCCAATTTGGGTCCGCAGCCGGATGTGGCGATTATAGGTATGGTTAATGATTTTGGATTCGACAATTTTTTGATTGGGAATGTCGACGAGCACATTATCCATGGTAAACAGTGCGGTGGAGCGAAGGGAGATTTCCTTGACTTGGCCAAATGTCCCTTCCAGCTCCACCAGATCGCCCTCTTTGAACGGTTTGCCCACCAATAAAATAATGCCCGAAATAAAATTGGCCAGGGTTTGCTGGGCAGCCAGCCCAAGGGCGATTCCGGCCACACCCAGCGTGGAAATAATGGCGATGACCTTGATGCCAATTTGATCCGCAACCAGAATCAGTGCCAGACCCAGCAGAGAGAAGCGCAGCACTTTCACCACAACATGCACCACAGATTCGGAGATGGCGTGCTTTTTGAAATAGCGCACCAGGAAAAAGCGAATGCAACGATAGATGCCATAAAACATAAAAAGAATGATGCCGCCGGCGATCAGTTGCGGCAAATAAAGAATGAAGTGAGTGGTGATGGTTTTAATATCGAGGACATCTTTTACCGTGAACTGGATGTTCTGAAACATGCCTTCGATATATTTGCGGATGCTTTCGAACATAATAGCAGAATCCTTTTTCGATTCAGTTCAAATTGCATTTTTCGATCCGTCAAAACATCTGTTCGGCCAGCGCCAGTTGTGATGGCGTGCCGATGTCGAACCAGAGGTCGTTGGGATCATCATATTTATAGGTGTTAATGTCGATTTTCTGGCATAACCAGGCGATGAATTCCCCCACCTTGTCGGTCGAGTGGCCTTCACGAATATATTGTTTGACCAGGTCGATCACCTCTTTCTGAAAAAAATAGATGCCGATAGATCCCAGGGTGGAATGGGGATTTTCCGGTTTTTCGACCAGTTGCTCAATGACGCCTTGGCTGTTCAGGGTAGGGATGCCCACCTTCCTGGCTTCCTCCACGGATTTCACATCGTAGAGTGCGATGACGTTTTTATGGGCGTTTACCAATGCCAGCATGGGTTCGAGGGAAAAGTTAAAAATATTGTCGCCATTCAACAACAAAAAATCATCCATTATATTCGCCTGCTCGAAAACATAGTTCAGATCACCAATCGAGCCCAATCGGTCATCATTGCTGCGAGTATGGTCGTTGAAAACAGTAATCGGCAGAGGTAAGTTCTGGTGGGTCTGCCATTCCACAAAATTGTGGTAAAATTTATCATTGGTGACCAGGTAGATGTGATCGATGATCTGTAGCGGCAATCTGGCCAATAGATGATCCAATATGGTCTTGCCTTTGATTTGCAATAAATGCTTGGGCTTGTCTTTTGTCAGTGGGTACAATCGCGTGGCATAGCCAGCGCACAGAATAATACATTTCATGCCGTGCTCCTTGTTGTCAGTTACCTGTTCTTCCCATGTTTTATTTTAATTGCACCTAAATTTCTAAAATGAACCATAACGGTGGAAAATGAAAACTCGTTGCCCACGAAATACGCGCAATGGCGCGAAAGTCAAAAGATGAAAATTGGTTTCTGAGTTCTTCCGTGGGACAATTATTGATGATCATTTCCATTTTAGAATTTCAGATGACATTATCTTTCGTCGTCCGAACGCATCCTCAGGTCAGGGAATTTAATTTTGCTTGAGCTAAAAGTCAAGTCATTTTTTTTATTTCTGAATTCATGGGGCAATTCACCTCCCGCAGCGTTCGTCTGGTGGGATGATTGTCCTGGAATTACCCTCAGGCAGAGTGAGACCCAGACACCTTCCCCGGGAATTTTCATTCAAAAAACCAGATGCGGAAACTTTGCTCTTGAAAATTAACATAAATATCATTACATTGTTTTGCCCAAATTACACTATCGAAATTAAACGCGGAGGTGAATCATGCTGGAATTACTGAAAAAAGGAATGTACTGGGGTGTTGGTCTATTCGAGGAGAGTCGGGAAAAGGTCGAAGAATTGGTTGACGATCTGGTCAAGCGCGGGGAAGTGACCCTGGAAGAAAAATCCAAGGTGGTGGAAAAATATGTCCAGAAGCTCAAAGAGCAGGAGCAGGTGCTTTCCACCAGGATCAACAACGAGATCAAGAAAGCCATCGAAAAACTGGGCGTCCCCACGAGGGAAGAATACAACAAATTAGTCCAGGAAATTGAAGATTTGAAGAAACGGCTCGATGAAAAGAAGTAATCCGTCAGGTGATAGGAAGCCATGCCAATAATGAAAGTCGGCCAAACCTATCGCTGGATGAAACGCCTCAAGCAGATTATCAGTGTGCTGCTAAAATATGGCTTTGTCGACGTGGCTGAACGGTTGAAGCGAGGCACCGTCAGTCGTCGGGTGTTTCGTTCCTCGAAGGTTGCTGAACAATTTGAACACCTGTCCACTCCCCAGCGGGTGCGGCTGGCGCTGACCGAATTGGGTCCAACATTCGTCAAGCTGGGACAGGTGTTAAGTACCAGGCCCGACCTGATACCGCTGGCGTTTATGCGCGAATTGGAGAAGCTCCAGGATCAGGTGCCGCCCTTTCCTTCCGAGCGCGCCGTGAACATCGTGGCGACAGAACTGGGCCGGCCGCTGACCGAAGTGTTTCGTTCCTTCTCCGAAGAACCGCTGGCGGCGGCCTCCATTGCTCAGGTACACCGTGCCACATTAGCCGGTGGCCAGCAGGTGGTGGTTAAAATCCAGCGACCCGATATTCGCGCGACCATTGAAGCAGATATCAGCATTCTGTACCACCTGGCGGGAATCATCGAAAAGTTTATCTTCGAGGGTGAACTCTACAACCCCAAAGCCATCGTCGATGAATTTGCCAAAACCATTCGCGGGGAGCTGGATTTTGTGCGAGAGGGCCGAAACATCGATCGCTTTCGCCACTATTTGGCCGACGATCCAACGATCTATTTCCCAAAAGTCTACTGGAACGCCACGACTGCGCAATTATTGACCATGGAATATATTGATGGCGTGAAAGTTTCGGAGATCGATTTTTCCCGGCGACCCGATCTGGATCGTAAAGTGATTGCCCGCTACGGCGCCCAGGCGACCCTGAAGATGATTTTCGAACTGGGTTACTTTCATGCCGATCCCCATCCCGGCAATATCTTCGTGCTCAAAAACAATGTTCTGGCACCGCTGGACTTTGGCATGGTGGGGCGTCTGGATGAGCAGACCAAAAATTACCTGCGCAATCTGCTGCTGGCGATTGTGGAGCGAGACATCGAAAAGATCATCAGAATTTTTATCGAGGCCGAGGTGCTGGATGAGTCCAACAACAACCGCTCGCTGCGCCTCGACCTGCATGATTTTATCGATCGTTACTATGGCCCGCCCCTGTCGCAGATCAAAATCGAGGAGCTGTTGGGGGATCTTATTGATGTCCTGCGCCGGCACCGCATCGTGCTGCTGGCCGATTTGGTGTTGATGGCCAAAGCGCTGGCGGCCATCGAAGGGATGGGACGAAAGCTCGATCCGGAGTTCAACATGATGGTAATGGTAGAGCCGTATGCCCGAAAATTGATTAGCCAGCCGTTGGCACCCAGGCAACGGCTGCATGAGATGCGGGAGTTGGCCGAGGATGCCGAATCGCTGCTTCGAGTCCTGCCAACAGAGTTGAAATATATTCTCAAAAAGGTCAAAAAAGGCAAGTTGAATCTGATCTTTGAGCATCGAGGGTTGGATCGCCTGATTCTCGAGCTGGATCGGTCCAGCAATCGGCTGTCATTCAGCCTGATCATTGCGGCATTGATCGTTGGTTCATCTATTGTCATTTTATCGAATAAAGGCCCGTTTGTCTTTGGGCTGTCGATTTTTGGTTTACTGGGTTATCTGACCGCCGCAATATTGGGGTTCTGGCTGGCTATTGCGATTTTGCGCTCCGGAAAATTATGAGCGCGCTGGCCAGGCGTTCGATATTGCCTTGATACGACAAAGGGCGTGGTGGCGCTCCTGGTCCAGCAAATTGATCACACGCTGTTCGCGATTTTTGAATTTTCCCTCGCCACAAAAAATTTTTCCCGCATTGCGCTCCCGGTTCGATACGAATTAATTGAAAAAGTTTGATGCCCAAAAATTTCGCTTGACTTTATTGCGAAAAATTGTATTTTAATGATAGTTCACATCATTGGTTTTCGTCTTCAGCCGATCGTTCTCCAATCATTTCATTCAATGCCTGTATCGAGTGCACTTTTCATTTATCGCAGCCCAAATTGAAGGGGGGGATGCCAGTTCAAACCACTATCAATTTTTTTAAGCAGAGCGTTTAATCGAATTCCTCAGAAAGAAGGTGACCCATGAATAACAAACTTACCATCATTACTTTGATGCTGGTGCCTTTTCTTGCAGGCACTGTGCCAGTTGCCGCTCAAATGGTCGACGTATCGCTTGGCAGCATGAGCGATACGACGGGCGCTCGAATTGCGCTTCCCATCACCGTAAGCGACGTCACCGGTTTGATGATCAGCTCGTATAGCACCGTGATCAGTTTTGATTCAACCGTTTTAGCGGGTGCTGGGGTTTCCGTAACTGGCGCGCTCACCGAGTCCTGGGGGAGTCCCATGGTGGCCATTCACCCCGGGCAAATCAGCATCGCTGCGGCTGGCGCAGCGGATCTGGCAGGTGCTGGAACGCTGCTCTATTTGCTGTTTGATGTCATTGGTAAACCCGGGGATCGGACGGAGATCAAATTCGTCAATTTGATGTTTAACGAAGGTGTCCCCGCCGCTAATTTAAAGGACGGCTATTTTAAAATCCCCAAATTTGAAGTCACGCATGGGCCAATTGTTGGGGCGGTCACCGCTTCCTCGGCTCGCTTCGCCGTACGCACGGATACCACTACGGAAATAAAAGTCTACCTGGCCAAAGATTCAACCACCTGGAGCCCCGGCATTTATTCCATCCCGGTTACCACCGCTGCCGCAACTGAGTACTTCGGTCTGCTGGATGTCACCGGCCTGGAACCCAATACAACGTATTACTATCGTGCCATCATCGATGGCCAACCCAGGCCGAAGTATGTCGGTCGCTTTAAAACCTTTCCAGTCGCCGGTCAGGGAGCGCAATTCGCCTTCCTTTTCGGCAGTTGTCAGCAAGCGTATTACGATGATCCCCGCTCGGGCTTTGGCTTCATTTTCCCGAAAATGGCGAATGAGCAGGCACTGTTCTTTCTGCAGCAGGGCGATTGGATCTATCCCGACACCACGGACACGGAGCAGGGTGATTCCCTCAATTTTTTTGCCAGGCACCCGGAGTTGATTTATGAAAACTATCGCGATCGCTACGATCCCTACTTTCCGATGATCGAACTGTTGCGAGTGACGCCCATCGACTATACCTACGATGACCATGACTGGGTGAATAACAATTGCGATGGCAGTTACATGAACCAGGGGGGAGCGAATTCGATCCAGGTATATCAGCAGGCATTTCCGCACTATGCGCTGCCCAATCCTTCCAAAGGTATCTGGCACAGTTTCAGTTGCGGCGATGCTGAGGTATTTATGCTCGACAATCGCAGCCAGCGCGATCCCAATCTCAATGCCCTGCTCTGGTTGCAGGATCGATTTGTTTTCAAAGCAAATTTTCTGGATGACCACAGCATCCTGGGCACCGATCAGATGAACTGGCTGTTGGCGCAACTCAAAGCGTCCAAAGCAACCTGGAAATTCATCTCATCCGGGACGCCCTTCAATCCAGCCTGGCGCGGCCTGATCGAATTGGCATTATTGCTACAGGGTTCGCCGTATGATCCTATTACCGATCCAGCTACCGGACAGCAGGTGAGTATGGCATTTCTGGCTGGTGAATTTGTGGATAAATGGGCGGGCTTCCCGGCGGACATTTACAAATTGCTCAAGGGCATCATCGAAAACAATATCCAGAATGTCATCTTCCTGAGTGGCGACACCCATACCAGCGCCATTGATGACGGCACTAATTCATTGATCCCGGAGCTGATGGACTCGCCGCTGGATCGCACCAATTCCCAGATCGTGGCGGTGGCCAAAGAGGCCTTTAAGGTCGATATCTGGAATAAAGGGGGACAAACCTATGCGAACGCGCTGCCCAATGATCTGGGAAATACCTATGGCCGGGTCAGGGTGTTTGGTGCCGATTCGGTTAAACTGGAAGTCGTGAGCGAGACCGGTCGCGTGCTGGCAACCCACAAGGTTCTCCCGGGAATTGTGCCACGTCGGGTGGCTGGAATCGTGGTCCCCGGCGGCCTGGATTTTGGGACGGTGCAATTGGGCACGCAAGCCGCCAGCGCCGTGGTCGCTATCAGTACCAGTATCGATACCTTTAAAATCTCGAACGTCGTGATTACGCCGATCAAAGGAACTTCACAGTTTGTGGCGCTACGAACTGATGCTAAACTGCTATCGGGGCAGGCAGAGCTATTTCCTTTTGCGTTTGTTCCCCAGGGGAAAACCGGTGACACCTGCCAGGCAATCATCACCTTTGTGTCCAATGATCCGGCAGGCCTGAAAATCATTGGCGCGCAGGGCATCGTGGGTACGCCGGTGACTGTGGATGATTTACCGAATCAGACCATGCCGCGGGTGCATCAGCTTGATCAAAATTACCCCAATCCGTTCAATCCCGAAACCTCGCTTCGCTTTGCTTTGCCAGCGCCAGGCCATGCAACGCTGTACATTGCCAACGTGCTGGGGCAGCGCATCCGAACGCTGCTGGATGCCGATCTTCCGGCGGGCTATCAAAAGGTGGTCTGGGATGGCAAGAATGATGCTAATGAACCGGTGGCTGCGGGCATCTATTTGGTGGTGCTGAAACATGGTCCTGTCACCAAATTGCGCAAGATAACTTTGCTCAAATGATGAGCGTTGATGGTTAGCACCTCTGAGACTTCCAGGATCCGATCGATCCTGGAAGTCTGTTCATTTTGATGACGCACAAACAGATGACCTACGAGCGAATCTATCAGGTGATCAAACAGATTCCGAGGGGCCAGGTGGCCACCTACGGCCAGATCGCTCAGATCGCTGGCGACTGCAGTGCCAGAATGGTGGGCTACGCCCTGGCCGCACTGCCGGATGGTACCGATGTGCCTTGGCAGCGAGTGATCAATCGTCAGGGAAAAATTAGCCTGCGGCCCGACTTTGGAGCGACCGAGCAGCAGCGACGACTGCTGGAAGCCGAGGGTGTTTCTTTTGATTCCCATGGCCGCATTGATCTCGCGATTTACGGTTGGCCTGGCCCGCGCGGGCCATGGTAAAAAATCACAGCCATTTTCCCGCCAATCTCTTCCCCGAAAAATATCAAACCGCATGAAAATTCCATGTAACCTTCTTGTGTCGCCTTTCGTTAATAGGCCAGGAATGTGATCAAGCATTCGATGGATTTTATGAAATGAGGGTTTTTCCATGCAGCAAGCATCGAGACAATCGAGAATAATGAAACTTTGGCCCTGGCTGATCCTGCTGTTCTGCCAGTGGTCGGTTGGTATTGGTTTCGGCAAGGGCAACAATGATCACCTGGCCAGCATTGACTCTTTGAAAAAGGTTTCTGCCCAGCGACTGATGGCCGGTAAGGTTAAAATCGACGGGATATTGGATGAGGAGGTCTGGCAGCAGGCGCAACGTGCGGAGGGCTTTATTCAGAATGAACCCGACGAAGGCAAGCCCGGCACCGAGACCACTATGTTTCAGGTGGCTTATGATGATCATGCGATTTATGTGGCCATGGTCGCTTATGAAAAGAATCCGGCCGAAATTACCAGCTTTCTCTCTCGACGCGACAGCGATATCCCTTGCGATTGGCTGGCGGTAATTATCGATAGCTACGATGACAAACGGACCGCCTTTGCCTTTGGGGTGAACCCGGCCGGCGTGAAGCTCGATGGGCAAATGGGTAACGATGGCGATCTGGATAACAACTGGGACGCGGTCTGGGACGTGAAAACGAAAATCAATCCGCAGGGGTGGATTGCGGAGTTCAAAATTCCACTGAGCCAGTTAAGGTTTCCGAATAAACGAGTACAAAATTGGGGTTTTCAGGCCGCTCGCATCAAAAATAAGAATCATGAAACCGATTTCTGGCAGTTCATTCCCAAGGACGCTGGCGCATTCGTGTCTCGATTTGGGCGCTTGAATGGCTTGCACGATCTTCCGCAACCGAAACGCCTGCAAATCTTGCCCTATCTGGTTGCCAGTGGTAATTTTTATCCGCGGGAGGCGGGCAATCCCTTCCGAACCGGGCCGTTCATGAACCAGCGCATCGGCGGCGACCTGAAATATGGCGTCACCAGTAATTTCACACTGGACCTGACCATCAATCCCGATTTTGGCCAGGTGGAAGCGGATCCGTCAGAAGTCAATTTGACGGCGTATGAGACTTTTTTCAGAGAGAAGCGCCCCTTCTTTATCGAAGGCAGCCAGATTTTCAATTATGGCATTGGGATCGGCGATGGCGATATGGGGCAGGAAACGCTGTTTTATTCCCGGCGAATTGGCCGCGCTCCCCAGCACGAACCAGAAATTTCCGATGACGGATTTATCGATCAGCCGCAATGGACCAATATCTGGGGTGCGGCCAAGCTCTCCGGCAAGACCAAAAACGGATGGTCGCTGGGTGTGCTCGAAGCGGTGACCGGCGAAATGACGGCGGATATCAAGGACCTGGACCGACGCTACCAGGAAATTGTCGAACCGTGGACCAACTACTTTTTAGCTCGCTCACAGAAGGATTTTCAAGACGGCCGAACGACCATTGGCGGAATCGTTACCAATGTGCTGCGTGATATTCCCGCTGAAAACCTGAACTGGCTCAATCGATCCGCCACAGCCGGAGGCATCGATTTTAATCACCGAACCAAGGGCGATAATTACCTGATCCAGGCGAGCTTGTTGGGCAGCTATATCACCGGGGACAAAGAAGCCATCGATGAAGCGCAAACCTCCTCGGCGCGCTATTTCCAGCGACCCGATAATGATTACGTGACCTATGATCCCAATCGAACCTCGCTGGCAGGATTTGGCGGATCCTGGTATGCCGGAAAGATCGCCGGCGGTCACTGGCGGTTTGGCGCCGGCGGCCTCACCCGATCGCCCGGTTTCGAGGTGAATGATCTGGGCTATATGCGCTCTGCCGACCAAACCGTTGTCTTCGCTCACGCCGGCTATCGCGAATTTAAACCTGGAAAAGTCTTTCGGAATTATAACTTCAATAGCTCGGCGTATTCGGTTTACAATTATGGCGGCGATCGCCTCCTGGCCGGTGGGAATATCAACTTGAACCTGCACTTTTTGAATTATTGGGGGTTATATACCGGGATTGAAAAGGAATCCGAAATCTTTGATACCGATTTTTTGCGCGGCGGTCCCGGCGTTATCGTCCCGGGGCGGTATCGGTGCTGGTTCGGCGGTCATAGTGATCAGCAAAAACGAATTGCCGTGGAATTAGAGGGCAATGTGTCCAACGATTTTCATGGCAGCCGTTCCTATCGGGTCGGTCCCGAAATAGAATTTCGACCGTCCGGCCGATTCAATATGTCATTTTCCCTGGGATACAATCCCTCGATCGATGATCGCCAATATGTGGATGAAGTGTGGGATGACAAGGGGCCACATTATGTCTTTGCTCGATTGGACATGAAAATCGCCTATTTGACCAGCCGGTTCAATTATTCGTTTACTCCGGATTTGAGCGTTCAGTTTTATGGGATGCCGTTTATTGCGGCCGGGCGCTACACCAACTATCGTGAGGTCGTGGCTCCCCGAGCCAAAAAATATGCCGATCGCTTCCAGAGCTATTCCTGGGAGGGCAATGATGATTTCAATTTCAAAGAATTTCGGTCCAATCTGGTGATCCGCTGGGAATATCGACCTGGCTCGACCATATTTTTTGTGTGGGCGCATAACCAATCGGACCTGGTGGAGGCAGAGGGCTCTTTTGTTCTGAGACGGGATATTGAGCAATTATTTCGTGCTCAGGCGGAAAACGTGTTTCTGGTAAAGGTGAACCGCTGGTTTGATTTTTAATTTCTAATGAAGAATTTGGGCACACGTCATGACCTATGCTGACTCCATCCGCTCTCTGGCCAGGGCAGTGCAGTTTAAAACTGCTTTCGTATCCCTGCCCATCATTGCCAGGCTCATTAAGTTTGATCGGCAAATTTTTTTATTGAGCTCTGGCGTCAGCCAAATTTTTAAATTGCCGATCTCATCACGTTAGCAAAGCCTCCGCTTCAAAGATATTTTGACTGCGAACCACATTCATTCAAATTAATTGGTTTGCCAGAAGTTATGCATAGCGCAATTCGTCAGCTTCGAGGAATAAGCGTTTTTCCAATTGGCCTTAGCAATTATTAGGAGTTTGGGCAACGCACCCATCATGTCCCTGCACCATTTCGCTGCAGCCAATTGGAGCATAAAATTCTACGGGAGGTTCAAAAATGAATTGTAAATAATGGCCAGAAGTGATATATTTCGGGAAAATTCTGAATTAATCCCAGGAGAATTTCCCATGAAACCTTCTGCTCGCCAAAGCTTGTTTGCAATTCTGATGCTGCTCACCATCGGTTCATGTTCCTCCTCGAAAAAGATGGACTATCCGATCCTCCCCGTGCCCTTCACCCAGGTTCTGATCAATGATGCTTTCTGGAAACCACGGCTGGAAATCAACCGCACCGTGACCATTCCCCATGCCTTTAAAAAATGCGAGGAAACAGGACGGCTGGATAATTTCGCGATTGCCGGTGGCTTGAAACAGGGGGATCAGCAGGGATTGTATCCGTTCGATGATACCGATGTCTACAAAACCATCGAAGGCGCTTCCTACAGTTTGATGCTTCAGCCCGATCCGATCCTGTCTGCCTATCTGGATAGCGTGATCGCATTGATCCGTGCGGCTCAGGAGACAGATGGCTATCTTTACACCGCTCGAACCAATAACGCCGAACGGCTAAAGAATTGGTTTGGAGATCAGCGCTGGCAAAAAGAACAGGGCAGCCATGAGCTCTACAACGCCGGGCACCTGTACGAGGCGGCCGTGGCTCACTTTCAGGCGACCGGGAAACGAAATCTGCTGGAGGTCGCTTTGAAAAATGCCGATCTTGTCGAGCGTTCGTTCGGACCAGGAAAACTGCAGCTCCCACCCGGGCATCAGGTGATTGAAATGGGGCTGGCAAAATTGTATCGGGTCACAGGCGATGAACGCTATTTGAAATTAGCAAAATTTTTTCTGGATGTTCGAGGCAAAACGCTTGGCGGCCGCACCCTGTGGGGCGAATACAATCAGGATCATAAGCCGGTGATCGAACAGGCAGAGGCGGTGGGACATGCTGTGCGCGCGGCATATATGTATGCCGGGATGGCCGATGTAGCAGCATTGACAGGCGACGCCAGATATGCTCGGGCCAGCGATCGACTCTGGAGGAATGTGGTTGGCAAGAAGCTATATATTATTGGCGGAATCGGCGCCACAGGCGCGGGCGAAGCCTTTGGCAAGAATTATGAGCTTCCCAACATGAGCGCCTACAATGAAACCTGTGCATCTATCGGCAATGTCTATTGGAATCATCGCCTGTTTCTCCTGCATGGCGAGGCCAAATATATCGATGTGATGGAGCGAACGCTCTATAACGGGCTAATATCCGGCGTTTCGCTGGATGGCAAGTCGTTTTTCTATCCCAATCCGCTGGAGTCCGTTGGTCAGCACGAGCGCAGCCCCTGGTTCGGTTGTGCCTGCTGTCCGGGCAATGTCACGCGATTCATCGCGTCGGTGGCTGGCTATGTCTATGCCTACCGAAAGCAGGAAATTTACATTAATCTGTTCGTCGGCAATGAAGCCACGATTGAAATGGAAGCAGGGAGGGTAAAACTGAAACAAGAAACGCGATATCCCTGGGAGGGATCGGTGAAGATCACCGTGGACCCTCAAGTCGAGCCGGATAAATTTGCTATTTTGATTCGCATCCCCGGCTGGGCTCAGCAACAACCCGTGCCGAGCGATCTTTATCGATTCCTGGATACCACTGCTGACAACATCGAGCTGAAAATAAATAATAAAACGATGACCCCTCGCATCCAAAATGGCTATGCCCGGCTGGAACGGACCTGGCGCAGAGGCGACGTCATCGAACTGGAATTGCCAATGGCGGTCCGGCGAATCGTAGCCCATGACAGTGTGGCTGCCGATCGTGGCCGGGTCGCGCTCCAGCGAGGTCCGGTGGTTTTTTGTGCCGAAGGAATCGATAACCAGGGGGGACATGTTCGAAATTTGTGGTTGCCTGATGCTGTTCCCCTGGCGACAGAATTTCGTGGCGACATGCTCCATGGCATCCAGATCATCAAAGGAAAGGCTTATAGTTGCAAGCTGGGAGCAGATGGAAAATCGCTGGAAAAGACGGAGCAGGATTTCGTTGCCATTCCGTATTATGCCTGGGCGCATCGAGGCAAAGGAGAGATGACTGTCTGGCTGGCGCGCGAAGAATCCGCCGTAAAGCCGCTGGGACTGCCAACCCTCGCTTCTACCAGTCGCGTCAGTGTCTCGCATGGGAGCCATCCGGAAGCGGTGCATGATCTGCTGGAGCCGCAAAGCTCGGGCGACCATGAGGTGCCATTTTTCCATTGGTGGCCGCATAAAGGCACCAAAGAATGGGTGCAATACGACTTCCGTCAACCAGAAGAGGTTTCCATGGTTGAAATCTATTGGTTCGATGACACTGGCATCGGGGAATGCCGTGTGCCGCAATCGTGGCGGATTCTCTATCAATTGGGCAATGACTGGAAACCGGTTTATACTACCGATGGTTATGGCACAGAAAAGGATCGCTACAATCGAGTTGTGTTCGAAACCGTGCGCACCGCGGCCATTCGTCTGGAAATCCAATCCCAGCCGGATTTTGCTGGTGGAATCCACGAATGGCGGATTCGCTGAAGCCATAGCAGCTCCCCTGGTTGCCGTCAGCGAAAATCACCAGACTGCAAAATATGGGACCAGGCCATCGCCAAAAAGCAAGGGCAAGGATGATGGGCTTCGATCCTTGCCCTTTGGTGAAAACCTCCTTTTTGCGCACCTCCTTTTTGGGTTCCTCCTTTTTGAACCTCCTTTTTTTGTACCTCCTTTTTGGGTTCCTCCTTTTTGAGCCTCCTTTTTTCGTAACTTCTTTTTGCGTTCCTCCTTTTTGCTCTCCCCCTATTTAACGATTGCCAGTTTTGTTGTGCGGACAAAATTTTCTGCTTTCATCTGGCAAATATAGATGCCTGAGCCCACCCGATGCCCCCGGTTATCCTGGCCATCCCACGAAATGGCGTGATAACCAGCCGCTTGTTCTTCGTTTACCAGATTTTTTACCTCCTGCCCCTGCACATTGAAAATGGTGATTCGAACCAGGCTCTGCCTGGGAATCTGATAATCGATGCGGGTATGGGCGTTGAAGGGGTTGGGATAATTTTGACCCAATTCAAAAGTAGTGGGTAAACCTGTTTCTACCACCGAAACCGCGGTAGTGGAAACGCCCAGCGCTCCGATGTTTGCCCCGTTTTCGCCAGCACCCAGGCAGGGAGAGCCTGGCTTGAGGAAATAGTCATGCTGGCTGATGGCCATCAATTGCGGATCGGCGAAAATGGAGTTTTGACCAAGCTCAAACGGTGATCGAATTGGGCCAGCGCCGTTCTGCCAGAAACAATTGTAGTCATTGACGAAATTAACCGGCGAGTTCGGTGCTAAATAGACCAGATCAATTCCTTCCTCGCGGTGATAGGCAATGATGTTGTTTTTGATGGTGATGTTTTCCAGATAATCGTACATCGAGATGCCGTCGAAGTGATAGGTCTGAAGAATGGTGTTATTGAGGATGTTGATATTCTTCGTTCCGTACTGGAGCTCGATGCCGTGAAATTCGTTGTGATCGATGATATTGAAGGTGACAGCGATGTTTTCGCTCCGAAAAATTTCGATCCCGTCGCCGTGCCAGGAAGTGGCCTGATCGTTATCATGAATGTAATTTTGAGTGATGAGGCAGTTTTTGCAATTTTCCAGCGAGATGCCAGAATGGGCGTTTTTCACTTCAAAGCCAGCGATGGTGCAGCCACTGACTCCGAAAAACTTGATGGCGACGTAGGTTCCTGGATTGACCGCGGCATTGATGATGCTGGCGTTGCTGCCATCGTCCTGTCGGGAACCTCGTAAGATAAGATTATTGACTCGATCGTTCCAGATGGTGGAACTGATGTCATAAGTGCCTGGAGCAACGAGGATGGTGTCGCCGTCGATCGCGGCCTCAATGGCGGATTGAATTGTGGCGTAATTTTCAGGAACTAAAATTGTTTTATTGGACTTTGATAATTGAATCTTGAACACACCTCCGTTGCCAGCGCCAGCAAATAAAATATGATGCTGATGGAGTGAATCGCAACTTATTGCAATACATCTTATCATCAAGCTATCGCATCCCAGATGCTGCCAATGGATTCCCGCATCGTGGGAGCAATATACTCCACCTGGGCTGAGGCATGCCGCATAGATGTTATTGGAATTATCCGGGTCAATTGCAAGGTCACCGATTCGATAATCGGGCGGGCCAATCGGCTGCCAGCTATTGCCGGCATCCGAGCTTTTAATCATCCCGCTAAAATTATTCCTCAAATCACAGCCACAGTAGAGGACCTGGGGATTATGAGGGGCGATGATGATGGGTAAGATATTATAGTCGGCCAGTCTGGTCCAGCTTTCCGCCCCATTGGTGCTTTTATAAATGCCGAGGTAAGTCCCCACGTAAATAATAGAGGAGTTTTTCGGATCAATGGCAATGGAATGCGGCGTGGGTCGAAAGTCATTGCCTGACGCGGGGAGGCCATTATTTTTCTGCACCCAGGAATTGCCGGAATCGGTACTTTTAAAAAATGCCCCGGAAGTGGTACCTGCATAAATAATATTTGAACTCATTGGATCTATGGCTATCGAGCGAATACTTTGGGTCAGTAACTGACTCCACGTCGTTCCGCCATCCGTAGTCTTAAAGATACCGTCTGAAAATGTCCCGGCATAGATAATTTGGCTATCGTTGGGATCGATCGCAATTGATTCGATCCTCTTATTGGAAAGAACTTTGTCCCAGCATATTCCGCCGTCATTTGATTTGTAGATATTTCCTGCATTTATCAGATAATTTGCTGAATTATAAGTACCAGCATATACAATGTTGGGGTTGTTCTGGTCAATGGCTAAAGTTTGAACAGACTCGATGTTCAAGGGAGAGTCTGGAACTCCTAAATTCCCCTGGGCATTTATCTGTTGAGCATAAATATCCTTATTTCCATTGCGCAGATCGCTCCATGCGATGACCGCGCCGCCGTAACCATCGGGGGCTGTGGCCATGTCTTTTTGATTGCTTCTGGGATTACTGCTGACTAATTTATCCGCCCACAGAGAACCTCCATCAGCTTTTAGCTTTCTGGCTCGAATAATTTCAGGACCCTGTCCTTGTAGAATGTTTTCCGTTAAAATAAAATTATCATTGCCATCATTCACCAGGCAGTAATTCAGCAAATAGTCTATGGGAAAGCCGCTATCTCCGGTTATTTGCCATGATTTACCTTTGTACCCCCAGCTATATTCGCCGGCATTGGTAAGCCTCTGCGCCCTGAGAAATGAGTAGTAATAATAATTGCCAAAGCCCTTATCATTCCAGAGAAACACAGCGCCGCCTGCATTGACCGGTGCGGCGATGATTTCACCACTGGCAGTGTTATTGGCATCGAACTCGACCAATGGAATGCCATTGGTCGTCCATCGAGGTACTAAACTCTTATCAACACGCTGGGCATAAAGTTCGATATTATTTCCTGCCCTTCGCTTGTCTTTCCAGGCAACGATGCCGCCACCCGTTCCATCTTTAACAATAACCGGATCAGATACGCTGCTGTCATGTTCACAGATGGCGCATTCTCCTACTTTAGCACCATTTGAGTCCAATTTAATCGCATGTATTGAAGACAGCTTATCGATGCTCATCCAATATGCCATAATTATGCCGCCGAAACCATCTTCGGTGATAGAGGTCACCTCACCGGAATATTCTTTGCCGGAAATCGGATCCCGATCGTTACGCAGTTCGAGAGCGATTTTCGACCATTCTATTGTCCCTGACGGATTAATCCTAGCAACACGATATTGGCGAAAATGCCCACGGTTACCGTAGATATAATTCAACGCATAAAAGATCAGAGCACCATCCGCATTATCAGAAACCATTCTAAGGTTTCTCAAATTACAGGAAATCGTGGCGTAATTCCAGTAAATTGAAATGCCAGTATTGCCAAATAGTTTTTCCCCATGATTACTTAATTTTTGTACCATAATATAATCTTCTGATGGATAGCTAATATTGGTTTGTTCACGAAACCAGATTGAAAAGATCGTAGAACCATTTTCACTTTTAATAAGACCAGGATTATTATATTGCCGCTTCGAGTTCCCTGAGGAAAAAACAGGTACGCCATTACTGCCCCATGTCGAGTTACCTGATAGATCGAATTTTTGCGCGAATATCCCCGTAGAATCATTCCATGAAATGACATTCTCTCCTTCGCCGGCATAAGCAACTAAGGGATAAAGTTGATCACCTGGCCTGGTGCAAACCGGCGTATTGCCAGTGGATTCAGTCGACCATTGCCCATTAATCGTTGTGCCAATCGCAAGCATAAAATTGATTAAGAAAATGTATGCCGGTCTCATCGCTTTCCTCCTGCTTTTTGACTATTTTCTCTCAACTTGTTTACTAAACCTAATATTTGGCATTATCGTTGGGATCAAGATTAGGAAGCCATTGAGCTCGTTACCGATAAACCAAGACGAGCTTTTGCTGCTGCTATCGGGACCGCTGATCAGTGCGGCAATGAATGGCGCTTTAAATATGAAAATGTGGTCGAGATCGGCTAACCCGGCTTTATCGTCCATGGGGAGATATATTCCAGTGCTATCAATATACACCTGATAACTGCCATGGTCATTTTTGATGCCGATCCGATCCGCCTCTTCTTTATAGCGATAGAGATATCCCACTGGATACAGACGCTTCATGCCACGGGGCGGAGGATTAAAAGTATAATTGTAATACCACACCATCCCTAATGAATTAGCAGGCTCATAAGGTGTAACAAAGCCGAATCGTTCGTCAACCTGAGAAAAGGCATTGCCTGAAATTAAGAGCAGGGCGAGGACTATTATTCTGCTTATGAACATTTAAATGCTCCCGATTGGATAGAGCGATTGTCACCCTACTAAACTTGCAGCAACTACTTCAATAAACGAATCTGGCGTTCCTTTAATCCCTACGGATGATTCCTTTCCTAAAACTTCGGTGCTCATAAGGTCGACTTTGATTAATCGTCCTGATGTCTGTATTTTGACGTCTTGCTGCGCTAATAGCTTCAGTAAAGATTTTTCAATAGAATGTAAAAAATCAAATATAGGTGGACAGACCGGTCGCTTAAAAATGGAATGCTTCCAGAATTTCGAAAAGCTGAGCGACCGGTCAGTAGCTCTGTCCACTCATAAGTGAGGTTTTTCAATAGAATCATTAATTTTCTGGATATTCAATAAATATTTCCACCCGTCGGTTCAGCATGCGGCCTTCGGGCGCATCGTTGGGCATGATGGGAAACCGATCGCCAAACCCCTGGTAGGTGATGCGTGACGCGGCAATTCCCAATTTCACCAATTGCTGATAGATCGTCTGCGCTCTTTTTTCGGAAAGCTGCTGGTTGAACTCTGCGGTGCCAATGACATCGGTGTAACCTTTGAGCAGTATCCTGGCGTTTGGCGATTGATTGGCTTTCTCCACAATCTCCTGCAATTGTCGCTGCAGATTGGGCGAGGACCGATCGACCTCGTCCCGCGCGAATTCAAAGAGGATCAGTCGAAATTTTTGGACTGGTTTTAGTTGATGTATCTGCCGGCGTTGAATCAAGATTTTACCAATTCCCGATTGAGCGGTTTGACCCGCGGCGTCTTCTAATCGCAACTGGTATTGAATCAAACCTGTTGCCAGGGGGAATTGCTGATGGTCGTCGGTCCAGTCCCAGGTGATGGTTGCTGGCAAATCGGCTTTGCCCGAAAAACTGCGAATAACATGGTCCTGGGCATCCGAAAGGATTAACTGCCATTGTTGCAGCGCGTTTTCGATTTTTGAGCCTCCAGTTGAAAAGATACATGAAGGCTGGGACAACCGTTCTTCGTGATAGTTCATCATGATCGGTTCCAGAATAGATTCCGAGCCTGGCAGGGGAATGATATCCACCCGACGGCTTTCGGCATTTCCCAGCTCGCTGCCCGCAGCCACCATTGGTGGGCGATTTTTTGCCTGTATTGCCAGGCGCTCCGGCTTAATGCCCCAGTGTTTAACCCAGAAATCTTTTACAGCCTGGGCCCGTCGGCGGGACAAATCAAGATTGCCCTTTTCCAGTCCAATATTGCTATTGTAGCCGATGAGTTTTATTCTGGATTGCGGCTGGACTTGTAGCCGTTGTCCAATGAGATTTAAAAGAGCGCGATATTGCTGCTGGACGTCGGGCATCGCTTCCAACTGGCTTGCGGCCAGAGCAAACGGCGCCAGTTCATAGCGCGTTTGATCCAACTGGTCATCGTTTTCCGCAAAGAAGATGGCATTCAGCAGCGGGCTTTCCTCGTGAATTTCTTCCCTTTCAATGATCAAGGTGTCTGCCGAAGAAGAAAGGCCGGCGAGCAATTCGCCGCGACTGGTTATTTTGATTGCGAGCGGGACGCGATGTTCCAGCGCGCCAGACCGTCCCACTATTTCCAGATGGTGTGACCCGGATGGGCAACGCGTCGGAACTGTCAGCAGTAGCTCAGCAACCTGGGCTGGCGAAATGTGGTTTGGCACCAGCAGGCTGGACAGTTCAGCCGGGACATTTGTTAGCGATAATTGAACCTCCTGCTTAAAGTTGTGTTTGGGAATGACGCGAATGGACAACGATAGGGAATCTCCGGACGGCAGCGTCAATCGCGCCAGATTCATCGGAGATCGCACTTCCACTGCCAGTTCGAAATCTGGTTGCGCCGCGGCCAGCCGATAGCCGACCATCAGTTGGTGACTGCCACTGGTGATGGCGTTTAGCTCAGTCAGTGCGTGATGAAACGAATATTCGATGTGAATGTTATTGAATTGGTATCCAGATGCTACCGCCAGCATTTGCGGTGAATATTGCAGGCGCAGCCGCACCTGGTCGGATAGAAAGCCTTGTTCCGCGCCGATATAATAATAGGTCTCATTATCTTCTGTTTCCAAACTGAAAAACGGCTGGAATTGACCGAACCGGCAAGCAACGCTGAAGGTGGAGGCGATCGGCAATTTCCAATCGGTTTCAGTAAGCGAAATATCGGGTTGATTGAGGTGGTTCAGGCTCAAGCTGACATACGTTGAGCGGATCGGTTGTGCGATTAAGCCGAACCCGAGATTGAAATGCGTGGTGGCCATACTGCCCGCAAGCAGCGGATCGTTGATGTCATCCAGCATAAAAGCTGAGCGGTCATAGCCCTGGTGAATCATGCCGAAATTGATGCCGGCGGCCAGTTTCAGGGCTGAAAACCAATATCCCAGACTGATATCCAAACATTGGCGTTGCAGCAGATGGCCGCTAAACGATTGGACGCTGAGCCCCAGCCCGATATCATGGGAAAAGCGGTAAGCACCACCGATATAGCCGTTGCCAAAATGATAATTCGGAATACCCGTATGCAGCAATTGATAACCGGCGACCAACAATGGCGTCGCCTGCCATGCGGTCACCGAGGGATTGACGATAAAGGATCGGGGATCATCGACCCGCGCAGCAGCGGGCGCCAGTTGCACCTGGGCAATGGCAGAAAAATTGATGACTATCGTGCCAATTATTAAATATGAAATTTGTCGTAACACCTTTTCCTCCTGATTTTGGTAACACCGATACTCTGCCTGCAGCGACCACGAGCATTTTGCTCGCAGGCCACGCAAGCCTCTTGCTGGCAAGTGCGACAAACATCCTGCAGCAGGAAAACACGCCAGACCATTGTTTTCCGTTTAATGGAAGGTCGGTATTAACGAATCAAAGTAATGGGACCCTTGTCGATGATTTTATTATTTGCCTTGACCACAAAAATATAGACTCCGGGCGGCAATGCCTCGTTCTGGTCATCGGTACCATCCCACCGAACGTCTCCCTGAATCTCCTTGACTTTTTTGCCACGGAAATTGAAAATATGAATGTTGCTATTGCTATTATTCAATTCATCATATTTGAACAATACGAGATCATTGAAGCCGTCTCCATTTGGTGTAAAGGGATTGGGGCTGGCGCCGATTACCCGCCCTTCGATTTGTAAGGTAACCTCTGCCCTATGTGCGAGATCGTATGCTGTCTTCCCAATTACCTCGAAAATGTAAGTTCCAGATGCTGCCGCAGGTTCAGTGACGATGGTCAGCTTTGACGTGTCCCGAAGCGCCAGCCGGGCGGGAGCACAACTGCCGGTGACTTTTTCCGGCAATTTGTCCAGATAAAGAACTATCGATTCATTGAAGCCATTGAGCGGCTCCATCTGCACCCGGTAAGTAACCGTAAATCCTGCTTTCGCCGTTTGGATTGCTGGAGTGACGATCAACTTGAAATCCGGGGCCGGCAAAATGGTGAGCGTGAGCGTCTGTTCGCGCATTAACTCGCCGACCGTGCCGGAAATGTGAAGCTCATAAACTCCAGCGGGCGTTGTCCGATCGCAGTGCAACCTCAGCGTGTCAATTTCTCCCGGTGGCAGTGGATTGGTACTGAATTCAACATCGAAATATTGCAGACTGTCGCGCATCCGTAGCTGCACCGGTTCATTGAAGTTATTTTCCGGCATGATGGAAATCTGAACGATGCCATCGGTGCCAGCCACGAGCGTCAAACTATCGGGTTCCAGCTCGATCGAAAAGTCCGGCTGCTTGCGAGGCATTACTTCCAGCCAGACGGTGTCCTGAACGGTAATCGTGCCGCTGCGCCCGCTGATGATGATAGGGTATGATTGCGGCTCGTTTTTGGTCGGCAGTGATTTTACGGACAGGCGTGCGGTTTGCTGGGGCGTGATCCGTGCCGGCTCCATCTTCAATAAAAGCGCGCTGGGATCGGGATTGAGTGTGGCGAGCGTGACGGTATCGGCAAAGCTATTTATCGGATTCAGGCGAATTGTATAGAATGTGCTATCGCCAGCCGTAATCGAGCGTTGTTGCGGTTCGGCAATCATTTCAAAACCGGACTCCGGCGGCAAGACAATGGTATCCACGACGGTGAATGTCTCCGGGATGCCGGTAAAAATCTCGCGATTGCCAAGAAAATCATAGCCGGCGGCTTCAAAAAAGTATGTCCTGCCGTGTTCTCCAGTAAACCGGGCGCTGTCACCGACAAAATAACTGAGCCAGGTTTGCCATGCGCCGTCATCGACTTTGACCCGAACATCCCAACCTGGTGCGACTCCGCTGCCATAACCGTCGGTTGGCGTACCGCTGCGGCGGACCATGAAGGAACACGTGTGGCTGGTATCAACCGCCGTAGCGATGGTGCCGGTGGGTGGTGTGTGGTCCAGGTAAAAAACGATCGCCGTTGAATCGGAATAACCACTTTGGTCAGATAGTTTGACGGTGAGGATATAAAGCCCGTCGCTGGCAGTTTGAATTCCGAATGGAAGCTGCACCGTCTGATTTAGTCCCCCTGGCAGTGCGGTATCATAAACCACCGTATCCACATCAGGAACCTGCAATTCAATAGCCGCCGGATGCAGCTCATCGTAGCGCACCTGCACCAGCATCGTCGGGGTTGAATCCTGGTTGTACCAATAATCCAGATATTGCGGATTCATCAAGGTGATGCTGAG
Source organism: uncultured Cytophagia bacterium (assembly GCA_964647995.1). Classification (GTDB taxonomy): domain Bacteria; phylum Zhuqueibacterota; class Zhuqueibacteria; order Thermofontimicrobiales; family Thermofontimicrobiaceae; genus Thermofontimicrobium_A. The sequence goes on from CAZYNP010000015.1 coordinate 92,185, forward strand.
GTTCTGCGGTGGGGTGTGATCAATAATAATTGTGCGGGATTCAGCGGGAGCGCTAAATTCCCAGCCATCAAAAGCAGCGACTCTCCAAAAATAAACGCCATCGGCCAGCGGTAGTTGTAGGGTGTAGTGACAACTGTCCTGACCCGCGGCCAGGGGGGGAACGGGGCTGAAGCCTACCGTGTTCCGACGACTCTCAAACGGCGATCCCGAAATGGGATTGACGAAGCTGCTATCGGTGGCGATGTCAATTCTAAAATGAAGCGAGTCGCCATCCGCGTCGTTGGGGGTGCTAAAACCCAAAGTCGGGGAATCAGATCGAATGATAGCCCCATCCAACGGCAACAGCAAAAGCGGCGTTTCCGGCGCATAATTCAGTTGGTCGACGCGCGCGAAAATATCACGGCCATGTCCCGGAATACGGGTATCTTCCCAGGTGTAATAGAGCAGCCGATCTGCCAGCGCTACCCTGACCCCAATCTGGTAATTGGTACCGGTATCGTCATTTACCCGGTAATTAGCACCGATGGGGATACCCTGGGCATCCAACAGTTGGGCGTAAATATCGAAATCGCCGTTTCGGTTATCCTGCCAGGCGACGATAAAATTACGATACAACTTCGACCAACTGCAGCGCCCCAGGCTTATTGAGGAGGGAGTTGTGTTGTCATTAATCTTTGCCGGATCACCGTGGGGCGTTCCATCGGGCCGAAAAAGTCGCTGGTAAATAGCGGCGTTGGGGGACCCCTGCTCTTCAATCCACACAACCATAAATTCACCGCCGGCGCCGAAGCAAACGTCTGGCCAATGACATTGACTTTTGGGCTGCGGCAGATTGATTTGAAAATTATTGCCCCGACGCTGGCCATCGGCAGTGAACAGTTGTCCAAAAATATCCCGGCTACCCTGCATGGTATCCTGCCAGACAACCACAAAATTACCCGAGGAATCCATGTCGATCTTGGACCACAATTTACTGCTGACCCGGCTGTCGTCACTGATCTGGAAATTGCTGCCCAACGGCGCTCCCTGCGCATCGTAGCGCTGTCCGTAGATGACCCAGGCGCGGCCGGAATGACGATGGCGTTGATCATGCCAGCAGATTACGAAGCTGCCATCCTGCCGTACCGCGAGAGCCGGACCGTACTGCCCATAGCTTTCGGGATCATCGATGGCATCGTCATTCACCCGAAAATTCGCACCCAGTCGTTTGCCCTCGCGATCGAAACGCTGACCGTAGATATCCGCAATAGCGACTGGATTCCGGTAATCACGCCAAACGACGACAGCATTACCGGCGCCATCCAAACCGATGCATGTTTCGGTCTGACGTACACTGATAATGGGATCATCATTGACCCGAAAATTCGGCATAACAGGAGTAGTGAGTTTTTGATATCGCTGGCAATAGATATCCTGACGATGAAGATCATCCCACACGATCCAGATATCGCCGGTTGGGCTTCCGGCAATATCCGAAAGCTGGTTCCACCCGCTACCCGGTTGATCGTCATTTACCTGAAAATTTTGGGCAATAGCGGCTCCCGCCCCGGTGTAGCGCTGGCCAAAAATATCATAATTTCCCCGCCGTCGATCTTCCCAGGTGATGGCTATCTGGTCATCATTCATAATGACATGCGGATTATACTGTCCCTCCAACTGCCCATCATCATTCACCAGGGTGTAGGCCCCTACGGCCTGCCCATTGGCATCATATTGCTGAAAATAGATATTATAATTATCGTCGCGATTATCCTGCACGACAACACAAAAATTGCCCGCATCACCTACCGACAGATCACAGTTGCGGGCATCGCGGTTCCCGCTGCCAACCCGGAAATTTGCGCCCAAAGCCTCGCCCAGCTCATTGAACCGCTGGCCATAAATATGAATGAGCTCGCTCCCATCACGGTAATCCTGCCAGATGACGACAAAGCCCCCTGCTTCATTCATCCCAACAGCGGGCACCATGGCTTTATATTGGATTTGATCATCGATTTTGAAATTATTTCCCAATGGATTGCCGACCGCATTGAATCGCTGACCATAAATATCACCTTCATCGTTGCGCTCGTCCTGCCAGACCACAATGCAATCGCCAGCATCATTCAGACTCACAGCGGGGTAGCGACCAATGGCCGAATCATTGACCTTTATCGGCAAACCTATTTTCTGGCCGCTACTCAAAAACCGTTGCATATTGACATCGTGCTGATTTCCGTGATGATAATCTTCCCAAACCACCACAAATGCTCCGCTCGAATTCACCGCAATATCTGGATAGATCACCTGCCCCTGCCGTTGGGTATCATCATCTACCCGGAAATTGCCACCCACGGCTTGCCCCGCCGCGTCATAAATTTGACCATAAATTGCCTCGTGCTCAGCGTGTTGCCAGACCACAATAAAATGCCCATCAGCCGCAGTAGCCACGGCTGGATTATAATGATGGTTCCGATTATCAGGATCGTCAGTAATTTTAAAATTAATGCCAATGGTCCCGCCGGACGAATTATATCGCTGCCCAAAGATGTCCCAGTTTCCGTTACGGGCGTCCTGCCAAACTACTACCAGGTTGCCTGCTGCATCCAGCGCCAGGTCCTGATTAAGCTGGTCACAGAAACCAATGTTCTCATTGACCTGGAAATCGGGCAAAATTGGTACAATCGATTGCGCCAGGAGGTAGCCGGGCAAAAATAAAATGGTGAGAATTTTTTTCATTTTTCCCTTACTCCATTGTTCATAAACTGGTCCTTCACGTGCCTGGTACGCTGACTCTACCTAATAATAAACGAATTCGATGGTTAATCTAATCCAGCTTTATTTTATAGAACAGATTTTTTTTGAAAGAAGACCTCAACCCTGCTGCAGGATTGGGACATTGATTTTCACCTGCAGGACAAATTGGCAATTTGTCCAACAAGATCATTTCAAAACCACCAGAATTGGCCCACGAAACACGCGAAAAGACACGGAATATATTTTGGGGGGATTCCCCTTTCGCGTTATTCCGTGTTTTTCGTGGGTAAAAATTTTTTCTTACCAGGTTTTAATTCAAAACCACCAGAATTGCCCCACGAAATGCACGAAAAGACACGGAATATATTTTGGGGATTCCCCTTTCGCGCTATTCCGTGTTTTTCGTGGGCAAAATTTTTTTATCACCAGGTTTGAATCCATTACCACCAGAATTGCCCCACGAAATACACAAAAAGACACGGAATATATTTGGGGGGATTACCCTTTCGCGTTATTCCGTGTTTTTCGTGGGTAAAATTTTTTATTGCCGCGTTGGAAATCATTTGAGAAATTTAGGTACAAATTAATCTGCCTGGATAATATTTTTACCAACACAATGCCCCAATCCTGCTGCAGGATTGGGGCATTGGTTTAGCGGTGGGACAAAATTGGTTGCTGTCCAGCCGATTTATTTCATCAGAATCATCTTTTTGACAGCCAGGAACGAGTGCCGTTCGCCATCTTTGGCCACCGCTTCCAGTCGATAGAAATAAATTCCCGAAGCCACTACCTGTCCGGCATCATCGCGGCCGTTCCAGGCTACCTCATGCAATCCCGCTGAATTCGTGCTATTGAGCAAATCACGCACTTGCCGACCCTGTAAATCAAAAACCTTCAAATTTACTTCTGCAACAGCGGGCAGGTAAAATTGAATTGTAGTGGTCGGATTGAATGGATTGGGATGGCACTGGTACAGCGCAAACTCGGTCGGTTTGGTCTTCGGTGGGGGGGGCGCAACACGAGTGACGCATTTCAGATTCGTCGTATCGATTTTGAACTGAATCTGATTGCCATTGGGATCGTTAGCAAAGATATTAGCGAACCACAACCGGGTTTGACTCTGGTCAATAATCGCAGTGGGCAACATATAGGCTCGGATCCTGGTTACCAGCCCACTATCCGCAGTCACTCCGCTTTGGCCGAATTTTTTCGAGATGGCAACACTCAGTTTTACCGTGTCCTTATGCGTCGTATCCGCCATCGAGAAAAAGATCAGATCATTCCCCAGAATATTGTTGGGCTCCATCTTCACTGAATCCGTCGACATATAAATTTTGGGAGAATAAAACAACTCGTAGGACAAGCCAAATAGGTCATTCACATGTTTCACCCAAACATCAATATAGAAATATTGCCCGGGATTCATGCTTCCGTTGAATTTTAACTTGATCATTGCGGTGTCCGATTGTCCCAGTGCGGACGACTCCTGGCCAGTAATTTTTGATAGAATCGGAGTAGCCAGTTGGAGCAATTCCGACTCACCGTCAGCCACGTTGGTCAGCGATTGCAAGGTGTGCGTTTTGCTCCAATTGAGCCCAATCACCAACACATCCGCCTGATTGACGACACCGTCGCCATTGGCGTCAGCATAGGTGGCATTCTTATCCGGCATCCAGGGCGTAGCGGTATGTGGCAGCCACATCATTTCTTGACCCGGTGGATGGCAGGTTCGTTTCGGCCCGGTTTTTCCCCAATGCAGACCAATCGGCAGTACATCGGCCTGGTTCACGACGTTCAGCGGATCCATGGGATCATTGGTGTCCCCGGGCCAGACAATAATACCACCGGAGATAACTACCGTCGTGGCGCCCGGAGCCAAAGCAATGGCGCCACCACCGGGATCATTGGCCGCAACGTTGCTGATGGAAAATTGAATCGGCGTATTATTCGGCGTTGCGATGTCCGATTTAAATTTGATTTTGGCCAAGGTGCCTGAACCATTGACTCCACCAACGCCGGCTTTTCTGGTGATGGCAAGATTCACTTTCCCGACGGTTTCATCGACATTAAAGAAAAATACCACATCGTTGCCTAAAAAATCGCCCGCCAGCACATTGCTGGCATGAGGAGTGACCACATCGACATAAGCAGTATTGGTAAAATCCAGATCGAAACTCACCCCAAACAGATTAGCCACCGGATTGGTGGTGGTGCCCACATCCACATTCACCCAGAATTCGCTGCCAGCAAACTGGGGACTGGCTGTGACGGGATTAATGGGAACCCCGACCACGGCTTTGCTAATCAGCACGGTAACATTTTGATTGCCTCCGTTGGAGCTAACCAACAACGTACCGGTGTCGCTGTCGCCAGCCAGTTGACTGCGATCCACCGTGACGGTGACCGTGGCATTCCCGGTCCCGGCAGTGGGCGTACTCGAAATGATCCAGGGCTTATCGGGATTTTCCGTTACTGTCCAGGTCAACGTCCCTCCGCCGCCATTGGAGATCTGGAACAGTTTGCTATTTTCAGTCGTGCCGAAATCCAGGGTCGTTGGAACGACAACGAGGACAGGGTTTTGAGCAGGACCGGCAATGGCCGCGAAAAACCCGGCGGCTTCTTTGAAATTCGGGCTGCTGGCCAATCCCAATGGCGCTGGTTGCCCCACCGCGTCTCGCACTTTGTATTGAGACGACTGCGAGGGTGCGCCACTTTGATCCAGGACTGACTTCTTGACTTTAAAATTGGTGCTGGATTGGGCCGAGGCAATTCCCCAATTTATGAATAGCAGCGGGAATACCAGCAGGATGCCCAGCCATTGTTTATATTTAATCATTGATGGGCTCCTTTCTAACGATTATTTTTTTCAAGATCGGTGATTCTTTTGGTCAATTGATCAATCGTTGCCTGCTGCTCCTTCATCCCCTGGATCAGCAACGCAACCAGCCGAGCATAATCCACCGATTGAGCATCGACACCATTTTCTTCGAAAGCGACAACTTCTGGAATCACCTGTCCCACATCCTCGGCAATCAAGCCAAGATCGTGTTTGCCGTTTTCCTTCCAATCGAAGGTAACGCCAGTGAGACGCTTGACTTTTTCAAGAGCGCTATTGATGGGCTGGATATTGGTTTTCCAGCGGCGAGAGCTATAAACATCCCAGCCATCGGCAATTGATCTGCCACCACCTTGCTTAACAGTTAAAATTCGGTCTGGTACCGTGGTTCCAATTCCAACATTTCCGTTTGCAGCAACGACGAATGCAGCAACATCAGATGCAGGTCCCAAAGTTCTTCGCCAAATTGCAAATTTATCGCCAATCACGGCAATTCCGCGATAACCATACTTTCCAGTAATTGTCATGTATTCTCCGCCAAACCTAACCATATCTCTACCATTAGCATCGAAATCTGTAGATTCAAAATTAATTAAAGCTGAAGTTCCAGCTAATTTGAATTCGCTATTTTCCAGATGCAATTTAGCGGTAGGATTTTGAGTGCCAATGCCGACATTCCCATTTACACCAATAACCATTCGAGGTTGACCACCGCTTTCAAAGCGCGCAATGTTGCCAGAAGAGCCTGAATGCTGCGCTTTAAATGCGTCACCAGTGCCATTGGTCAAACAGCGTAAGGCAGTTTGAGAATTTGATGTGTTGTTAATATGAAATAGTGCCCCTTCGGCACCACTTGTGATGCTTAGGTATAATTGTGAATTACCGATTGCGGGCTCAATGTCGCCAATGCCAACCCTGCCTTGTGCATCAACGACTAAAGCATGGGTTGATCCATTGTGGCTCACATCCAATTTGCCAGCAGGATTATTGATACCAATGCCTACATTCCCGGATACAGCCGAATACATGTTATTACCAGAAATTGTCCAGCCGCCAGTTCCCGATTGTTTCCATGTGCCTACACCATTGGCATCGGAGGTTAAAACATAATTGTTAGCAGCCCCGGTGGGCATTTTGAAGCCGGTCATTTGTACGGTGCCGGCAACATCTAATTTTTGAGTTGGAGATATTGTGCCAATGCCGACATTCCCAGCGTTATTGATCATGAATCGCTCAATACTATTGGTCTGAATTTTTAATCCAACTGCAGCTCCTGAATTTTTATTGGTAACGTTGATAATGCCAGTACTACTGCCATCGACGAATAACCGCATGGCAACCTTGCCCCAGTTCTGCGCGTCGCGCAAAATTTCCAGGGTAGGTCGACCATGCAAACCGTTAATGGCCAGATGGGTCAGTGTGTCGGAACCGGCATTGATGTCCAATTTGGCGCCAGGCACCGTCGTGCCAATACCGACATTCCCTTCATTATTAACAAAAACGCCTTCATTCCCGCCATCCCCTGATAGCCAGTGGCTATTTAGCTTGATATTTTGGGTGGCCGTATGATTGCCGAGGTTGTCTCCAGCCGCACCTCCTGTTGCAGCAATAGTGATGGTATTATTGGCATCATCGGGGGTAATAGTTACATTGCTTCCGGCAATGAGATCAATATTGCCACCATCATTGGAAACGCCATCCAGGCTGCTTAACACATTGGGAGCAATCTTAGCGGCAGTTACTGCATTATCCTGGATCATGGCAGTGGTTATAGAATTTGCCTGGCCTGTTTGGACAAATGTCGCGGCATCCAGTCCATCCACTTTGTCGGCATTATAGGCACGGAGCGCATAACCAACACTGACCAGCCGTTTGCGTGGCGTCATCTCCGGATCAGCGCCCACTTTGAGTGACAGATATTTGTCACTGCCGTCAAAAACCGTGTACGGGATTGGTGTCACTGATCCCAGCAGCACGTCGAACAAGCCTGCGGTGACCGCGACCGTTTGAGTTTCGGTCCACAGCGCTGTGCCTGCCGTTGGGGCATCGTAGATTTTAAATTCAATCACGAAGCTGCCGTTCAGCGCTGTGCCACCAGCATCGGTCAACATGCCCTGATAGTTGATCACCTGTGGCACCTGGGCCTGGCTCAGCGAGAAGGCCAGTAAAATGAGGATGAAGAATACTGATTTTTTGAACATGGGATTCTCCCTTCAGATTAAAGTTAATAGATGCTGGTTATTTCATCTTAACAAACGAATCCACTCCTCAATTTAATCCACCATGCAAAAAAAAATTCAAAAAAAATCCCCAACCCTGTTTTCAGGATTGGGGCGTTGATTGACTGTAGGACAAATTGGCAATTTGTCCTACAAGATCATTTTAACATCACCAGCTTTTTGATCGCCATAAAATCGCCAGCCTTTAGGTGGTAGAAATAGGTTCCTGAAACTGATGAATTGAAATTTTGAAGAGGAATTCCAAATTGAATAGCAGTCCTGATGAAAGTTATAGTTGGCAATCCTCTCCATCAAGCAGTTAGATAATAGCGTTTCAGAATCCTTTGAGGGAGCGGCTAGTTCACTGGTTATTAACAGTTCGTATTTCATCACTACCTGCTGCCTCTTTCCCAGCAAAGGTTCGGCCGGTAAGAATAGCTTCTTCATCACCACACTCGATGCCCGTGTTGCCAAAACGAAAATGAAAAACCAGGTCAATGTCGCCATCGCCATCTACATCTTCTTCATGGCGCTTGGGTTCACCTGTTTTTTTATCAATATGCGTTTCCATTGCTTCAACACCAATTTTCCCAAAACGCACAGTTTGATGATCAACCGTTGTTGCATCAAAGGCCTCAGTGGTTAAGATCGCTACAGGGATAATGCCGTTAGGATTTTGACAATTGATGGAATTGGGATAGCTACCCGGTTTGATATCAATTTCAATTGGGATGAACTTACATTTGCCAGCACTGCCGGCATTAAATATAGCCTGAATTTCTTCATCGGTAAGGATACGGTTGAATACTTCAACTTCATCGATGATCCCATTGAAAAATAAACCATCTTTCCTTCTTCCAATCCGCAGCGGCTCATCGTTAGTATACTGCATGATGCTGTATGGCAATATGGCAGAGTCAACTAAATTTCCATTCACATAGAATTTGACCAACCTTGAAGCCGCATCGGCGGTGACCGCAACAAAATACCATTCACCAGCTAATAAATCAGGCATGTTGGCGGCATGCCCTGTTGTTCGATTGTATGGAGCAAATTGTGATTTAAACGATATTTTAGCATCCACGAGACCAAATTCATAATTGCCAGCGTGATTGGCATCCGCCCAACCCGATGGCTGTTTGCAAACGATTGTTTGTTCGCTGGTAAAGCGAGCGGGGTTAATCCAGGCATCGATGGTTATAGCATTCGTTATATCCAAAGAAGGGTTATCTGATATTGCAACGTAATCGTCACTGCCATCAAAATTGAGTGCTGTAGAAACCTTGCCAGGCACTGAAGTTGCTCCGAAAATCGAGCCATGATTGCTGCCTATAAGATCTTCAGCATTTGTCCCTCCCGTTTCATCGAATGGCCACCAACTCACCAGGTTTGAAGGTGGAGCAACACAATCCATGCAGGATGTTTTACTTAGATTTTTAGTTTTTTGAGATACCAATTTTTCTGGATTCGTGGGATTCTCATTCCATTCACAACTTGAAATTAGAAGCAGAATCAAGAATAAAGCCACATACGGTTTGATGGATAACGTCTTCATAACTGTTTCTCCTTCGTTTTATTTTTAAATTTTTTAGTAGATTGAAAATATAAGCATCGAGATTGCTTAGAAACACTTATCAACCTCTGCATCAAGATAAACGGATTCATAACCGAATTTAATCCGCCGGCCAAATTTTTTTCAAAAAAAATCCCCAACCCGGTAGGACAAATTGCCAATTTGTCCTGCCGAATTGGGGATAAAAGCCTGACGGCTTAATTCCTTGATAAAAGCTTTACGGCTTAACTCCGTGCTAAAAGCCTGACGGCTTAACTCCTGACGGCTTAACTCCGCGGCTTAACTCCTTGATAAAAGCCTTACGGCTTAACTCCTACGGCTTAACTCCTGATCTTTACCTCAGTCAAGCGATAGCCCGATACGCTGGCGATATATTCTCCTTTGGCTAAATTTTCAAAAACGATCTCTCCATTTTCATCGGTTTGGCCTTTTAGCATAAACTCTTCAAAAATGGAGGTCAGCTCTAGTGTCACATTTTTCAGCCCGGTCGCCAGATGCAGATCACCCCCAGGATGCTCGATCACTTTCAGCTCATCGGTACCATTGCCACGAAAAACCGCAGCCGGCTGAATGGGACGGAAGCTGAGGATGAACTCCGCCACCATGCCTTCGATGGCAGCCACCGTTTTTGGGGATCGGCCGCTGGCTTGCTTTTTTCCTCTAGCTGTTTTGAGGGCCTGAACAACAGCGCGTTCGATGGTTTCCTGCGTGCCAATAGGAACCGCAACGGCAACCGTGGCCGGGTCGTCCCAGTCGGGCAGATCCGCAGCCAACTGATAGAGCTGCTGGCAGCGGTCGCATTCTTCCAGATGATTTTTTAACGCCTGAGCTTGTTGATCCTTTAGCTCGCCATCCAGATAGGGGAGCAGGTGCTGCTGGAATTGACGGCAGGCAGTTAGATTTTCCTGCGCGATATGGCTCAGTTGCTGCTCCAGCGCCGCCAATTGGGCACGACATCGCTCGCATAATTGCAGGTGTTGCTCAAAAATTTGTCTCTGTTCGGATGAAATTCCAACTTTCTTCTGGTAAAGCATTAGCTCGGTTCTATTCAAATGATCCATGGTCACAGCTCCTGCATATCATAATCTTCCAAATATCTCTACTAAAATCAAAAGACTCTCCCACAGAAATGGCATCTCACAGAATGGTGTTTCAAGTTGTCGTTCTCTAAATGATTTCATTGCTGTGGCCTTAATAAATTTTGCTCATTGAATAAGAATTTCAGCTGTAAGAAACCCACTTACCTAATTACCTAACTCCCAACTGCCCCTGAACGCAATCTCGCAACTGACTTTTCCCACGTTCCAGATTCGAGTGCACCGTTCCGATGGGCAAATTCAGCAGCTCGGCGATTTGGTTTCTTTTATAGCCTTCCAGCCAGGATAAAAGAATCGCTCGCCGCAACAGGCTTTTGATCTGCTGCAAGCAATGATCGATAATTTCATGCAGATCAAATTCTTCATCAGAAGATGATTTCAATTTAAGCGAGAGCTCCAGTTCCAGTGGCAGCCAATCGATCTTTTTCGCTCGATAAAAATCAAAAAGTCGGTTGCGAACCACCCGTCGCAAATAATGCGGAAACGGCTGCTCGAACCGATAGGTTTTTAACGCCTCGATGAGCTTGATAAAAATTTCCGCCGTCAAATCCTCAGCCTCG
>CAZYNP010000016.1:0-15966 GCA_964647995.1 uncultured Cytophagia bacterium
GCTTAACTTTTTGAGATTTTGGAAGCACTCCATTTTTAAGCGACCGGTCAGTCCACGTATAACTGATCTTTTACCACTGGTCGGTTGGCCGCTGGGAGTGATCGGTTGATTGAGTCAGTGAGGCAGGGAATGCCGTCCCTAAATTTTTGCTTGCTTTTTTTGCAAATTGGTGGTAATTTCCACTCCCAAAAACAGGCATCCAAAAGCGCCTGCTGATGTCACTGAAGATTGGTATGTTCCCGGTTGCGACTATGAAGCGATTGAAGTATTTTCTGCTGCTCTGCCGTCCGTTGAATGTTCTGATCGGCATGTTGTCGATTTTCATGGGTGCGTTTATTGCGGGCGCTATTCAGCCCTGGGTGAAGGTGCTGCTCGCCAGCCTTTCCGGGGGCGTGATTGCCGCTGCCGCCAATGCGATCAATGATGTATATGATGTGGCCATTGACCGGATCAACAAACCCCATCGCCCCATTGCCGCGGGTATGATTAGCCCGCGCGAGGGTGCCTATTTTTCGCTCGGTCTCTTTGCCGTGGGCGTAGCCATTGGTGCGGCAATTAACTGGCAGGCATTCGGGATCAGCCTGGTTTCCTCGATTTTGCTGTTTTGGTACAGTGCTCAGCTCAAGCGCACGGTCTTCTGGGGCAATTTGGTTGTTAGTCTGGTGACGGCGCTGGCGTTTATCTACGGCGGAGTGGCAGTTGCGCGGGTTGGCTATGCTATCATTCCGGCGGTGTTCTCCTTTTTCTATCATCTGGGCCGGGAAATTATCAAAGATACCGAGGATGTGGTTGGCGACCGGGCTGAAAATGCCCAAACGCTGCCGATCCGCTACGGCAAAACCGTGGCGCTGCGCGTGGCGTTGTGGATTTACCTGACGCTGATCTTATTGACCATTGTTCCCTATTGGTTTAGAATTTTTGGAATTTATTATTTGATCATCGTGATAGCGGTGGTGGACTTAGTGATTGTGTACGTGCTGTTTTCGATGTTCCACGATTCCGGTTCACGAAATCTGTCACGAGCGAGTCTGATTTTAAAATTAAACATGTTTGCCGGCCTGGTGGCGATCTACGTTGGCAGATTTTAGCCAGCAAATTTTAACGTTGTTTCCCTCTCGATCTGAAACCGGTCAGCGCGCGATGAGTTGTTTGGTGGAAGCCATGCTTTCAACTACCAGGCTGCCAGGGCACATGGTTTTGAGCTGGCCGGGTTTGGTATGGTTTTGGGCCGTTGTGAGCTTATTGAACCGTTGCTGTTGAGCCTTGATATTTTTTTCGGCGGTGTGCCCTGGTGGCAACAAGAAATGTTAACAGCGGCCGGTCTTCCGTTGTGGTCAAGCGGCTGCCAAATTACAATTGTGACGTCCGAAAACAGGGAGTAGACAATGCGTGCGGTGGTGCAGCGAGTTCAAAAAGCTGCGGTAACAGTGGATGGAAAGGTGGTAGGAGCGATTGGCCAGGGGCTGGTGATTCTGCTGGGAGTAAAAAATGGGGATACCGAGGCAGATGCCCGATTTCTGGCGGAAAAGTGTCTGCACCTCCGCATTTTTGCTGACGACGCGGGCAAATTCAATCGTTCGTTGCTGGAGGTCCAGGGAGAACTTCTGGCGATATCGCAGTTTACGCTCTATGGCGATGCCCGCAAGGGGCGACGTCCCAGCTTTATTGATGCGGCGCCACCGCCTATTTCCGAGCCGCTGTATGAAAAGTTTGTAGGCTACCTGAAGGAAAGCGGTTTGCATGTAGCCACCGGAATTTTTGGCGCCATGATGGTGGTGGAAATCCACAACGATGGCCCGGTGACCATTATTCTGGAAAGCAAGGAGAATCCATGAAAGAAGCTGAATGCATCTTCTGTGAAATAGCTGCCGGAAAGCGACCGGCCACGATCCTCTATCAGAATGAACGGGTGCTGGCCTTCAAAGATCTGCGGCCCAAAGCGCCAACGCATGTTTTGATAATTCCCCGGGAACATATCGCCACACTCAATGACATCAAACCGGCACACCAGAGCCTGATGGGCGAATTGTTCGTGGTGGCAAAAGAGTTGGCCCAGCAGCTTGGTCTGGCGGAAAAAGGTTATCGCACGGTTTTTAATTGTAATCGGGACGCGGGGCAGGAGATCTACCATCTCCATTTGCATCTCATGGGCGGACGCCAGTTCTATTGGCCGCCAGGTTAGACTGCGAGTTGATGAATGAGAGTTTCGATCAAATGCACAGCAATTGGTTTCCTGTTATTTTGGGGATGGGTAGCGTCAGCAGGTAGCCAGGGATTGTCGGAGCAATTGCTGGCCGATATTCAGGATGGCCAATTAGACCAGTTCTCGCGCATCGAGGCTGCGTTTATTATTGCGTCTGGTGATGATTCGGCAAAATTGCAGCAGGGGATGGGTTGGTTTCACGCACTGCTGCAAGATATTTACTCGAAAAATCTGATTGGCTTCGACAAAGTCCCATCGGCTGAGAAGCTATTCCTCTATCTCCATACGACCTGGCTGAAAACGTATCAGCGAGAGGCTACCGCCCTGTTTGATATTATGGAGCGGAAAGCGTTTAACTGCGTTAGCGCGACCGTGCTTTATAACCTGATTTGCGATGAAGTAGGGCTGAAGACCGAAGCCTTCGAAACTCCGACCCATGTCTATTCCATTTTTACCAACATCGTCGAACAGGTGATGGTGGAAAACACCAATTCCATGGGCTTCAACATCATGAACAACCTTCAGCGCTATTCCGAATATTTGCGGCAATATTACCCCGAGAATGAGGCGCTAAAAATTGGGCTGGATCGCCTCTATGCCTACGAGCATGCCCACGGTCGGCGGATCAATAACACTGAGCTCCTGGGACTGATCGCTTACAATCTGGCGATCTTTGCGGCTGAGAAAGAGGATTTTGAAACGGCGTATGACCGGCTAACGCTGGCTCAATTGTTCAATGCCGATTCGCGTTCCAATCGCAAATTTGAGATTTCGCTTTATTATCGCTGGGGACAGAGCTTGTTTGAACAGAGCGATTTTCTTCGGGCTTTCCAATTAATGGCGGATGCATTTTATCGCTATCAGGATAATAATGATTTCAAACAAAACTGCCAGATTGCCTTTGTCAATGCGTTGCACCAATTGTGGCTGGCGAAAGACTGGCCCCAAACCGAAGCGCTGATCCTGGAAATGGCTGATTTGAACATTGCATCGAAGCGAGAATTGGACCGGCAGATACAAACTCTGCAGCGATGGCTGGATTTTTTGAGGCTGCAAAACCGAGCCGCGGAAGCCCAACGAGCCGCAGCGCTTTATCGGCAGATGCAGCATCCATAGAGTATCGCGTCCATGATAAAACAGAAATGAGCAAGTAGGACAGCATGGACCGAATGCATCGGATGATCAGGATGGATCGGAGGAGCGCTCGATCTATTCTGCAAAGCCGAGCCGACAGTTGATTGTGCGAACACCCGCGAAGTTCGAGAGCTCCAGATCACATACTAATTGGCGTCCATCCAAAGAGTCAGCCACTCCGCAACCAATGCATCTTGCTTGCGCCATGGATGAGGAATCTGTAATGCTTGCGCCGTGGATATTGAAGTTGGCTCAAATCTATCCGACAAGCTGGAAGCTTACGTTTCGTCTTCGCAATCACCCTAATGAGAATCGGTCGGAAAAAGTCGAAAACCAACTGCGCGCTGACTTAGCAGAGTGCAAGAAGTCATTGAAATTTTGTCAATACTAAATTAGTGAGCGAGCGGCAGTCGCTATTTTCGGCCAGCCATAGATTACCTACCTTGTTGGTTCTATCAACCGAATGATGGCTGAGCCTTTCCGCATCGGCTCTGCTGGTCTTGCCTCGTCAGGTGAATCCACTCCCCTGACCGGTAGCTACCGCACCAGGATCATTTTTCGGGCATCTGCAAATTGTCCTGCCTGCAATCGGCATAGATAAATTCCAGATGGCACGGCCGAGTGATTGGCATCGCAACCATTCCAGTTTAGCGTATAAGTGCCAGCGCCCTGAAATTCATCAACCAGCGTTACGATGGTCTGACCCTGAGCATTGTAAATGGCCAGCATTACCCGCATCGCGTTTGGGAGCTGGTATTGGATCGTGGTTGCCGAATTAAAGGGATTGGGATAATTCTGTGCCAATTGAAATGCTTTCGGCGGAGTTGGTTCCAGGGATTGAGGCTGCCCGCGATCTATCTCTCCGGTTGCATCGCCGGTGGCCAATCTATCCTCCGAACGGAAATCCGATCGGGCATCGTCGCTGGTATCTGGCGGCGATAGCTCCGGCCTATCGGTAGTATCCGCGAGCCGGATGTCTAAGGAATCGGCCGCTTTGATGGTGATGCCATCGCTCCAGGGCGACCATTCGCCGATGAGTTCAGCGCCATTTTTGGCCTGAACTCTGGCAAACAGGGTTTTGCCAGCGAAATAGGTGATGGTGTGCGAGAGCACATTGCCCACCCAACTGTTGTAAATGATCGCACCGCCCGGCTCGCCGCGCACCTGAAGCTGATAGTCAATGATTCCCGTATCAAATTCCCGCGCTGGCTGCCAGCGAAAGACGATAGGGCCGGGACTGGCGATCGCGCCGCCATCCGTTGGCGCCGCGTCCATGATCGGCGGTGTGTTGTCCGCTGCTTTCAAGTAAGCCTGGCCGATTAACGTCAGTTGGTATTTCTTGTTCAACAGCGCGGTTGTCGGAGGCGTCGGGGCAATGGGCAGGTCATAGAATGGCCCATGCCCGTAGGAAAGATACCAGAACCATCTGGAAATGCCGACGGTATTCGTTTTGAAGTACTGACAAAAACGAGAACACATCTCTGCCACTTCCGCTTCCGAACACTTGCCATTGATGTTACCGAATTCCGAAACCCATGTCTCCGAAGCCTGGCTGAGGCTTTGCATGAATGTGGTGACATCATTCATGAGAAAGGTGAGGCTATCCCAATTGATGGCCTGAAAATTGGCTTTCATGGGGAAGATGTGAAAATCATTAATATCGATGTTGACGTCTGGCGGCAGGTGAGCGAAGAATTGCTGATACCAGGTTTTGCTATCGGCCATTTTGAAATAGGCGAGCACAAGCTGCTGAAATTCATCCTTGATAGCGGCCAGGAAGTCCTGGAACATACCCGGAATGAATTGCCAGGCCACTTCGCCGGGATTGTCGATAGCCTCGGTCAAAAATAGGCCCGGTCCCAGCACCTTTGCTCGGGGATCGAGCTGCTTGATCAGCCGATAATAGTTGGTAAACACTGCCGCGTACTGCGCGGGGCGCAGTCGAGGAAACCAATTCGGTTCATAGCCGATAGCCCAAACGCCACCTTCATAGCCGTCCTCTTTGATGACTCGTTCGATGGCAGAGCGCTCCGCTTCCCAGATGCGATCCAACACTTCCTGTTGCGTGGGGACGATTTTGCCGGGAAAGAGCGATTTGAAAAAATCGACAAAATAATAGGGGCTGGTAATCGGCTCTTTCAGGAGCTCTTTATTTAATGCCTTTTCAATTTCACTGTCCACGAGATCCTCGATGGCGTTGGACAGCTCTTCCCAGGTGAAGGAAATGCCAAAAACGGACCAGTCGATATCGGATTCGGTCCGGGAATCAGTGACTATTTTTTTGACCTGGATGAAACGGCCACGACCGGTACCCTCCAACCGGGCATAGGCAGCCAACTGGATCGTCGTTTCAAATTCGCAGTCGGCGTCGCCAACGCGTTTCCAGATATAGCCCCAATTGAATGGATTGGGATTCAATACCCAGGCATCGATATAGATATGGGTCTTCCAGACTGCGGCGAGGCTGGTGGTAGCCAGAATGGTATCTTGCGACACCGTCATGATAAATTTCGGTAAGGTATCCTGAAATTCGATAGTGGTATATTTGCAGGTGGCCCGGTACTTGATACCGTATTTCTTGTCGGTAAAAACGAAATGATTGAGCGTATCTTCCAGTTGATCTTCTAACAGATCCCGGTTGGCGGCCCAATAATCGCCAATGATCGGGATGATGTTCGTATCTACTAAGGCCAGGCAGAGATTCAAAAAACCCTGCAGAAAATCCACCTCGGTATCTTCCAGCAAATCCAGAATGAGCCACTTGTAATCCATCCCCAAATCATCGGAGCGGTAATCGATTTTGCCAACCGTCCAGATTTTATTTTTGTCCGGTGCCGGGTACTTTTTTCGGAGATAGGAGTCATTCCAATCCCGGTACCAGCTCAAACCTTTTTGGCCGAGATAAAGGCTTCCTTCCACGCCGGTGGCGCCGAAGCGATCATCCAATTGGGCAAAGGCCTGGCCGGCCAGCAGAATTAGGAGCAACCAGACCATTGGGTTAAGCGGCGTCCAATTTTTCGTTCTCATGGCAGCACCTCAGTTTTAATGGAATAGGCATTCATTGTGCTGGCTAATATATGCAGGTCCAGCGACAATGTCAAGCGGATAAATTGAATGCCGAATGTTGCAAGCCACGCCAGATCTCGGCAGAGTGAACTCACGGCAGCGATGGCAGATCAGGCCGGAGCGCTGGCGGTTCTTCCTCCATGGTTAACCAGCAGACGAAAAAGATGCCTGCTCAACGAATCAACCGATAGTACCTCGTGCCAGAGTTCGTTGTTCGAGGCGATCAATTCGGATTCAATCGCTATGTAGCCAGGCCGTCGTAATTGCCACTATCCCATCATTGCGTTTTCGGCTATTTTGGCCGAGCCCGGACCTCGAGTTCTGCCAACAGTTTTTCGACCTGGTATTCCGAGGCCGCCTCTGCCAGTTGCCAGCTTTTTACTATCTGATATCTGGCAACTATCTGGGTGGCCAATTCTTTCGCGGTTGGTTTCGTTGAGCTGATCGCATCAATGATGGCAATTTTATAGAACCATTTGATTAGCGTTTCAAACATCTCTTTATTGAACCACAGGATATCCTGGTACCGATTGATCTGAAGAAAATCATGGACATCCTGGTCTTCCAGCAATTTTTTAAAGATAGTGTAGCTGGTGGCCTGTGGATCGCCATCGCAGCGGAACCAATTTTGATGGCTGGTCAGAATTTTGACCAGCGCCAGCGCTTGCCAGCATGCGCTATCGGATGATCCGAATTCGTGCAGGGCAGAAACGATGATTTTACCCAGCAGCCATTCATCGATCCAGCTCCGACTCTGGGTTTCATAATCAGCGGAAGCGATCAACTGGCCCAGCCTGGAAACCACGGCCCAGGCGCTCAGCAAGGCGTACTCAAACGAGGCATCCGATTTTTTCGTACTCAAGAATTGCAGCGCCGCTTTCAGACCTCGAGTGCGAGTGGTTTGGAGACGGCGGGGAAGGTCGTCGAGTTGCCAGATTGCGGCCAGCGTCTGTCGGAATGCCGCAGCCAGGGCGTTATCATCACCCCTGGCGCCAACAAAGTTGTTAACTTCCAGCAGCAACTGTCGATATTTCTCGGTCATCGTATCCAGCACGATCGTATCGAGTTGCGGATGTGCCGGGGTGATCCGGTTGGCCAGGCATTGCCGGATGGTAGCGGCATTCATGATAGCCGAGAATTTTTGATGGATGGGCCGGAGAAAAATTTCTTTCAAAATATCGTCAATGCTGGGAACGCCGCTGCCATCCAGGTAGTCGTGGATTTGCTGATAGTGGTGATATTCATTATCCCGCACTTCTCGAAAATCCATGAAAACCTGGTACTTGAAGGCGCCCAGTTCGATGTAGAGTCCCTGTTCCCAGAGCTGCTTGTTTTTCCGAATATACTCCATTCCGGAAATGTGATCGCGAAAGATGCAGAAATAATTTTCGTCGCTGGTCAGCCGCAACCCTTCGGCGAGGGATTTCTGAACGAGGCGAGGTTCTTCGCCGGGGGTGATCTTTTCGGCGTAAGCCACCGAGGTCTTGATCCAGCCTCGGGCATGCTCGAACTTGTTGTTGTAGACCACCAGCGCCCGTTCATTTTGGAAGCAATTGGAATAGGCAAAGACATTTTCATTCACATAGCCTTCGGGAGCAAAAAAATCGTACAGCAGAAAATTTTGCACATCGGCAAATAGATAGCGCTTTTTCATCAATGGGAAAATTTCTTTCTCATGCCGACGAATCAAATTCCAATCTGGCTGCTCGTCCCAATAAGCCCGGCGATACTCCATGCCATATTTTTCGGTGAAACCTTCGATCTGGCCGTGGCCGAACATGGGCAATCCCGGCATGGTGACCATCATGGCGCAGACGCCGAAATATTTGTCGTCTTTCCCAAATTGCTCCACTGCGGTTTTTTCATCGGGGTTATTCATGAAATTGACATAGCGCTTGAGGATTTCCGGGTTGAATTCGATGGTATTTTTGATGACGCTGCGGTACTTTTGGTTGTCTTCGTTTTTGAGCATATTCATGAACGCGCTATTGTAAACGCGATGCATTCCCAGGGTTCGAACAAAATAACCTTCCATCAGCCAGAAGGCTTCGGCCAGCAGCAGGGTATCGGGCGCTTCCTGGGCCACCCGATCGACCACCTCGCGCCAGAATTCAACCGGCATCTGTTCATCGATTTGGGCTTTGGTGAGACCATGACCGGCTCGGGAGGGGATGTCGCCGCCGGTGCCTGGCTCCGGAAACCAGAGCCGCTGGTAATGGCGCTTGGTTAGTGTCATTGCGGCATCGAAACGAATGATGGGAAACCGCCGCGCCACGCTCAAGATAGTTTGAATAACTGCCTCCCGAACCTCTGGTTTTAGATAATTCAATTGCGCCGTGTCGTTCCAGGGCATGCTGGTGCCGTCATTGCCATGATAAATGTATCGGGTGTCGCCGGTCCAGAAATCGATCCGTTTGAAAACCACTGCGGCGTCGGTTCTGGAGAAGTAGTGATCTTCAATAAAAATGCCCACTCGTTGATCCTCGGAGAGATTGGGTCCATAAAAGGTATAGGCCGGGAAGGGGCTATGATCCAGAGAGATGAACCAATCCGGATGCTCGATCACCCAGCGGGAGGTGATGCCGGTGTGGTTAGGAACCATGTCGCTGGCCAACCGAATGCCGCGGCGCCAGCAGCGATCCTTGAGGTTATTGAAGGCCTCTTCGCCGCCCAATTCGGCGGCAATCACATAGTCGTGCAAGGAGTAGGCCGAAGCCTCGGCCTCGGGATTGCCGCACAGTTGCTTGATTCGCTTCGAAGCCTGGCTGCGCTCCCAGATGCCAATCAGCCAGAGACCGGTAAATCCCCAGCGGGCCAGTTGATCCAATTCCGCGTCGGGAATCTGATCCAGGCGGTAGATGGGAAGTTGATACTTTTTCGAAAGCTGATCCAACCAGACCAGGGTGCTTTTGGCAATGAGCACCAGGCGGGGCATCCACTCGCGGTCAGGACTGAATCGCTCGGGCTCTTCCTCAATACCACGGAATTCGTAGACATAGCTCGGCCCGGGGCCAAAGGCAAAGCGGAGCTTGTCTTCTTCTTTGATAAAATCCATGCTGCTGAGCAGACGATAGAGATATTTGCCCAGCAACCCGCCCCATTTCTCCAGTATGTACTGCAATTGGCCGGATAGTGAATGGGGCACTGCAATGGCCGGGCTGCGCAACATGTCGATGAGATTCTGATCATCAGGTCCAAAGAAGGGCTGGGTATCAAAGAAGGCTTTCAGTTCCTCGATCATCTTCAGATAGGAGGTATGATAGACCAGTTTTTCGTCTTCAAATAGCTCCTGGAAAGGTGAAAATGCTGGATTTTGATTGCTGAGCCAGAGCAGAATCATTTCTTCGAGGACGATCTCCAGATTGGGAGTGCCCTCCGTCGAACCCGCCAGATATTCATCCAGGGGCATCTGGCGCTGGTAGACCGCGATTGGTGGAAATTCTTCCGCAAAACGGCGCAGGGTTTTGGTGATTTCCGTTGATTCCAGGTGATCCTGCAGCCACGCCAGCGCCTGTTTCATTACCTCGGATTTTTTCTGCTGGCGATACAGTTCCACGACATAGTGCAGAATCTCATCGATCAAGCCCATGGCATTGATCTGTCCGGCACGGATCGCTTGCTCAGGAAAATTGACCAGGTCACGTTTGTCGTTCATTTTTTGGGCAAAGCGTCGCGCGGCATGGAAATTGGCAAAGATCACATTGCCAGATAGCTTGAAGATGGATTCGTCAAATTGATAGCGATCCCGAGCCTCTCGGGAAATGTGAAATTCCTTCGGAGCAGCAGAGAAGCTGTGGCGAGCGATTGGGTTATTTTCTAATTCCGATAAAGCAAGTTTCAATATCATAGCCATAATTCCTGCACCTTAGTTATCAACCAGAGCCTTGGACAGCGATTTCCAGGCTAAAGTTACATCATTCCAACTTAAATGTCAATACTAAAATTTAATCTGGGCGGGAAATCAGTTTTTTCCATAACCACAGGATGATTGGGGCAGGATGGTCGGCAGCAGGATGATTTGATGATGTGGGGATTCTGATGCAAATGTTCCGGCTGATATATTTTCCTGGCCAAAGGAATTCAGGAATTAATTGGGCAGGGCATTAAAAGGTCCCGGGGCTCGGCTGGGGTTATGATGGAAAAGGCGCGCATCGGCAAAAAATGAGTTGTATTAGGTCATCTTTTTCAATAAAATCCGAAACATTTTGGGGCAAAGAATGGTCTTACGATTAGGCATTTCGATCGAGGATGGCATAATGAATTGATTGGGAAAAATATGATTTCCAGAAGGAGACTTTCCTGATGAAAAAGATGCGCTGGCTGTATATTTTGTTCGGGCTGTTTTTGATCACGATCCGCCAACCCGGTATGGCACAGGATGAGCGGTTGACACAGCAGCCCGAAATTGCCGACAAGATCCATCTGGTGGAAACCTGGCTCCAGGCGCAACTGGATTATCATCGTCTGCCGGGATTATCGGTGGCTCTGGTTTATGATCAGCAGTTGCTGTGGGCCCGGGGATTCGGGTATGCGGATATCGAGCAAAAGATACCCGCTTCGCCACAGACCGTTTACCGCATCGCCTCCATCACCAAGCTATTCACCTGCACTGCCATTATGCAATTGCGCGATCAAAGGCGATTGCAACTGGACGATCCCATCGAAAAATATTTGCCCTGGTTTCGCATCCAGCAGCGATTTCCCAACGCGGCGCCCATTACCATCCGCCAGTTGATGACGCACACATCGGGATTGCCACGTGAGGCCGCTTTTCCTTACTGGACCGATCACCAATTTCCCACACGCGAACAGTTGATTGAAAAATTGCCCCAGCAGGAAACCATCTACCCGCCAGCAACAAGGTGGAAATATTCCAATTTGGGCATGGCGTTGTTGGGTGAAATTGTGGTGGCGGTGTCAGGTCAGGATTATGAATCCTATGTGCAAAATCAGATTCTGACCCCGCTGCAAATGACCAGCACCAGCGTGAACCTAACCAATGAACAAAAAAAACGACTGGCAGCAGGTTACGGTCGTCGACTACCGGATGGCTCCAGGAAGTTGATGCCTTTTACGGCAGCCCGAGGGCTCACCCCAGCAGCCAATATGTCGTCTACTGTCGAAGATCTGGCCCGGTTCGCTTCCTTCCAGTTTCAGGAGCAAGACGGTGGGCGTGGTTCGGTGTTGCAGCGGAGTAGCGTTCTGGAAATGCAACGGGTGCAATGGCTGCAGCCAAACTGGCAAAGCGGCTGGGGATTGGGGTTCAGCATTTCGCATCGCAACGAGAAAACGTTTATCGGCCACGGTGGCTGGGTGGCTGGCTATCGTACGCAGCTATTGCTGTGCCCGGCCGCGAAGATCGCAGTCATTGTCATGTGCAATGCCGAGGATGCCTCGCCGGCTTTTTTGGCCAATCACATATTCGATGTGGTGGCGCCAGCCATCGGTCGCGTGTTTGCTAAACCAAAGCCCATTCCAGAATGGAATCCGGATTGGAAAAAATACCTCGGTCGCTATGCTGACCCTACCGACTGGGAATATGAGGTCATGATTTTGAACGATCAACTGGTGCTGTACGGCTATGATTATCCGCCGGAAGAAAATCCCACCGAAAATGTCATCGAGCTGACGCCGGAGGGGGCGCATACCTTTCGCATGACCGGCGACAATGGGGATGGTGAACTGGTGATCTTTGAAATGGGCGCTGATGGCAGGGTCAGTCGCATCAAGAAAGGCGAAAATTATCTCTACCCGGTCCGATAACTGGAGGACGGCTTTCGATCATGGGCGATTGGATTGGGCGCAATCAGCATGATGGCGTGAAATTGTTCCGGATCGGTTTATCGAGAATTAACAAAAGAGTGGATGAATGATTGCAAAAGACATGCGAACGGAAAAGGCAACGGCGGCCGATATCGAATGGCTGGCACAGGCGCAGGTAGCCATGGCCCGGGAAACCGAAAATTTGAACCTGGCGCCGGAAATTGTGGCTTCGGGAGTGAAATATATCTTTGATCATCCCGATCGCGGGTTTTACCTGGTCGCCCGCAAAGATCAGTTGACGCCAATTGGCTGCCTGTTGATTTTGAAGGAATGGAGCGACTGGCGCAATGGCGATGTCTGGTGGATTCACAGCGTTTATGTGCTGCCGACCGAGCGTGGCCAGGGTATTTTTCAACGGATGTTTGACCGGGTTGAAGCCATGGCCCGCGATTCAGGCGTGAGAGGATTGCGGCTGTATGTGGACAAAACCAATGTACGCGCGCAACGGATCTACGAAGGATTGGGAATGAACAAGGATCATTATCTTTTATATGAAAAGATGCTTTCATAGCTGTTCTTGTTTCCAATTCAAGCAGGAGGGTAAAACTATGAATCGTGCAATTGCAGTCGGCGTTATGCTGTGCGCTGTTGGTTGGGGATCCATGGTTAGCGCCCAGGAAAAATCTTTGGCCATCCTGAAAGCCTCCACACCCGGAACAAAAAGCGAGGGCAGGACGATCAGTGCAGAGCAATTGCCGCAAATCTATGAGAGGCGCCTGTCCCCTCAAGAATTGTTTGGATGCAGCAGCCGGACCGACCTGGATACGATCCAAAATATCGACTCCGGCAATAGGGACTGGCGCGTGGCGTCCCAGGAGAGCCTGCTGTGCTATTTTGCCCCACCCGGTCCCTGTTATATCAAAGCGGTAGGAATCCAGGTGCAACCATTGGATAACGCCAAACGTTGTGATGGATTTTGCCTAAGATTGGCCAGAACCAATTACCCCTGGGATTTTTCTGGCGCTGAATGGCAAGGTGATAGTCTTGTTCTTGGCGTCTGGACGAACAATGGCTGGCAGGGCAATAACTTTGCTCCCCCGCTGGGGCAATTGATGTGGGGCGATTTTCCGGCGACGGCAGTCGAAAATACCGTGATCTGGACGGAAATGGTTTGGCTGGGGGAAGAACCCGACACGGGTGGCGAACCATTCAATGTAGTAATTATTCCTTATGGCGAATCTGGCAGCTACCTGACCACACTGGCGACAGCGCTTGAGCCGACGGATGGCCGGGATAACTTGAAATTAGCGCACTATCGGGAGGATGGTGGCTGGATTGTTTATAATTATGCCCTGAATTGGTATGTCGTGGTCGAGTATTATGGCAATAAGCCTCCCCGCATCGTTTTCCATCGCGCCGGCTCGACCCTGGAAACGGGGTCGCGAATGATAACCTGTGCGATTGTCGACGAAGATGCCGCTGATGCCAGCAAGGCAGGCGTCAGGGAGGCTTACTTGCACTTTAGCATCAACAAGGCCGCCTACGACAGTGTGACCCTGGAATTGAAAAGTGGTACCATTCAGGATGGAATCTGGGCGGCAGACATCCCGGGCTCCCGGGCAACGAGCGATGTCGTAACCTATTTCTTTTCAGCCGTCGACTGCGGAAATCCCGCACGCTACGTCGTGACGTATCCGGTCACCTATCGCATTTTCAAACAAGAGCATGATCTGCTACTCATCACCGAGGGCGAAGATTTGAAATCCTTTTTCCCATTGCTCGATTACAAGTATGATTATTGGGAACTGTTTCAGGACGGGCCAATTTATGACCAGTTGGTGCGCCAGTACAATTACATCATTCAATGTGGGAGTTTGCACTCATTGTCTGAAAGCGATGACGTTATTGGCAATTGGATTGGTACCGGCACCGCCAATGAACCAAAGAACTACTTTCTGTCCTCGGCCACCTGGGCAAATGTCCTGGCAAACACCAGGGGAATGACTTTTGGTCCTAATGACTGGCACAACGTCTATCTGGGGATCGAGGCATTGGGCCCGCTCGACTTTTCTGCCAATGCCTGGTCGGCATTCCCGCTCAATCCTGTAGCTGACGATATCGTGAGTGGCAAAATTGCTTCGTTTTGTGGGGATAGTTTGCAATTGTATTGTCAATCCGGTGAGGTGGATGCATTTACGCCAACCAAAGATGCCCGGGTGTGTTTCAGGGATTCGGCCAGAGGTTTGGCGTTGGGTTGCCACAAAGAGGGCGAGGCTTTCAAAACAGTATTTTTGTCATTCGACTATCGCTTTTTATTTACCGGCCCTCAATTCTGGATCACCTATCATTACGATAATCTGTTGGGTCGAGTGCTTGAATGGTTTGGGACGCCAGTCAGTCGGGTCTCAGAAAAAAAGGCTGCCCAACCAGCCGTATTCCGGCTCAATCAAAATTATCCGAATCCCTTCAATTCTCAAACTGTAATCGATTATTGCATTTTGAAACCTGCGAAAGTTGAATTGACGATTTTCAACCTGATTGGAGAACGGGTGACCACATTAATCGATGAGCATCAAGCTGCGCAGAACTATCGGATTGTTTGGAGGGCAGGCGGCTGCCCGAGCGGCATTTACTTTTGCCGGTTGGAGGTAGATGGTCTGAGTCAGACATCGAAGATGATTATCATCAACTGAAGGTTGAACGTTGGGTTACGGCAGGAGGAAGGAAGGCATCGCCGTTGCGATGTATTGATAACGCGATTATCCGTTGGTATTAGTGGTTCGCTGAGGATTTGAGTTGACACGGCTTTTTCTGCTATCGATAGATGATGGCGTTCTGCAGTTGTAAGTTAACCAGGAAAATTTTGAGGAGATATTCATGGAAAACGCATTGAAAAAAATTGGCTTTTTGATGTTGACGCTGGTATTGACCGCTGGTATCTATTGGTTGGTTTTTGTGGATAAAGCCACCCGGCAGGATGCACTGGAATATTCATTGAATTTGCTGGGGAAAAAATTGCTGGCCATGGTGCCCGATACAACCGATAAACAGCCAGTGCAAACGCTGTACGATCAATTTGTCCAGCAGGCAACGTATCAGCAAATACCGGCGGAGCGGATCGAACGGGTAGCCGCTAATATTCTGAATCTATCCAATGCCGATGCCGCCGTTACGCCAGAGCAAGCTGAAGCTGTGTTGCGTTGGGCAATGAATGAGCCGGTGCAGGTGGTACGTTCGGGGGAGTCGACCATTGTCATTTCGGGCCTGCGAACCACAGCAGAGGCAACGGTTGCTCCGCCGCCGCCTCCGCCCAGGCCGCGTCCAGAGGATTTGAAAAAGACCGGCGAGCGCATCAAAGCGATGTATACTTTTAACCTGGCCCTGCAGAAAGCCATGGAAGAACAGCAGCAATTGAATGACCAGCGGCTGAAAATGGTCTATCGCGTCGACGATGGACTGAAAATTGTGGTCGATCCAAAACTCAAACTCCAATTTGCCAGCCCTGAAAATAAACAATTGTATATCACGTTGCAGCGACTGGAGAAAGAAAAACAACTGATCTGGCAGGAAAATTGGCAGCAGGAAATCCAAAAGCAGCAGGAGCAATTGCAACAGCAACTTGAAAAATTGAAAGAGCTTCAAAATTTGCGGCAACTGGAATCGTTGAAGTCACTGGAGGCGCTCAAGAACCTTGAAGTTCTGTCAACTCTGCCAGCGATCGTGTTGGATTCTATTCAAATCGGCCAGAAAACCCAACCGGTAACTTTGCCAAACGACAGCAACGCCGCAAAGAAATAGTG
>CAZYNP010000016.1:16066-75368 GCA_964647995.1 uncultured Cytophagia bacterium
AGAAAACCCAACCGGTAACTTTGCCAAACGACAGCAACGCCGCAAAGAAATAGTGCCCAAATTTTTAAAATAAATCCTGACGATGGAAAATGATAACCTTTAGCCCACGAAATACACCGCATGACACGAAGTTCAAAAAATAGAAAAAGTGATTTCTGAGCTGTTTCGCGTGTTTCGTGGGGCAATTATTGACAATCCTCCCATTTTAGATTTTCAGGTTGGCCTTGAAGCTGGACTATTCATAAACTTGGCCACAGAGGCACAGAGGTCACAGAAAAATGCTGATTTTGAACCAGCCAATTCATGTTGTGAAAGATCGAAAAACAATTTGGTGCAATTTTCAAAAAGTCATACTCCGTGTTCTCGGTGTCTCTGTGGCTATGAATTATTCAGGGGAGATGAAAAGGAAGACACACAATGATAATTCCTTGCCTACGAAATACGCGGAATGGCACGAAGTTCAAAAAATAGAAAAAGTGCTTTCCGTGTTGTTTCGCGTGTTTCGTGAGGCAACGATTGACGATTATTCCCGGTTTAGAATTTCAGGCATAAGCCAATGATGAGTGCTTTCGATCCGCCAGGCGGACCGCCTACTGGCCGGTTCTGAGACCAAATAATTGTTTTCCAGGCCAAAGTGTAGGTCTTAAGCTATGTTACAAATTTAGGTGATAATGTACCCCACCAGAACCGGTCTCAGAAGCTCCGCAGTGGGACAGAGCGCTGGTTTCATGGGACTATTGATTTTTAAAAGATCTTATTCTTCAACTCTTTCTTCAGCATTTCTCGGGCTCGAAAAATGCGCGCTTTCACGGTTCCCAAAGGAATCTGTAAAATCTGACTGATTTCTTCATACGATTTTTCTTCATTGTGACGAAGGACAATCGAAATGCGATATTTTTCCGGCAGATTTTCGATTGCCTCTTCGATGAGTTTATTTTTTTCTTTCGACAGCAGCGTGCTATCGGGCTGATAGGTGGTGTCGGGCAACTCCCGTTTCACTTCGCCATCAGTGAAATCGATTGGCTTGTCCAGAGAGAAGGTCCGCAATCGCTTTTTTCGCAGATGATCAATGCAATTATTGATGGCGATTTTATACAGCCAGGTGGAAAAAGCAAATTCATCATTGAACGTCGCCAGTGCAGCAAAAGCTTTGATGAACGCTTCCTGCACCAGGTCTTCCGTCTCCATTTTGTCACGAACCATTCGGTAAAGCAAATGGTATAGCGGTGCGCGATATCGTTGGAGAATTTCCCGGTAACCCGATTGGTCGCCACGAAGCGCTCGTTGGATGAGTTCAATATCTGGAATTTCGTCAGCCATTTTCGATTATTGTTTGAACGCTGGTAACTGCTTGGGACAGAAATTACATGAAAAAAAATAAACAAGCAAGGAGAAAATGGTTGAATATGAAAAAAATTAATTTTAATTTATGTGCCATGAAAGGTTAACCTGGTAAAGTGAGGGCAAACGATTATGAAAATGGTGGTCACAGCGGCAGAAATGGCGCAACTGGATCGTGGGGCGATCGAAGGAATGCAGATTCCTGGGGTGGTGTTGATGGAAAATGCTGGCGCTGGCGTAGTGCGGCAGATCGAACAATTTCTGGGCGGCCTGGCGCAGCGCGAAATTGTCATTTTTTGTGGCAAAGGAAACAATGGCGGGGATGGCTTTGTGATCGCCCGGCACGCAGCCAATCGCGGTGCCCGGGTGAACGTTTTCCTGGCTGGCAAAAAAGAGGCAGTGAAAGGCGATGCGCTGGTCAATTTGAAAATTTTGGAGAACATGGGCATTGCCGTGACCGAAATCGGTTCGCTGGATCAGATTGGGCTGCCTCCCCGGATCGATTTGATTGTGGATGCCCTGCTGGGTACCGGCACGGTCGGCCCGGTGACCGGCTTCCTGGCGGAACTGATTGGCTTCATCAATCGACTGCCGGCGCCGGTAGTGGCGGTGGATCTGCCATCGGGAATGGAGACCGATACCGGCGCGGTTCACGGCGCCTGCATTCGTGCCGATCTTACCGTGACCATGGCCCAGCTCAAGGTCGGTTTGCTGTTTGCCCCGGGCCGAGAGTTCGCCGGCAGGGTCGAGGTGGTCGATATCAGCATTCCCCCCATTGTTAATCAACAATGGGCCGGCCAGCGCTTTTTGCTCGAACCCGCGGATATTCGCCGTCGTCTGCCCCAGCGCTCCCTGGACGCACACAAGACCAGTTGTGGCAGAGTCGCCGTCTTTGCTGGTTCCGTGGGCATGACCGGCGCCGCGACATTGACCTCCCTGGCTACGCTTCAGATTGGCGCCGGCCTGACCAAATTAGGCATTCCAGCCAGCCTCAATCCGATTCTGGAACAAAAGGCCACCGAGGTGATGACCATTCCGCTCAAAGAGACCGCCGCCGGTTCCATTCATTCAGGCGCCAGCGATCAAATTCAGGATCTGCTGCAATGGGCCGACGTGCTGGCAGTCGGGCCGGGGCTATCCACCCATCCGGAAACAGTGGCTTTCGTGAAGTGGTTGCTGACAAATGTGAGCCGGCCAATGGTGCTGGATGCGGATGGCTTGAACGCGCTCAGCGAACAGACTGAAATGATTCACCGTTATCCTGGCGACATGGTGCTTACGCCCCATCCAGGCGAACTGGCGCGGTTGATTGGCCGTCCCATCGCCGAGATTCAGCAACAACGATTCACCTTGTTGCGAGATCTGGCGCAGCGTTGGGGCAAAGTCATCGTATTGAAGGGCGGCCCCACGCTCATCGCCGCACCGACTGGCGATGTGTTCATCAACCCTACCGGCAATCCCGGGATGGCCACCGGTGGTTCCGGGGATGTGCTCACCGGTGTGATTGCTGGCCTGCTGGCACAAAAATTGTCCGCGGTAGATGCGGCGCTGGTGGGGGTCTATTTGCACGGCCTGGCCGGCGACCTGGCTGCGGGGGAGCTAACAGAAATGGGTCTGATCGCCGGCGATATTGCTCGCTATCTACCGGCCGCGATCAAACAAATTCTAAAAAATGGAGTTGAATAGCAACAATGTTAACGCGCGGCGCGATTCGCGAATTGAGCCAATGGCAGCCAATTGCGCCTATTGCTTTGAATCGATCTTATTTGGGGTGCGCAAATTAGCGGCGGCTGCCTAACACGCGGAAGCGTTGGCCATTTAAAATTATTGGATCAGACGAAATATTACGGCATCATGATGCTGGTTTGAATGAACGACATGTTGATGATGAACAAACACAACCTGGGGTAGGCAACGATGGAGAAATACAGGCATTTTTTGTGGTATCAGCTCCCGGCAATGGTATGGGCGGCGGCGATCTTTATTCAATCGTCCTTTTCGGAAATTCCCGCGCCCGAGCTGGGGTTTGATTGGCAGGACAAAATCTATCATGCGATCGAATATGCGATTCTGGGATTCCTATGTCATCGGGCTTTATTCTTCCAGAAAAATCAATGGGTCAAAAAGCACGCCAGTGGCTTCGCCTGGGTGCTGGGCAGTCTTTACGCCATTTCGGATGAAATTCATCAGTACTTTGTGCCGGGACGGTCGGCGGATATCGGTGATGCGCTGGCCGATGTGGCGGGTATATCCATCATTCTCCTGTTGCTGAGCCTGATCAGGTGGATCAAAATCAAGCAGCCAAAAGCTGATGAATTGGCGAAGATTCAATGGGAACAGACATCATAACCATTTCCCGGGCGATATACGGCGGAGATCTCAAAAAGACTGGGGGGCGGATTTCCATTGCATGTGGTGGGTTTTGGCCGCGGCAGGCGCGGGCCCGGCTCCAGGTTTCTGGATGATCGTTTTCAAAATGGCGAAACCGATCAGGCCGGCCAGCAACAACAGCAAAATTCCCGGCCGTGCCAGGCGTTGGATTTTCTCCGGCACTCGAAATGGTGGCTGCCAGAAAAAGATGATGGCAGCCATGATCAGCATGATTATGGTGGACATGTGAATGGCTCCCATGCCGAAAGTTTTGCACCAGTCCCAGCGCCGAATGATTGACATCGGCAGCTACCACGGGCTTTTGGATATTGCCATTTTTTTATCGGGTAGTGGATTGTGCCGATGGTTGCCTCGCCTGAATCGGCCAGCAGGGGAGAGGCTGATTAGCTGGGCGTGTCCGATTATTAGACAGATGGAACTCTCAAAAGGTTTTCCACGTGAGCGATAGTTTGATAATTTTTTAGAAAGGATTATTGGTGAAACGACAATTGTATCTGGCACTTCTTATTCTGGGATCGATCTTTGGCGGTGTTGCCGAAGCCGATAGCGGTTGGACCTGGTACACGTTTCCCCGGCTGATTGCAGGTGGTTCCGCCGGTTTATTTCGGGCATCACTGGAAAATTTTCCTGACGTTTACGACAGTCGCTGGGGAGGGTACTATTCCGGTCACGCCAATGTTCGCATTTACAAAGCCAATTATCTTTCCGTGCAATATGGCCAATTTCGGAAAACGGCAACGACCGATGTGAATGGTGTCTCTGGCCAGGCAGAGTGGGACGAACGGCTGCTAAATGTCGGTATACGCTGGTACGCCGAGCCGTACCGTCAGTGGCGCTTTTATTCGGGCTTTGGTTTTAATTTCGTCCAGGTCCGGGAAACGGCCGATTTCTCGTTGCTCAAGCCCGCTTCGGCCGCCGAGGTCACCAGCTCGGGCCAGGGTTTTTATCTGGAAGTTGGGGCGGATTTTGTCCTGATGCCCAATCTTGGCCTGGCGCTGGAATTGGAGGTAAGCTCCGCCAGCAAAGGCGGCGCGCCCGGTTTCATGGGTTCGAGCCTGGGGGGCTATCTGCTGGCTGCAGGTTTGAATTTTTATTGGTGAAACCATGAATGCGGCCATGTTAGAACCGACTGCATCCTCTGTCGGCCAACCGGCGGAAGGATCAATTCAGGCGAAATGATGTGGCTGCAATTCCAATTGACCGATCCACCTACCGACTGGCTGGTGGACAACGGAATTGGCGGTTTTGGGCAGGCAATCATATAATCAATTGTGAAGGTGATGACAGAACAAGCACTTCTCAACAAGATCGGCAAGATCGCGGATGATCATGGCTGGACCGTGTACGCGGTCGGCGGCTACGTTCGCGACCGATTGTTAAAGAAACAGGTCAAGGACATCGATTTTGTGGTCGTTGGCCAGGGGCCGCAATTTGCCCGGTTGGTAGCCAGCAAGCTGCAAACCCGACAGATGGTCATTTTCGAAAAGTTTGGCACTGCGATGGTCAATTTCCAGGATTATCGGCTGGAGTTCGTGACCGCGCGCACCGAAAGCTACGTGGCCGACTCCCGCAAACCGATGGTCGTGCCATCGGATCTGGACAGCGATCTACGGCGCCGGGATTTTACTATCAATGCCCTGGCCCTGGGGCTGAATCGAAATAACTTTGGCACGCTTTACGATCCACTGGGCGGGCAGCAGGACCTGCAACGAAGGATCATTCGCACGCCACTGGATCCGGTGGTTACGTTCAAAGACGACCCGCTGCGCATCATGCGTGCCATCCGTTTCGCGGTGCAATTGGATTTCGACATCGAGGAGCGTACTTTTCTGGCGCTGAAGGAGATGCGCCAGCGACTGAGCATTATTTCGCAGGAGCGCATTACCGATGAGTTAATCAAAATTCTGCTGGCCCAACGCCCCTCACGTGGGTTTCAGTTGCTGGATCAGGCAGAGATTCTGGAATTGATTTTCCCCGAATTGGTGGCCATGAAGGGAGTGGAGCAGCGTGGAGGCTATCATCACAAGGATGTGTTTCAGCACACGCTGATGGTGGTGGACAATGTAGCCAAAGTGAGTGACAAACTGGAGCTGCGGTTTGCGGCGTTGGTGCACGATATTGGCAAGCCGGCCACCAAGCGT
Organism: uncultured Cytophagia bacterium; assembly: GCA_964647995.1. Classification (GTDB taxonomy): domain Bacteria; phylum Zhuqueibacterota; class Zhuqueibacteria; order Thermofontimicrobiales; family Thermofontimicrobiaceae; genus Thermofontimicrobium_A. Next base: position 21,940 of record CAZYNP010000016.1, read on the forward strand.
TTTGTGGAGGGCACCGGCTGGACGTTTCATGGCCACGATGAGATCGGCGCCCGCATGTTGCCGGCCATTTGTCAGCGGCTGCGCCTGCCAAACCACCTGCTGGAATATGCCCAAAAGCTCACCCGGCTGCACCTTCGGCCCATCAATTTGTCCGAAGAAGGGGTAACGGATTCGCCGATGCGCCGGTTGTTGGTGCAGGCGGGGGAGCATCTGGAGGATCTATTGATGCTATGCCGTGCCGACATCACCTCTGGCAATCCCCAGCGAGTCAAGCAGCATCTGGCCAACTTCGATCATGTAGTGGAGCGCCTCAACGAAGTGGAAGCCAAGGATCAAATGCGGGCGTTTCAATCGCCGGTGCGTGGGGATGAGATCATGGCGGTCTGTGGCATCCCGCCAGGGCCGCTGGTCGGCAAATTGAAAACCATGATCGAGGAAGCCATCCTGGACGCCAAAATCCCCAATGAGCATGATGCGGCGCTGCAATATTTGCTGCAAATCAAGGATGAGGTGATTTAAACGTGACCGCCATCCGCCAACTGGCGGATGACGGTCATGTTGCCAATTGAAGTGGGGAACAAACGGGCGCTGCGTGGTCGCGCGAAAATTTTTTGGCAGGAAACGTGACTTCCGTCCGCCGCAGGGATTGAAGATAGCTTTTAAATTTGATTTAAACCTAAAATTCTAAAATGAGAGAATTGTCAATAATTGCCCCACGAAACACACGAAAAAACACCGAAAGCACTTTTTATTCGTGTCATTCCGTGTATTTCGTGGTCAAAGAATTATTGCTTTTAATCGTCATTGTTCATTTTAGAAATTTAGGATAACTTGATATTGTTAGGAAAAGTATTTATTTTAGAAAGCGAAAGACGGATAAACTGAAACATACACGATTTTGAATTCATCAATAGCTTGCTCATCGAGACGAATCATCATATAAGCGATAAAAATCTTGAATTGGAATTAAAATGCAAACAATGGTTCTAAAAAAAGGTGAGTTCGACCGGGCAGATCACCATCGACTTGCCAAACGTTAGTGAGGGCGAAGAGGTGGCATTAATTGTGGTTTATCATTCTCACGATAAAGTTGGCGCATCAGAAAAAAGAATTTTTGACCTCGAACAATGGGCGAATCGCTGGGAGACCGATCTGGGTGAAGACGTGAAATCCACGGATGTGAAAACGTTCACTGGCAGGAGATATTGATGAAAGAGGTTCTCGTAGCTACGGGTTACTTCATTGCCCTGGTTCATACCCAGGATTCCTGCCAGCAAACAGCGAAAAAATGGGCCAAACGAATCGTTGCCGATAAAATTATCTGCCACACTTCAGCCTCAGTTGTTTTCGAGATTGCCAATGGTTGTTCACGATGGGCGCGAAGAGTCATCGAGATTGATTAATTACAAAAGCTGTTTCGCGCTGATAATTTTGCCGTTGATGCTGTTAACGGGACAAATTATCAAGGGCATAAAATCTGTGCGGGTCCCGAACGAACCGAGAATAGCGCCTGACGGATGGCCAAGCTTTCGAGCGGATGATTGGGTCAGGTTTCTCCGAAGCATTCACTGCAGAACTTTTTGATGTGCAATCCGGGTAAAAATTCCATCACCGACAATTATTCCTGGCCTCGATCATTGTAGTCTTGTCGCGTGACCAACTGCTGGCTCGTGGCAATAGCACCGTGACCGTCCGTTGCAAGCTGACGAACGGTTTTTTGGCGCTTTAGAATGAATAGGAAATGGTGGCGCGATTCAAATAGCCGATGGCGCCAAAGGAGGATAGGCCATAGTCGAATTGCATCTGTCGCCAGTGTAGCCCGAGCCCGGTGGAAAAACCAGCAAACTGGTCGCCATTGGCACCGATCTTTTGATCCCGTCCCTGCGTGGTATACCCCAGTCGCAGGAAAAAGCCCTCCGATAGGGTAAATTCACCGCCAACCCGAACTTGAAAATCATCATCAATATATTTAGTCACCGCCACTTGATACTCCAACGGCAGATGAGCCAATTTTTTGGAAAAGCCCGCAGCAAAATTCAACGGCAGTGGGTCTTTGGTATCGATGAACGCAGTAAGCGCCTGCCCCAGATTAAAAACCCCCAGCCCAATATTCATTCCGCCAAAAAAAGGTGCCTGATAAATCAAACCCAGATCCACCGCCAGAGCCGTGGAGCTGTACTGATCGATGGTCGTATGGATCACCTTGGCGGCCACGCCCGCCAGTAACTGGTGAGTGATGGGCCGCGCCAGGGCCGAAGTGAACGCCAGGCTGCCAGCATTGAAGTTACCGATCTTTTGTCCGTTGATATCGGTTGCGTCGAATTCACCATAACTCATATAGGCGATTCCCACGGCCAATTGCCCAACTCCCTGGAGCGACTGACAATAGCCTGCGAAGCCGGATTGAAAATCGAGCACATGATGCAAATAGGTGGCGGTGGCCACGCGACCGGAGATGGTGCTAAGGCCGGCGGGATTGAAATAAAGGGCATGTATGTCGCCAGTAGTGGAAACGAAGGCGCCGGCCATGGCCGAGGGCCTGGCCCCAATGGGGGTTCGCAAAAATTCAAAGCCGGCGCTGGTGCCTGAACCGGCGATCACTGTCACGTTCAGCAGCAGTACGAACCAACTACTTGCGCTGAGCAAACCTGCAAGTCTTCTCATGGCATCTCCTGAAATAAATAGAGCCACCGGGCGGATTCGAACCGTCGGCCAGCTGATTACGAATCAGCTGCTCTACCTGCTGAGCTACGGTGGCGTCTCTTAATTAACACATCAAAATAGAAAAAGTTCAAAGATCGAGTGGAAAATTTTAGTCGATAATGCAGCACCAAAAAACAGGCCCAATATAAGAAAAAAGGAAAACAGAATCAAGAAAAAATTTAGGGCCAAGGCAAAAGATCAGTTATCAGTGGACTGACCGGTGGCTTAAAAATGGAGTGCTTCCAAAATTTCGAAAAGTTAAGCGACCGGTCAGTAGCTCTGTCCACTCATCAGTGAGGCGTTACGGGACAAGAGTTGAGCCGAAGTGCCCTGTTTCGAAATTCTCGGGCGGCTGATAGAAGCGATGCGCCATTGGGTTCGATCCGAAAACCGCTGGTTATTTTGAAGGCGTGATCCAGCTTACCGTCCCGGTTGGCCGATTCTGCTGGGATGCTGCCTTATCTCGATAAAATCGTTGGTGGCCGCAACGATTGGCCCCAAAATCGTGAATTGAAAAGAAATAAGTCGATGACGGGATATTTTTGTTTCAGTTGCTTACAATCGTCTCATGGAGAGACAATCCAAGTGGCAGGAATTGGCAGCGCCAGCTACTTATTGATATAATAACTGACTAAAAATAAGCAGATTAATTCAAAAATAATGTTTTAGTATCTATTGGCATGATACTTGAATTGTGATGGAAAAATTGAGTTATTAATATAAAAGAATTTGAATCTCATTAACTATGCATATTTCTAATTTATAATATGAACTTCTAAAATGTAAATGACTATGGATAAGCGCCCCGCGAACTATACGAAAATACACCAAAAGCATTTTTTATTCTTGACTTTTTGGCATTCCGTGTATTTCGTGGGCCAGGAGTAATCGTTTTCAATCGTCATGATTCATTTTAGCAATTTAGGTATTGATCTGAACGAGAGTGCCATTGGTTTGGTACTCGGCGCAGCCGATGCAAATATGCGTTAGATTCAGAGCATTTGACGAATGATGGAATGACCGGCGCGATGGCAAAAACTCGCTTTGATTATTGCTACCATGAATGAAGGTTCTGATGCGTTCATAACATTAACTGGTGCAGGCATTGGGTCAATTTCTACGCACTTTTTTCGGTAAATAATCAGCACCATGGTCTGTTTTCCAGATGGCGAGATGGGCCGGTAGTTCGGCTCAGGATCGTGCCCGAGGCAGACCGATTTAAGACTATGGCAATTCTTTGATGCCGGTTGCGAGAACCATTCGTCAGGCATGTTGCGGATGGTCAAAATGGGTTTGGCTATCGAACAATAATTCAAAGATCATGATACTAATCAATGGGGGGCTAATCTTTGTCGGTGTCGTGCTTTGGGCCGTCGGAAATTGGAGACGGAAAAGCATAACCATAGAACAACCAATAAGAATTAATCATGAAGACGAGATCTGGTTGGTTCAACGAGGTGGTGAAAAGATTGGCCGATATTATTATAGCCAGTGTTGGATTACTTTTGAGCTTACCTCTATTTTTTGTGCTGTCCATTTTGATTAAGCTGGACTCCAATGGCCCTATTTTTTATACGCAATTGCGTGTGGGACAGGATCGAAGGAAACAAGATCGACGACGGCAGGGAGTGGTTGTGGCCAATGAGCGGCGACTTGGCGAGCGGCGGAAAAACGAAGGGTATGGTATGCCGTTTACGATTTATAAATTTCGAACCATGCGCGATCAGGCCGAAAAAAAATGTGGGCCGGTATGGGCGTGCGATAACGATCCACGAATTACTCCCCTGGGAAAATTTTTGCGCCAGACCAATCTGGATGAGTTGCCCCAACTGTTGAATGTGCTCAAGGGCGACATGAGTCTGGTAGGGCCACGGCCAGAGCGACCCTTTTTTGTGAATCAATTGGAAGTATTGATGCCGGGATATACCAAGCGGTTGAGAGTGAAACCGGGTATAACCGGTCTGGCACAAATACGCCTTATAGATGATAATTCGCTGCAGGCGCTGGAGCAAAAATTGGATTATGATCTGGAATATTGTCAGAATGGTAATTTGAAGTCGTATGTTCAGATTATGTTCCAAACATTGGCCAAAGCAATCACAGGAAAGCTAAAAATTTAACGCAGGCAGTTTATTCATGAACCAGAAAAAAATAGTCGTATGGGCGATTGGCTTTGTTCTCCTGATAGGAATAGTGCAGCTTTGCCGGGCACAAAATTCGGAAGGGGATAAGAAGGGATTGATTATCCGCTCGGATCCGCCGGGCGCGATGCTATATTTTGACGGTGAAAATAGCTTTGTCGGAGCGGCGCCGTTCAGATTGAAATCCAATATGATCGGCAATTATCGCGTGACCGCGGTCAAATCGGGCTATGAGAAGCGACGGTTCGACTATTTTTTCAAAGGCAACGAGAGTGGGGTCATGAAGATCCGTTTGAGCCCCAAAACGGCGGTGAAAGCTGGATTCCGATCCCTGGTGTTTCCGGGTTGGGGGCAATACTATTCGGAACGCAATAACTCGGCGATTGTTATCAGCTTGCTGACCGCCACCGCCGGCGTGGGCACCTTGATCGCCGATCGCGATTATCAACGGGTGGTGGATGCGTACGACCGGGCACGGGACAAATACGAGCTAAACAAAAAGAGCTACGAGCTATCGAATCAGTACTGGCAGGTGGTCGCCGACAAACAGAGACAGGCGGATGCCGCGTTTCAGCGGCGACAAACCTGGCTCTATGTCACTGGCGGTCTATGGCTCTATAATTTTTTGGATGCAATCTTCTTTTTTCCATCGTTCGATCAAGAAATTTTTAGCAAGGCTGCCCCGACTATTTCCTCCCATCTGCATGAGGGAACTTTGGGGTTAAGTTTTAGCTGGACGTTTTAGGTAGTATCCTACAGACTAACCGCTCAGGTGGGAGCGGCGGTTGGCTATCGGCGGAATTGGGTTATAGTTAGCGACTGGTTGCCACGGGCGATCGGTCAGAAGGAATGGCAGTTCGAGGTATGGTTACTGCTGGGTGTTTGGAGTAACCGTTCAGTTTGTAATTATTTGCCTTAGTTTTTGGCTGGAGTATTTCGATGAAGATATTTTCAACCATTACCAACAAGTATTCAGGCATCCCGGGCGCGAAGGCCCACAATCCCGGCTTTTGGGCGGTCGCCATCCTCAGCATCGCAATCTCCACTTTCCTGCTGATCTGGGCTGGCTGTGAAAAGGAACATCAGGATTTGATCGGGCCGGATGATACTGTTTTCCCGGCAGCGCCCCATAATATGCGAGCGCTGATCGACAATGGGAAAATTGCGCTGAGCTGGGATATTGCCAATGGCACCTCCATCCGCAGCTATCGCGTCTATCGAAGTGATTCTCTGAATTCAAAAATGAACCTGCTGGATTCCACCACCGCAAGGCAATACGTCGACCAGAATTTACATAATGGACAGCTCTACTCCTACCAGATTTCTGCAATCAACAAACAGGGATATGAAGGAAAGAAATCGGCGGTGGTGCTGGCGCGCGCCAATATTTTTTCGATCATCATCAACGGTGGGGATGAATACACCAATCAGCGAGCCGCAGCCTTGAATATTACGGCGCCGGTCGGGACAAAATATATGCAGGTGGCTCAGGATTCATTATTTACCAATGCGGGCTGGGAGCCATTCATGTCGCATAAAAATTGGACCTTGACTGCCGGCGATGGCAAAAAATATGTCTATTCTCGCTTTCAAGATGCCGAAGGTAATGAGACGCACCGGCCGATTGGCGATTCGATTACGCTGGATACCAAAGCGGTGATCACCGAGGTGCGGGAAAATACCAACGGCCAAACCAAGGTGCCCGGCCAGACCATTCATTTCAGCATCATTACCGGCGAACCGGATGGTTCGGCCACTATCGATATTGGCGATGCGGTAACTGGCATAAAATTATACGACGATGGCACTAACGGCGATGCTCAGGCAAACAACGGAACTTATGAAGTCGACTTTCGAATTCCGCTGGGGTTACAGGTGTTGAAGGCCATTGTGAGTGGTCATTTTACCGATCGGGCCAATAACGTCGCCAATGTTGCTACGGCCACTGGCCGGGTAACTATCCAACAGGATCCCCTGGCGGTCACGCTCTATCCTCCTGCTGTATCGGGAACCGACAAAAAGGTGCTGGATCTATACTGGTCGCCCAATACCGACGAATCATTTGCCTGTTATCGGCTCTATCGGGCAACGAAATCCGGAGTGGATACTGCGTCGAATTTGATTACGATGATTTCTTCGAGTACGACGACCTACTTCCAGGATAACGACGTGAAGGTTGGTGTCAATTATTATTATCGAATTTTTGTGTTTGACAAATTTGGCAAGGCCAAAGGCAGCAACGAAGTGATGGGCAAAATTGATGATGAAAAACCCAAGCCGGTGATGCTATACTCGCCAACGCCAGTGGTCAATTCCCTCACCTCGCTGCAACTGCAATGGTCGAAAAATGAAGATGGTGATTTCGAGAGCTATCGTCTCTATCGGTCCGAGGCACCGAAGGCAGTGGACTCCACTTCCTATCTGGTGACCACGATCAGCGACCAGAATACGTTGACCTTTGAGGATACCGATTTGAAGCCGAATACTGAATACAACTATCAACTGTATGTATTCGATGCGCAGGGGAATATGGCAGGCAGCAATAAGGTCAAGGGCAAAACGAATGCGAATGTGGCCCCAACCGCGGTAACGATGTTAACTCCAGTGGCGCCCTCGAATTCCTATACGACGCTGAACTTGAGCTGGTCTCAAAATGGCGATGGCGACTTTGAAAGCTACCGGCTTTATCGTTCAAATGCCGCCGGCGTGGATTCCAGCGATCAATGGGTTACCACAATTGGCGAGCAGGCGACCACGCATTATGAGGATACCGGTCTTCAGGAGAATGCAAAATATTATTATCGGCTCTATGTTTATGATACTGGCGGCTTGTCCGCGGCCAGCAATGAGGTGAAAGGCCAAACCAATGAGAACGCGCCGCCCAGTGCGGTGACGCTCAATGTGCCATCGCCGATAGCCAATTCGACCAGTTCGTTGCACTTGAGCTGGTCTCAAAGCCGGGATGATGATTTCTACTGCTATAAAATTTATCGGTCGGATTCGGCTGGTGTGAGCAACACGAAATCGCTGTTGATCACGACGATTTCGGAGCGAGAAGCTGGCAGCTTTGATGACACCAATTTGAAGCAAAACACCAGCTATTTTTATCGAGTTTATGTTTACGATCTGGGCGGCAAAGCCACCGCCAGCAATGAAGCCTCGGGAAAGACCAATAGCAATGATCCGCCCACCGCAGTGATCCTGGCGCAACCAACCGTGGTGGATAGCGTGACGTTAAAATTGAACTGGTCTGAGAATGGGGATGCTGACTTTTCGCAATACATCATCTATCGCTCGATCACATCGCCGGTGAAAACAACGGATGCCCCGATTGCCATCATTAGCAATCAGCCGACGACCGAATATTTTGATGCCAATTTGACCAAGAATACGACTTATTTTTACCAGGTATTAGTAATGGATAAGGATGGCTTGACCTCCGCCAGCAATCAGGTTTCAGGAACGCCAAAGCCATAATTGAGGAATGAACTTCGTTCTAAACGATGGAAAGGAGTTAACAGGGTATGATGGGAAAAATTAGACGGCTGCTGTATCTCTGGGGTCAATGTTTTCGTTCGATGAAAAACGGAAACACTTATGTTCCTTTTTTGATCTATGCCGTCGTGCAGGTGTTGTTGCTGTACGGGTTGAACAATTTCGCCCGGTCGCCATTCGCTGTGGTTCTGGTGCCGCTGGTGCGGCGATTCTTCGGAGAAGCGGCGTTGCATTATCCGAATTTTTATATGATATTGGCGTCGCTTTATAGCCAGATGAATATTGTGTTGAGCGGCCTGGTGGGTATTGTGATGGTGGGGACGGCTACCTATATCTTTGCCGGGGGCTTCAACAATCGCCCGGTGAGCTTTGGCCAGGCACTCGGCGCGGTGATGAAAAAATATGGCGTTCTCTTTATCATCTGGCTGATAGTCTCGGCGATGATCTTTGCGGTGATCCTCGGTTTCCCCTATCTGGTAACGCAATTGTTGCAGCCGAGCTATATGCTGGGACGGGTGGTGGAAATGATCGGGCTGTTGCTGGGGATTTTGACCGCGTCTATTTTTTCATATACCTCAGCGCTGATCATTCTGGATAATCAGAAATTGTTAAAAACCATAAGCACGACCCTTGCGATGTTCAAGAGGAATGCTGGGACGACTTTTTTGTTGGTGGCGATTCCGACGCTATTTTATTTCCCCATCAGTTATCTCAGCCGGCGAATCGATCTGATCGTTTCGAAATTTTCGCCGGAGATGATCGTAGTCGTTTTGGGCATTGGCATCCTGATCACTTTTATTTCGGGTTATGTCCAGACGAGTACGATCACGCGCTTTTATCTTTTGCTGAAAGAGAAACGTTAGCCTTAACAGGGAATGTAAGTGCCGGAAGAATGACAAGGGAAATTGTTCAAGAAAATCATGGAGAGGGTCATGAAAGGTTGGTCAAATAAAGGCAAGTTGCTAATAGGGATAATCACATTTCTGTCGCTGATGCAATGTTCCAATGAAAATTCAAAGGTTGGTGATATATATCTGGCCGAAAAGATGTTTTACAAGGCGGGACAAATCGAAAAGAATATTTTGATCAATCCGGCTATTGCCAGCCCCGAAGAATACGAAAACGCCGAGCAGATTTATCGTCGGCTGATCCAGCAATTGAACGATGATAAACAGCAGATGCCGGAAGTGAAAAACATTGTTCGAACCAGTTGGCTGGCCCTGGCTAATCTGAACTTGTTGAGAAACAATTATGACAAAGCCATTGGTGTTTATCAAGAGATTATCAGCAAGGCGACATCGGATTCGGATTTGCGGGCGATAGCGCAGTATTCGATTGGCATGAGTTATGAGAAGCTGCAGCGATTGGACGAAGCGATTGCGGCCTATCAGCGCCTGGTTCAAGAATATCCGCCGGTGCAGGGGGACAGTTTGCTGCCCAATTTTACCATCATGCAAACGCCGATCTATATTTCCCGGTTGTATCGGCAGCAGGGGAAGGATGCCATGGCCGATCAGCAATTGGAGCAGGCGAGAAGATACTATCAACAGGTCACCGCCAGATGGCCGAATTCGCCAATTGCCGTGGCGGCGCAGGATCAATTGGCGGCCTCGTATGGTGAGCAGGGGCAGTGGTCGCTGGCCGCCGAGGTGATGAATGATCTAATTGCCAATTACGCGTCACAATTTGAATTGATCGACATCATATATCGCCTGGCAAAAGTATATGAGCATCAGTTGAATCAAGCCCCTCGGGCGCTGGAGATCTATCAGGAGATCAGCAATCGTTATCCCCGCAGCCGTGAGTTGGGCAAGGTGAATGTGGCCATCGGCAGCATCTATTTGAGTCAAAAGCGCTATGATCTGGCGCGGGAAAAATTCAAGTATGTGTTGAACAACTACAGCGACGATGAAGCGTCCTGTTTGCAGGCGCAGATGTCGATTGCCAAGGCCTATGAACTGGAGAACAACTGGCACAAGGCGGTGAACGAGTATCAATGGGTGGTGGAAAATTTTCCCAATACTTTGCCGGCGCTGGATATTCCGATGTACATTGCCCGATATTATGAATCGCAGCAGGAGCATGAACTGGCCCGCATCGCCTACGATAAGGCGATCAAACAGTATACCACTACTGTCGAGCAATATCCTAATAGCATGGTGGCCGTGGTGGCGGCACAAAATATGGCGGACATTTTTGTGAAACAGGCGCAGTGGCCACAGGCCGTTGAAACATTGCAGCGATTATTGACGATGGATCTGCCGATGCCGGATCGGGTAAAGGCCTATCTGACGCTGGAAAATATTTATGAGGAAAAGCTGAATGATCAACAGAAGGCGTTGGAGATCTATGCCGAACTGTTGCAGAAATATCCCCAATTGCCCTTTGCGGCGTCGCTGGAGATGAAAAGCCAGGAGCTGCAACGGAGATTAGCCAGCTATCAGCAGAGCAACCAACCGCCTGCGCTGTGCGATATTATTGCAGCAGAAGTGATCTCGTCGTCGGCGGTTCGGCTGCAGTGGCAACAGAACTATGACCAGGATTTCAAGGAGTACCAGCTTCACCGCAGCGAATCACCCAATGTTGATCTGTCCCAGCCGGCAGTGGCGACAATCGGTTTTCCGCAAACCGTGGAATATGTCGATAATAATCTCAAAGACGGAAAAACCTACTACTATCGTTTATATACCTTCGACAGGGGCGGGCAAGCAACAGCCAGTCGCGAAGTGGCGGTGACGGTGGCAAGAAAGCAGATTGGCGACGCGATCACTTTGCAGGCAAACAGCAAAGATTGGACGAGCATTGAGCTCAGGTGGAACGCAGCGAGTACCGAGGATTTTGATAGCTACAAAATCTATCGAGCAACTACGCCTGGCGTTGGTCTCGGTTCGCAATTGGTAAAATCCATTTTCGAGCAATCCGTCACGCAGTTTGAAGATCGCAATCTGCAGGAAAATACCCGGTATTATTACAAAATATATGTATTCGATGCTGCCGGGGCCAATAAGCCGAGCAACGAAGCCACAGCCACCACCATGTCCAATTTGCCGCCGCAGGCGATCATGCTGAACCGACCGTTGGTTATCGATAATTCTACGGTGGAACTGACATGGTCTCCGAGCGCTGATAATGATTTTTCGATGTATCGCATCTACCGTTCGGAACGGTCGCCGGTTGCCGTCAATAGCCCGCCGATCTGGATCAATAGCAATCAGACATTGACCAGGTACAAGGATAGCGGGTTGAAAGCGGGACGAACTTATTACTACAAAATCGTGGTGTATGATGCCGGTGGCTTATTTGCTGAGAGCAACGAGGTGGCGGCGAGGCTTTAGCTCGAATCGTCCAGGGTTTTGGTCACCCAGGCGCCAGGCCACGAATGGCCACTCATCTGAGCGGATAGCGATGGTCCGGTTCAGTTGCCATTGTTGAGCTTTGGGTTGTGGATTTCATTTTTGGCATCCTGACAGCATCGCATCTTCCTGGAAAAACCAGAACCTGGGGCAATCAATCACCAGTCGCGGCGCAGTGGACGGAAGAAATTGAATTGGCGATTAGCAACCAAAGAGACATGCCGATGAATTTGGAAATGATCATTTCGTGGAGCACGGTGATAGCCCTATTGATGTTAGGGATTACTATCTTTGTGCTGGCACGTCGATCTTTCATTGGAAAAGTTATGCTGGGCACCAGTTTGCTGTTAACTGTGGTTGCGTATGGCATGGTGATGATTTTTAGGCAGCAATACGATTTCCTGGTAGTGGGCTGGGGAAAGTTGGTTTGGGCCGGCTTATGCTTTTGGCTGCCATCACTGGTCTTGCTGAGCATGATTTACGGTGGGGCGGATTATCGAGCGGTGCTGAAACAAAAGGCTCTATTGCTCGGCAGCTTGTACAGCCTGGGGCTGGTCTTTTTTGTGTTGCTATGGTGGCATGATTTTTTCTATGTCCCTCGCTCATTTCCCAGAGATCTAATGCAATTCTCTGGTTACGGTAAATATCTTTTAGTTTATGCAGTTGGATGTTTCCTGCTGGCTCTGGTTTATTTTGAAAGCGCGCTGCGTGGGGCAGGGAAATCGACCCGGGCGATCAAAAAGCAGCCATTCTATGTGTTCATGGCCGCATTGTTCGTTGGCATTTACGCAATTAGCCAGATGCTAATGTATGGTATGCTCAGCCGTCGGCTGGCGGTGGTTAGTCTGGCCACGGCTATGCTAACCATTGTTGCATTGCTGTTTCACCTGGTCAAATATGGCCTCAGGCAGTTGGATGTCACCATTGGTCGGGAGGCGGCCTATTCATCTGTGACCCTGGCGGTGGTGGGGATTTATTTTCTGCTGGTTGGAGTGGTGGGAAAGGTGGTTCAGTATGCCGGGGGTAGCGTCAATCTTTTCCTGACATTTCTCCTGGCGCTGGTGGTTTTCCTATTGTTGCTGGCGATCCTGGTGTCGGGATCGGTGAAAAGGCGGCTGCAGTGGTTCGTCGATCGAAATTTTTATCGGAATCGCTATGATTATCGTGAGCAGTGGGGGCGATTTAGCGACAGTCTATCGGCGGTCCTGAAGCCGGATGAGATTTTTGCTACTGTGCTGGATCACATTGTTGGTCTGTTCCGGGTGGAAAAGGCTGCGATTCTGTGGTATGACGAAGCCACCGGGTCCCTCTCGGTGAGCCAGACGAAAAATTATCAGGACATTCAGGCGCTGCGATTCGATCATCGCAGCGATTTCATCAATTGGCTGCATCGCTGGGGGGAAGCGATTGCAATCGATGAGTTGCTGGAACGAGCGACTACCATTGGTTTGACTGCGGCTGAACGGAATGCTCTGGACCAACTGGGGGCAGCAGTGTGCGTGCCGATGATTATTCAACAAAAGCTGATGGGCATCCTGGTGGTGGGCCGAAAAATCACCGGTGGTCGGTTTACGCGAGAAGATTTTCATTTGTTAGAAACATTGGCCAATCAGTCATCGGTGGCGATTTTGAACGCCAGGCTGGCGGAGGAACTGGCAATCTCGCGGCAAATGGCGTCGTTTCATAAATGGTCGTCCTTCGTGTTGCATGATCTGAAAAATTCGGTATCGATGCTGTCGTTGCTGTTGCAGAATGCGGAGGCGAATTGGACGAATCAGGAATTTCAGCAGGATCTGCTGGAGACTATCACTCGTGCCGTTGCGAAAATGAAAACTTTGATCAGCAAGATTTCGTCACTGCCGGAACGGATCATGCTCAACAAGCAGCCGAGCCAGATCAATGAACTGATCCAGAAGGTGGTTCAAAGCAGTGGCCTGTTGGATCGAACCCAGATCGATCTGATCGAGGATTTACAACCTCTGCCCCTGGTGACGGTGGATGCGGAACAGCTTGAAAAGGTCATCCAAAATCTGGTGATCAATGCGCTGGAGGCATTGCCGAATGGGGGGCAATTGAAGATCAGCACTGCGGTAGCCAACGGCCATCCGGTCGAGCGCCCGGGACAGCAATCGTCGGCGACGAACGGTGCGTGTGTTGCCATTGTCATTGCCGATACTGGGGTGGGCATGTCTGAAGAATTCGTCCAGAAGAAGTTGTTCCAACCGTTTCAAACCACAAAAAACAAGGGGCTGGGCATCGGTTTATACCAATGCCGCGAGATCATCTTGGCGCATGGGGGCACGATCCATGTGAGCAGTCAATTGAATCACGGCAGCGAATTCAAAATTCTCCTGCCAGTTAGCAATGGTCATTCGGCAGCGTTCCCCGGGATAGCTGGGGGGGAAGGCTATAAAATTGAACAATTAAAGATCAGCGATGGCGTTACCAATTAGCACAAATGGCGGAACCGATGTGATACTCATCGTCGATGATGAGGTAGCAATCCGCAAGCAACTCAAATGGGGCCTGACACCGGACTATCGAATTTTAGAGGCCCAGAGTGCGGAGGAGTCATTGGCGATTCTTGAACGAGAACAGCCAAATCTGGTCACCCTGGATCTGACGCTATCGACTGATGGCGCGCTGGATGGGCTGGGCATCCTGGCCAAAATCATGCAACGCGATCCGCATATTAAGGTGATTGTGATCACTGGACATGATGAAAAGGAGATTGCGCTCAAGGCCATTCAATTGGGGGCGTATGACTACTATCAGAAGCCGATTGTTCTGGAAGAATTGAAAACGATTATCCGTCGGGCGCTATATATCCAGAAATTGGAACGCGAAAATGAGGCGCTATCCCAAAAGTTGCACCAGGAAACGCAGTTCATGGATTTGATCGGTGATTCTCCGCAAATGTTAGAGGTGTATGAGATTATGCGTCGGGTAATTACCACCGATGTACCGGTTCTGATCACTGGCGAAAGTGGAACCGGCAAAGAATTGGTGGCGCGGGCGATTCATTATCAAAGCAGCCGCAAGGACCGACCGTTTATCCCGATCAATTGTGGGGCGATTCCGGAGAATTTGTTGGAAAGCGAACTATTTGGACACGAGCGAGGCTCGTTTACCGGTGCCTATTATCAGAAAAAAGGTAAGTTTGAATTGGCGCATCAAGGTACCGCATTTCTGGATGAGATCGGGGAGTTGAGCCCAACCCTGCAAGTCAAATTGCTCCGTTTTTTGCAAGAAAAGGAAATTGAACGAGTCGGCGGCAAAGAGCCAATTGTGGTCAATGTACGGATTCTGGCTGCGACCAACAAAGATTTGGCGCAGGAAATCGATCATGGCCATTTTCGTGCTGACCTGTTTTATCGCTTGAGTGTCATTTCGATCCATCTGCCGCCGCTGCGGGACCGTGGAGAAGATGTTCTATTGCTGGCCAATCGTTTTTTGACCAAATATGCGATCGAATATAATAAGCCCTACTGCCAGTTTGACGCGTTAGCTGCCAAGCGGATGAATGAATATCGTTGGCCGGGCAATGTTCGCGAGCTGGAAAATCGGATCAAGCGGGCGGTGATCATGAGTCGCAAAAAGGTAATTACCGCCGACGATTTGGGGTTAGAAGCCGAGGGAGCTGCCAGAGTTCAGTCGCTGCCGCAAGTGGTGGATGATGTCCAGAAAAAATACATCACCCAGGCGCTGAACCGCACCCGAGGTAATGTATCCCGAGCGGCGCGTGAATTGGGCATCAGCCGGGTGGCACTCTATGATTTGATCGATAAGTTTCATATTCAGGTGAATAGCTTTCGCCGCAATCGATTTCAATATTGACCAGGCAAGGAAGTGCAGCAACTTTTGTGATAAAACCAAAGGACTGCCAGATGACAAAGGTGACAATCGTATTAATCGTGGGGTTCTTCATTCCGGCGTGGTTGGTTGGCCCGAGCGTATCCCAGGAATACACCATCGGCCCGGAAGATGAATTGGCCATTACTTTTTGGCAGCAGCCGGAGCTCAATACTTCGGTGCGGGTGAGCCAGAGCGGGACCATTGTGTTACCGGTGATCGGCAATATCACGGCTGCGGGTTTGACCCCGTCAGAGTTGGCGACAAAGATCGCCGCCAAGATTTCGTTGTTCAACCGAAATATCTCCCAGGCATCGGTGGTAGTGACGCAATATGGTCACCGCAAAGTTTACGTGACCGGGCATGTGCTGAATCCAGGCAAATTTACCTTTGAAGTGATCCCCGATTTGTGGAAAATTCTGTTAGAGGCGGGCGGTGCTGCCGAGACGGCCATGCTCAATAAAGTGCAGATCATTCGGGGCAGTGTGGATGCGGGGCAGACCATCGAAGTGGATTTAACCGAATATTTGAAAAACGGCGACTTGTCCAAATTGCCGCCAATTTATTCTGGCGATACAATCCATGTTCCGGGAGTTGCGGCGCCAGCCCCAGGGCAAGCGGCTCCCGCAACTGGCGGAGTTACCGAAACCCAGGTGTCCGATGATGTGGTGTACATCTATGGACAGGTGGCGCGGCCTGGTGGTTATCGGTTTACCCAAAACTTGAATTTGTTAGATGCCATTGTGATTGCCGGAGGTCCGGTGCCAACTGCGAAGTTGAATGAGGTGAAAATCATCATCCGGGACCATGCCGGCACCAGCGTCGCAACGGTGAATTTAGAGCAGTATGCGAAAAACGGACAACCCGCACCGTTTCTCTTGCGACCTGGTGATACCATTTTTATTCCTGAAAAAAAACCATCGCTGGTGGCAGCCATTGTGCGCCAGGGATTTTTTGCCGAGGCATTGCGAGTGGTGATTGTGGTGGCGACGTCGATATTGATTGGCAGTTTACTCCAATAATATCGAGTTAATTGTAGGTCGTTTGATGCAGGAGAATGGGAATGAACCAGAAACCGGGCAATTCTTTTGATATTCGCGAGTATTGGCAGATATTCTGGAAGAAAAAGCTGTATTTTTTTATTCCGCTGGTGGTGTTTATGATCGGCGGAATTATCTATGCGGTGGTCGCCCGACCAATATATCAATCGTCGACGATGGTGCAGATCAGTCAAGGCCAGATGCTTTCCAATGCCATGAAGCGATTGGTTCCGGGCGTTACGGAACAGGAGCGGCTACAAAATTTGAGAAAGCTGATCACCAGTTACGAATATTTGCGCCGGTTGATCAAAACATTGAACCTGGATAGCAGTCCAGATGTGCAGGCCAGAGCGGAAAAGCAGAAAGACAAATATCCGGGTTACACTAAAGAGGAAATTGTGGAACTGTTGTGGATTGATCTGTTGCGGCGCTTTCTGATTATCAAAACAAGCGGTACGGATTTCATCCAGATCATTGCTCAGGCCCATACTCCGGACCTGGCCTATAATCTGGCCCAAACTATGACACAGATTTTTATTGACGAATCGTTGCGCCGAGAAGTGGGCGGTATTCGAGGGGCCATCGAATTCAGCTCCGAGCAAATGGCGTTGTATGAGAAGCGACTAAAAGAGGCCGAAGATCGGTTGCAGCGATTTCGAGAGAGCGTGGTGAGCGATCAATTCGAAAACAAGGCCATGCTGTCCGCCAATATTGATCAGGTCAATTCGCTGTTATCGACCACGGATTTCGAACTACGAGAAGCCAGGGATCGGCTGGCGTTTTTAGATGGTCGGATCAAGAGCCAGAACCTCAATTATGCGGCGATCGGTGGCCAGACTCTGGTTAGCTTAAAAGCGCAACTATCCAGCGCGGTACTGGAGTTGTCCAAATTGATGTTGCAATACACCTGGCAGGATGCCAAGGTGTTAAAAACGAATGCTGAGATCGATGCGTTGCAGGATAATATTCGGCGGGAAATCGAATCGCAGGTCACGGCCCGGTTTCCCGAGCGCAATAGCGCCCAGGCTGAATTGATCGTGCAAAAGGAGATCACGTTGATGGACATCGCCTTGCTGGAACGCAAACAGGAGGTCTTCAACAACCTGCTGCGAATTTACAAGGCCAGTTTAGCCAAGGGGCCGGAGCGAGAACTGATCGAGGATCGGCTGCAACGGGATGTGGCTGAGAACAGGGATATCTATCAGACGCTATTGCGCCAAACGAGGGGCTCAGAGATTGAAGAGGCCCTGCAAAAAACGGCTTCAGAGTTCAAATTCAAGATCGTGGAACCGGCAATCAAACCCGTAGCACCAGAGAAACCCAATCGAGTGCGCATTGTTTTCATAGCGATGTTTTTGGGTGCGGCGATTGGTGTGGGGATTATTTCCGCGCTCGAGGCGATGGATCATTCTTTCAAGAATGTGGAAGCGGTAGAGGAATATTTGAAATTGCCGGTGCTGGGAACCATTCCAAAGATTGATACTCAAGTAGAACATAAATGGGTTTAACCCGCAGCAGCAAGGAGCAGTATCGAGTTGAATATCGAAAAAAAAGCAGCCTGGTGTACAGATGGAGCATAAGCGCATGCAAAATTTTCAGGTCAATTCTACCATTCGCTTTCGCGCGAAAGAGTATCAATTGATGACCTCGAATAATGGTCAGGAAAACAAGATCGTCTGTTCACTATTTCGCAGCGGCGAATTTATCAATTCCCGAGAAAAGCGCTATGAGCAGAAAAGCGATGAAGGACTGCTGGAGTTGATCCGGCAGTTTCATGAGCAGCGAAAAGCGGAAATTGAACAGCTTTTCTATATCTCCGAACGATTGAAAGAGGAGCCCAATAGCGATTTGCAGAACATGCTCGGTTTGATTTTTGCTAAAAATAATATGCATGTCGAGGCCATTCGCGAGTTTACCGGCGTGATCGATGAAAATCCTTCCAACTCCTGGGCTTACGAGAATATGGGCCAGGCGCTGCTGGCCCTCAAACGATATGACGCAGCGTTGAAAGCATTCGAGCGGGCTATCGAGATTAATCCCAACTATGCCGACTTGCATAATAACATGGGATTGGTCTATCTAGCTCAAGGGGAATGCAAGCAAGCGGTGGACAAATTCGATAAGGCCATTGAACTCAATCCCTATTATGCCGAAGCTTATTTTAATAAGGGCCTGGCGTATATTTTAAATCAGATCAATCGGGATGATTACAGCCTGAGTCAGAGCTTTCCGCATGAGGCCACGCGCGCATTGGATCAGGCCCGACTCATCAATCCTGGCTATCAAAACGATTATTTTTCCACTGGCTTAAAACATCTCAATGGAGGGGCGTTCCAGCAGGCGTTCGACGCCATGACAATGGCCAAGCGGGCTGGCACCCGGTCGCTTTATCGCTATGAAAAATATGAGTACTTTCTAAAACTGCTGTTTATTGATGAAGCCAATCATTTTGAGATGATCTGGAAGTATATCAAGTTTCTACAGGATTTGCTCAAAAAATATCCCAGTCACGCAGATATCTACAATGATCTGGGGCTGGCGTACTGTATGCTGCGGAATTATGTCAACGAAAAGGCCATTAGCTGTTTTAAAAGCGCGCTGGAGATCAATCCGGAGTTTGAGAAAGCGCAGCGTAATTTTAAATTATCGAGCTACGAAAGGACTGGCTCGGAGCTGTTCTTGAAAGCCATCACGCTAAAAGGGCAGGGTAATGGGAAACTCAAGCGGCAGCCACCAGAACCGACGGTGGAAATGCCATGGGTAGGGATGAATGTGGAAGATGAGTAACCATGGAAGAGAAAAAACGACATACTGGCACGCAGGTGATCTCATCCTGGTACGATGAAGAGTCGATTATTTCGACTGAATTTCGTCGCCTATATTCGAAATTGCGCCATTTGAATCCGAACCGAGATTTGAAGAATTTATTAATCACCAGCGCGGTGTTGGGTGAGGGGAAAAGCACCACGGCGGCACTATTGGCGATCACCATTTCCAAATATCGGAATACCAATACGCTGTTGATCGATTGCGATTTGCGGCGTCCAACAATTCATCGGATATTTGGACTGCAGCGAGAAAATGGTTTTATCGATGTGGTGCTGAAGACAAAGCCTTTGAAGTCGGTGATCAAAGATACCTTTGTTCCCAAACTCAAGGTATTAACAGCAGGCAAGCTTACCATGAATCCGGCGGAGATTTTTAACCTGTCGAATATTCGTGATCTCTTTTCCGAATCGAAATTTTATTTTGACACGATTATTGTGGATAGTGCCCCGACCGTGCCGGTGAGCGATACGCTGGTGCTGAGCTCCGAGATGGATGGCGCATTGGTAGTCGTCAAAGCCGGCAAGACCCCCCGTCAATTGGTCAAGCGGGCAGTTGATCTGATGCGAGATTCGGGAATCAATATTTTGGGTATTATTCTCAACAACGTGGAAACCGTTTTGCCATATTATTACAATTATCATCACGACTATTATCAATATCGCAAAACCGCAGTTAATCAATAACCAATCCTAGCTATTTGTTGTGCTGTGTTTGCGTAATGCGAGGAGCACTTTTTGTAACCAGGTTATCGTAGTATGCTAGGATTTTTTTATTTGTTGTTGCCAGCTTTGGCTTTCTTCCATGGTCATGCTCCCCAGATTAGGTTGGGACTGACATGGCGGAGCTATGCCGGGCTGTGATGCCAATGGCAGTGAGGGCGATTGGCTAAGCATTTCTCGCCAACAATGTCTTTGATGTCCCAATTGATATCCGCAAGGGCCAAATCAAGATTAATAAACCGAGACCAGCAGCAGACGATAATTGACATCTGCCTGATATACAATCTATTTCGAATTACGATGCATTCCTTCATGAACGCTGACAATGATCGTGGTATGGCAGCGGCAGAGCTATCAACAAATTGGTGATTGAGGAAGAACAGTGCCTACAATTTTGGCGGTTGTTTTCTGGGTGCTGCTCGGGATAATTTGTTATGTTTACGCGGGCTATCCGTTGCTGCTATGGGCCTGCGCAAAATTTCATAGCCGAATTATCCGTCGCGGGGACGTATGGCCATCGGTTAGCCTGATCATCGCTGCTTTTAACGAGGAGAAGGCCATTGAATATAAGATCAAGAACTCGCTGGAATTGAATTATCCACGCGAACGACTGGAAATCATCGTTGCTTCTGATTGCTCCACCGATCGGACGAATCAGATTGTGGAGAGCTATCGTGACCAGGGAGTTGTTTTGGTCAAACAAACCCAGCGAAGAGGCAAGACCGCGGCGCTGAATGCTGTTTTGCCTTATGCTCGAGGCGAAATTCTACTCTTTTCAGATGCCACTGCCGTTCTCGACCGGGACTGTCTCAAAAAACTGATTCGGAATTTTTTCGATGCTGAGGTGGGCTGTGTCTCGCCGGTAATGGTCTATATGAATAAAAAGAGCACTCATATATCGCAATTGGAAGGATTGTATTGGAAGTTTGAGTCGTCGATCAAACGCTGGGAGAGTGAAATTGGTACTTTGGCGTTCGTTCCGGGCGCATGTTTTGCCATTCGTAAGGAACTGCAGTTGCCGGTGATGCCGGAATACGACTATGATTGTATTTCCCCGTTGCAAGTAATCGAGCAAAAACATCATGTTGTTTATGAACCGGACGCGCGGTTTTATGAAATTCCGGTCGCCTCCTTGCGGGATTTATTTCAAACCCGGGTCCGCATGATAACCAAGGATTTCGCCGGAACCCTCAGCCGTAAGTCGCTCATTAACCCATTTAAACATCCGAAAATATCGATGACGCTCATTTCTCATAAATTGCTTCGCTGGCTAATCCCATTTTTTTTGATTTTGTTGTTTGTCTGCAATCTCTTTTTAATCGAATCGAGGCTATTTCAATTCTTTTTCATCGGGCAAGTGGTCTTGTATTCGCTGGCATTTCTGGGCAGCACGATCAAGCATAAGCGAGGCGTGCTGGCCATACCATTCTATTTTTGTATTGTGAATCTGGCGGCCCTGGTGGGGGTGATCAAGGCAATCATTGGCAAAAAAGTTCCCGTCTGGCAGCCCGTCCGGTGATCGTGTAACCATTACTGACCTAAATTAAGGTTTGTATCATGAAGACTAATTTACAGCGGAAGGCATTTTTGCCATTCCATCAGCCCTCCATTGGTGAAGAAGAAATTCAGGAAGTCATTGCCGCGCTGAAATCCGGCTGGATTACCACGGGGCCTCGCACCAAATTATTCGAAGAGCAATTTCGTGATTATATCGGTTGCCAGCATGCCATTGCCGTCAATTCGTGCACAGCGGGATTGCACCTGGCATTGGTAGCGGCTGGAATTGGGGCCGGGGATGAGGTTATCACCACACCCTATACGTTTGCGGCCACTGGCGAGGTAATTATTCAAGTGGGTGCCAAACCCGTCTTTGTCGACATCGAAGCCGACAGCTTGAATATCGATCCCAACGCGATCGAACGTGCGATTACCTCCCGGACCCGGGCGATCATCCCGGTTCATATCGCAGGCTTACCCTGTCGGATGGACGAAATCATGGACATTGCGCAACGTCATCATCTCATTATCATTGAGGATGCGGCCCATGCCTTCGCCGCGGAATATCGTGGGCAAAAAATCGGGAATATCGGGCAGATAACGGTATTCAGTTTTTATGCCACCAAGAATCTCACCACTGGCGAAGGGGGAATGGTGACTACCAATGATCCGGAATATGCCGAAAAAATACGACTGCTGAGCCTGCACGGATTGAGCAAGGATGCCTGGAAACGGTATTCTGCCGAGGGCTCATGGTATTATGAAATTATCCATGCCGGGTACAAATATAATATGTCGGACATCCAGGCGGCACTGGGCCTGCAGCAATTGAAAAAGACCGCTGATTTCCAGGCGATACGTGCCGTTTATGCAACAAAATACAATGATGCATTCAAAGATCGAGCCGAACTGATCCTTCCGCATCAGACCCCGGATACCAAACATGCCTGGCATCTCTACATTCTCCGATTGAAATTGGAGTTATTGGACATTACGCGCGGAGAATTTATCCAGGAATTGCAGCGACGACAGATCGGAACCAGCGTCCATTTTATCCCGCTTCATTTGCATCCCTATTACCAAAAGAATTTTGTTTTTAATCAACCTTTAGCTCAAGCGGAAAATGCCTTTGAGCAGGCAATTTCGCTACCGCTGTACCCCGCAATGAGCGAAGAAGATGTGAATTATGTCATTCAAGCAGTTAACGATATCCTCGAAGCAAATCACAGATGTTAGGGGGAGTAACACATGGTAAAGCGATTGTTCGACGTGGCATTAGCAGGCATCGGATTGGTGTTAGCCTCACCAATTCTACTGCTATGTGCTATTTTGATCAAATTAGATTCCCGAGGGCCGGTGTTTTTTCGCCAGGAGCGAATTGGTAAAGGTGGCAAACCATTTCGTATCTTGAAATTTCGAACCATGGTCAGTAATGCCGAAGCCAAGGGGCCAAAAATAACATCCAAAAATGATTCCCGCATTACTGCGATTGGGGGGATTCTGCGCTGGTCAAAACTCGATGAATTGCCCCAATTAATTAACGTGTTGATCGGTGATATGAGCTTTGTCGGCCCGCGGCCCGAAGTGCCGGCTATTGTGAAATACTATACCGAAGAACAGCGACAGGTGCTCTCCGTTAAACCGGGCATTATTGGTGCCAATCAAATTTTGGCCCGCAACGAATCGGACCTGTATCCTGATGGTATTGAGGACACAGAAACCTATTACATTAAACACATTTTGCCCAATAAATTAGCTGTAGACCTGGATTATGTCAAACATAACTCGTTCCGCTATGATATAAAACTGCTGCTCCATGGCATAATTGTCACTTTTCTGGGCGCTGCTCAGGCCCGGGTGTTTACCGAGGCCAAAATCCCTGCGTTCATCCTGCCAGCGGACATGATTCTGATTTGCTTAGCCTATTTTTTAGCGTATGCCTTGCGTTTTGATTGGAGGATACCGCCAGAGGACCTGAAGGTCTTTGGGCTGAGTTTGCCGCTGGTCCTAATCATTCGAAGCACAGTGCTCCTTTTATATCGAGTCTACAAGCATATTTGGAAATATGTCAGTGTCAATGACCTCTTTGTCATTGCGAAAGCCTGTACCATCGGGTCAGTCCTCTATCTGGTGGTCATGTTTTTCCTCGGCATCCGCATCTTTTCTCGTTCAATTTTTCTTATCGACTGGTTATTGGTGATGCTATTCATTGGCGGTCTCAGAATTTTTCTGCGTATCATGGCCGAGCGGATCTCCATCAAGGAGCGGCTGGAGAACATTCATATTGCTCGCCGCAACATCGTGATCATTGGTGCGGGTGATGTGGGGGAGATGGCGCTGCGGGAGTTAGAGCGAAATGTAAAATACCGCTATAACATGGTGGGTTTTATTGATGATGATCCGCATAAGCTCGGTAAGCTAATTCATGGGGTTCCTGTTCTGGGGCCGATCCGCGATCTTAGCAACGTGGCCAAACTATATCGTGTCGATGAGGCATTTTTGGCCATTTCTCGATTATCCGCTGGGGATGTCCGGGCCATAGTCAGAAACTGTGAAGACGCCGGCATCAAATGCCGCCTTGTGCCGGCAGTGGTGGATGCGCTCAATGGAAAAATTTATTTACACAAGATTCGCGACCTCGAGATCTCGGATTTGTTCGGTCGGCAAGCGGTAAAGTTGGATTTATCGGCCATCAATCAATTGGTCGGCGGCAACAGGATAATGATCACTGGGGCTGGCGGAAGCATCGGTTCGGAACTCTGTCGACAAATTGCCGAGTACCATCCGGCCCAGATGATCCTGATCGACCGCAACGAGAATTACCTCCATGAGATTCGCTGTGAATTGGAAAGTCATTTCAAACATCTGCCGATGATCTGTTATATCGCCGATATTACGGTGCATTCAAAAATGCAAAAAATATTTGCAGCGTGCTCACCGGATATCATTTTTCATGCGGCGGCTCAAAAGCATGTACCATTGAGTGAGGATAATCCGGACGAAGCAGTGAAAAACAATATTTTTGGCACACGCACCCTGGTCAAACTTGCCCATAAATATCGCACCCGACATTTCGTAATGGTGTCGACTGATAAAGCGGTTCATCCAACCAGCGTGATGGGCGCTACCAAAAGGATTGCCGAAAAATATATTCAATCCTTTTCAAAGCATAGTCCGACACGATTTGTAATCGTACGCTTCGGGAATGTGATGAATAGCAATGGTAGTGTGGTGCCGATGTTCGTCAAACAAATCGAGCGCGGCGGGCCGGTCACGGTGACCCATCCGGATATTGAGCGATTTTTTATGAGCATTCCCGAGGCGGTTCAACTAATTTTGCAAGCGGTCACGATGGGCCGCACCGGGGAGATCTTCATTCTTGAGATGGGAGAACCAATTAAAATTTTGGATCTGGCGACCGAACTCATTAAGCGGGCGGGCTTGATTCCCAATAGGGATATCAAAATTGAGTTTACCGGCCTGCGACCGGGGGAAAAGCTATTTGAGGAACTGGTTGGCAACGGGGAACAGGTTTTAATGACGCCGCATCAGCAAGTTAAAATTGTTCGGTCGGACGGCACCCTAAAATTACATGACCTTGAACAGCAACTGCAAGAATTGAAGCGGGTGACTCAGGCAATGGACGCCAGGGAAATCAAAGATAAGCTCTGCGAAATTGCGGCGGAGTATCAGCACCTGGCCCAGGCCGACGCGCCATCCGCAGTCGATCTGCGACCGACCATACCAACGGTGCGTTCCACGGCGACGTTTTCACCCGATTCCGATTCTTTCAAAAGGGGCCCGACGCACATGATCGAAAGCCAATTGGTGAAACCAAGCGTGCTCTAATAGTCATATCTCCGAATCCATCGAGGGCGTTTTATGAACCGCATTGTAGTGGCGATCATCATCACCAGCCTCTTAGGTGATTTAGTGGGCATCTTTGTGTTATATAAAGCATTGGCCTATCGCAAGAATATGATCTTAGCGTGGGCCGCGACAGAGGAATGGGTATCGAAATATTCCTATCCTGCCGCGGCAGAGTCCAATGCCGCGATATCCCGGAAAATTGTGCTGCTGGGAGCATCCATCACGCAACTTTGGGACCTCGACCGCTATTTTGGTAAGGGGCATCCTTTTATCAACAAGGGCCTCAATGGCCAATTTTCCGGCCAATATTTGTTGCGGTTTAAGCGCGATGTAATTGATTGGCATCCCAAAGCGGTTGTCATTAAGCTTTGTGCCATCAATATTACCAGGAAAATACCGTTCGAGGTCTCTCGGGACAATATAATCATGATGACACAATTGGCCCGGGCTAACGACATTCAACCGATTCTGGCGTCAATGATTCCGGTGACCGAACAATTTGACAAGCGACGCTCGCCAAAGGATATTACTAAGGAAATTATGGAATTCAACGCCTGGCTCAAATCGTATGCCCAAGAGCATGAATTTCAGTATCTCGATTTTTTCTCTGCGATGGCCGATGACAAGGGATATCTGAAGCCAGAACTATCCCGCGATGGCTTGCATCCTAATGAGAAGGGGTACGAAGTGATGTCACGAATAATGAAGTTTCAGCTCAAAGAGCTAATGCTGGAGAAATGACCATGATGCCACAGGCGTTTCGGGTAATGAAAAGTGTTTATAACGAACTGCGTCGATCCTGGGAATTGCGAAAATATGATCGGTTTACCATTGCTGAATATTTTCGGAAACAGGGCGCCCAAATCGGCGAGGGGTGCAGCATCATTCCTACCTCTTTGGGCACCGAGCCTTACTTGGTCAAATTAGGCAATCGGGTGACCATAGCCTCTGGCGTCACCTTTATCACCCATGATGGCGGCGCCTGGCTGTTCCGGGAAGAGATACCAGATCTTCAAGTTTTCGGCCCAATTATTGTGGAGGATAATTGTGTCATTGGCGAAAATGTAATTCTGATGCCCAATATTCGCATTGGTCGCAATACCATTATCGCGGCGGGCTCAGTGGTTATTGCGGACATTCCAGCCAATAGCATTGCCATGGGGGTGCCGGCGCGGGTGATCGGTTCCATCGAAAAATACCGCGAAAAATGTCTGCGCCGGTGGCAAGAGCAACGCCCCCTGGATTTAACGATCGATGCCGGCCAATCGTGGTGGAATTCCGAACACTATGCTGAAAACCGAACTAAACTAAAGCAGCATTTGATAAAGCTATTCTGGCAACGCCAAGCTTGAAAACGAGAATCCATATTCTTTATTTGATAGATTCGCTGCAGCATTTCGGCGGCACCGAAACCAGTTTGCTGCAACTGCTGCGAGGACTGGATAAGCGTCGCTTTTGGCCGCTGGTATGTCCGCTGGATCCAGCCGATAGCAGCGTTATCCGCTGTTTTAGGGAACATGGAATTGCAGTTCAGCCCCTGCCCTTGTCCCGCATCTACGGCCTACGGGCAATCCGACAAGCCCTACAATTCAAACAGATTGTCCGGGAAAATAGGATTGATATTGTGCAGACTATACATTTCGGCTCGGATGTTTTTGGCGCCGGGTGCTCGCGGCTGTTTGGCGTCCCGGTGGTAATTTCCAGCCGACGCGACATGGGGTTTGTAGAGAACCACAGGCGGCATCTGGTGGCGCGGCGGGTGGCCAATCAATTGGCGGATTGTATCCTGACAAATTCAAAAGTCATGGCCAGGCAATTGGGTGAAACTGAGGGACGTCTATTCGAGAAAATTATCACGATCTACAATGGCATCGATTTACAGCGTTTTAACTTAACGATCGATCGCGAACAAAAATTAGCGTCATTACATCTGTCGTCGCAACGGCCGGTGATCGCTTGTGTCGCCAATCTCCGTCCCATTAAAGGAATTGAATATTATATTCAGGCTGCGGCCATAGTGGTTCATGAATTTCCAGCAACACATTTTTTGCTGATTGGCGGGTCAGCAGCAGGAAATCGCCCACCGGATTCGTACTGCTGTGGCCTGCAAGCCATGATCGAAAAATGCCAACTCGGTTCGAATTTTTATATGCTGGGCGCACGATCGGATGTTGCTGAAATATTGGCGTGCACCGACATTTTTGTATTGCCATCGCTGAGTGAGGGCTTCTCCAATGCAATCCTGGAAGCGATGGCTTGCGGTGTACCAGTGATTGCCACCGCGGTGGGCGGCAATCCAGAAGCAGTGGTGCACCGCCAAACTGGATATATTGTGCCACCGGAAGATCCCGCGGCGATGGCCGAGGCGATGATTCAATTGCTAAAGGACCCGGCGCTTCGACAACAGATGGGCACAGCGGGTAGATGGCGCGCGGAACAACTATTCGTGTTGGAGAAGATGGTTAGGGAAATGGAAACATTATACACCTCGCTGGTCGCCAATAACTCACTCCGCAAATTTGAAGCAGGAATACTCTCCTGAAAGGACTAATTTCGCCAATGAAATTGACCGCAACCGGCATAACTTATCGCTGTCTGCAATGCGATTCACCGTTAACGAAAATTCATGATAAAGTCGTCTGCAAGCAATGTGGTTTTGAGCGGCAGATCAAAGATAAAGTTATCGTCTTTGAAACGGCTCCGTACTGGGGCGAGTTTTCGCAGCAAGAATTGCAACAAATGATCGCCGACACCAAAAAAAGTCATTGGCAGCGGGAGGTCGAGCATCGATTCAATGATGTTGATAGCCAGCGTTATCGTTCGGTAGCCGATCTGAATCGAGCGAGCTGGATCGACCTGCTGCCGTTGGATGCTGACAGTCAAGTGTTGGATATCGGCTCAGGTTTGGGGGCTATTACTCATGCTTTGGCCTTGAATTTTCGCCAGGTTGTATCCCTGGAGCCGGTGCTTGAACGAGCGATTTTTACCAGCCTGCGCGTCCAACAAGAGCGGCTCGACCATGTAGAGGTGATTAGCGCCAATATCCTCGACATGCCGTTTTTTGATAACAGTTTTGATCTGATCGTTATGAACGGAATCTTGGAGTGGATTGGGGAATGGGATTTGCACCACCGTCCCGATCAGGCGCAATTGCACGTATTGACCAAAGTACATCGTCTGCTTAAGCCCGGCGGGATATTATTGATCGGCATCGAAAATCGAATCGGGTTAGCCTTTTTATTGGGATCGCCGGACCATTATGGTATTGCCTACACCAGTCTGCTGCCACGACCATGGGCCACCTTTTATTTGAAGAAAAAGGCCGCGGGCTTTTATCGGACCGCGCTCAATCCCAAAAAAGAATATCGAACCTATACCTACACGCTACGAGGCTATCGCCAGCTACTTCTGAAAGCGGGCTTTGAGAAGACAGCTTTTTACTTGCCCTATCCGAATTATAACTCGCCCCTGGAAATAATTCCCTTAGCAACGAACACCATTTTCGCTGCCTGCTATTTCAATCGGGTCACTTATCGCTCGCACTGGTTAAAACGCGTTGTCAGATGGTTAGCGCTGAAGACCGGTCTTTGGCGACACCTTGCCTCGCATTTTTTGATTATGGCGCCGAAACAACAAGTTAGCGTCAAGTCGGTGCCGCTCCAGAAATCTCCGTCGCTCAATATCCCAGAGTTTATTGCGTCGAAGCTGCAAATGCGAGTCGATGAAATCCTGTTCTATTTGCGAACGCATAGTCGGCTAAATAGGCATACGCTGGTGGTCATTGATCGACACCGGGCAAAATCGCTGGCAGTGGCCAGGATTGCGAACGTCAACCGAGACCAATTCGAGCGGTTAACCGAGGAATCATTAAATTTGAAATGGCTGCAGGACATAGCTCGAAATGATGAAAATCTCAAATCATCCTTCCCCACGTTTCTGGCGTTTGATAAAATTGATAATAATTTATTATTATTGCAGCGCTACGTGGCGGGGACTTCGCTATACTCAATGCTTCGGCCCAGTCGAGTTATTTCCCATGGTGATCGCATGTTGCCGCTATTTGAACGGGCAATGCAATGGTTGATCAACTTTCATTCGTTGAGCAGAGAAAATTGTGACAGATTTCATGGAAAACAAAATTCCCTAACCGT
This sequence comes from uncultured Cytophagia bacterium, assembly GCA_964647995.1. GTDB lineage: Bacteria > Zhuqueibacterota > Zhuqueibacteria > Thermofontimicrobiales > Thermofontimicrobiaceae > Thermofontimicrobium_A. The sequence goes on from CAZYNP010000016.1 coordinate 51,590, forward strand.
AGCGACCCCAGAGCAGGCAGCACAGTTTGTCCCACTCGCCAATGGTCTATCTGATCTATTGAAGTCAAACCAGTCGCTGCGGCAAACCAATTTTCCCCAGCATGGGGATTTTTCTCCGATCAACATTTTTATGCAGGCCAACCGGGTTGGCGTAATCGACTGGGAGGATTTAAAAACTGGCTATCCGCCGTTGTTTGATGTGTTCTGTCTGTTCACGCCTCTTATGCGCCTCGATAATGCTGACAGCATGGCAAGTTGTCGTGCGTTATTTGATAGCTTGTATTTTAGCAGCAACCTCTTTTCGGCATTTATTTATGACCAAACCATGAGCTATTGCCACTATTTCGGAATAGATCGAGAATTGATTCCGCTGCATTTTTTTGATTTCCTGTGGATCAAATATCGCCGATTTACCGAGAAAAAGAATGTCAGGCTGGCCAACCTTTTTGTCGAATTTATGGGACATTTTGAGAAAAACAGGAATAGGTTTATCGTCAATATATATCATTAGATCAATTCAAAGTTATCTTCTTTCTAATCATCAGTTGCTATATCAAGCGCCATGGATGTACCGTATCTTCAAAAATTTTTGAAGCAATCATCGCTGTATTTCACCAGTAATATTCTGGTAACCATTGTCAGTTTGGTATCCTTTCCCATCTGGACCCGACTGTTTACGACGGCAGAATATGGGGTAATGAGCTTGGTTACTACTTCGCTGGCGTTATTACTGATTTTCTCTAAAATGGGTATTCAGCATGCAGTGCTTCGATTTTATTATGAGTTTAAAAACAACAAACGACATGTTGAACTCAGCTATCTCCATACCACGGCAATCCTGGCGGTGTTTATTTTCAGCCTGGCGATATCGCTGCTGTTTTTGATTAGCAGCGAGCTGTTTTTCAAAGGTATGGTTCAGCCCCAGAATTTTAAAATAATGTTCGTGCTGCCAGTTTTAATAACCTGCGGCAGCATCAGTGACATATTCTTGGCTTTTTATCGTTCTGACCAAAAGGTAAAGAGTTATAGCGTCCTCAATATCGGGCTGAAATGTTTGCGTTTCGGCGGCAGTCTGTTTTTAGTATTTGTATTGCCGCTGGGGTTGCTTGGATTTTTCATGGGCTGGGCCGTGGTCGATGCGCTGACGTCACTGGTCCTGCTTGTCATTTTTATTCGACAGCAGAAGATTAAGTTGCATCATATTTCAGGGCCACTTATGCGCGAGGCAGTTGGGTATGGCTTGCCATTGTTAGGCTCCGAGATTGCGTTTGTTCTTTTGGCTACCGGCGATCGCTATCTGCTGCAACTGTTGCTGGACACTGCAGCCGTGGGAGTTTATTCTGCCTGTTATAATGTCGTCGATTATGCGGTGAGTTTTTTCTATGTCCCGATCCGACTGGCAGTGATGCCCATTTATATGAAAATCTGGGAGGAAAAAGGCGAACAGGAGACGCAACAATTTTTAATGAAAGTTCAAAAGTACTATTTCTTGATAGGGATCCCCATGGTTTTTGGGATGATCGGGGTTGGCAAGGAGATGATAGAGCTGCTCGCCTCCAGCAAATATCTGCCGGGGCAGGTGATTATTCCGTATGTTGCCCTAGGAATTCTAATCTATAATGCCCATTTTATTTATGGCGCCGGTTTTTATTTGATCAAAAAAACCACCAACCTGTTTCTGGTGAATCTGGGCGGCATCGCTTTGAATATCATTTCCAATGTTATCTTGATTCCTATATTGGGGCTAAAAGGGGCGGCTATTGCGACATTGGTGAGCTACCTGTTTGTGGCCGTGCTGATTATGAAATTGGCGAATCATATCTTGAGCGTAACACTGGAGTGGCGCAACATTACCAAAGCGATATCGGCTGCCAGCATCATGTTCCTGCTGTTGCAACATTTAAATTTTGAGACCGGGTTTGTTTTTTTATTGGCAAAAATTTCCATCGGCGCGATAATTTATTTATCAATCATTCTGTGCCTCGATCATAATAGCCGTAGGCTCCTGCAGAACGCGATTTATCACCGCTACGATGCTAAAATAATTAGCCAGTGATCTTCAACAGCAACCCTCCGCAATTTTTCTTTATTCCCGACCAGGGCTTGTCAGTTACCTGATTGGTTAGAAATTCAGAAGGTAGATAAATCGAATGAATCTCGAATTCGGATTGGGATTGACCCAGTTCATCCCGCCTATTCTATATGTGGTCAGTATTACCGTAGCACTTATCACGCTATTCAAGCGGATCGAAATTGGCATCTATTTCCTGGTTTTCTTTTTGCCCATCCCCAACATTCTGGAATGGACTGAAAAATTTCCCTTGGGGAAAGATACTACCGACATTTTGCTCATCATTTTGATCATCAGATGGATAATAAACGCCCGCTCCGCCCAAGAGAACATGCTGGCCAAAACCTCATTCAATCTGCCTTTGCTCTTGCTCATATTATGGACGTTGGTTGAATTCTGGCATGGCGCGAATTATTTGGGTCAGGAAATAGTGTTTGACCTCCGAGAATCGAGGTTGATGGCATTAAAGAATTTCATGGTTGTGCCGCTGATCTATTTTATCATTGTCAATAATATGAAGCATCCGCAGCATATCCGCATTTTGATTGGCCTCATGATTCTGGCTATCTTGTTGCTGGATCGGAATTCATATAATATAATGCAGAATCAAGATCTCTCTAATTATTCTGACAATCTCAAAGTGATTGGAAAAGCCAGCGCGCTGAGCGGCAATTCACTGGCGGTTTTTTTCGCTCAATACAGCATTGTTTTGGTAGCGCTTCTCTGGAGTCTTCGCCATGTGTGGCTAAAAATAGCGCTCAGCGTACCCACCCTGTTAAGCTATTATTGTACCATGTTTCTCTTTTCGAGAAGCGGCTATCTGGCGGTGGCGCTGAGCTTGCTTTTTTGGGGAATTATCAAATCCAGGATACTGTTGATTGCGGTTATTATATCGTTCTTATCTTATCAGACAATTTTGCCCAATGCAGTCAAGCAACGAATTGAAATGACCAAGACCGAGGACGGCTTTGATAATACCACGCAGCAACGATTTGCCATGTGGAATTTAGCTACCGATATCATTTCAGGTAATCCCATTCTTGGTGCCGGTTTCAACTTTACTCAAGCGTACAATATCCAACTCGAAGATCAAAGTCATATCTGGCATAGTTTCCATAATTCATTTGTCCAGCAAACGGTAGAAACCGGCATTATTGGACTGGGACTGTATTTATGGCTATTTGGTTTAGCGATCCGACAGGGCTGGCGACTCTATCGATTATCGGATGACGAGTTTGAGAAAGGGTTGGGATTAGGATTAATGGGCTGCGTTTTCGCCTGCATGGCGGGAAACATTGGTGGCTCCTACTGGAACATGCTAAATGTCATGGGTTTTTTTTGGGTTCTGGCGGCACTGGTGAACCGTTGTTTATTGAATTATTTGCCGTCCGAAACCGCTTAGCCCATCATGGGTTCTTTGTGGCAGGTGAGGTCGAAACGTGGTGTAGTCAAATTCAATTAAATTGAATTTGCAGTGGCTAAAATGTTTAATTATTAATGGCGATTACACGAATGGATCATTTTGTTTCAATCATTTCTCCCATCAGAAATGAAGGGAAATATTTGGCTGCATGTCTCGATTCTATTATCAGTCAAGATTATGATAAGGACCAGTATGAGATCATAATTGTCGATGGAATGTCCGATGACATCTCCAAAGCTATCCTCGCCACGTATTGTGAGAAATATCCCCAGATCAAGTTATTGCATAATCCCCAAAAAATAGCACCCACAGCGTTGAACCTGGGTATCGCGGAGGCGAAAGGGGATATTTTCATCCGGGTCGATGGACATGTCATTTTGCAGGAGGATTATATCACGCAATGTGTCAATTATATGAAGGCTACTGGTGCGGATTGTGTCGGCGGAGTGATCGAAAGCATCAATGACTCGTATATCGGCAAAGTGATTGCACTGGCGATGTCGTCGGTATTTGGCGTTGGCAATGCCCGCTTTCGAACCTCAGGTGCTGAAGGTTTTGTCGATACACTGGCCTTTGGCGCCTATCGCCGAGATGTCATTCGAGATATTGGTCTGTTTGATGAGGAACTGGTTCGTTCTCAAGATGATGAATTCAACTATCGCCTTCGAAAATTTGGCAAAAAAATATTCTTCACGCCCCAGATCAAGTCATTTTATTACTCACGCTCCAATCTGAAGGAACTATGGAAGCAATATTTTCAATATGGCTTTTGGAAGGTTCGGGTATTACAGAAGCATTTTTCCATGATGCAATGGCGCCAGTTTGTTCCGCCGGTCTTTGTGTTGCTGTTATTAGTCTGCCTTGGCCTGATGTCCTTTTATCAAGGTGCCGTCTATTTCTTGAGTGCCATGACGATTAGCTATAGCTTGTTGAGTTTGATCTTTTCACTAAAAACCGCACTAAAAACGGACATTCGTTTCTTCCCCCTGCTGCCTGTGGCCTTTGGCATCCTTCATTTTAGCTATGGGATGGGATTTTTATGGGGAATGATACGATTTGCAGCATACTGGTTTCGAAGCGATCAGAAAAAGAAGTAGGTTATGGCAAAATTGAAAGTGCTGCAACTGATCAGCAGCAACGGCTGTTATGGCGCTGAGAATGTTGTCCTGGAATTATCAAAGGTACTGCCGTCGCTGAACTGTGTTCCCACGGTGGGTGTATTCTATAATGCCCACAATGTGCACCTGGAACTGGCCGCTGAAATTAGCAGGCATCATCTTGACTTAAAGGTGTTCCCATGTCAGGGGCGCTTGGATGGGAAGCTGATTTCTTCCATCCGCAACTATGTGCAGGAGAATGGCATCCAGATTGTTCATTCCCATGGTTATAAGAGCAATTTTTATGGGCGTCTGGCAACCGTTTCCACTGAGGCGACCTCCATCGCCACCTGCCATGGATGGATTGCGGAAGGTTGGCAAAACAAACTTTACAATACAATTGATAAATTAGCATTGCGTTTTTTTGATAGGGTTGCAGCAGTTTCCGCCCAAATAAAAAATGAATTAGAGAAATGGAGAATTTGCCCTGAACGCATCACCATAATTGACAATGGCATTGATCTTGCAAAATTCAGACAACCAGTCGAGGTGAATCGCATCAAAAAATGCCTTGGCGTGAAATCCGAGGCCAAAGTCATCGGCAGCATAGGACGGCTGTCACCAGAGAAAGGTCATCGCTATTTCATCGCCGCTGCTCAAAAAGTGCTGCAACATGATCCCCGGGTGATTTTCCTTATCATTGGCGAAGGTGAGTTGAGGCCATCATTGCAACGACAAATTGACGATTTGAAGTTGGGCAACCATGTTTTGCTATTGGGTCGGCGCCAGGACATCCCGCAGCTTCTGGCCATTATGGACGTCTATGTCCAACCCTCGTTGACCGAGGGTTTGCCGATGACGCTGCTGGAAGCGATGGCCGCGCAAAAACCAATCATTGCCACCAAGGTGGGGGCCATCCCCCAGCTCATCAAAAATAACGACACCGGAATCTTAATCAATCCAGGTGATGTGGACATGCTCACGTGTGCGATGACTCGATTGATCAATAATGATCGCGAGGCTGCCCTGCTATCCCGTCAGGCTTATCACGCAGTGGTGACCAATTATTCAGCCGAACAAATGGCCCATCGTTATTTAAATCTCTACTTGGGCGAGGGTGCTGGCCCTGGGTAGAGGCTGCAGCCTGAATCTCATTGGCGAAAATCTGAAAGTCTTACCTGAACATGATTATCAATATTTCCTCTGCGCAACATGCGAAACGGCATGAAACGTGCTAGGTAAAATCTAAATTTCCTGCAGTTCTTGGGGCGAAAAATTGGGTAGAATATGACGCCATTGATAGCTCCCCAGCAAACCGTCTAATCTATGAAGCATAACGCCCAGTTTGGCGCAGCATCTGACCGTATAATTACCATCGACACGTACCCTATTGCTTATTTGATATCATCTATGACCCGACGTGATGTTTTAGAAATCCCTGTGCTGATGTATCATGAGATCATTGCGGATGACCACAAACGTTCTCGTTTTTCTGGCTCGCCTTATGCCGTGCACCTGAAGCAATTCCAGGCGCAAATGCGCCACCTCTGCGAACAAGGTTATACCACGATCACGCTGCCGAATCTGGTGCAGCTTAAACAATTGCGTGGTGCCCCAGATGAGGACAATTGGCAGAAATTGGCTGTCATTACCTTTGATGATGGATACAAGAATAATATTACTCTGGCGCTGCCGGTTCTAAAAAAATATCATTTGGTAGCAACGTTTTTTGTCATTGTTAACCGCATTGGTACAAAAGGCTATCTATCCTGGAGCGATTTAAGACAATTGCAACGGGAAGGGATGGCGATTCAGTCGCATACCCTAAATCACTTCCCGCTGGAAACGCTATCTGAGGATTTAATTAAACGAGAGTTGATCGAGTCAAAACGCGTCATCGAGCAGCAATTGAAACGACCCGTCGATTTTGTCAGTTTCCCTCATGGTTCGTACAAAAACATTGTGTTGGAGATCGCACGACGCAGCGGCTTTCAGGGCTGTTGTACTTCAGAGTTGGGGTTTTTCAGGTTATTCGACGATCCTTATCGAATTAAACGAATCGCAATCAGGAAAAATTATCGGCTCAATGAATTTGAGATGATTTTAAAGCAAAATCGGCTCTTTATGGCCAGGTTGAGTCTCAGCACCAAGATCAAAACAGGGCTGCAAGGAATCGTTGGGATTCACGTCTATAACCGGCTGTATCGTCTGGTGTTTCCCAGGCGCTAACGGTTGCTGATATATTAAAGGGACGGCATGAATATTCTTTTCTTATCCACCGAAATTCCCTACCCGGTTGACCATGGACATCATTTGCGCACAGCAAATATTCTGGAAATGCTGGCAAAGAAGCACCATATTTTTTTCTTGGGTTTTGCCAAGGACGAGGCGGAGTTACGATATAAAAACGACCTGGCTAAAATTTGCCAAACCGCTGATATTTTTATCCTATCGCCAGGGATTTTGAAGTGGCGTTATTGGCGATTAGGGCTACTTAGCTTGTTCTCCAACTTGCCCGTTAGTGTGAAAAAGTACTACCAGCGAGATGCCGCGACCAGAATCCAAGCCCTGATTCGGCAGCATAACATCCAGTTGGTCCATTGCGATATGCTCCATGTCGGGATTTATCTGCCGGCGTTTCACAATCTGTCAAAAATTCTAACAGAGCACAATGTGGAATCCCTGCGCTTGCAACGGTGGAAAAAAGTTGAAAAGAACCCACTGGTTAAACTTTTCCTGTACCTGCAATGGAAAAAATTATATCGCCTCGAACGCCAGCTTTGCTCACAATTTGATGCGTGCATCGTGGTCTCCGAAGCAGATAAACAGGAATTGCTGAAGATGGGTGCCGGAAATAATTTTGAAATTATTCCGAATGGGGTGGATTGCTGCTATTTTGCTCCAACCGGCGAATCCGTGATTACCAAAACCCTCATTTGGACCGGCGGTATGGATAATCCCTATAATCGCGACGCCGTTGACTATTTCTTAGAGCAAATTCTGCCGCTGGTCGAAAAAGAAATTCCTGATCTCAGGGTTAGTTTTGTTGGAAAGTCGCCCACTCCGAAGCTACTCAAAAAAGCGAAACAGGATCGGAATATTCAAATTGAAGGCTATGTCGATGACGTGCGGCCGCACCTCAATCGAGCTGCAGTGTTTATCGCACCTATCCGCAGCGGCAGCGGCACCAAAATAAAAATATTGAACGCATTGGCCATGGCCAAGCCGGTTGTGACCACCAGCATTGGTGCCGAAGGCATCGACGTAACCAATAACTACAACATCTTGATCAGCGATACACCGGAAGCTTTCGCACAGCAGATAAATTACTTGATTACTCATCCTGAGGTCGCCAGAAGTATCGGTCAAAATGGACGACGCCTCATGCTGGAGAAGTATGATTGGAAGGTTATCGAAGAAAAGATGAATCGGCTGTATCAATCAGTCGGGCTGGGTGAAGGTCGGCCCCGGTCGCTTGATTAGCATCGTGCGGTGTTGCTGGCCCAAAATATCAGTGATATTTATCGCCTGGCCACCATCTGCATTTTTTGATCATGGGAGGTGGTCTCGTTGCACTTACAAAGCAGTAATCCTCTTTCACATTTGCAATCGAAGCGGAAAGCCATGATTAGCACGTTCGGCGAGTAAAACAATCTGGTCGGTAAGCGTAACCCAAAGAGAATAAGCTGATAACCAGGCAGATAGCCGAGCTTCAGGGGAGTTCATTATGAAGTGGTATAATTGTTGCGATTGCCGGTAACAACGAATACGTGGGGGCATCTTCCTGCTGTCAGGGCAGCCTTTTTCTGCCAGCGCAAATTCGTTAGTGTTTTGGTAGTGCAACATAGTAAAGTTCATCACAAAACAAGCAGGTAGAACCATGAACCAGATAATGAAGCCAGCGATTATGTTATTGGTCACAGCAATGTTGGGTCTCAGCAGTTCATTCTGCCTTGGAGGAGAACCCGTATTATTTTTTTCTGATCTGACCATGGCGCCAAAAATAGGATGGGAAAATTCGACTCAAAAGGGTGCTGCGGTTACGATATGGGGCCAAAATTTTGGTAGTCAGCGAGGGAATAACTATGTGACCTGTAATGGAACCAAGTTATCATCCGAGAGCGATTATGCCGAGTGGGGAATCGTCGATCATGCGCGAAAAATCGAGCGGATTACCTTCTGGTTAAATCAGGCGTGTAGCGACGGGGATGGGGAGATAACTGTTTCCGTCAATGGCAAGACATCAAATCCCTTGCCATTTACGATTGCTCCGGCAGCTATTTATTTTATCTCGGTAAACGATGGCAACAATTCCTATAACGGCAAATACGCGACTTACCAGGGCGGCAGCGATGGTCCCTGGAAAGATATCAAGGTGTTCAATCCAGCGAATCATCCGGACCATGAAAGCATGTCGTATGTTGTCTATGTCCGAGGGGGCACGTACACAACTCAAGATCAAAATTCTTGCTTATGCTATATCTACGGTCCTTCAGGCACGGCCACGGTGAGAAAGGCCATTATCGGCTATCCGGCTGAACTGCCGGTATTGGATTTAGCTGCGGCGAGCCGCGGGGCATTTCGAAATGCCAAAGGTTCGGAAGGTGGGCCAACCAATTATTATACCATCAGCAAACTGAAGTTTATCAATGGTACTTCGCCCATCGACCTATGGGGTGAATACAATTCGTTCATTGGCAACTATTTTGCAGAGAATACCCAGAAGGTCTGGAGCGGAGTGATAATGCTGAACAATGCCCAACACACCAAGATCTATGGCAATTATTTTTACCACGACGGCTATGATTCCTATAAGCACATCATTTATATTAAAACCCATCGTTCACCGGCAGGGTTGGGGAATGGCCAATGTGAATACAATGAAATTGCCTGGAATGAATTCGATAGTTGGACTGCCGATTTAAATCCCGAGGACCAGCCGTCTCGCGGGGGTGCCATTTTTATTTCAACCGAAAGCTATGCCGTGAAGGATGGCAAGCGTACCAATCATATATACATCGCCAATAACTATTTTCATGACGGTGATTCGGAGCCGATTTTTACTGGAGATGGTTGTGGCGATGAGATTTATATTTATAATAATATTTTTGCGAACATCGCACCGGAAACTGACCGCGGCCTTCGGTTCGGCGGCTCAGCGCCGTCAACCATCTATCTCTACAACAATACTTTCTATTATCTAGGCAAGCGCAGCGATCCGATGCTGATGATCACAGGTACCGACACCCGGGTCATCTCCAGAAACAATATTTACTTTGCCCAGGCCGGCCAAACATTTTTAAAGATGGAGGCATTTCAGGGGGCAAAATTTGAATCCGAATTTGATTGCTACTACGATGCGGATGGATCGGTGGCGGTCCCTTCCGGGACTTCGATCTCAGTTGGTTCGCCTTTGACCAAAGAACCATTATTTAAAGCGCCAAACGATGAGAATTTTTACCCTACCACACAAAGCCCAACCAATGATTCAGGGACCGATGCTGTCAGCAAGATTGTCGTGGCCGATTATGAAGGTCAGCATAGGCCGTGGAAAGCCGCGTTTGATATTGGCGCGTATGAATATCAGGAGGGCACACCGACACGGATCACCAATGTGGACACGACCCCACCTGCTGCGGCCACTTTACTAAAGAATTATCCCAATCCCTTTAATCAGAGCACGATAATCAGCTTTGAGGTGATGGTGGCTACGAAATTAACCCTGGCCATTTATGATAGCATCGGGCGGCTGGTCGTGAAACTGGTCGATGCACAACAAGCCCCCGGTCGCAAGGAAATCCGCTGGGATGGTAGGGATCGAGCCGGGCGCCCATTGCCCAGTGGTGTTTACTTCGTCACCCTGGCTGCTGATAACGGAGCCACCACCCAAAAGATCTTATTGATTCGTTGACCGACGCTGTTTGCCACTGAAAAGGATGCTGGTGAACCAGGACGAATTTAATCGGTTGTTGATGGAGATAATTGCGAATGGTGATTAGACGAAACATGAAACGGAGAAGTTTTCTAAAAGCGCTAGGTTTGGGCAGCGTTGCTGCTGGGAAGCTCTTTCACTGGCAACCGCTTCGCGCAAACTCTGCTGCCCGCTCCAACATCATTCCACCGCATCGCATTGTAGAAGTGCGAAATCCCCATGCCAGCAACTGGGATTATGCGACCGGCTGCTATTATGATCACTACGATCAACAGGTCGTGGAGTCGATGTTCAATGAGGCACTTTGTCGCTTGACGGATAGCAACTCGCCAAAAGAAGCCTGGCTCAAAGTGATGAGTTCGTACCAAGCTGGAGATAAAATTAGCATTAAGCTTAATCTCAATAATTATGGCAAATCGGATTATGAAAAACGAATTGATGCTACCGCTCCAGTCCTCAATTCAATTATCTGTGGCTTGGTCGAAAATTTGGGGATTGCTATCGAAAATATCTGGATTTTTGATAGTGACAAAGATCTCACGGCGGATGCTAAGGTAAAACAAAGAATCTGGGATCGACTGATCTATAAGCATTACTATCGGCCCGATCCAATTTGGTCGGAGGAAACGGTTCAATGGTCGTTCAACGGCGGGCCACGATGTGCCTATTCGGCCTATGTGACCACGGCCCACCATCTCATTAACTTTTGTTTACTCAAAACCCATTGGATGGGGGTGACTGCGGCGCTTAAGAATCATATTGGTACCAAAAAATATGGCCATGTTAGCACGTCGATCAGTGACATCAATACCGGACCGCAGTTGGCTGACATTTACCAGAGTCCGCATATCAAAAATAAGACGCGGCTGATTGTGGCCGATGGCATTTTCGGCACGACCGGAGGCAGCGGCGGTACAGTCAACCGATTTAAGACCTGCAACAACTATTCGCCCAATGCACTATTTTTAGGCCTGGATCCTGTAGCCTTTGATTCTGTCCTCTGGGACTATTTGAGTGATGAGACTCATCAGAATGCGCCGCATGGTTTCCTGGATGTTGCTGCCAATGCGCCTTACAATTTGGGCATTCATGAGCATTATCATGGCGACCATGAATACAATCAAATTGAGCTAATTAAAATTAAACCCCAAGCTCCAGTGACACGAGCCGACGTCGATAAGATGATTATGAATCACAAAAAAGGGTTGGCTGCAACTCGCAACGTGCAGGCCTTAATTTATCGTTATGAACGAGGAATTTAGCTCCCCCTGCGCGGGCAAATTGGCTGGGTTGCATGTTTGGAATGCAACTGCCGATCAACTGGCACGGCGGCTATTAAAATTCATGCCGCCAGAATTGGGTGAAATCCCGGCTACCCATAAGCGGCTTAGTCTGTCTCGTTGTTGTTGGATACCGCCTTGAAAGGATGCGAACGTGAAAACTCGATTAGCATACATGTTAATTTTGCTTATCCAGCTTGGCGTGGCTGGAATAAGCGCGGCAAAGGATTTTACTTTTCCAGATTCCCTCCGGATTTTCGGTGCTCGAACGCTGGACAAAATTGCTCCCAATTCATTTAAGGCGACTTTTGAATTAAAAAATTTAACCCATGATTCAATACGCGGCGTCTTTTATACAGATTGTATTCAGTCTCAATTTTCGGTTAGCACGGATAGCGTAATCCTGAATGGCAAAAAATTTAACGATTATCAATATGAGAAAGATGTAATTAGTCGCCACGATCAGAATAGCATCTTGCATCGGTGGATTATTGACCTGCCGGGGTCCCCAAGTCCGCTGAAGCAGGCGATTGTTCCTGTTCAAGGCAATTTGAAAATTTATTACACGCTGATTTCAAATGCGAGTGGCAGCTTTTCTTTCTCGGGTTATTCTTGGGCCGGAACGCTGGGCTTTCAAACTGAAGATGCAGTGTTCGGTTATTGCGATTCAGCCTTGGTCACTGCTGTGCCCGTGGAGTTGGCTTCGTTCGCGGCCCGCGTAATCGATGATGCAATCGAGCTGATATGGACCACCGCTTCTGAAAACAAGAACTATGGCTTTGAAGTGCAGAAAGCGGGTGCTGGCAAAAATTTCCAGCCGCTTGGCTTTGTCGCTGGGGCTGGCTCAACCTGCAGGCCACAGCATTACTCCTTCATCGACCACGAGATTACTTATGGCTATTATTTTTATCGGCTCAAGCAGATCGACATTGATGGTGCTGTGGAATATTCGCCCACGATTGACATCCAAGTTGCCCGGCCGATTCAATTTGAATTGCATCAGAATTTTCCTAATCCTTTCAATTCAATCACCGAGATACGGTTTCATCTCCCATTCTCGGCTATTGTTCGCCTGGTAATTTTCAATTCATTGGGAGCTGAAATCAGAACGCTAATGCAAGCCCGCCAAACGGCGGGTTACACCCGTGCTACATGGGACGGCAAGGATAGCCATGGAAACGCGGTCGGAAGCGGTCTCTATCTCTATCGCCTGGAGGTGGATGGGCACACAGTCGCCCACAAAAAAATGCTGTTGCTTCGCTGAGGTTTGATGGCAATATTTCTAAGATACGCTGGTCGGCTACGGCTGGGCCGGCTGGTAACTGATTCTGCTTTAACGTCGATGCCGGCTGGATTGGTGCCCAATTGCCATAACAAGACTGCATATTTAGCCCCCATCGTTTCAAACTGTTATCGGAACCAAACAACGGTCCCAATTGAATGACAGAGTCAACCCGCAATCCGAGTGGCTGCCGTTGATGGCGACCAGGTGTCCAGGCGATGATCGCAGTTTCGAATCGGGCAATAGTTATCACCCAGGATTTTCCAATACACAATCAGTCTTGCGATCATTGGGGCTAAAATGCTATCAATAGGTCTGTCTGGAATGAGCTACTAATCGGTCGCGCGCCAGTAAGAATTTGATTCAATTTTTCTGCCTTTGAATAGTTCAACAAATAAGCGATCAATCCGCTATCCCCAGCTTCGAATAGATACGTAGCCGCCTCCTTCCAAATTAGGAGGCTTAAAAATTTTGATCCAAATTCACTGCTGTCCAAAATAATTTAAATTGGTAAATTTGCTCCTGGTAAAATCGGCTGTTGAAGGCAAATTTATTCGCTTTTCAAAATGAGGTTCTCTTTCCACCTGTCTGCCAGTTACCGGATTATATTTTGCTGTCCAAAATGCTGGGAAATCCTATTTTGGACAAGAGTGATCCAAATTGTTTTCCATAAACTGTAAACGATCTGATTCTCTTGCACAAATCTTATTTCCGATGGGCAATCCTGCCACTGGGTTTACTCGCTATCTCCCTGCTGGCGATTTCTGATCGCAATTTTAGGAATAGCCAGCCCGCGATTGGCAGCAATATCATTCCTCACCCCCAGGAACTTGGTTTCAAGGCCGCGGATATGGACTTCACCATCGATGCGCATACGGTAATTGTCGCCGATCCAGCGCAGCAGCAACAAAATGGGGTGGCTATGGAGTCGCTAAATCAGGCCCTGGTCCAGCAAGGGATGGCGCAGTTGCCGATGGTGACCCCTGATAATTTTGCTGGGAAGACGCGGGCGATTATCATGGGCAAAATCGCCAGTTTGCCCTTAGAGCTCGATCGTATCATCGCAGCCTGTGACCTGTTGACCACACCGCCCACTCTGCAGCCGGAGGAGTACCGATTAGATGTCGACTCGCAGTTAGTGATCTTGATCGGCGGATCAGATGCTGCTATCTATTGGGGCATCCAGACCATCAATCAGCTCCTCCAGCCGAGCGACCGGCCTCAGCAATTCAAAATTAGAGCGGTACGCATCCGTGATTTTCCCGACATGCCGCTGCGCAGCGCATTCTATGGCTTTCATCTCGGCAATCTGGATAACGATTCGCTGCTGAGGCGCGGTTATCATGACATCGTCCGCTTTTCGAAATATAAATTCAATATGATCGGGCTGGATAATCCTCACTACGGTCATCTGGAAATGGAAATTGCTGATGGCTCAGGGAAAAAATATGGGGAACGTTTGGCCGAGTTATTTGATTTTGCCCGGAAATACCATCTGCAGCCACGGGTGGGGGGCATGGCTCGGTGGTACAGTCGAAAGCCATCCCTGTGGAGCGACGACCTGACTCTGCTCGAAGGTATCCGTACAACACAAAGCATCACAATGACGGGCCAGCAGGAGTATCCACTGAGAATATCTTCCGGCCAGATCGCCTGTAAAGTCATCCATGATTTTAAAACTGGCAAGATGTGGCCGAAGGAACCGGTTGTCGTGACCGATTCATCGGGCCAGGTTGTTTATGACGAGCACATCGATTTTGAAGTTGTTTTTGGCCGGACGACCCATCCGTTTTTTAAGCGAGTGATTTCAGACGAGGGGGAGCCAGCGGGGTATCCGCTTCGACGAGGCGAAAGTGACGAATTGCCCACCACAATTCGCCGAACCCAACAGAGTCGAATACGAGAGGGTCAAACTGTCACCGTCACCTTTAGCTATATCGGTCCCGATCCCTGGTCGCCATACAAGGTGCGCTATTGTCGCTCCGATCCCCGGATTCATACGGACGGCCCTGCCAATTTCATCTGGCGATGGTGCACGCAGCCGGTCCATTATTTGCAGGCCAATATCTTCAATCTGGAAATGGATGAGATTCGGGTGTTTGCCTGGGATAAGCGATGTCAGGATTCTGGCAAATCGCGCAGTCAGATTTTTGTAGATGATATAAGATATTATTATGACACCATCAAACGGCAGGCGCCGAAGGCGATGATCTTGATGTGGTCGGATATGGCCGATCCCAATCATCATGCCCGGGATTACCGCACGGAGGACGTAGCCGATGGCATCATTCGTTCGGGCATGTCCGATATCATCATGGTTCCCTGGAACCATGCTTGCGCAGAAAGCAGCATTGATTTTTTCTTTCAAAAAGGCTTCTCGATCATGGCATCATCTCAGGGCCAGGAGGGGCAGATATCGGTAGCCCCGTTATGGGCGAAATTGCTGCGAGATAGGTTCGAACGCTCCGGCAAGCTCTATGGTTTGATGCATGCTCCCTGGGAGTATGACTATGCGACCGCGGTCGGGGAGGAGCGTTTGGCCACAGCGGCAGATCACGCCTGGTCGATTGCGCCTTATATCATCCATCTGCCCATCCGGGAGGCGAATGCAGGCGAAAATATTTCCATCATCGCCCAATTTGAAGGGGATCGCTATGTCTATGACGGCCGGAAAGTGCGACCCGGCCCCCTTATGCCAATTTACGCCCGCCTCTACTTTCGTAACGCTGAGCGGTCGGATTTCCAGCAGATAAGCATGAGCCGGGCTGGAAATAGCTATGCTGCCATTATTGCGGCGAAATGGGTACGGGAGCCAGCAATTGAATATTATATCGAAATGGCGGATTCGGGGCATGTTTCATTCGCACCTAAATCAGCGCCAGAGTACTGTTATAGAATCAGGATTTCTTCGGCCATAGGTTTGAATTAAATGTGCGTACATTGGTGCGCTTTAGCAATTAAACCCAAATATTGTTATCGTGGGAATGGAGGAGTTACATGGACATCGAAACACAACTGAGGCATTTTGTACGAGACAATCTGATGTTTGGAGAAACTCGGCAAGAACTTAAACGAGACCAATCCTTTCTTAATAGCGGCATTATTGATTCCACTGGCGTTCTGGAGCTGGTCGCATTTTTGGAAGATACTTTTCAAATAAAAGTGAACGATGAAGAGATTGTCCCGGAGAATCTTGATTCCATCGACCGATTGATTCAGTTTGTGACCAGGAAAAAGGCCAGCCCAGCAGCCGGTTCTGTTGAGCTGACTCAGGCATTTGGGATCTGATCAGCCGGAGGGGCAGAGTAATATGTTGGTGAATGAGTTTTTGCAGCAAAGTGCCGAACGATTCCCGGATAAAGTGGCCCTGATCTGTGACGACCGGCGCTTTACCTATTCAGAAATTGAACGATTGGCGAACCAGTTAGCGCAGGCACTGCTGGCCAGCGGAATTCAGCGGGGCGATCGCGTCGCGGTATTTTTACCGAATTGCTTAGAGGCGGTGATTGCTATTTTTGCAATTTTGAAGGCCGGCGGCGTTTTTGTGGTAATCAATCGCACCACCAAATTTCAAAAAATGGCCTTTATTCTGAATAATTGTCAGGCCAGAGCTATTGTCACGGATGAATTCGCTTACGATGCGATGGCAACCAATCGGATAGGATTGGCTTCGCTGGTAATGACTTTTTTGACCAATCCTCCAGCAAATCCGTCAGATGAACTGCCCTATCAGCCGCTGGGCAATATCTTTGCTTCTTTTCCAGCAGCATTGCCATCCAATCGCTGCATCGATATGGATCTGGCCGCATTGATCTATACCTCTGGCTCCACCGGCCATCCGAAAGGTGTGATGCTCACGCATCTGAATATCGTTTCCGCGGCAACATCGATTACGCAGTATTTGGAAAATCAAAGCACCGATATTATCCTGAACGTGCTACCATTATCTTTTGACTATGGCTTGTATCAAGTGCTGATGGCATTCAAAATAGGAGGGACGCTGGTGCTGGAAAAATCCTTCTCTTATCCGTTCGCCATTATTGAAAAAATCATTCAGGAGAAGGTGACTGGTTTTCCCATTGTACCCACCATGGCCGCCATGCTGGTGCAGTTGGAAGGACTGGCCAAATATCAGTTTGATCAGTTGCGCTACATTTCCAATACCGCGGCCCACCTGCCGCGCGCGCATATCGAGAAATTGCGACAAATTTTTCCCACGACCAGAATCTATTGCATGTATGGATTGACCGAGTGCAAGCGCGTCTCCTATCTGCCGCCGGACCTGTTAGACATCAAGCCGAATTCTGTGGGCAAGGGGATGCCCAATGAGGAGGTCTATATTGTGGATGAAACCGGTCAGCGGGTAGGCCCCGGCGTGATCGGCGAACTGGTGGTGCGAGGATCGAATGTGATGAAGGGCTATTGGGGTTTACCCGAAGAAACCAGCCGCGTGTTGAAACCGGGGCGCTATCCCTGGGAGCAGGTGCTGTATACCGGCGATCTCTTCAAAATGGATGAGGATGGATTTCTCTATTTCGTGGCCCGTAAAGATGACATCATCAAATCGCGTGGGGAAAAAGTGAGTCCCAAGGAGATCGAAAGCGTGATTTCTGGGCTGCCCGGTGTGGCCGAAGTTGCCGTGGTTGGCGTGCCCGATGCGGTACTGGGGCAAGCGATCAAAGCCATCATCGTACCGATGGATGGCAAAACGCTAACCGAAAATGAAGTGAAGAGCTATTGCGCCCGAAATTTAGAGGATTTTATGGTGCCCAGGATCATCGAATTTCGGCCGCACCTGCCCAAAACTGCTTCGGGTAAAATCAAAAAAACGGATCTGGCGTGAAAATGGGTGAGAGAACTGAATGAATTGACAATATGGTATTAGCTACAATCAGCAACAGGAGCTGCCAGCGCAACTGGCTGGATTGCCAGTGGAAATGCAATACGGCGATCGAAGCGGTGCTGATCATGGCTGGAAAATAATTCAGCGTGGTGGCTGAGTGCCTGGGAAACAGACAGGGATTTGCCAGTTGTTTGAAAACATCGGTTCATCGAGAAACAGATATAACTAACGAAAGGCAATGATTATGGAGTTCAACAATGAGGTTATAAATATCAACTGTGCGGCAGAAAGCCAGCGCATCGAGCAGTTCATTCGAGAACAGGTATTTCAAAATTTTCGAAAGAAAGGCATTATCATCGGCCTCAGCGGCGGCATCGATTCGGCTGTGGTTGCGACTTTATCGGTGCGCGCGATGGGTGCCGAACGGGTCATCGGTCTGATTTTGCCAGAACGGGAATCCAATCCCATCAGCGCCCAGTATGCTGAGCGATTGGCCACGGCATTGGGGATTCGCTGGGAAAAGGTGGAAATTACCCCCATGCTGGAGAGCTTTGGCGTCTATGCTCGCCGCGAGGCAATTGTCAAGAAATACTTTTCGGAATTCGATCCAGCACAATGGAAATTTCGCCTGGTGATGCCGCAAAATCTGCTGGATAAAGACCGTTTCAATGTCTCTTCGCTGCAAGTTAGCGATAGCAATGGCCGCGTAGATTCCAAACGCCTGGCCATGGACGATTATTTAGCTATGGTGGCGGCTACCGATATCAAACAGCGAGTGCGCATGACCATGCTCTACTATTTTGCCGAAAAAAATAATTACATCGTTGCTGGCACTACCAATGTTCCTGAACTGGCGCAGGGCTTTTTCGTCAAATACGGTGACGGCGGAGTCGATATCGAACCAATTGCCCACCTGTACAAAACCCAGGTGTTCCAATTGGCGCGCTATTTGGAAGTGCCCGCGGAGATCATCGAGCGTACCCCCAGTCCCGATACTTATAGCTTTGTTGTCAGCGATCAGGAGATTTACTTTTGCCTGCCGTATGAAACGCTGGACTTGTTGTTGTATGCGAGAGCGAATCAGGTTCCAACTGCCCAGATTGTAGCCGCACTCAAATTACAGCCCGAACAGATCGAACGTGCCTTTCGCGATTTTGATGCGAAGGAGAAAGCCTCGGCCCATCTGCGACAAATGCCACCCAATTTAAGGAATGATTGATCGCCAATGGATGATGGAGAAGTTATCTTATGAAAATATGCACGAAGTGTGTTTTGCCCGAAACCTTTCCGGGCATCTCATTCAATGAGCAGGGCGTATGTCATCTCTGCCAGGCTTATAAAGGCCATGACCATCTGCACCAAGAAAAGGAAATCTATCGCCAGAAATTTGAAAGTCTGCTGCAGCAATTCCGCTCTCTGAACGGCTATGATGTGCTCATGGCCTATAGCGGCGGCAAAGACAGCACCTTTACCCTTTATCTGTTAAAACAGAAATATGGCTTGAACATCCTGGCGCTTACTTTCGATAATGGCTTTATCTCGCCATTGGCGCTGGAAAATATTCGCCGGGTGGTGGAAAATCTGGGGGTCGATCATATTCTTATGAAACCGCGCTTTGATTGGTTAAAGCGAATATTTATCGAGGGCAGTCGCACCGAAATCTATCCCCCAAAAACCCTGGAGCGTGCCAGCACCATTTGTACCTCCTGCATGGGATTGGTCAAGTTTATCTCGTTGAAAATCGCGCTGGAAAAAGCCATTCCGTTCATTGCCTATGGCTGGTCGCCGGGCCAGGCGCCGCTCACCGCCGCGATTTTTAAAAACAATCCGACCATGATTCGCGCGATGCAGCGCGCCATTCAAGTTCCGCTCACCAAAATCGTCGGTTCCGACATTCAGCGGTACTTTTTGACTGACGATGATTTTGTCAAGTATCCTCGTTTTCCGTACAATGTTAGCCCGCTGGCGTTTCTTAATTATAATGAGCCAGTTATTTACGAAACGATCAAATCCCTGGGCTGGAAACAACCAACCGATACGGATGCCAATTCCAGCAACTGTCTGTTGAATTCCTACGCCAATATCATTCATCGGCAGCGCTACCTGTTCCATCCCTATGCCTTTGAAATGGCGAAATTGGTCCGGGAGGGCTATCTCGACCGAGCCGAAGCGCTGGCGAAATTGGAGACGCCTGAAGCGCCAGAGACCGTGCACCTGGTAGAGCAACGGCTGCAACTGGGGATAAGCGATTTGCCGCGTGAGGTGAAATGAAACCAGTGTTGAGAAAATATGGGCCGTTTGTTTTGCCTTCGTTGCTAATCCTTGGCATCTACTTCCAGCAGCTCATCGATCTGGTGCGGCAATGGTGGGATGATCCCAATTATAGCCACGGATTTTTGATTCCCGTGGTATCCGTTTACCTTTTTTGGCTCAAGCGAGAGCGATTGCAGAGCATTGAGCCCCAACGAAATTTTGGAGGACTGGCAATTTTGATCGCTGGTCTGGTATTGTGCGTCCTGGGGACGGCCGCGGCGGAGTTTTTTACCGTGCGCTTGTCGCTGATTGTGACGCTATTGGGGTCAATCTGGTTCTTCTATGGGACGGATTTCGTTCGGCAGGTATGGTTTCCGATTCTGTTCCTGATTTTTATGATACCGATCCCCTATGTAATTTTTTATGCCATCAGTTTTCCCATGCAATTGTTATCCACCAAAATTGCAGTAGTTATATTGCAGTTTACTGGTCTGACGGTTCTGCGGCAGGGAAATATCATCAATCTGCCCAATTATTCGCTGGAAGTGGTGGAGGCCTGCAGTGGTCTGAGGTCGCTCATGACCCTATCCGCACTGGGCGCGGCGATGGCATATCTCACGCAAAGAAACATCGTCAGCGGTGGGCTGCTATTTCTATTGGCGCTGCCCATCGCCATCGCTGCCAACATCGTTAGAATATTGCTGACAGCAATTGGCGCGGTTATTATCAGCCCGAAATTTGCCGAAGGTTTTTTGCATGAAATTTCTGGCCTGGTAGTTTTTCTCACGGGATTGATTGCGCTCGGCATTCTGGGAATTAGTTTCAATGTTTTGGGAAAAAGGTTCAACCCTAAACCTGCGGCAAATGATGGTCGCTGAAAATAGAAAAACCGAAATCAATCCGGCTAACCGGCGCTGGCAGGTGGTGGCCTCGTCCAGTGGGGTCGTAGCGCAATCCTTCCAATGGCGAAGCGACCTCCAGCCATTGGCGGTGCTCGAAGGAATCATGATGGTCATAGGAGTGCTATCCGGCATAAGCAGCCGGGCGCAAGGCCGAACCGCTCCAGGAAATGTTGGCCGCTGGCTGGTGCCATTTCGCCGCTAAATTATCATCTTAACATCGAGTTCAATTTATGGACTGGCAATCGAAATCGTATTGGGTGGTCTGCAGCTTGCTCGTTCTAACCGGCATTTACGTCCATGTATTGCGTTATAGCCGTGTTGCAGTTGCCGAGGCGGTGGACCTGGCGCAGCTTCCCACCAAATTCGCCGACTGGCGACTGGAGCAATCCATCGGTCTGGGCCAGGCGACCGAGGAAATTCTCCAATCAGATCAGCACCTATGGCGCAAATACATTAATTCACAGGGTCGGTCGATAGGATTATTTGTCGCCTACTTTAAAGATCAAAAATATGGCGCCCAGATTCATTCCCCGATTCACTGTGTTCCTGGCGGGGGCTGGAAAATTGTGGACCGAGGGGAATATTTGCTGTCCGTGCAGCAACCAGTTCCCAGGACTTTCGCAATAAATAAGATGATCAATTCCAACGGCCGCTACCACGAAGTGATGCTCTACTGGTTTTGGACACGCAGCGGGGTAATTACCAGTGAATACCAACTGAAGTTGGATTTAGCAAAGAATGCTCTCTTCCGCCAGCCAACCGATGCCGCAATCATCCGACTTAATTTGCTTCTTGCCAACAACGATCAAACCAAAACGCTGCAAATCGCCACATCGTTCATCGAGTCGATTTTTCCTGCCCTCCAACAGGCCCTTCCTTTTGAACGCTGAAGGTAATGGGCCAACTTTCTGATCAGAATATGGTATGAACATGACCATCATTTTGATTTAAAAATTCAGCCGGCCAATTTTGTCTGCTCTCGTTTCAATGCCATCAACCTCGCCATCCAATGACAACTCCCGACATCCATCCATTGGTCCGTCCCGAATCCCAGCTATTTTTCGTCCCAATGCTCATGGTCTGATTGGCTTCACCGGCGCCCTGACATTACCAGTAGCATGAAAGTTATCATGGTATACCTTTGAAGAACTGGCAGTGAGGAGGGCTGGACTCTGATTCCGGCCAGGGCTGTTCATCAATTCACTTTGGTAGCAAGGATTCCCTGTGTCAGGTGCTTTCGCGCCTGGTGGTTTCATGGCCGGATGTCCAATATACCCGGGATTCGGAGACCGAAAGCAGTAGGTGGCCTGCCGACGCCCAAAGCAACCTATGTTCGCTACAAATTAAAATGCCAACTGCGGCCTAATGCTCCGCCGTTGGCATTCAGTGTCAGGTGATCCCCTGGCTTATTCAGGCAAAAAAAATCATGGGTACAACATACCCATGATTCTTTTGATTGCTTTTGATGTTTCGCCGCTCGACTTATTTCTTCCGTCGGATTCGATGCGCCACGGCTAAACCTACCAGACCCGATCCCAACAGAATCAACGTACCGGGTTCAGGTACTGGACCCGAGGCATAATAGCCGGTGTTAAACCACGAGCCATCGTCCGCCTGTTGCCAGCCATAAGCCGTCAGATGGCTCATGGAGGAGAACGTCGAGAATCGGATTTGATTCCAGGTATTGGGAGCGAAATTGGAATTTGCCCAAAACAGTCCCTGGCCCACATTAGCCGCCGACGTCCAGCGCCAATCCCCGACTGAACTCATTGCGCCATCGTCCCACAGCAGGTCATCCTGCGCTCCGCTGACGGTGGGATCAGCGCCTGACCAATAGACACCGAAATCGCTGATTTTTAGCCCATACCAGTTGACATAGGTGGCCCGTCGCACTCGTGAATACGCCCAGGTATAGGTCCATTCGCCAGTAATGGGATTGAAGGTATCGGTTTGCTCGATGATGCCAAAAATTCTGTTGGCTCCGGTGGTACCCAAACCGGAATAGGCATAGTCAGGACTATCCCAATTCGTGCCGACCGGAACCTGCAGCGTTGTGCCGTCATAATAGTAGAAATATTGTGCCACAACCTGCGCCGATGCCAGGCTGGCGAAGCTGAACAGCATCACCAGGCTAAGCAGCAAGAAGATTAATTTTTTCATTGGTTCACCCCTTAAACTTGAGATTGGTTAATTAGAAAATTTAGAAACTCGTCGCCTATTAGCTTTATTATTACTTTTCAACTTCTGATCTCCCCAGTCATCCCCCCTTCAGAATTTTAGTTGTTAGACCCAATAATTTTGCTGCATCACTGCTGGTTATAGGAACATTCAAATATTATGCCATAATTGATATGCAGGTTCAGCTATGGATAATCCACTTCATTTTAATGGGATAGCGCCGATTGCTTTTCACGTTTTTGCATCAGGGTTGCTGAAAATAAGCGTCAAAGTGTAAGGTAAGTTAGCTTATTTTCTGAAAAGCATCTAATCGGCTGATTATTTGAGAAGTACGATGTCTGCAATTCCGACACTAAGCTGCCAATCATTTACACTTTTTGGTCGCCTGGAAGCCGGGCCGTTGCTCGTTGCGAGTAGCAGCCGAAGAATCGATGCTCCATAAGATCACCAGAAGCCCCATCGCCCGGTCTGCAACACATAAATTCCCAGCGCCAGGTTCGTTATGGCATGGGCAATGA
>CAZYNP010000016.1:75468-97252 GCA_964647995.1 uncultured Cytophagia bacterium
CCGGTCTGCAACACATAAATTCCCAGCGCCAGGTTCGTTATGGCATGGGCAATGACACAGGCCCAGAGGTTCTTTTGCCAGTACAACAATCCATTATAAATGGCACCGGCAACCATGCCCACCAGCCACTGATGATGTCCCAATCCGAAAAAGATTACCACGAGAATGAAAGATAGCCAATTGAATTTACCCGGCGGCACATTTTTAAAATCCTGGTTAACGATCCAGCGAATCAGAAATGAGCGCCAGAATAGCTCTTCGAAGATCGGCACCACCAACACCGCTCCGGTCAGACGGAAAAAAATCAACCAGGCAATCCAGTTGCCATCGGTAAAAATAAAGGGATTGAATTGCGAGCGGCCAATCGTTGGATACCAGCCCTCCGGCACAACCCAAATCACGCAGACGATGACTCCAATGGCCGCCGCCAATGCCATCGATTTGAATTTTATGTTTTGATATAGCTCAGTATAATGCTTTCGATAAATGACCAAACTCAGGGCGACAGCAACGGTCTTTACGGGATAAAAATAATAGCTGCCATTTTCAAATTGCGTGCCGATGTAACTTAGGGCAATAAAAATGGCAAAGGGTACGACATAAGGCAACACGTTTTCCTCCGGGCGGTTTTGGTTTGTTTTGATCAATTCTGCCGCTTCGAAAGATGAGGCCAAAATAATAGCCAGCGGTTTATTCAAGATTTTGCTTAGCAATACCGGCCAGCACGCGTTCTTGCCGAAAATACCGGGTGATCTCCAGCAAATAGCCGATGGGCTCCGATTGGCCGGGAAGGGTCTGATCGCGCTGGTTCGAGGTTTTCCGACGGCGAAGCTTAATAATACCATTTTGAAAAACACGAAAAAGTGCTTGCTATTTGACTTTGCTTTATTTATTTTATAGCAAATTTGAACCGCGGATTTTGATGCATTTTCTGCTTAAATTGAGGATCAGAAGTTTGAAGCCAGTGGTCAATTGGTTGTTTACTCTCCTGGGTCTGGTCGCCATTCTTGTCTGCGCCAAGCAAATGCCGCCGCCAGGCGGACCGGTGGATACGATTGCGCCCACGATCCAGCGCATTCAGCCGGAAGCAGGTGCGATCCATGTGCCGACCCGGACCTCCATTGAAATTGTTTTCAGCGAGCGGATGAATAAAAAATCGGTGGAAAACGCGATTTTCATCTCACCGCTGCCATCCGAGGAGCTTCGCTTTCATTGGCGGGGCAAGCGGTTACGAATCGGATTTGGTGACACGCTGAAATCGAACCGCACCTATGTGTTCACCATCGGCGCCAAAGCCACGGATTTGCGGAACAACGCACTAAAGGAATCCTTTTCCATGGCGTTTTCCACTGGCGACCGGATCGATGATCGACAAATCACAGGAACCGTTTTCGCTCCGTCCGGCGCTGAAGGCACCCTCGTTGCGGCTTATGTTTTGACGGACAGCGCCGTGGTCGAACCGGAGCGCGCGTTAGCCGATTATTTTACCCAGTGCAATCAGCAGGGGCACTATCAATTGCTCTATCTGGCCCCCGGTCATTACCGCTTGTTGGCGATCCGGGATCGGGATGGCAATCGAAAATATACGCGCGGCATCGATGGGCTGGGGATCGCAACGACTGACGTGCTGCTGACTGACGAGCAGAAAGTGGTGCACAATGTCAATTTCCAACTGACCGTAGCAGATACCATTCCGCTGATGATCAAGTCTGCAACTGCGTTGCATCGCTCGGCGGTAATGGTGCGCTTCAATGACGAGGTTGCTGATTTCGACGAAACATTGCCCCAGCGGTATTTCCGCATTTCGGCTGAGCAGCCGCCCCATGATTCGTTAATGGTGACCGGTTGTTACAAAAACACTGCGGATCCAGCCTCGGTATATTTGTTGACTGCCGAGCAGCAGGCAATCGGTTATCAGTTGGCAGTCCAGCAGCTCACGGATAAATTTCGGAATCCGTTAGATTCGTTGCTTCGGACGATACGCTTTGCCGGTAATGCCAGCCCGGATACGCTTCCGCCCGCAATTGCTTCCATCTCAATCAAAGATAGTAGCCGATCGCTTCCGCTCGATCAAACCATGGCCATGGTGTTTTCGGAGCCGATTCATGGGCTGCCATTTGAACGAGGTTTTCGCCTGGTTGAGAAAAATGGCCCGGCCCTTTCCGGCAGTTTTCACTGGCAAAATCCGGCGGCAGTTCAGTTTCAGCCGGACAGCTTGCTGAAAAGTCTGAAGGAATATTTTCTGATCATCAATCTGGATTCGGTGATCGATCTGGCTGGCAATCATTCCAGGGCCGCAGCCGACACGATCCTGTTCAGAACATTGAATGAGGATACGCTATCTGCTATTCGAGGCGAGATCATCGATCAACAACCCGAAGCAACTGGCAAGATTTTTATGACTGCCAGGAGCGGTCAGAATTCTTACCAATTGGTGCTCAATCAGCCCGGGGAATTTCTGTTTGATAATATTCTGCCTGGAATTTATCTGATAAACGGGTTTCGCGATGCGGACAGCAATGGAGTTTATAGTTATGGGCAGCTTCATCCGTTCATTCCAGCCGAGCGATTCTTTTTTTATGCCGATTCCATCAAAGTTCGCTCACGCTGGCCGAATGAAGGGAATCAAATTATTTTGAAATAGAGGTGCCGGTGACCAGGCGGGTCAACGCGATAAGATCGCATAGTTGGTTCTCGTAAGGCGAAATCGGTGACAGAACTGCACTGCGTTGGGTAAGAACAGGATAACATAGCGCTGGCAGGTTGAGCCAAATGTCTGGATCGGTGGCGGCAGGACATTGGTGTTTAACGATAACAACATTTTGCAGGTTGAAATTTATGGCAGGTTACTCGAAAAAGACTCTCGTTGAAAAACTGGGTATCAAAGAAAATACTACGATGGTGTTGATGAATGAGCCCGACTATTATCGCGAGCTATTAGGAAAGTTGCCACCCAATGTGGTCGTCAAAAACGATCTTAATGGTCCATTGGATTTTATTCATTTTTTTACTGTGGATCGCGCCGAGTTGGAGCAAAAATTCCCATTGCTAAAAAAGTCGCTCAACAAGGATGGCATGATCTGGATTTCCTGGCCCAAAATCAAATCCAACATCAAAACCGATCTGCAAGAAGGGATTGTCCGGGAAATCGGGCTCTGCAACGGAATGGTGGATATTAAGGTGTGCGCCATCGACGACAAATGGTCGGGTTTGAAATTCGTGTTCCGGCTAAAAGATCGGAAATGACCTTGTTGGATTCGGGTAATGGTGGCATAGCGAGAGGCGCTGAACGTATATCGAAAAATGGAGTTGCTATGAAAGGATTTGCCTATCAGGATGGGGAGCTGCATTGTGAGCAGTTGCGCGTGCAGTCGGTGGCGGAAAAGTATGGCACGCCATTATATCTATACAGCAAAAATATGATCATTGATAATTTCCGGGCAGCGGATAGGGCCTTCGCCGATGTAACGCATCTGATCTGCTATGCGCTGAAGGCTAACTCCAATTTGCAAATCCTAAAAATGCTGGCAAAATTGGGCTGCGGTGCCGACGTCGTTTCTGGAGGGGAATTGACGCTGGCCCTGAAGGCAGGAATCCCCGCTTCCAAGATTGTTTATGCTGGAGTCGGCAAGACCGACGCGGAAATGAAATTGGGAATCGAGAGCGGTATTCTGGCATTCAATGTGGAATCCGAGCAGGAATTGCAGGTCATCAATGACCTGGCTATCCAGATGGGCCAACGCGCGCCCGTGGCTCTGCGCATTAATCCTGATATCGATATTCATGGTCACCCGTATATCTCAACCGGCAAGGCGATTAATAAATTTGGCATTGAAATCGAGCGCGGCCTGGCCGTGTTTCAGCAAGCCCAGCGAATGCCCGGAATTGAAATCGTTGGCGTGCATTCCCATATCGGTTCCCAAATTTTGAATCTCGAGTACTACGTCGCCAGTGCCAAAAAATTGTTCGATTTTGTCCTGCAGCTTCGGAAAAACGGCATCGAGATTCAGCATGTCGACATCGGTGGCGGCCTGGGCGTGCATTACCCGGACATGGTGCTGGAGGCAGCCGAGACAAAAGCGGAAGAGTCAGTCCCCGCGCCAGCAGAGTTAGCCCAACGAGTGCTCGATGTGCTCAGGCCACTCAATTGCCAGGTGCTATTCGAGCCCGGGCGCTCCATCATTGGCGAGACCGCAGCGCTGATCACGAAAGTTTTGTTCGTAAAAAAATCCCGAGATAAGGATTTTGTGGTGGTGGACGCCGGCATGAATGATCTCATTCGGCCCAGCCTGTACCAGGCTTATCACCAGATTGTGCCGTTGCAGAAAAAATCGGGACCGAGGACTCCGGTAGATGTGGTGGGACCGATTTGTGAGACCGGCGACTTTTTAGCGAAAGATCGGCCATTGCCCCCCCTGAAACGAGGCGATTATCTGGCAGTCATGACTGCTGGCGCCTATGGCTATTCATTGGCCAGTAATTACAACTCCCGTCCGCGGCCCGCCGAAGTTTGGGTCGATGGCCAGCAGGACGAATTGATTCGCGCGCGGGAAACTCTGATCTAATAGATCCATATCCAGGGTTATTCAATGGAGACCAGCATCGTATCGTGCAAGGAAATGGCCATGATCGAATTTACCAAGCTCTCAGCCACCGGCAATGATTTTATTTTATTCGACAATCGTACTGGAAAATTCGCTGGCGATGAACATGATTTTTTCCGCCGAATTTGTCAGCGCCGCAGGTCGGTCGGTGCCGATGGCATCCTGTTGCTGGGCCGAAGCCAGGAATTCCATTTTTCATTAACTTATTACAACTCTGACGGCTATATCGGCGAGATGTGTGGCAATGGTGCTCGTGCGGCTGCTTATTATGCCGTCCAAAATCGTTTGGCCCCGGCCGAGGTGACATTTGATGTGCTGGGAGTTCCCTATCACGCCAGTGTTCATGACCATTGGGTTCGGCTCTACTTGCCTCCGCCCCGGGAGATTATCGAATTCCCGGGCGTGGTGGAAGAGCGTGATTTCCAGGAGGGTGGCTACCTGAATGTTGGGGTACCTCATTATGTGCTGTTTGTGCCTGATGTTGAGCAGATTCCGGTGGAAGCAGTGGGACGAAAATATCGCTACCATTCACGATTTCAGCCCTGGGGCACTAATGTGAATTTTGTGGAAGTGGCCGATCAGCAAACGATAAAAATGAGAACCTACGAGCGAGGAGTAGAGGCCGAGACTCTCGCCTGCGGCACCGGTACTATTTCTGCCGCGCTCCTGGCTCGAAAACAGAAAAAATTGTCGCTCCCGATAACAGTGGCGGCGCGAGGTGGGGTGCTACGAGTCGACTTCGACGAGCCGCTGCACCAAATCACCCTGGAAGGCGAGGTGCAGATTGTGTATTATGGCCAGTTGGTCGCTGATGAATGATCTGGCATGTCCCAGTCGGGGCAGGATGATTGGCAGCAGAATGATTGGGGCAGGATGATTGGGGCGGGATTATTGGGGCAGGATAATTGAAGCAAGATGATTGGCAGCGGGATGACTGGGGCAGGATGATTGGCAGCAGGGCGTTTTGATTGGGTTGCTCAGGTTAATTTTGCTATTGAATGCGATCTTGTCCCCAATCGGATTTTTCGTTTAGCATTTTGGACTGCCAAATACGAAAATAGGCTAATAAGGTTAGATCGTTAGGGGATTCGGTTGGTCAACTGCGTCAATAAGATGCGTGCGCATAATGCTCTTGCCCAGCGCTTTTTGTAATTTTATGCAAGAATTCTATTATCTCAAAATATAGTTTCATAAAACTGGGCTTGCTGTTTTGCCACGCTGGGTTAAGATCAATAGTTGAATCAATCATTAAGCCTTGGGATTAAAGGTAACGACCGGGAATTCGCTGGTAATTGTCAGAATAGTTAAATAACTGGAACAGGATTAAACGGAAAATATGTCTGAGCAGAGGGTGCAGCCGATTGCGGCTGCCCATGTTAATAGAAATGTCGCCCTGATTGTGGCCACGCTGAGTTCTTTTTTCACGCCATTCATGGCTTCGTCGATTAATATCGCATTGCCGACGATAGCTGCCGAATTTTCGATGAACGCTGTTCTGTTGAGCTGGATCGCCACGTCGTATCTTTTGGCCGCGGCTATGTTTTTGGTGCCATTTGGCAAGATCGCGGATATTTATGGTCGGAAAAAGATCTTTGCTTATGGTATGGTCATTTACACCATCGCATCGCTCCTATCAGCATTGTCTCAAAACAGCACCCAGCTTCTCATCACGCGCGTGTTGCAGGGGATCGGTGGTTCGATGCTTTTCGGTACGGCCATCGCGATTTTAACTTCGGTGTTTCCGCCATCAGAGCGCGGAAAGGTGCTGGGAATCAATGTGGCGGCTGTTTATAGCGGTCTTTCGTTAGGGCCATTCCTGGGCGGTTTTCTCACGCAGCAGTTCGGCTGGCGCAGCATTTTTTTCATTAATTTTTTCCTGGGACTGTTCGTGATCATCATCGTATGTTGGAAATTGAAAGCTGAATGGGCCGAAGCCAAAGGGGAAAAATTCGATCTAATCGGCTCGCTGATTTACAGCTCGATGCTGGTGGCGCTGATGTACGGTTTTTCGCTATTGCCAAGGCGCAGCGGCGGCGCGCTCATTTTGCTGGGACTGGTGGGCATTGGTGCGTTTATCGTCTGGGAAT
Organism: uncultured Cytophagia bacterium; assembly: GCA_964647995.1. Classification (GTDB taxonomy): domain Bacteria; phylum Zhuqueibacterota; class Zhuqueibacteria; order Thermofontimicrobiales; family Thermofontimicrobiaceae; genus Thermofontimicrobium_A. The sequence goes on from CAZYNP010000016.1 coordinate 82,160, forward strand.
TGCGGGTGACTGACCCGGTTTTAAATATCCGGCTGTTTCGCCATAACAAAGTGTTAACCTTCTCGAACCTGGCCGCCCTGATCAATTACAGTGCTACGGCCGCAGTGGCTTTTTTGCTCAGCTTATATCTGCAATATCTCAAAGGTCGGCGGCCACAAGTGGCTGGGTTGATATTGGTGTCGCAGCCCATCATCATGGCCATTTTTTCGCCCCTGGCGGGTCGCTTATCTGATAAAATCGAGCCCCGCCTCGTGGCTTCCACCGGCATGGCCTTGACCGTGGTGGGCCTGGCGTGGCTGATTTTTTTAACCGAGAACACATCGATTGCCTGGTTGATTGCCAATCTGGTGTTGTTGGGATTGGGCTTCGCCCTGTTCTCGTCGCCCAATACCAATGCGGTCATGAGTTCTGTGGACAAAAAATTTTATGGCGTGGTTTCTGCAACGCTGGCAACGATGCGTTTGCTCGGCCAGATGTTCAGCATGGGAATTGCAATGTTGATCTTTGCGGTTATCATTGGCAAAGTACAGATCACGCCGGATAAATATGGGGCTTTTTTGCGGAGCTGTCAAATCGCCTTTGCTATTTTTGCCGTGTTTTGCCTGGCGGGCATCTTTGCTTCGCTGGCCCGTGGCAAATTGAGGCCTGGCGTGGCATCGAACAGTTGATTGGATTGGAAACGAAGGTCAATGGGATGACGAAAATTTTCGCGGTCAGGAAGTGATATTTCGTCACCCCAAAATTTGAGGAAACACTAACCATCGTGTCATGGGGTTGGGATCAGAAAAAGGACTTGCTTCATGCGTGACAACAGGCGACGCCGATTGATCATCGGTAGTGGGTTGGGTATGGCCGTGGCGGGCATGGTTTGGTTATTCAGCGAAATCATTTTGCCCGGTACGATTGATAATTTCGAAGCGAAAAGTCTCGATTTGAGATATGCCCTGAAGGTCAAAAAATTGGAACAGTCACGGGGTGGCCAGAGCATCGACGATATTGTGATCATCGATATCGACAATCGCAGCCTCAATCAATTTGGCCGCTACCATCAATGGCCGCGGGACTACTACACCGAGGTGTTGGACTATCTGAGCGCGTCGAAGGCACTGGTAGTGGGGTTTGATATTTTGTTCAATGAACCCGATATCGATCGCCGGGCTGATGAATTGTTGGTGAGTGCTACTCATCACGCCGGCAATGTTTGTCACGCTATTTCATTTTCCGCGGCCGAGCCGGACGCATTTCTCTATAAAATGGAAACGGCTCCGGCCGCCCTGGACACGGCCGGTTTTTCCTATCTGTTCGCCGAAAATATTATGAAGCAATTCCCCACCGCCGACCGGTTCGATGGCAAACTGTTGGCTCTGTATCTCGCCGCCGCCAGAATTGGTTTTGTCAATTTTGTGCCCGACGATGATAGCGTCATTCGAAAAATGCCGCTATTCATGAATTTTGCCGGTGAGCTCTACCCCTCGCTGGCCATGGCGATGGTGTTGTTTCTGTATGATGTACAAAATAATGAGATCGAAATCCAACCCGGAAAATTCATTCGACTCCAGGTGAGCACCGACCGGGGCACGGAACAGGTGACCATTCCCATTGATCGGCAGGGCCAGATGCTGATCAATTATCTGGGCGGCTATCAAACCTTTCGTTATATCTCGTTCTATGATGTGTGGGCGAGACGGGTGCCATCGGAGTTCTTTGAAGGCAGGATCGTGTTGATTGGCTCATCAGCACCGGGACTATACGACATGCGACCGGTCCCGTTCCAGAATGCTTTTCCAGGCGTCGAAATCCATGCCAATATCCTGTGTAATATTTTGACGCAAAACTTTATTCATCAAAATTCCGCGGTGGGAAGCGCGGCTGTTTTGTGCTTGCTGTGTTTTGTCACCGGAGCGATCGCGCCATTTCTCAGGTTTCGATACAACATCCCGATGATTTTGGCCCTGGTCGTCGGCTATCTGAGCCTCAGTTTTGTCTTGTTTGTTAATCATCATATCTGGATTGAAAACATTCGGCCACTCATCGGCATTGTGTTCACCTACACGGCCGTGCTCAGCTATCGCTATATCGATGAAAGTCGGGACAAGCGCAAAATCCGGAACATGTTTCAACACTATATTTCGGCCAGCGTAGTGGATGAGCTGATGAAAAATCCGGGCATGCTCAAACTGGGCGGTGAGCGCAAAGTGGCCACGGCTTTCTTTTCTGATATCAAGGATTTTACCACGGTATCCGAGAATCTGTCGCCCGAAGCGCTGGTGGCGGTATTGAATGAGTATCTCTCGGTCATGACCGAAATTGTGTTCAAATACCAGGGCTACCTCGACAAATATGCTGGTGATGCCATTATGGCCATCTTTGGCATACCCGTGGAGCACCGCGATCATGCCGTCAATGCCTGCCACGCAGCACTGGAAATGATGAGTGCCCTGGAAAAATTGCGCGCGAAATGGCGGCAGGAGGGGAAGCCGCAATTCGAATGTCGCATCGGCTTGAATTCCGGCCCGATGATTGCCGGCAATATTGGCGGACATAACCGCTTTGATTACACGGCGATCGGCGACAGCGTGAATCTGGCCTCCCGCCTCGAAGGCGTGAACAAAGTTTATGGCACTTCCATTATCCTCAGCGAAGATACTTTTGCGCTGGTGCAGGATAAGTTTTGGTGTCGCGAGCTGGACTTCATCCGGGTAAAGGGCAAAAACAACCCCGTTCGTATCTATGAATTGTTGGCGCCCAAAAATCAGGAGCTAAATCCGATTCGCTCTGCCAGTCTTGAATATTTTTTGAAAGGCCTGGCCATTTATCGACAGCAGGATTGGATCCATGCCTTCGACCTATTTCAGAAGGCATTATCGCTCCATTCCCAGGACGGTCCGTCTCAAGAATTCATTCGTCGCTGCAAAAGATATATCGAAAATCCCCTGGCCGCTCGTAGCGATGGTGTTTTTGTTTTGAATGAGAAATAACATGACTCCTCAATATATTCTGGATGGCTATAATGTGATCTACCAGGTGCCCCAATTTTTGAGCGTATTGGAGCAGAGCCTGGAGCAGGGCCGCAACGCGCTGATTCACTTTGTGCGTAGCTACCAGGCTGGCAAAAATTGGAATGCCATTATTGTGTTTGATGGGGATCAGGTGGGTTACGGGAGCAGTCCCCAACTGGCTGCGACAGGGCTGAGCATTATTTTTTCGCACCCCCCTGAAAAAGCCGATCCCTTGATCAAACGGCTGATCCAAAAAAATCCCGATAAGCGATCTTTGACGCTGGTGTCTTCGGATCGGGAACTGGTTCAATTTGCGCGACAGCAGGGCGTTAATAGTATATCTCCAAAGGAGTTTTATGAACGCGGCAACCGTCCGCCGGTCAATCAGACGGAGATGGAGCAAAAGTACGAGGCGGATGTTTCCGGAGGGGAGATCGATGAGTGGCTAAAACTGTTCGGAGAGACAGACCCGTGAACATAACGATTACGGCCGAAGAGCGACTGCTATCAAAACGGAAGGCCTCGGTGCGCTTGCTGGTGCTCAGCACGATTCTGTTGTTGCTGGCATTCAATCTGGGGAGTTGGCTGTTTTTGCGGCAGATGGATAACTATCTGGAAAAAGAGCTTGAAAAGCGACTCCTCTCCATGGCCCGATTGACGGATCGAATTCTCCGCGGCCAATACATTGAAAGCCTGCTTTCCAATAATGAATTGGATTTGAATCCGCAGCTCTTTCAGCCGGTGCTGAGTGATCTCATCAGCAAGGAGCAATTGGAAGGTGCGTTCATCATCGATCGGGGATTTCGCGTCCTGGTTGATGGGCAGCAAGAACTACCGTTGGACAGCCGGCGCACCTATTTGGAATTGGACAGCGCCGCGATCGCCCAGGCGTGGCAGGGCGAAATCACTGTCGCACCAATTCATGTGGTTCAGGGCAATCGTTTCAAAAACGTCTATACTCCCATTCGGGATATTTCCCTGGAGGTAGTGGCGCTGCTGGTACTGGAGGCGAACGCTGATTTCTTCGAGATTCTGGGGCTATTCAAACGGGGGCTGATAATCGGCAGCCTGGTGAGCTTGAGCTTGATGATTGTCTTTTCGTTTTTTATCTCCTGGATGATTGCGCTGCTGATTCGGACCCATGAATCGCTGCGCCGTTCCGAAAAGTTAGCCGTAATGGGACAGATGGCCGCGTCCATGGCGCATGAGATTCGAAATCCCTTGGGCATCATCAAAAGCACGGCTGATGTTTTGAAAGAAAAATATGCTGATAAACTACAGCCGGACGAATTGTTCGACTATATTTCCGAAGAGGTTCGCCGGCTGAATCATCTGGTCAACAATTTTCTCTCTCTGGCTCGGGAACCGAAACTCAATTTTAAATCAGCCAATCTCAATGAAGTCATTCAGCGCGCGGCCACTGCCATCGAGCGAGAACGACTGGGCAAGAAGATCATAATTCAGTTCACGGCTGCCGAGCAATTGCAGTTAGATCGCCTCGATGAAGATGCGATGCAACAGGTGCTGTTCAATATGTTGATCAATTCGATCCAGGCCATTGCCGATGAAGGCCGAATCGACATCACCCTGCAGCGTGTTACTCAAAAAAATAAAAATTATGCCCAAATCCAGATTTCCGATACCGGCATTGGCATCGAGGGCGATCTTGACAGGATATTCGAGCCTTTCTATTCCACCAAATCCTCAGGCAGTGGCCTGGGATTGGCGATCAGCAAGCAGATTATTGAAAAACATGGCGGTCGGATCGAAGTGACATCCCGGCCGGGCGAGGGAACTACCTTTCGATTGTACTTACCCCTGGAGGAAGTGGTTTAAATGAGCGGTAATATTCTGATCATCGATAATGAACGACACATGTGTAGCGTGCTAAAGGCCGCGCTGGAACTGGATCAGCATCATGTGGAAGTTGCCTATGATGGCGAATTGGGCCTGCAAAAATTTCTGAAGGGCGAATTTGATCTGGTCATCACCGATCTGAAAATGCCGGGAAAAGATGGCATTGCCGTGCTGGAGGCGGTGAAAAAGCGCGCTCCGGCAACGGAAGTAATTTTGATGACCGCTTATGCCACGGCCCAAACTGCGGTGGCCGCGATGCGCAAGGGCGCCTACGACTATCTCATCAAGCCATTTGAAATGGACGAGTTGAAGCTCAAGGTCCAGCAAATCCTGGAGCGCAAACAACTGGCGCGCGAGAACGTGGATTTGAAACGCAAATTGCGCGATAAATTTTCGCTCGACAATGTCATCGGTCAAAGCGAAGCCATGGTCAAAGTCTATCAAATGGTGGAGAAAGTGGCGCCGCGAGAGGCTACCGTCCTTATTCGCGGGGAGAGCGGTACCGGCAAAGAGCTGATTGCCCAGGCCATCCACCAGCAGAGTCCCCGCGCCGATGGTCCATTCATTGCTGTGAATTGTGCCGCGTTACCAGAAACCCTGCTGGAAAGCGAACTATTTGGGCATGAGAAGGGCGCCTTTACGGGGGCTGAGAAACAAAAATTGGGACGATTCGAACTGGCCGTGGGAGGCACCATTTTTCTCGATGAGATCGGTGATATTTCTCCGGCCACTCAGGTCAAGCTGTTGCGGGTACTGCAATCGCGCGAGATCATGCGGCTGGGTGCCGAAAAGACCATCACGGTGGATGTGCGGACCATCGCCGCCACCAATAAGAATCTCGAGGAGTTGATGGCCCGGGGCATTTTTCGGGAAGACCTGTATTACCGCCTGAACGTTTTTCCAATCTATTTACCGCCATTACGCGAGCGCAAAGAGGATATTCCCGATCTGGTGCTGCATTTTCTAAAAAAGAACCAACAAACCATGGATAAGATCCAGCCCGCGGCCATGCGTGCGCTGATGAACTATCAGTGGCCGGGCAATATTCGAGAGCTGGAGAATATCATCGAGCGGCTGATCATTCTGGCTGGCGATGAACCGATTTCGCTTGACCTGCTGCCGCCGCAATTTCGCGGCGAGCCAGCGGGAGCGAGCAGTTCGGCCCTGAATTTGAAAATTCCCGACCAGGGACTTTCCATCGACGATGTGGAGAAGGAATTGATTCAACGGGCGCTGCAAAAGGCCGGCGGCAATAAAAGCAAAGCGGCCAAATTGCTGGGGATCACGCGGCGCAAGCTCTATTCCATGGTGAACCGCTTGAATCGAAAATAGCCTCAGGTGATCACCGGCGCTACAAATGGCTTTCCAGTCTCGCCGGATTCGAGTGCCCTAAAAATTGTCATGAGATCCTGGTAGGCTTCTGAAAACGAACTCGTGATGGTTGTGCCGTGGCGAATCGCACGATAAAAATCTTCATATTGGCCTTGATAGCCGCCATCATCTTCGATAATTTCCTGGCGATCCGCCATCCCGGCTTGCTTCAATGTGATCGAATTGCCTTCGATAACCATACTGCCTTCGCTCCCCAAAATGATGATTCGATTTTCCGCATAGCCATTGGAGCGGAAGAAGACATTGAAGACGCCGGTAGCCCCGCTTTCGGTGGCAAATTGAAAACTCATCGAATCCAACTTACCGATTTCAGGTTGGATACTTTTGGTGAACGCGAAGCCCGAAATGATGTTACCAAACCAAAACCGCAGCGCGGCAATGTTATGAACACCGCCATCGGTAATGAAGCCGCCGGGATACTGGTGCTGAATGCGCCACCGGGTCCGGGCATATTTGTTCTGCCGGTCGACCCAATAGAATACATTCCAGAACACGGCGTAGGGAGCTCCGATTTCACCGGCAGTTAGCCGCTCCTTCACGCGATGAAAAGTGGTGCGGTAGCGGAAGTTTTCCGCAACCATTTTCACCGGGACAAAACGTTTCTCGAACGTCAACATCTCATTTGCTTCAGTGACATTAGCGGCCAATGGTTTTTCTACCAGCACGTGCTTACCAGCCTCCAGCGCCGCTCTGGTCACGACGTAATTCAGATGAATCGGCAACACAATAGCCACCGCTTCCACATCGCGGCGCTCCAGCACCTCTCGATAATCCAGAACATACGGCACCCCGCCGACCAGCGACGCAAAGTCTCTGGCCTTGGGTTCTGTGTGATTGCAGACAATGGCGATCTCGAATTGGTGGCGCAGTTTTTTTAAGGCTGGCCAGTGCAATTCCCTGGCCGCAATGCCACAGCCGATGACCCCTAACCGAACAGGTCGCATGATGAAGTCTCCGAACAGTTGCATAAATTGGTTTGACAATGATTTATTCAAATCATAGGATAGAGATGAAAATTTATCAATGGCTATTTCTATCAGGAATCTTATTGGCCTTTGGTGCGCTGCTGATCTACGGTTTATCGCTCTTGCTGGTTCCTGACCCGGTTGATAACATTGTGACCAATCCGCTGGGCAATGTCGCCGCTGTTGATTCTACTGTCGCCGCGTCGGAAACATTGCCGGCCATTGCGGCTCTGATGCAGCACGAGCGGGTGAGATTGATCTGGCTTGCGCTGACTTTGGGTGTGATCTGCCTGATCGTCGGCATCATCATCAAGCGCATTCAGGAGGGACCGGATCGCTTCCTCGATGATGAGGAGGAGGATTGGGAATAAAATTGGGAAACCCTCCCCAAGAAAAAGGCAGATCCGCTGCCTTGGAGTTCATTTTTTCTCAGAGAGGGTTTCGATCGCGTCGAAATAATACGCTCGGCTTTGTTTAAAAGCGGAATCTCGCCAGAGTTGATTCTGGGAGTAACGGTTCTGCCACTTCGGGTGCTACGCCGAACAGCAGTTTGGTGGCGGAAAGATCCTTCTCCTGCGGCCCGATGAAATTGGTTCGCCCCCGCCAATCAAACGGCAGGAAATTCAACGAAGCCGACGGGTTGAATTCTGACACTCAGCCACTTTGAATCGCCAGGCCCAGGGGAGGTTGAATGCTGAGCGATGTTAGAAGCCTTTGAGAAAGATGCCCAGCACCAGCAGGATAAAGCCAACCAGCAGAATGATAAAAGAGTAGGCATCCACACTCACCAGCGAGCTATCGACGTATTTTGCCAGTTTCGCCAGCACGCCAATTAGTGCGATGATAATGGAAATCCAGAAAACCGATCGCTTGGGTGCAGTTAATTTCATATTTTTTCCTCCTCCAAAAGCAGTGAATGGTATGGTGGCATTTAGTTAAGTCCGAAGGCACTCGGACCGGTGGCGCTACGCCGCCTCATCGGCATTTTCCCGGGCGGAGATCTCGTTGCTTTTGTTAAAACCCGAGAGCCGATGTCGGCCGCTTTGGCGATTTTTCACCCAACAAAATAAAAAAAATTTAAATAAAGTCAAGAAAAAAATGACGACGAGATAAAACCTCACTTATGAGTGGACAGAGCTACTGACCGGTCAATTAACTTTTTGAAATTTGGGAATCATTGCATTTTTAAGCCATCGGTCAGTTCACCGAAGCTGATCTTTTGCACGATAAGCCAAATCTGTCCGCCAACCAATCGGCGTGACAGGGTGGACGAATTTCAGAAAAACATCTGAAAATAGGCGAGAGCGCGGTCCAGGCTGGGAACGATTTGTAATATCTGATCTGCTTTGCAAATGCTAAAAATCTCTCGAACTTTCTCATGCGGATTGACAAAGATGATGGTGCCCCCTTCGTTGCGAATATAGCGATAGGCATTCATCAAATTGGCAATGCCGGATGAGCAGATATAGGTAAGTTCGGACAGATCAACAATGATATCGATAGTTTTGGCCGCGACCAATGTTTCGATCAGTTCTTTGAAATGCGCGGCCTCCTCTTGATACATTTTATCCTGCGCTTTGATAAAGCAAATGCCTTTGTCTAAAACGGAATAGCTCAGCGTGGCGCTAAACTCTTTGCGTTCATTTTCAGCGATATTAAGCGCCTGACGAATGTTCTCATTGACCGCGGCCTCTTCTTCGACATTGAGCAATTTCAGTTCCCGGATGTGAAACTCCATCGGCAGGGTGCAGGAAATGGTCATCCGGTTATTGGAATGCAACACATTGACGGCGATCCCTTTTCGTTTGAGCATGGACAGAAAATGTTCCTCGCCGCCGACATCGGCTTCGCGCAAGCTGAAACGAGGAATATCGGGCTGCTCGGTGGAGATAAAAACGCCATTTTTGACCCGGTCCAACCGGAGCAAAACTTCATCGTTGGGGCTGAGTTGCCCGTGCTTGAACACATTGTCCACCATTTCGGTGGCGATCCAATTGACCGCAATTTTGGTGTTCTGGAACAGATCCTGAGTATCCAGAAACTCCTCCAGGTACTCATGCAGATCGTCAAAATAATCTTGATCGTAGCCCCGCAGTCGGATACTTAAAATATTTTCTTTCAAGCGGCGCTGGCGAATGTCGCTCAAAGTGAGGGATGCGCTTTTGGACTCGGCCTTTTCCGGCGGCGTGTTGTCCAGGTAGTCGCATTCGTAATCCACGTATTGATAGATGGGCACCACCACATCGTGCTTCACCGTAAAATCGCCCACAAAAATCAGCTTGCCATCATATTTTTTGTAGTTGCTCAAATCCTCGTACACCCGCTTATGCATGAGAATCCGGCCATGAGTGCTCAAGTTGGTTATCCGCTCGGCCAGATTGATGCCCTTGCCAACGATATTTTTTTTGTTATTCAAATCGAGGACGATGGAATCGACATTGGTATTTAAGCCAATTCGGAGATTGATGGGCCAGAAGGTATTTTTGTTATACTTCGCCAGGATTTCCAGGACCATCAGCGCGGTTTTGAGGTGAATATCCGGCTCGGGTTTGATATAATTCAGAATCAGACCATCACCGGTGGGAAGGGCAATGACATCTTCCAATAACCTGGCGTTCAGTTTATCCAGGCAACTGCGGATGATGCGCGTGAGTTGCGCATGGCATTCGTACTGGTTGATTGGATTTAGCTTTGAATAGCCAATGATGTCACAGAAAAAAATTTTATTATGAAAGGGTACGGGTTCGATTTCGACATTCTTTTTCATAGCAACACCCTAACACCTGATTGCCAGCTCCGGGCTGATGACTCCAGAGTGGACTCGGTTTAATTCGATAGCCAACCTTCTGATTTGCCACCAAATAATATCATGAAAAAAATTGAAAAAAGCAATATCTTTTTGATGGCGGAAGGGTGCCCATGCCAATATTGTCCAGCCAGGCCCGCGGGAACGGCTGGTCCTTGAGGCGAGCAGCGTGTCTTGCGCCGATTGATCCCGGCTGCCTGGAGCCGCTGCGTTATCTGGATCGAATGGCAAATCGGAAATTGGTCAAAACCCCGGCCAACGTGGCGGGAGCAACAGTGCGGACACCTGTCTATTGTTAAGGAAATTATAATCGCCACCAAAATCAGTTTTGATCATGGTGCACCGTAATTTATCAGAAAATTATTAGTACAAAATGGAACTTACCTCGATCCTGGAAGTGAATAATTTCTCATTAATAAATTTAAAAATTAGCTAAATGGAGCAGGATGAGCGACTATCGAATTGAAACAGATACATTGGGAGAAGTGAAAGTGCCGGCAACCGCCTATTATGGTGCTCAAACCCAGCGGGCGTACGAAAACTTTCGAATCAGCGGCTATCGTTTCCCGCGGCAGTTTATTCGGGCGCTGGGCATCATCAAGCGAGCCGCGGCCGAAACCAATTTGAAATTGTGCCTGTTGGAAAAGGACATCGCCCGGGCGATCATGAAGGCGGCGAATGAGGTGATTGATGGCAAATTCGATCATGATTTTGTGGTGGATGTCTATCAAACTGGCTCGGGCACTTCGACCAACATGAATGCAAACGAAATTATTGCCAATCGGGCCAATGAAATTTTAGGAGGCAAGCTGGGAAGCAAACACCCGGTTCATCCCAACGATCATGTCAATCTGGGGCAATCCAGCAACGACGTCATGCCGACGGCCATTCATATTGCAGCGCTGGAAGGTCTGCAGAAGAGCCTGGTGCCGGCGCTGCAATATTTGCATGATGAATTGCAGCGGAAAGCGGCTGAGTTCGATCCGATCATCAAAATTGGCCGCACCCATCTGCAGGATGCCGTCCCCATGCGGATGGGGCAGGAGTTCAGTGGCTATGCTTCTCAGATTGCTCATGGGATCGAGCATATTCGCAGCGCGGAGAATCACCTGCGAGAATTAGCATTGGGTGGCACCGCCATTGGCACCGGCATCAATACGCATAAAAAATTTGCCGAATTGACGATACAAAAGATCTCCTATTACACTGGAATTTCGTTTGTGGCGGCTGCTAACCGTTTCGAGGCATTGGCAGCTCGGGATGCCGTGGTTGCTGTTAGCGGTCAGCTTAAAACAATCGCCGTGAGCTTGTTAAAGATTGCCAATGATTTGCGCTGGCTCAATTCCGGGCCCCGATGTGGCATCGGCGAGATCACGCTGCCGTCATTGCAGCCTGGCAGCTCGATAATGCCGGGCAAGGTCAATCCCGTGATCCCGGAATCGATGATGATGCTTTGTGCCACCGTGATGGGCAATGATACGGCCATCACCATTGGCGGCCAGCACGGCAATTTTGAACTCAATGTCATGATGCCGATGATGGCATATCATCTGCTGGAATCGATTCGTCTGTTGACCCATGGCGCGCGCACTTTTGGCGAGCGTTGTGTCGCTGGGATCGTTGCCAATCGGGAGCGGGCCGAATCGCTGGTGGAACAGAGTCTGGCGCTGGCCACGGCGTTAGCGCCGCAGATCGGCTATGATGCTGCTGCGCAAATCGCACAGGCGGCGTTCGCGAGTGGCAAAACCGTACGCCAGGTGGCTTTGGAACAGAATATTTTGCCGGCGGAGGTCCTGGATCGAATTCTTGATCCAATGCGCCAAACGGAACCGGGGCTAACCACGGAATAAATCTCTGGAAGATCTGCAAAATGAATGATGGCTGATCTGACAACATAACTGCTGGGAGATTAATCGTCCGAGGGGTGCGTCGATGAGCGCTAAGCCCATGCAATTTCAGCGTAGATTAAGCTGCGGCCGGGCTGAAGCTTAAATATTTTAGGATCATTCAAATAATTTTATTGACAATTAAACAAAATATTAGTATTATTTAAATGGCATGGCAAAGCAATCAAAAAAATATTATATTGAAACTTATGGCTGCCAGATGAACAAGTACGATTCGGAACTGGTGGCCGGCATTCTAAACCAAGAAGGATACGAGCCCGCGCCATCGCTGCAGGATTCGGATTTGATTTTGCTCAATACCTGCAGTGTGCGTCAACATGCGGAAAACCGGGTTCTTGGCCGACTGGATGCCTTGCGATCGCTGAAGTCAAAGCGGCCCGATTTGCTGATCGGAGTGCTCGGTTGCATGGCGCTGCGGCTGCAGGATGAGATTTTGCAGCAAAAGCCATTCGTCAATTTCATCGTGGGTCCGGACAACTATCGTCGGTTGCCCGATCTTTTGCAGAAATTGAGTAATGGGTATCATGAGCATCAACTCCAACTGGCCGAACTGGATGATCATGAGGTGTATTCGGAATTGTACCCCAGTCGACAGTCTGGCGTGAGTGCGTGGGTTGCCATCATGCGCGGCTGCGACAATTTTTGTGCCTATTGTATTGTTCCTTATGTGCGTGGCCGGGAGCGTAGTCGCCCGCAGCGGGAAATTGTGGCCGAAGTGACGAGGCTCGCTCAGGAAGGCTTTCTGGAAGTGACGCTATTGGGCCAAAATGTCAATTCGTATCATGACGGCACTCATGATTTTGCCGATTTGATGCGCCAGGTGGCGGATGTCCCGGGGATTGCGCGGGTACGATTTGCCACATCGCATCCCAAAGACCTCTCCCGGCGATTAATCGATGTGCTGGCGGAGCATCCCCGGATTTGCAAGCATCTGCATTTGCCGGTGCAATCGGGATCGGATAAGATTTTGAAGCTCATGAATCGGAACTACACTCGCGACCACTATTTGCAGTTGATCGCGGCCGCCAGGGAAAAGATACCCCAGTTGGGTCTTTACACCGACATCATTGTGGGATTTCCGGGGGAGACCGAGGCCGATTTCGAGGCGACCGTGGACCTGGTGCGGCGGGTGGAGTTCGATGCCATTTTTGTTTTCAAATATTCGCCACGTGCCGGGACGGCTGCTTTTGAGTGGCCAGATTCGGTGCCCGATACCGAAAAAATACGGCGGTTGCAGTGGCTCAATCAACTTCAGGATGAAATTACGCAGCGGCGGAATGCGCGATGGATCGGCACCACGCAAACGATTCTGGTGGAAGGGCGCAGCAGGAAGAAAAAAACGAATCAGTATATGGGCCGAACCGATTCCAATCACATTGTCGTCTTTGCTACTGACCAGCCTCCGGCTGGTTCGATAGTGAAGGTTCAGATCGTTGCCACCGCCGGCAGAACCCTGTTTGGAGAGTTGAAATAACCACGGATTGAATGGAGGCGCTATGTGGGTTATCAGATGGATCTTTTGGGTTGTTATGCTCCTGTTCATGATTTACTTTGCCATGCAAAACACCGAAGAAATGGTAAGAGTTAACTTTTTCGCCTGGCGAACCCAGGAATTGCCACTCTGGATGGTGATGTTTCTTTCGTTTGCTGTGGGCATTCTGGTTTGGTTGATCGCTTCCATTTTTAAAATCATTAAGCTGCAAAATGAGGTGCGATTGCTCAATAAAGAAAATAATGCCCTGCGCAAGGAAGTCGACGAGCTTCGGAATATCCCGCTGGAAGAGGATCTGGATGCGATGGATGATATCGAAAAGGGCATTTTGTAATTGCGCCCGAAATCCAAGTTGTGATCTGATGCTTTGATGCTACGTAGAAAGAGTGGCCTGTTTTGCCCGGTCGCAATCGATCCCGCTTCGATTGGGATCGCAAAATGATTTCGAGGATTCATAAGATAATTAACGCTTAACATTCGGCAAGGATTGCACCAATGTCAGCATTTACGCTTTTGGGGATTATCGTCATTCTGGTAGCGGCATTTGTTTTTTTGGCTTATCGGACCCGATATCCGAAAAAGAAAAAGAAAGATGTTTCGCTGGAATATACTACCGCCCTGAATTACCTCATTATGGGCGAGAAGAAAATGGCGCTGGAAAAGCTCCGTGAAACCGTGCGCCAGGATACCAGCAACATCAACGCTTACCTGAAGATTGGCGATATTTTCCGCGATCAGGGAATGGTCGATCGGGCGACTAAAATTCACCGCGGTCTGTTGATTCGGCGGAATTTGACCGCGGGTCAAAAAACCGAAATATTGAAAAGCTTGATTCAGGACTACCAGGCGCTGGAAAAGTATGATCGGGCCATGCAGGTATGCGAGAAATTGCTGGAATTAACCGACCATGAAGTCTGGGTTCAGGAAATCATGCTCCGGCTGCATGAACGCTCGGGCGAATGGGACAAAGCTGCGGAGTTGTTGAAGAAAATTCTCAAACAACGTGGCGAGAAGAACCCGCGACTGTTGGCGCTCTATAAGGTTCAAGCCGGTATTAAATTAATCGAGGAAGGCAAGGAACGGGATGGGCGAATCAAGTTCCGTGAGGCCATCAAATTTGATAAATTATGTTCCCCGGCCTATCTCTATTTGAGCGATTCGTATATCCGGGAAAATCGCTACGATGATGCGCTGGTGGAGTTGAAGAAATTTGTGACACTCGTGCCGCAACATTCTTATTTGGGCTTTACCAAGATCAAAGATATTCTGTTTGAAGCCGGCATTTTTGGTGAGGTGGAAAATATCTTGCAATCCCTGCTTCAGGAAAATCCCGAAAATGAGTGGATTCGCTTTTCATTGGTAGATATCTATGAACGAAAAGGCGAAATCGACAAGGCAATCGACCTCTGCCAGACGGAATTGGAACGAAATCCGGCTTCAAATCAGGCAAAACGTTATCTGGCGCATTTGATGATGCGAATAGGCAAACGAGACAAAGCCCTGACCTATGCCCTGGATTTGGTCGAGACACTGATGGAGGAACATACCCAGCAGTTTACTTGCAAAAAATGCGGTTTTATTTCCCGAAAACCATTGTGGCATTGTCCGGAATGCCATGAATGGGATACATTCTTAAACTGAACGGGGCGATTCGTCATCCACGGAAAAGCATTTA
>CAZYNP010000017.1:0-60954 GCA_964647995.1 uncultured Cytophagia bacterium
GTGTCCATGTTTCAACCAACAAAACCTGGCAATTTGTTTGTTCAGTTTGGAATTTGAAGTTTGAAATTTTCTTGCGCAAAAAACACAAATTAAAATTGTAGCCTAAAATTCTAAAATGAATTTAGAAACCACAAGACACAAAAAGCAAATTACAAATAAATTTCAATATTCAAAAAATCAAATTCAAAACAAGAATCTATTTTCATATTCACTTTTTGAATGATCTTTCGTTGTCCTTGTTTTTGATCATTGAGGTTTTGAGCTTGAGATTTATTTGATAGTTGTAATTTGCCTTTTAAAATTTTATTAGGCTCGATTTAGAAATTTAGGTGTGATATTATAGCCAGTATTCTTGTGTCCATCTGCTATAAATTACCTGGTGTATCCCGAACAGGGAATACAGACCGGCTGTCCGTCTTTGGTGCGCAGATAGCGTTCAAAAACATATTCCCCGCACAGGCTGCATTTGGCTTTGTTAAACGACCCTTTTATCGGTGTAAATTTGAAATCCGGTTTCGGCTCGATCTTAAACATCGTGTCGTCCAACTGATCGTACATCCATTTAATGACTTCTTCAGTGACGGCCGACGGAATGAGCGACGGTTCCACCCCGCGCTTGCGGTAGGCAAAGAACTCGAATTTGCCCATAGTGTCAACCGCCTCGGGTTTAATCGCATAACGCACTGCACCCTTTTGGGGATGATAAAATGTGGCGGCCAGCTTGCCCCAGTAGGTTTTCTCCATCAATACTTTGCCATACGTGGCGCTGGTGGCGGCTTGAATCCCGTCCATCATGCAGGTCTGCGGATGACCCTCGCCCAACTCCGGGAAGACAAAGAAGCCGTGATCTTTTTCTGGTTGAATGCCCAGATAGTCCAGCGCTAATTTGCCCATGCGATAACCGATCGGCATAAACGGACAGCGATGACCATGAAATTCGAACGCCCAGTCCGGCGGATAGTGTTTGTTTGACTTCATCTTTCATTTCCTTTCAATAAAATGATTAATTAGTACTACTATGTGGTTTTCAAAATAATATTGGTACGAATATGTCATTTTTTTTAAACCCTTGCGAAGGCTCGGATCCTTCGTAAGGGTTCATCGAAATGAATCTCACGCTTCAACGGCTACACCATGCTTTTGGGCCGCGTCCCGAATATCTTGCTCGCTGATGGCGATGCGATCCGGGTTCTGCACCATTTTGTGCAAAATATTACTATCGGGCAGATTCCCCAGTGCCGCCAGCACATCGCCAACGTAGACTAACGGATAAATTTTATCACCGAAGTATTGCTGCGCCAGCGAAGCTAATTGATCCAGTTCGATATCGCTTTCAGTTTTATCCACCACTTCGGTTTCGATGTCTTTATCATTTTTAAACCATCCTTTTAATGCCGTGCGGATCATATCCGTCGAATAGGTCTGGCAGCAGGATTTCAAGCCGCCGTTTAAAATGACTTTGATTTTCATGTTAACTCCTCGATTAAAATTTCTATCACCTGCTTTGGCTTTGGGGCTGCTCTTAATTTTTCACGAAATGGAGCTTTGGCTATTGCCTGTTCCATTTTCTGAAGCATGGCTATGAATTCGTTTTCCATTTCCGGCGGCGCAATGATTAAAAAAATGAGATCAATGGGATGTCCGTTTTTGCTGTAATAGCCAATCCCTTTATCAAAGCGTCCAAAAAATAGTGCCGGCTCAATTACGCTGTCGTGCAAGGCTCGAAATAGCACTGCACAACAGCCAGAAGCGGATGGCGCCATTATCTCATGATGCAAAATATTTTTTGCCAACGCCTCAAAATCCCTAACTGCCGAACTCTGGCGAGCCAGATCTAACATCGCTGAAATGGTTTCCAATTCAGATTCTGCCGTCAGGGTCAAGCTTATATTCTGACTGCTGATCCAATTTTTGATTGCTTTCATTCTGATCGCCACAAGGTTTATTACTTTGCTGTACTGATTAAAAAACCGAAAATTTCAAATATCTGCCTGGATTTTTTTTAATATCTTGAACCAAATCATTTATACTTATGGCCAGGGTATCCAGGTGTTGATAAAGCCCGTCCTCATATACCAATCTGCCCAGCGTTCCTTGATGTGATTCGACCTGATGCGTAATCGCCTCCAGATGGTTTGCTGCTTTTGATAATCTATCGGTAATGATTGACAAATTTTTTGAGCTGGTAAACATATTGACGCCAAGAGAATCGACCTTTTGTTGATCCATAGTCGTTAAATTTTTCAAATTGCTGGAAAATTTCTGGAGATTTTCGGCCGTCACGGAGAAATTACCCTGTGATTCAGCGATCATTTGATTTAAATGGAATGTGACTGAATTTAAATTTTGCAGCGTCTGCTGAATGTTATTTTTAGCTGAGTCATTCAGCACAGTTTTTAGCTGCTGTAACAGTTTTGAAATAGAAATCAATATTGGTTCCATATTCGCGCTAAGATCGGTAAGGTCGCCGATAGCATAGCCCTCTATCTGATCATTTTCAGACAAAATTTGCTCGACAATGCCAGGCTGAATCTCAACATACTTTTCGCCCATCATGCTCAAAGTTTTTATAAAAGCCCTGCTGTCTTTCGGAAGACGGTATTTCTCGTTCACATAAATTCGCATATAGACATCGGTGTTTTTCAAGCTGATCGCTTCAACCCGGCCAACTTCCACGCCGGCAATTAATACGGGGTCGCCTTTAATAACCCCCGTGGCATTATCAACATGAATCAGAATATGATAGCCACGTTCATGCAGGCTGACATTTTTTAAAATAATCATCATGATTATCAATAATAAAATGGCAATTGTAATCGTGATCCCAATTTTAACTTCATTTTTCATATAATGCCTCGATTTTTTCTACACGAAAACAGCCAATGAGAAATTTTTGAATTTCATGGTGATGCATTCCTCGAATTGTCTCGGGTGTACCCTGAAGCTCAATCACACCATTATGAAGCAGCGCGATGGAATCGCCAATCGTAAAGGCGCTGTGCATGTCATGTGTCACGATTATCGACGTCATCTTTAATTCATGTTTTAATCTAACAATTAATTGATTGATGTTTTCAGCCGTTTCTGGATCCAGCCCTGTCGTGGGTTCGTCAAACAGGATATATCGTGGTGCAGCGGCAATGGCACGGGCGATGCCGACGCGTTTTTTCATGCCACCGCTCAACTCAGCAGGAAATTTATTTGCTACGTCACTTAAATCGACAAACTCCAGACACTCTTTCACGCGGTCGTGAATTTTC
The DNA here is from genome assembly GCA_964647995.1 of uncultured Cytophagia bacterium. Taxonomy (GTDB): domain Bacteria; phylum Zhuqueibacterota; class Zhuqueibacteria; order Thermofontimicrobiales; family Thermofontimicrobiaceae; genus Thermofontimicrobium_A. Next base: position 3,261 of record CAZYNP010000017.1, read on the forward strand.
TGATCGCTCCAGTTAAAAAACTTTTTTATGCCCAGTCCTATATTTTCTGCCACTGTCATGGAATCGAATAGTGCTGCTGCTTGAAATACATAACCAAAATGGCGTCGAATTGATTGCAACATGCGAAAATTTAGAGTCACAATATTCTGATCATCGATCCAGATTTCGCCATGATCGGGTGGTAGCAGTCCGATAATTAATTTAAGCAATACTGTTTTGCCACTGCCACTTTTTCCGATAATAACAGTGGCTTCGCCATCATGAATTTCCAGATTTACGGCACGCAATACTTGATTTGAGCTAAAGCACTTGTGCAAGTTGACTATTTTTATCATTATTTTTTACCAGCCCAATTTTAATATAAATTGTGCCATGATATAATCCAGAATCAGAATCATCACACAGGACATGACAACACTGCGGGTGGTAGCCTTGCCCACGCCTTCCGCACCGCCGGTGGTAAAATATCCGACATAACAAGCATTGGCGCTAATCACAAATCCGAATACAGCAGATTTTATGATGCCATAGATCAAATCCCAGGGCAGAAAAAAACGCCGTGCTCCTTTCAAAAATTCGGCGGACGACATATTAACAGTAATAATAGAAATCAACCATCCGCTTATTGATCCCATGGCATCGGCAAAGATGGTAAGGACGGGAACCATAATCACGCCCGCAATCAACGTGGGCACAACCAGATACGCCACGGGATTGAATGCCATGACCTCCAGGGCATCGATCTGTTCCGTGACGCGCATGGTACCCAATTCGGCGGCGATGGAAGCGCCCACACGTCCTGCCAGAATCAAGGCGGTTAGCACCGGGCCCAATTCCAGAATAATCGATTCCACCACCACCGAGCCTGCCAGGTAATATGGGGCGCGGCCCTCCAGTGAATAAAGCACCTGAACCGCCTCAACCATGCCCACAAATGCGGAAGTCAATAGGACAATTGGCAATGAACGAATACCGATAAATTTCATCCGCTTTATAGTATTCTCATAATAAGTTGAAAAATCCCGCAGCGACCGCAGCGACCACCATAGCAATTGGCTGTATTTGCCAATTTCGGCAAAAACATGTTCAAGATAAGCTGGCAATGATTGCTTTTTAACCGATGTTGATTCCATTTTTTTAACGAATTATAATCATTTAATCAACTGAATTTCCTTTACCATTTATGATGGCATTGCGACCCGCCATTGGGCGAAGAAACAATCGCTGAATTGTCTTGCACCACGTGAGATGGCTTCGTTCCATTTCATTGCGCTCGTAATGACATTAGTTCAGATGGTTAAACAGATAAAGACATTTATTGATGTTATCAAAAATTTGAAGCGATCAATAACTTTATTTACTATCAGGTTTTTTCCCAGATTGTTTTTTTAAAAACAGTAATCGCTGCACCACCGTAAAATGAGTAAGAGCCATCAGAATTACGATAACCGTTTTTAAAATCCAGCCCTGGAAAATAACACCGATCCCTAAAGCAACCAACCGTTCGGATCGCTGCATCAAGCCCAGGTTACATTGAAGCTTCATGCCTTCCCCGCGGGCTTTAACATAACTGGTCAACAACGAGCCCACCAATGATGCGACGACGCAAAATACCCAGGCAGGCTGTCCTGTTAAACAATAGTGCACCGCTAAACCAACAAACAAAAATGATTCATTATAACGATCAATCGTGGAGTCAAGTACCGCACCGAAAGAACTGGTCTGCCCCGTTACCGAAGCAAGCTGTCCATCAACTATATCCAGCACTCCCATGAAAATTCCAGCCAAAAGCGCCAGAAAAAAATGGTTAGCTGCCAATAATGATCCCGCCATTAATCCAAACAAAAGGCTAAAGATCGTGACAAAATCAGGACTCAAACCTAACCGCGAAAACTTGTTTGTAAAATATCGACAGCGATCATTGAACCATTTTTCAAAGCGATCGGGAAGTATCCCGTTGGGCGTTTCGGACATGATTCTAATGTGCCTTGATTAAGTATTACCGTGTAATGATTTTAGTTTTTTGTGTCCATCTTTCATTTCTCTTGCATAAGATGGATTGTTACTGAATCTTTTCTGAGCACTTAAATTATTATTACACAGTTTTCAGCATCGCCAAAAGGTGTTGGTTCGTATCGATCGGCTTCGGGATCATTAATCCAGGTAACTCCATGAAGCCAGTATCTGAACCTGTAATCCTTTCCAGCATCCAATTCTACATCAACCGAAAATGTACCCTTTTCCTTGTTTTTCGCAAAAAGATTGACGCCTGGCTCCCAGTTATTGAATTCGCCAACCACACTTGCCTGATCGAACGGTAAATCGATACCTGACGGTAATGTAAAGGTCACAATACATCGCTTCTTGTCTCGAGAGTACTTTTTACTGATAGCCATGATAAACCTCCTCAAAAAAAAGATTGTTGATGAATGTGGAGCGTCAACACCGCCGCTCCAGTGGTTTCATTGGATCAAAGATCCATCAAGAACAAAATACACCGGTTGGTGTTTTGCAGCGTTATCGATGCCATTTTCCTCATCATGTTGTCGAATTCGTTTTCCATTTCTGGCGGCGCAAGGATTAAAAAAAAATGAGATCAATGGGATGTCCATTTCTGCTCTAATAACCAATTCCTTTGTCGAAACGCCTAAAAAATAGCGCTGGCTCAATCACACTGTCGTGCAAGGCTCGAAATAGCGCTGCACAACAGCCAGAAGCGGATGTCGCCATGATTTCTTGATGCAAAATATTTCGTGCCAGCGCCTCGACATTGCGCACCGCCGAACGCTGGCGAGCCAGCTCTAACATCGCTGAAATGGTTTCCAATTCAGATTCAGCCGTCATCGCGAGATCGATATTTTGGCTTTTGAGCCAATTTTTTATTTTAAATTAATGAGTCTACTCTAAAAAGCCTTTGACCGTCCGCCAGTTGGCGGATAGTGTAATTAGCGGTTTTTAGAATGCACTCATTAATATCTCCAAAATCAAATTCAGCAGCCACATCAGCGTCACCGCAAAAAAAATCCAGCCCGATGATCTACCGATAATTCCAATTCAACTGCAACGCCAAATTACGCAGCTCGCCCAGGCTACCAGGAGATATAAAATAGTAATACTGAAAAATATTATTGACAATGAACATCAGGGAATAATTGGTTTTTTTGATCCCGATTTGCAGATCGGTTACGTACGCAGGTACCTGCTTTTCAAGATCAGGAATGTTGGTCAACCGATCCACCTGATGAATTTTACTGATGTAGCGAACATCAGCGCCCCCAATCCAGTCGCGCCACTGGTATTGTCCTCGTAGGCTAACCAGATGGTTCGGCCGATATTTTAGCTCTTTGTTATAATCCGGGTTGGGCGCCTGATTGACCGTTTTCGACAGATCCTGGGTATGAAGATAGGTATAGCCGACATTTACTGTGAACTGATTTTTGAAAAAGCTCAACTGCTGATCCGCTTCAAAACCGTAAATTCGGGCGCGGGTTATATTTTCGAACCGGACTGCCAGCTCGCCGGGTTGAAGCTGGGGTTCGATCAAATCCCAGAAATCATTAACAAAGCAACCTACATCAACATAGCCGAATGAATTGAAATTGCGGCGAAATCCCGTCTCCAGCGAGATGTTTCGCTCCGGTGCCAATTGCGGATTGGGCTTGATCTTGATTTGATTGGAAAAAGTGGCGATGAACCGCTCGGCAATGGTGGGGGCACGGAAACCCCTGCCGGCCGAGAGCCGCCAGATATTGTTGTCTTTAAGCTGGTAATTAACGCCAATTTTGGGATTGAATTGCGATACCTGGTTTACTTCTTTGCCCTGCTCGGCATCCCAGCGACCGCCCAGATCTAATTTCAAATTGGACAATGGCTGCACAGAATATTGTGCATAAAGCGAGCCGTTGGCAATTTGCCGGCTGCCATATTGAATGGAAAAAACGCGATCGAAATTAATGTCCCATCCAAACGTCAGGTTATGCTGTGCATCGAATTGATAGCCAAACTGCATCTCATGACCCAGCGCTTTGGCACAGGTTTTCCGGATCGTTTCGGTGGTTGCCGGGGCAAAACCAGGACGGGCAATCTCCCGATCTTCATCATGGTTGCGGTGAAAATTGAAGCGCAGTCGATAGTAAAGCCGGCTGCTCAATGTTTGCGTCATCAGCGAGTTCACATAAAATGTTTTGCTGGCGATCCGTGAATATTTATCCGCCGGATCACTGCCGGATTGCAACGCATGATTGATATCTTTCCAGTAATTGAAGCCGCCGTTATCGGAATCTCGCCAGCCAGTTTGAATCAGCCAATCATTGTTCGGATTCAACTTGAAGCGAAACCTGCCGTAAAAATTCCAGTATTTAAAATCAGCATTCTCTTTAAAGCCGTCATTATTATTATAATTGATCGAAATGGAGCTTGCCACGCCAAGGATAGTGGACATATAATTTAATGACGTGCCCCGGAACATCTTGCGCTCATCACTCCACTGCCATTGGGAATACGAAGGCGGGCTATAAAGCCCCGCATAAAATGACAGGCTGAGATGCGATGTATCTGGCTCTGGTTTTTTCGTAATAATATTGATCACACCGCCCATGGCGCTAGAGCCATAGAGCGCGGAGCCAGCGCCTTTCATCACTTCCACCTGCTCGATCTCCGCAACGGGTACGGCGCTGAAATCGGCACTGCCCTCAGCGCCAGAGAGAAATGGAACACCATCCAACAAGACCAGGGTACGAGTACCAACTCCAGCACTAAACCCAGCGGAGCCCCTGATAGAAATGTTATCTCCGGCGGTTTGAACACCCGGGACATATTGCAGGGCTTGATCTAATGTAATGGAATTGCGAATGGCGATGTCTTCCGGCTCAATTACATCCATGGAAACGGGCACATCTTCGATCGCCTGACTAAATTTGCTGGCCGTAACGACAATGCCATGCATTTGCAGTGCGGTCTCTTCCAACTCAAAATCGACCGAACATTTTTTAGCAGGTAACACCTTTATTAGTAATTCCTGTTTGCGAAAGCCAATTGCCGAGCTAACGATGACATATTTCCCTGGTCGCACTTTCTCAATGACAAATCGACCGTTTTGATCTGTCGACGCTCCCAGGAACGTCCCGTTGATAAAGATATTGGCATTCATGATTGGTTCCCCCGTCTGTTTGTTTGATACGCGACCTTCGATTGTTCCAGTTTCAGTTTGTGTAAATCCGTTGTCATAAACCAATACCAATGTAAAAATCAGCACCAGGAACAAACGCAGCGCGCACCTTTTTTGTGCTTTCATCGTTGCTCCCTCCTGATAATTTTGTTATTTGACGAAATGAAAGACCAGGTAATACTTCACAAAATTAAACCCGGGATAGGGAAACGCTCCGGACAGCGTTACCAGCATCAATGAGTCCGTGCTGGCGGTATAGCCCACGGTATCGATTTTGAAGGTGGTGGGATGCAACGGCAGAACAATCGCCTCGTCCCAGGGCTGCTGATAGACACCTGATTCATTGAGCGTATCCGCAAATGGTGACATCGGGATCACCATGCCGCCCATTTTGATCGTCGGTGTCACCTGGATGATGGTGTTCCAGGCAAATGATTTATCCGCGTTAAATTTTACGCTGCCTGCCACTGAGGCCGCCAACCCTAAACTATCCACCATTCCCACAATCTGACTGGGATCAGCTAAATTCGCCTCTAACGATTTCTCCGCTCGCGGAACCCAGGTGCCAGTTAGCTCACCGCCCGATACCTCGCGGGCAAAATTCAGCTCCGTCACGGGTATTTGTTTGCTTTCAGTCGGTGCAGCCCCTTTGTTGCAGTTGGTGATAAGAAGCGATAAACAAGCCAACAGAATTAAATAAGTACGCATGATGCACCTCCATGATTTTGGTTTGCAGCTACTCAAAATTTAATGGTAAAGCAAGCATTCCTAAACTTTAAAAGTTTAGGAATGCTTGCCCCATCATTTTTTGAGAGGATACGGTAAAAATTTAGCCATTAGAACTACAACTGTCATTTCGACCGCAGGGAGAAATCTTTGCAAGCAACAATCGCTGAATTGGAAGCATTTTCCAAGAAAGATTTCTCGCCACGCTCGAAATAACACGCCTATTCAGTTGGGTAAATTTGTACCATTATCGTTTATTATGAATCTACCCGTCACAATTCATCAGCAAAAAATATTGAATTATGATCATTGTTATGGCGCTCAAAATAGCGACACTGAAAAGGTCTAATCCGGCATTTTCTGAAATTCCATCTCAAGAGGCACGGGATGAGCGGTAGCTTTTGCTGATCGCTCAATCCAATCGCTCGGTATGGTCAACCAGTCTGCCTTCAAGATAAGCGCGCACCGCATCGTCAATCACTGAGATGTCGGTGACGATCGGCTGGATGCCGGCCTCTTTCATGCTCTCGTAGGCGCCAGCGCCCATGCCGCGAGCCAGCAGCACTTGACAGTCAGCAATGGCCGCCGCCATGCGGGCGTGCCGCGATTGAGATTCGGCCCCGAAGCCATGCCCGCGCGCATCGCTTACCTCATGGTGCGGCTCACTCTGGAATTGCGCATGCCCGAGCTTGTCGCGGCGCTCGCGGTTAACTATCTTGCCGTTCTCAATGGTAACAACAACATAAAACGGCGCGCGACCAAAATGTTGACTGATCGTTACCTCATCCTCGCTAACAATAGCTATTTTCATGATTCGTCTCCTCACTAATTTTTGATCATAATTTCGATACCTGGATTATTCACCTACTTTGCCACAGAGGCACAGAGAACACAGAGAAAAATTATTGGAAAATCTCTGTGCCCTCTGGGCCTCTGTGGCTGAAATTAATCCGAAATGTTGCCACAGAGGCACAGAGAACACAGAGAAAAATTATTAAAAAATCTCAGTGCTCTCTATGTCTCTGTGGCGAAAATTAAATTAGAAAATCTCTGTGCCCCCTGTGTCTCTGTGGCTAAATCTCATCGCTCTTCCCAGGGCCACATCCGGGCTTCCGGACTATCGGGATATGTCTCCCGAATTTCCAGCATTTCTTCTCGGAACTGCTGGCTATCGTACGTTTTTAGATAGTTTGCCATTCCCCGCCAGAACAGGAGCGTGGCGGCTCGTGGGTTTGTCGAAAATTGTTCCAGACCATCGGTCAAGATTTCAATGGCTTCGCTGTATTTTCCCCGCGGAATATGATAAGCCGCCAGTCCCAATCGCATCACGATGCGAAAATCTTCGGGCGGCAAATAGCCCGGCAGCGAATGGAGCAATTTGCCCCGATAGTCCAGAAAATAAAACGATGGTGTCCACACGGCGGAATAGCTCGATCGGATGTAATGTTCTTTTAAAATATCCAGCCGCAGGGGAACGAACCACTGGTACAACTCGGCGCTCACTGCCGGATCAGGATAAGTCACCGCATACATCTTGCGGCAACCGGCGCATTGCACCCGATGGAACTGCAATAAAATGGGCCGGCGACTTTTTTTTGACTCCTGACTGGCGGCTTCAAAATTAAAAAACCATTTTTCCCAATCAACTTCGAGCATTGTTTTATTCCCTAATCGTATCCTTTCAACAATCGAGAGATTGCTTCTACCGATAAACGCATGCGCGTCAACCTAAATAAAATATTTTTTGACAGGATTACAGGATAAACAAGATAATCTGGTATATCAGATTAGATCAGGTAACTTATTTCTAAAACCTTAGTAGCAACCAAAATTTAATAACATCTAAACCCTATTACCTTATTTGAAAATAATAAGGTAATAAGGTTAACATGAAGTAGTGATTTTTCTTTTCTACTAAGGTTAAAAAAGATAAAAATAAGGTTTACCAGATAGATCTTGGTTCATCCTGTTTTATCCAGTAAGCCTGTCAATTATTGATAAACAGGATACTTTTAGAACCTTAGGTTGACGCCAATTCGCTAAGCGGGATCGCAAATACAGCCGCCGCCATGTCATTGCGAGGAGCGCAGCGACGAAGCAATCTCACGTGGCGTCAACAATCAATTTTTTGACCGCCTCTCTTACTTTTCTCATGTCCTCGACGGAATAGTCCATCGTGGTAAAGGGGCCAATTTTTTCGATCCCGAGATCCGCTTCCAAATTCAAATAGGTCGCGTAAGGGATATCCAATTGTTCCACAATTTTTTTGGCGCATTCATTTTTGCAACCATCGATAACGATCAGCCGGGGAACTTTTTTGATCAGGGCAATTTGTTTCGGGATTCGATTGGCCAGCGCCGGCAGCGAGAAAATAGCAATGCCATCAAATTCTTTGATCATGCCATAGGCAACAATCCCGGTCAACGTGCCGGTGTTGGAGCTGCCGCTGTTGCAGACTAATAAGCCGATTTTGGGGAGTTGATCTTTCAATATGATTTCCTTTTAATTTTAGAGGTTGAGTTTTGTAACGAAGCAATCTCCACCGGCGCAAAAATTCAAAAGATTGCTTCGCTCTCCCGCAGAAGCGGGATTACTAGCAATGACAGGATCAATTTACACCAGCCACTTTTCGTTCCGGGAGTTTGGCAACATCTGCCGCAATCTTGCTGGCGATGCGTTCTACGTCCTGCGGATCAAAATCCAGTGTCGGAATCTTATCCACGCCTTCTTTGGCAATGACGATTTCATAACTCGGTTCGATATTTAATTTTTGCAAGATCACGGATGCACATTTATTGGCACAACCATTAATCACGATCAGCCTCCTGGTTTTTTGGGCGATGCCAACATGCGGTTTGGATTCGGCGGCCACAGCCGAGAGACAGCACATCCGTGCGCCTTGTTGCTCCTTTGTCAATTTAACTGCTACATCATGGCCAACCTGTCCCACTGAAGCAGCGCCATCACAGGCCAGGATAATGTCCAGATTTTCTGCTTCTTTGGAACAAACTGGCAATAGATTCCATTTCGTTTCCATTTTTTAATCTCCGGTGTTTTGTCATTTCAGTACTGAATTTACCAAATAAGTTCTTTGACCAATTGACCTGATAATCAGCGTGCGACTGGTAATTTGATTGATAATAATTTATAAAAAGACTATTTTGATTTACTCTTTCACTATTTTTAGTGCTGCCAGGAAGTTGCCAAACGCCGGCATTCCCGCCACCGGGATAATAGAAACCGCGGTTTCAAATAATTCCTGTTCCGTTGCCCCTGCGCGAATCGCTCCCAGAAGATGCATTGCGGTTGCATCGACATTATGCAGGCTGGCCGTAATGGCCCCATGCATAAGCAGCTTCTGTTTCCGAGAAATAGCACCATCGCCCAGTGCAATTTCATGCAATTGCAAAAAAGCATCGGTCAACGTTTCGTCTTTTTTCATTAAAAAGGCGACTGGTTCTAACATTTTGCCAAACTCTTCTTTAAAAGAATTCAGGCGGTCTTCAAGGGTTCTATTCTTGTTATTCATCTTTCGTCCCTCATGTTTGCAGAAGAGTTAGAGTCAACCTTGATGGATAATCAAGTGGACTCTAACTTAATTTGATTTCATCCCACTGGTTGGTTCAAAAGATTTTCTTTTATTCTAATTTTTTTGATAGCCGCTGGAATAAATTTATTGCTTTTCATAGCATATTTATCAAACCGCCAGACAATCACATAAGACAGGGCATATCCGAAAAATCCCAGTGCGATCTGTCCCGCCAGTGCATTGGCAAAATGAATCAAACTGGCGACAGTGATGCCGATAAATAATCCGATCAACGGAACGCCAAACAGGATAAAAATCCCCAGCAGAAATTTCTTCGGCGCCATTTCCACATGGACAAAATCACCAGGTTTGGCGCCGGCCGGGTTATCGATCCAGGTCTCAAAAATGGGCTTATTTTTGATTTGATCTTCCACGTGGCAATGAGCGCACATCGACAGACGGCTGGCGCGAACCAGCGCTTTGCCGTCTTTCACTTCAATGATTCTGATTGGATCATCGGTTATAGGCATAATTCAATAGTTATGAATTCGTATGAGCACTATTACTTAACACTCGCAACGACAATCAGTCGACCTGTAATTGCGAATCGCCAGTTGGCGGCAAAGCAATCTCCTGTGTTGCTAATGGTCAAGATTGCTTCGCTACGCTGCGTTATGCTCGCAATGAAAATCAGGCGCCTGTTATTGCGAGGATCCGCCAATTGGCGGAGACGAAGCAATCTTTCGCGCAGCCATAAATCAGGGGATTGCTTTGATCCTCCACCAGATGAAAAATCCGCTCGCAATGCCAGCAGTGTTTTAATTCCAGGCTTACATACTGAACAAAAGCCATGCGCGCTTATGACTTCCTATTTCAACAATCCCATCACAATCACATCCACCGCTTCCTGTTCCGTGAGGCCCCGCGCCATCAGCGTCTCCACCTGTTTTTTATCCACGCTACCGATAGCGGCCTCATGGGTGAGTTTGGCAGTATCATCCACGACCCGCAGCCGCGGCAGCGCCGAAGCGACCGCCTGTTTCCCCTGGACAATCTCCATGCAATCGATATGCCCGCGGGAATGGGCGCCATTTCCAATCACCTCTCCCAGCACTTCGGCGTGTGCCTGCTCGCTGAGAACAATGCGGCTCTTGGCCAGGCCCCGGGATTCCACGCCGTTCAGGTAGATAGATTCTTTAATGCTGATGTCATCCGCGCGCTTGCCATACACTTTGGCGTACATTTCTGTTACGGCCCGATCCTGCAAATCGGCCTCGTAATCCAGCACAATCTTCCCCGCCGTGCCCTTGATCAGCTTGAAGGTGCTGGTGTATCGGCCATTCGGCGCAACGTGAATTTTCATTTTGGGGAGCACTTCCACGCCACCTTCCGTGCCATGATAATGGGTTTCGCTGTATTCCATCGTCGCGTCTTTAGCAACGGTTACGGTGCCTTCCATAATATGCTGAACTTTGATGGCGTTGGGAAATGAACAGTGGGCTAAAAATTGAGCGCTGGCGTTCTCCTCGATCACAAAATCGGCCACGATGCGCTGAACGCCTTCGGCCGGTATGACGCCAAAACAGAGATGAACTGGATTCTTGAGCCGATGATTTTTTTTGACCGTAATCTTCGCTTTCACACCATCAGCAATTTGCTCACCTGCGATTACCAGTCCCGGAATCTCATTTTTACCGAGCAACTGATGACCGCTGACCAGCATTAATCCGTGTTGGTCGTTTTTTAGATCCTGCACATCTCCACCACTGGCAGCGTAAGCCTCGGCCAGTAGCTCGAACTCATTGGCAAAATCAGGCATTCTGGATCACCTCCTCGGCCGGCTGATTGACATGGGGGCACTCCTGGCAATGATTGCGGAAGAATCGCGTGACCTCTTCCGGGCTGCCGGTCTTTAAAATTTTCCCAGCGCACAGCGATGATGCCCGATCGGCCATGGCTGCCACTTGCTCGTGATGCGTAATCAACAGCACCGATGAACCTTTAACCACCAGCGTGCGGATGACGCCTTTGATATAATCGATGGAAAGCGCGTCGATGCCGGAGTCTGGCTCATCCAGAATTGCCAGCCGGGGCTGCATCATCAAAACGGCGGCCAGCTCGATCCGTTTGCGCTCACCGCCGCTCAGCGTGGCATCCACCTCCCGATGGAGATATCTATCAGGATTAAGTCCCACACTCTCCAGACTTTGGGCTGGCGTTAAATGCCTGCCATTTCCCCGACTACCGATTTCCAGATAATCCTTCACTCTGAGACCCTCAAACCGAACCGGTTCCTGCCAGGCCAGAGTGATCCCCAATTTAGCCCGATCGGTAACCGAGAGCGAGGTGATATTTTCTCCCTGCCACAACATCTGGCCACTATGGATTCGATAATCGGGTAATCCCATGATAGCATAAGCCAGCGTGCTTTTACCAGTACCGTTTTGTCCCAGAATACTGTGGATTTCGTGGGGAAATACGGTCAGACTAAGCTGATCTAAAATGTTTTTCCCGTTTTTCGCTATTGTTATATCTAATAGTTTCAACATGGTCTTTCCTGTCCAAATTGGTTTACCCGTTCAAAGGAGGGGGTACTTTGATCGGGTATATTGCTTTTATGATTAATTTCGCATAATTGCATATTCAGGGTCAAAAATAAACTGACAGCACCGATACACTTAATTTGTCTAACTGTCAGCTCAGAGCTTATAATAAAATAGCGTCATCTGTAACGCAAGCATCCTGCTTGCAGTTTAGTGTCTATCCGAAAATTATCTATTTTTCTTAAAAGTTGTCATTCCGACCCGCCAGTCGGCGGGGAGGAATCTGATTTTTACGAAAGTATTGCACTTACGGATTCTCTCTTCGGTCGAAATGACATAAAGTTATATTTTCGGACAGACTCTTTTTAATTGAAGATTGAATTCACCAACTATCGCAGTTTAAACAAATATCCGTTGATGCGATTGAATTCGGTGCTTCAAGATTTCATTAGCCATATCCAGCAGATCAAGAACTCGTTGATCGGCAATGGTAAAAAAAACGCTCACGCCTTCCTTCCAGGAGCGAATTAAACCCGCGGTTTTCAGTGCCGCGATATGACGAGAGAAATTGGATTGTTCGATCCCCAATTCTGGCGCTAAGTTGCAGGCACAGCGCTTCCGTTCTCGCAGCGCCTCTAAAATTCTCACTCGAGCCGGGTGAGCGAGCGCTTTGAAAAGTTCCGCTTGCAGTTCAAAAATAGATGCTGCCATTTTTAGATCCTCTTTATTGCAATTATGATTGATATTGCATAACTGCATAAAGATAACACATAAATTTCTCTTTGTCAAGTCTTATTTTCATTTTTTTAATTGGTCAATTACAGCAGGGGAAATCAAACCAGCTTTCCTAAACCTGGCTGCTTTAGGAAAGCGTACCTACCCATAACTGAACGATCACATTTTGGGAGATCGCCTGGTTTGTAGATTCCGATATGCCCTTTCAAAGATTTAAAGCCTTTAAAAGGGCATTGGATTCAGATTAACGATGAAGAAGGTTGTTAATAATTTCACTTATTCAATAAATCTTCCAGCAACTGTCGCGCCTTCACCCGATCCTTGATCTGACAATTTTCGATCATCTGGTACGGATTGACCACCTGGCCATTCACAATGATTCCTGGTGAAGAGCGAAGGTCGAATTTTTGCGCCAGCCGCTGTGCCTCGGGATCGGTCTCCAACGATTTCACGACATGTGGAATCTTTTCCGCCTGCAAGAATTTGATGATCAAATCACTGCGGCGACATTGGCGGGTGCGCAGAATGATAATCGTTTTGTTTTCCATCTTTGATTCCTGAGATAGAGTTCGTTCGATCCAGGCGGGTGAAACTCCAGCTATCTTGCTTTCAAAAATTCACAGATCTCATTGATTTTCGCTTCGGTCACTGGCGTCTGTCCTTTGATGATACCAAAATCAGTCGTATTGACATGTTCGAATCGCTCGATGCCGTTTGCTCGCAAAGTTTTTTCACCGCAATTGATGGGGCAGCCATCCAGCACCACGATCCGAACGCCATCGCCCAACTCCGCTTTGCTTTCTTCGGCAAATCCAGGATCCACCGCAAAGCGGGCAAGACACAGCATTTTGGCATCCCCGTCCTGCATCATTTTTCGGGCGACTTTATCAGAATACGCTCCTGTGTTCGAGGCGCCCGAACAAGCCAGAATAAACATCTTACGATTTTGCATCGCTACACCTCCAGCGTCAACCAAACCATCCAGTTTTGTCAATCCAATCGCACCATAATTCATCGCTTTAATCTTTGAAATCACTGCACAAAATCTTTAAATAAAGAAGGCTCATTTAAACATCCCCCCAAACATCATCCCTGTCACCGTGGCCATGATCACCACCAGTCCAATATACGTCAATGTCTTCTTCGTTCCCATCACGCCACGAATCACCAGCATACTCGGCAAGCTCAATGCAGGTCCTGCCAATAGCAACGCCAGCGCGGGTCCCTTACCCATGCCGCTGCCGATCAAGCCTTGCAGGATCGGGACTTCGGTCAACGTCGCAAAATACATCAGTGCACCTGAGACCGAGGCAAACAAATTCGCCCACACGGAATTGCCACCGACGGCAGTTTGAACCCAACTGGAAGGAATAATGCCTGCATCGGTATTGGGGCGGCCCATTAAAAAGCCAGCCACCAGCACGCCGCCAAATAGCAGGGGCAAAATCTGCCAGGCGAAAAACCAGGTCTGGCTCACCCATTGGCTCAATTCATCCTTTTGAAACCAGCGCCACAGTTGCCAGCCCAGCAGGCCGAGCAGCACGATGGTGATGTACCATTTGATCTGAAAAATGAAATTCCAGAATCCCACGGGCTGCGCAGGTTTGCCCCAGGCCGCGAAGATCAGAATCAGTACCAGAGTTAAAAAGTAAAGCGCATTTTTCCACAGCGGGCGCACGGCTTCTTCCAGCCCCTGGCTAAAATTGAGCGCTTTTTCATTTCTGACTTTTTCTTCCTTGCGAAAAATAAAGGCCATTGCCAACCCGATAATCACCGAAAATGCGATGGCACCAACGGCTCGGGCAATGCCCAGCTCGGGTCCCAGCACTCGGGCGGTTAAAATAATCGCCAGCACGTTGATGGCAGGTCCTGAATAGAGGAATGCGGTGGCAGGGCCGATGCCTGCGCCTCGCTTGTAAATACCAGCAAACAACGGCAGCACGGTACAGGAACACACCGCCAGAATCGTCCCTGAAATCGATGCCACACTGTACGATAGGATTTTTTTGGCCTGGGCGCCAAAATATTTCATCACCGCCGCCTGATTCACAAATACAGCAATCGCCCCAGCGATAAAGAACGCTGGCACGAGGCAGAACAGCACATGCTCACGGGCATAATCCTGCAGCATGAAAAAAGCTTCCAATAATGCTTTTTGAACATTGATCTTGCTGAACGGAATAAAATATGCAGCCAGGAATGTTGTAATTATAATTGCTAATTTGGTTCGATCTTTCATAATTTCTCCTTAAAAAGATGAAAAGATGGAGTCCACTTTAGAAGTGGACTCCATCTGTTAATTAAATCCAGATCCAGATGTAGTCCACTTTCAAAGTGGACTACATCTGGCTTCTATCTAAAAATCAAATAAATTCCACCCAGAATAACCAGAACTCCGCAGATGCGGCGGAGGATAATCGCCCCTTTGGTTTTCTCGGTCCAGTTCAAATACTGCTGGACTTTTTCGGACAGCGTGCCTGCCAGAACGATCACTGAGCAATGCCCCACACCAAACGCCGCTAATAGCGTGATGGCAAACAGCAATTGGGTGGCGGCAACCTGAAACGCTACGCCGAGCATCGGCGCCATGTAAGCAAAGGTGCAGGGACCCAGTCCGATGCCGAAAATTAAGCCCAGCAAAAACGCCGCTGCCAATCCTTTTTGTTTCACATTGGTCCCCGTGGCGCCACTCCACGGCGCTGGGATGATGTCCAGCAGGTACAAACCCACCAGAAAAAAGATAATCGCCACCAGGTAATTTCCGATATTCCCGATATCGCCCATCAGTCGGCCCAGCGAGGCCGTGATGATGCCGATGGCAGCAATCGTCACTAAAATTCCCGCTGCAAACAGCAGCGATAGCCAGAACGCCCGCTTGACCGAACCCCGTCCCTGCTTATCGATAAAGCCGATAATCAGCGGAATGCTGGACAGGTGACAGGGGCTGAGCAGAATGCTCAAGATGCCCCAGGCAAACGATGCCAGAATGGCAATCCAGGCAGTACCTGTCATCGCATTGGTTAAATGAGTGAAAATTTCAGTGAGCATAGTTTTTCCTTGTGAGAGAGGTATTGGCCGAGATGTAGTCCACCTTGGAGGTGGACTACATCTTTGCTGAGCGAAAATTTATAAAGGAACTGCGTCATTCTGAATCCGCTCTGGCGGATGAGGAATCTGTATTTTTTATTAGATACCGCGTTGATCAGATTCCTCGCTGCGCTCGGAATGACATTCTGATTAAGAATTTATCCAATTGCTTTAAACACACCTTAGGAGTGGACCTCAGCTAATTTTTCGCACCGTTTCCCTAACTTGCCGATTTGATCTTCTTCACCCCTTTATCTCCCAGCAATCGATCAATTTCTTCTTTGGGATAAAACCCCTCATGGCGGAAGAATTCTTTGCCCGATTCATCCAAAAAAATCTGCGTGGGGATGACCCGAATGCGATATTGTCGGGCAGGTGCAGGATCTTTCCAGACATCATAAAACACGATCCTGACCTGATCGCCGTAATCTTCCTCGACCGCTTTCATCACAGGTTGCATCATACGACAGGGGATGCAATTGACCGATCCCAGCTCGATAAAAATGACTTTTGGCGATTTGGTCTTTGTTGTATCTTTTTGTGGTGAATTGATTTCAGTGATCTTTTTATTTTTTATCAATGGTGCAGTTTTCGTCTGGGCATTATTGATATCGCAGCCGATCGCCAATAAAATCCACAGAACCAATAGTAGAAACGGATAGGGTTTTTTCATATTTGCATTTCCTTTTCTCTTTCAAATAAAAACGATTACCGATCCCCCATCTAACGGATCGGTAATGGCGTTTATGTTCATGACATCGCTTCCTGGATAAATGCTTTTATCTGCTCAACCGAAGGAATCCTCCCTGCCGATTTGACCACTTCATTGATCACCAACCCAGGCGTTCGGGCAATGCCGTAATCCAATATTTTATCAATTTCTCTGACTTTCACAAATTCGGCGTTGACATTCAATTCCTGCGCCGCTTTCTTGGCCAGCTCTTCTAATTTGAAGCAATTGGGACAACCTGTTCCTAAAATCTTGATCACCATAGTTGAATCTCCTTGAATTGGTTTTCATAATGAAAGAAAACGATATATATTTAAATTGTAAATTCCAAATCTCAAAAATCAAATTTCAAATAAATTCAAAAACTCAAATTCAAATGAGCCAAACGCCGTTGCTCAAGGTTTGGAATTTAAAATTTTAGTCACTGAAATTTATTTGGGATTTGTGATTTGACGTTCGGAATTTTTTTATTACATGTCATGATTTCTTCAAGGACAAAGAACCACTTCCTTTGCCCATAAACAATCACTGCACGGCGTTTCGCTTAGAAAACAGTCATGCTCGCCGTTGACTCGGTTGAGGCACATCTCGGCGCCACGGCAGGTGAAACAGTCGGGAAAATCGTAGTAGCGAAATTTATCCCGCAGGGAGCGATAGCCGTCCGACTCCCAGATATGCCATAGATCTTCTTGAAAGACATTCCCCAGACGGAAGCGCTGAATTTTTTTCTCCGCTCCCAGAAAATAGGCCGTGTGCGACCTGGACGCCATGAGGCAGGGGCTAACGTCTCCCTCCACCGAAATAAAAGCCGCTCCCTCGGCGATAAATTTGCAGCGGGTCGGCTGGCGATAATCCATCTGGGCAATTCTCACCGTCGGCGATTGATATTTGTTCCGAAAGATATGCCCACCTGGCTGGTCGAGCAGAGACTGCTCCGCCATCGCAGCATTATAGGGTAGCAGGTTGCTCATCAAAATTTGCTTCGCCCCAACTTGATCGGCCAGGTTCAAAATGCTTCGCATCTGGCGCATATTTTCCTGGGTGATCACTGTTTCCAGACCAATTTGCGGGAGCGTACAATTGTGTTTTTCTTTCTGCTGTGCCAGATTTTTCAAATTTTCGATAATGGTCTGAAAATTCGAGCCCGTGCGGACTTTCTGATGCGCCATGTAATCGCCGCCGTCGATGGACACGTAGAGCCAGTCCAATTGGGCAGCGATCAAACGCTCTGCGATTTCGGCGGACAGCAATTGCCCATTGGTCACCAGCGTCAATCGGAATCCTGCTGATTTGAGCAGCTCAATGATGTCGATGGCCTGGGGATGGCACAGGGCTTCGCCATAGCCCAGCAGCACCACCTCCTGGCAGGTTCGGCTGTGCTGCAGTTGGCGCATCAGCTCGGTCACCTGAGCCAGCGTCATGTCCTGATCTCGGGGCACAGCGCCTGTCTTGCGCAGGCAGTTGGTGCAGTTGAAATTGCAGCGAGTGGTTACCTCTAAATAAATTTTGGTGAGATGCTGTTCCACAGGCTGCACCTCAAAATTGCTTGCAGGTCGATTCTTGCGGTCGCTGTTCTGGCTATAATAGATGATCTCCAGATAATGCTCCAGCGAATCCAGCGTCAGGGCGGCGGTGAGCAAATCTTCGGCGAAGACCAGCACGCCATAATTTTCGATCAAAAAAACGCCCCGAGAGTGATTGCGAGCCTGCAAGCGCTCGAGCAATTCATCGGTCCAGTGAATCTGGAAACCGATGGTTTTGATCTGGCCGATGCGCCGCTGCAGGTCGGGCAGCAACGATAGCGGCAGCGACTCCTGTGCCAGTCCAAGTACCGAGCCAAATTTGGGATGTGCCTGAATCACGGCACCGATGTCGGGATTCTGGCGGAAAATTTCCACCAGAAATTCCGCCGCCAGGCCAGGCACACTGTCATTTTGAAATTTGCCATTCAGGGATAGCCGTGCCAGATCATTGGCATTCAGCCATCCCAGCGGCTGTTGCAGGGGCGAGGCCAGAATCTCATCCTCATCAATGCGCCAGGCCAATGCCCCATCCACGCCGCTGACCAGTCCCCGCTGGAACAGCATTCGAGCAATCTGAACGAACTGCTCCGCTTTTGTAGCTGCCCCATTGTCGGGCAAGAGTCCGCCATCGAACTGTTCAATATTTTTTTGAAATGCCGCCCCAGGATCGCAGCAGGAGCGGGCGTCGTCATTTTTTATTGATTTCAGATTTTTCGTCACCAGGCATCATTCCATTTGTCCAAACCCTTTCAAAGGCTCCCAGCCTTTGAAAGGGTGATTATTAATCCCCCCTTTGAAGGGGGCCAGGGGGGATGTTATTAAACAAAAAAATAAACATCAAACTTGTATGAAGTTATTGAGCTTTGAAAGAACGATTTTATTATTTTTGACTGGATATACTGAATATCACTGTTGTCCAAAATAATTCAAATTGGTGAATTTGTTCCTTACACAATAGCCCGTTGAATGCAAACTCATTCGTTTTTCAAAATGAGGTTTTACTTTCACCTGACGGCGACGCATTTTCCTGTCCAAAATGCTAAACAAGAAGTTCTATTTTGGACAAGAGTGTTTTCGATAAGATAATAAGGTTTCTGCTATCGAGGATTGGTATTTGTTATTAAGGTTGTGATCAGGCGGCCAAACGAGATCAATTTGGAAAACCTTATTGACCTTAGTAAAACCCCGAATCCCCTAACGATTTAACCTTATTAGCTTATGCTTGCATTTTGCTGTCCATAATGATAAATGAGAACCCCTCTTATGGACAAGAGTGGCTGAATACTTATTCTAATTTGGACATGATACACAGGATAACCAGGAATTTTTTTATCTTGTCTATTCTGACAAAGAGATTTATCGAAACGAACCCCCTTTAAAAGTTTCAAAGCCTTTGAAAGGGCGATGTTTTTATTTTTAACAGGATTGACAGCATTTACAGGATATTTTTTTCTAGCTTGGATATGATCCGTAGGGTAACCAAAATATTTTTATCCTGTTCATCCTGTTCATCCTGTTCATCCTGTTCATCCTGTCGAATTTTACGGTACACGTGTAATTTTAATTTCAACATCTTTAGGCAGCGCCAATCCTGCCGCCACCTGCATGGCTTTGAAAATTCCCGCTGGCACCACACAGCCAGCGCAGCCGCCTTTGAGCTGGGCAGTGGCAGTTGTCAAAATCTGGCTCACCATCAGCTCCTGATAACCGTCCAGCGGATTCTTAGCCTCGATTGCTGCTGCCAGTTCTCTGATCTTGTCGCAATCCGATTTGATTTTCAGCGTCACCATCTGGTCGTCATCGCTGGTCGATTGCACCTGAGTTTGAAAACCGCATATTCCTGCTTGAATGTTCACTTCGGCGGTCATTGGATGTTCTTTCTCATTTTAAGATTCATTTTATTAGTACTACTTCGTCAGATTAAGAATATCAAAACTATCTACGCTAATCAAGCCACTTAATATCCCCCTAAATCCCCTACCCTGGCGGGCACTTCCTGCGGTCGCTTCAAAGGGGGACCTTCCCAAAGGTTCAAAATCTTTGAAAGGGTGTTTCTCAAATCCAATTATTTAAAATCCGTTGGTTTCATCTATCCGTTAGGCGTCTAAATCGATCTTTTCTCTCCCAACTGATAGATGAAGCCAACGGATAAATGACTCAAAGTTTCGGAGCCGCTGAAATGATAATTTTTATTTCGCTATCCCACTCAATTTTTGATGCAATGGCACCAGCGCCGCCTCAAACAATTCGCTGATTTTGGCTTCATGGTCTTTCATGGGATAAACTGGGATCAAATCCATCACCTGTTGCGGGGATAAATCCGATCGATACATCAGCGCCACGGCACCCGTGAGCATGGCGGCCAGGCCCGTCTTCAGCTCGGCATCGTCCAGCCCGAATGATTTTCCCAGCGCTTCCAATTTTAGCCATTGCGGCCAGAAGTAGGTCGGTCCCATGGCGGTGACAATGGCGTATGCTTCCAATTTTGACTCGACCACTTCGGGCGCTTCGCCCCAATGGCTGAACAACTTCATCAGCCACGATTTTTCATCCGCCGTTATCCCGCTGCCGAACACCAATGGATTATAGCCCTGATGAATGATGGACGGGGCATTGGGAATCATGCGAACGATGCGATTGAAGCCACCCAATAGGGCTGACAATTTTTCGATCTTGAACACGGGTGCCAATGAAATTAAAATCGTCGTTGGTTTGATTCCCGTTTTGATCGGTTCGATTACATCTTTGATTACGGGCGGATGCACCGAGAGAAATACTATCTCAGCCTGAGCCGCCAGTTGATTGTCATTGACCGTCTGAATACGATCGGTCGAGATGGCCTGCACTTTGGCCTGTGCCGTTTCATTGGGATCGCTGACGATCACTTTTTCGGGCAGGGCATTTTTCTCACTCAATGCCTTTAGCAAGAAATAGGTGACCCGTCCGCCACCGATAAAGCCGAAAGTTGATTGATGATTCATAGCCAATCCTTTCTATAGGCCAAATTGTTATTTGGCCGCATGTTGAATATTCGACAGGATGAACAGGATGTTCAGGATAAAAAAAATGTTGATGATTCGCCTCGGCCAGTTATTTATGATCTAAAGCGGATCCTGCTCTCCAAGGATCTGCTAACCCAGGCTCCGAAACCCTACCATCCAGTTCATCCAGTTCATCCTGTCAAATTCATTGTTTGGGAAATTCGACAGGATGAACAGGATGTCCAGGATAGAAAAAGTTAAGCATTTTCAGGGCTGAAACAAGAATTTTTAATATCCCCTAAATCTCCTACCCTGGCGCATATTTCCTGCGGTCGCTTCGAAGGGGGACTTTAGCGCCTCCCTCAGCCAGGTGGCAGCGGGCAAGGGAGATGTCAACAAGACAAATGCTAATCTGCTCTTTTTTATTTACCCTGTGATAGGCTATAAAAAAGATATTGAGAATTCACTTCGAGCCAGCTTATTTTAGAATTCAAAATGCATCCTGTCTTCCAGGGCCTTGCTAACCCAAGCGCCAAAATCCTAAAATCCAGTTCATCCTGTTCATCCTGTCAAAACAAACCGATTAATTCATTCAAAATAAGCTGGACTCCAATGACAAACAGTACCACTCCAAACAGCCGCTTCAACATTCTGCTGTTCATTTTGGCAGCCATGAAGCGGGAGCCGAGCTGAGCGCCGACCACCGCCACGATGGCGCCTGTCATGTATAAACTCCAATTGACTCCTGCCAGACTGGCATGGGTCAAAAAACCGCTAAGCGAAGAAAAGGTGCAAATAAATGACGACGTGGCGGCCGCATGTTTCGGCGCAAAGCCTAACAGCAATAATGTGGGCACAACAAATGAACCGCCGCCATGCCCAATCAGGCCAACGATAAAACCAATGATGCTTCCTGCGGCCAATCCAATGATGATCTTTTGCCACTGAGCGAACCTGCGGCCCGACTGCTGCCAGTTGCAAAACGTCTGGATCGCCACTGCAATCAATATTAGGCCGATGATCAGGATGATCCATCGGATCGGCAAGCGCTGGGTGAAATTTGCCCCCACCACGGGGAAGATCGCCGAACTGATGAGCAACGGCAAGCCAGCCACCAGGTCCACTAATTTTTTGCGCACATAGGTGACGCTGGCGGACATCTGCGTCACAAAATTCAACAGCAACGCCAGGGGAATGGCTTCAGTTTTCAGTCCCATCCCCAGCCAGTAAAATATCGGCACATACAGTTGCGCACCACCCAGGCCCAGCATGGAGAGAAAAAAGGATATGCCGAAAATGATGATTGCAATAATTAGGGTGATGATCTCTCCCGTGGAATTTTATGATATAAATTTCAAACCGAGCTACCCTTCCGATGGTTCTAAACCTTCGGAAGGGTTATTTCACAAGCGACTCAAGTTTAATCGATGTTTGTGATTTGATATTTGAACATTGGAAATTATTTGTCAATTGGCAATTTGTGATTTAGGATTTTCTACAGTGATTTGAGCTTTTCCTCCAGCAACTTTTTCAAATGGCTCTTCGGCAAAGATCGGCCGTTCAGCACGATCTCATCGTTGATCACCAGCGACGGGGTTCGAGCCATACCGTATTCGGCGATCTTATTGACGTCCCGCACGTGATCCACATCTGCGGCGATATTCAGCTCGGAGAGAATCGCCCGCACGTCCTTTTCCATGTTCTCGCAAGCCGCACAGCCAGGCCCCAGAATCCTGATGGTGGGAAAGGCCAATTTCTCCTTCACTGGTTCCACGGGCAATCCCGCAAATTTCTTGTACTCTCGCAGGATGGCATTGGCGTAGTCCTCAGCCCTGGAATCGGGCACATAGTTTTGCACTCGAACCTGCTGCAGCAACTGCTCTTTCAGCGCCGAGTCGTCCGACAGGTTCTTTTGCTTGAGGTTCTCGAAAATTTCGGACAGGCCGATCAGTCCAATTCGATACCCCGCAATGGTGACCATGGTGACTTCTTCGCTCATCTTGTATATACCTGAATTTTATTTTGAAAGGTGAACTTTAAAAAAATCCAAATTTCAAATCCCAAATAACAAATAAATTTCAATAGCTAATTCCCAAATTCAAAATAAGATTTATCTGGAATAAAAGCCTTACGGCTTAACTCCTGACAGCTTAACTCAACCGCTAATTCCGCCAATTAAGAGAATTTCGCTAATTCGTCTGTTAGAAGATTCGCGTAATTTGGATAATTGGCGGAATTAGCGGTCAGGGAATAAAAGCCCGACGGCTTAACTCCCGACGGCTTAACTCAACCGCTAATTCCACCAACTAATAAAATTTTGCTAAGTCGTTCGTTAGAAAATTCGCGTAATTTGGATAATTGGCGGAATTAGTGGTCAGGGAATAAAAGCCTGACGGCTTAACTCCTTGCTTTACCCCTGCTTCGCAGCTTCAACATCCACACGGGACATTCATCGTAAATGCAATTCAGACCCAACTCCTGGCATCGCTTCACGGCGTTTTCGGACCAGCAGCCAGGCGGCATCCAGACGGTTTCGATGCCCAGGGCTTTGATGCTATCGATCACCTGCTCGGTATTGGCTGGTGCTAATGCGGTGATCACCACATCGGGCTGCGTCTTCATCTCCATCAGCGATGGGTAACAGGCTACGCCATCGATTTCTGGATATTTGGGATTGATGGGGAAGACCCGATAGCCATGTGCCCGCAATATTTCAAACACTTCGTAGCCATAGCGTTCCTTGTTGGGCGTGGCGCCAATAATAGCAAACGACTTTTTCGTGTCCAGAATTTCTTCAGCGGTCATCGCTTTTCCTTTCGATAGTTTAGTCGTAGTCCACTTTGGAAGTGGACTACAACTTACATTCAATTGCTAAAATATTTTTTCTTAAACCACAATGCCACATTGACCAGGCTGATTAGAACTGGCACCTCGATCAATGGTCCAATCACCGTGGCAAATGCCTCGCCCGAGCCGATGCCAAAAATCGCCACGGCCACGGCGATGGCCAATTCAAAATCATTGCTGCCAGCCGTAAACGATACGGCCGTGGTCTGCCCGTAATTGGCGCCGATCTTTTTCACCACGAAAAAAGTGGCAAACCACATCACCAAAAAGTAAATGGTCAGCGGAACAGCCACCAGCAAAACGTGCAGCGGTTGCTTGATAATGTACTCGCCTTTCAGCGAGAACATCACAACGATGGTGAACAATAAGGCAATGAGCGTGATCGGGCTAATTTTGGGGATGAATGCCCGCTCGTACCATTCTTTGCCTTTGGCTTTGAGCAAACTGAAACGAGTGATCAGGCCGCCGAGAAACGGAATGCCGAGATAGATGAACACGGTCTTGGCCGCTTCGGCCATGGAGATGCTCACATTCAGTCCTTTGACCAGACCCAGTGCATTCAGGAAGATCGTTATGAAAAGATAAATATAAACCGCATAAAACAGCACCTGGAACACCGCATTGAACGCCACCAGGCCGACCGCCAGCTCCCGATCGCCCTCGGCCAGCTCGTTCCACACGATGACCATGGCAATACAGCGGGCCAGGCCCACCAGAATCACGCCGATCATATATTCGGGATAATTGTGGAGAAAGATGATGGCCAGGGCGAACATCAATAGTGGCCCGATGATCCAGTTATTCAGCAGCGAGATGAACAGCAATTTTTTATTGCGGAAAATCTTGCCCATCTCCTCATATTTCACTTTGGCAAGCGGCGGATACATCATCAGAATTAAGCCGATGGCAATAGGGATGGAGGTTGCGCCAACCTGCAAGCTGGTAATAAATTGGGTGATCGCAGGCGCAAAATAGCCAATCCCGATGCCCAGCGCCATCGCCAGAAAAATCCAGAGTGTTAAAAACCGATCGACAACAGAAAGCTTCTTTTCTTGAGCCACAGCCATATTTCATCTCCTCATGTTAATTCAACCTTGATAGAAACAGCCAGCCCGCTAATTATGCCAATTGAACGAATTTCGTTGATGACTACTTCGCGCAAATCGCCTGCATTAGCCAAAATTCGCGGTCAACATATTTTGAGACTTTCATGGTGCCAGGTGAACGAATTTCGCTGATGGATCAATGGCGTAATTCGCTTCCATTGGCGAAATTCGGGGTTAAGTCATTTTTGATCTTTGACCAGAAAGTCTATTTATCATTATCCAAAAAATGAGTGACTTTAGCTTTTATTTGGTCCCGTACCTTCCGAAACACTGATAGAACCTCAGCCTCAGTGCCTTGCGCCGCTGCTGGATCCTCGAAGCTCCAATGAATCCGTACCGCCTGGCCCGGGAAAAATGGACAGCGCTCCTTCGCATTATCACATACTGTAATGATATAATCAAATTGTTGGCCAATAAATCGATCGACATCTTTGGAAGTATGGCTGGAAATATCGATGCCATCCTCCTGCATTACCTTTATCGCTTTGGGATTGACAATACTCGGCTCCAATCCCGCACTGAAAACATCAAAACGCTGGCCGGCCAGATGCCGGAAATAGCCCTCGGCCATTTGAGAGCGGCAGGAATTGCCGGTGCATAATACGAGTACTTTTTGCTTCATCAAATTTGCCTTTGATTGTTTCGTTAAATATCGAAATGTTGTCTGGGCAATTAGGTAATTGGGTAACTGGATAATTGGGCTTTATGAACTCGGAGCTTGCTGGATTAAATTTTATAGTTTACGTCTCTCGTTCTATGTTTTGCACAATTCAACTCGATCGGTAGTCTTCAATTTTTGCAGGTCGGATTTCACCCGCGGATCATCATTGAGCCAGAAAGCGATGAGCGGCAAAAGCCCTATAAGGTACGGGTTTTTGGATTGCGTATTCAGGCGATAATCCACCCACTTGCCGTCCTTTTGATCCATAATAATCTCGGCATCTTTCAAAATGCTGAGGTGACTGGATACGGTGGAGGTGGCCAGCTCCAGAATACTGGTGATCTCACAGACACAGAGGCTTCGCTGTTGCAGGATTTTGACTATGCGCAGCCGATTCTTGTCGCTCAGGGCCTTTAATATTTTAAGAATTTCGTCCATGACCGATTTTTCTCTTGTTTTCATTTCGACTAATATAGAAATGAATAGTGAAAAAGTCAAGCGATTTTTTGGGATTCTTGTCTGATAAGGAAGGGGGCAAAACGGGATAGCGTCTATATTTAGCCAAATCCCAATCATCGGGTGATCGCCTCAATGGGCCAATCGACAAGATGAAAATGGGTGGCATAATGTGTGACTCAAACATGGAATAGGCTATTACCCAGAGCTTTTTGCATTTTGTGCAAGAATTCTGTTGTCCGAAAATACTAATTCATAACTCCGGGGTTGCGGTTTGACCTCGCCGGGGACTAATTGAGAAATAGCTTCAAACTATTGGCCATGACTTCAGCATTAAACTCCCAAAAAAGCGATGCTTCGATCACACCGGAATCGACACAGCGGGAGCAAGATTCAGCCAGTTGTTGCAAACGCCGCAATTGCTGCGATTGAACGATCGTTGCGAGTGGCTGGGTGTAGACGTTGCCAATGGGGTGGGAGCGATCCTGGCAATTGGTAACGCTACCATCTGGTTCGACGCGAATGCTGATTTTGGGAGCGTGACATCGATAGTGGACCTGGCTGCTCTCGAACATTTTCAAGTAGCTGAGCGAATTATTAATGGCGCGATGCTGCTTTTTTAATTGGCGGATGAATCGAAAACAATTTCGTTCAATCATCGGCGGCAGCCGCAGGTTTACGGCAGTTTGCTCATCCGTGTCGCGCAAAAACTCAATCGGCCCTTGATTCACTGATTCGAATGTGATAGAAAACTGAAGTCGCTCGGCCAAGTGGACCAGTGGTTCGATCGCATCCTTGTTGAGCCGACTGATGACAGAATTGATAAAGATCTTCAATCCTGAATTGGCCCGATGCATTCGATCCATTCCCAACAGGGCATTCTCAAATATTCCCGGAACGCCTCGGAGTGCATCGTGCTGTTGGCTGGGCAGATCGATGGAGACGATTAAAAAATCGAGATATTGAGACAACTCGTTTGCCTGTTGAGGTAAAAGATGGCCATTGGTAATCAGTCCAGTCGCAAGACCAATATGGTGGCAGTGTTTCAGGATCGCTGGTAGGTCCTGACGCAGCAATGGTTCGCCGCCCCAAAAAGTCGTGGAAATGAACCCCAATTTTCGGGCTTGCGAATAGAAATCGATGATTTTCGCGGTATCAAATTGTTCGTTCGACTGGCCGCGCCATAAACAGGTCTGGCATTTGGCGAAGCAGCGCGTGGTGATGAGATGGGAAATAAAGAATGGCCGCTGGGTAATGAACCGGGAGTGGATGACCGCGCGCGTGGCGCCAGCAAATCGCCAAAGTCGTTTGAGTCGTTTGCTCATGCGAATCATGGCTAACGTCCTTTTGCGAGAGTTTATCAATCACCGTCGGCGATGCAAAATGCTATTTCCCAAAGATGGTGCTGAAATTCGAGTTGAAGGTCTGCCAGTTTCGCAGTAACACTTCTGCGAATACGTGGATTAAGGATATTCGATCAGCAACAATAAAGACCGCCCTGGAAAATGATGGCGAGGGCACAGCCTTGTCGCCTGGATAACCGAAGTCCCGGACTCAAAAGAAATGGTAGAACGCAAGCGATTTGGCTGCTGCCGATATTGGGGGAATCTTCAAATGCTGCCGTACGTCTGGTGTGACCCAGCGAATTCCAGTGACCCATCCGCGAATAAAATTTGCACCGCGCAAAAAAAAGACTTGACAAAAAAAATTTTTTTTATATATTAATAGAGCAGTGCTCTGTTGATTAACCGATTTCCCAGAGCATTGCTCTAATAGCGTCAAATATCAAAAAAAGGACAAAGAAATCGGGATGAAGTTCATTGGATTCTGCGCGCTAACACCGTATCAATGCGCGCCGTGCTACTGGATTGTGAAATACGTTGCCCTACCGCTATTCATCTACTGGAGCTTGATGCTTGTTCATCCCGTGGTGTTTTCTTTTCCGAAGCGTTCTGGATTTTTCTATGAACCCATAGAGTGAGGAAATGGATCCATTTTCGCTTGAACTCCCTGTTACCCTCTCTTGCTTTCGGCTTTGCTCGCATCATTTAACTGACGTAGTGGTTAAAAGTTTTCTATTACAACTTGTTTGTTCCGTCTGGCAGTTCGGTATCAGCCGTTGGCCTATTCATTAGGAGATATGGGAATGAAAAAACTGGCCTCTAAAAAGAGGAATCAGGACAAGTATGAGGATATCCTGATTGCGGCGAAAAGGCTTTTTTCGAAGCAGGGTTATGAAAAGACCTCGGTGCGGCAGATTGTTGAGGAAGCGAACACCTCGATGGGCAATTTGTATTTTCATTTTCCCAACAAATTGGCCATTTTAAAGACGATTTGCCAAAACTATATCAATATCCTTCGTGATCAAATTTATAAAATCCATGCGCTGTCGCTTCCTCCAGAAGTTGGTTTCGCTCTGGATCTGAAGATCGGTTACATCAATACCCTGGAAAACCCAAAACTTTTTCCACTCTGGCTGGTTATTCGCCGCATTCCCGAGATTCATAAATATTCATTAGAGAACAAAAAGATTCGCTTGAAGACTTTTTTTGGTGACCTGATTTCAGCAGAGGAATTGGATATTCTGGCCATTGCGATTCAGGGCATTGCTGATTCGTTCTATGAACAGAAGAAGGCGGGTAAATTGCCCAAAAATTTAACCAAGCCGGGCTATCAAATCATCGATTTTTCGTTGCGGCTATTGGGCTATTCGCGAACGAGAATCCAGCAGGTGATCGAGGAGGTGGAAAATTACATTCAGCAAGAGAACATTACAGTTGCGGATTATTTCAAGAGCTGATTATCGCCAGCCAGTTGATGTTTTGAATAATCAGAAGGAGGTGATGAAAAAAAAGCGACCAAAGTTGGGGATTGCATGGTTGAAAGCCGATGATCCCCGTCATGTTAGGCCGAGGGATTCGGAGTGAGGAGTGGCACTGGTTACTGCAGCTTGGCTGACAAAGTCTGATGAATTGGGCGTGTTGCCATGAACCAAAGGACAAGGAGGTGATGCAACAAAGTGCGAGTGTAGACCTACATTGCACCAAGCGAACAATTAAGTCCTAAAACAAAATTACAGTTATCCAGGCAAAAGCAGAAGGAGCAGGAGGCTATTATGAAAATAGCAAGATCAGTAATCTTTTTTGCTGCGCTCATGTTACTGTTAGGGCTAACGGTTAGCGATCTAAGCGCACAAGTGACCGGGCGGATTGCAGGGCGTGTTACCGATGCAAGCAACGGCAATTATCTACCCGGTGCTAATGTTATGATTAAAGGGACGAACCTGGGAGCAGCAACTGGCCGCGAGGGCGAATTTGTCATTGCAAATGTGCCACCCGGCAATTATACTCTGGTCGTTAGCTATATCGGTTATGAGGGATTTTCGACTTCCGTGAGCGTTACGGCTGGAAGTACCACCCGTCAGGATGCCGCACTGAAGGTGAGCTATGTAGAAATGGAACAGGTCGTGGTAGAAGGCATGCGACAGGGCCAGGTCAAAGCCCTCAGCCAGCAACGAACCTCGCCCACCATTCAAAACGTGGTGGCGCAGGAACAGATCGAGCGGTTCCCCGATGAAAATACGGCTGATGTGTTGAAACGCATTCCTGGCCTCTATATTCAAAACAGTTCGGGCGAAGGACGCTTCGCGCTGATTCGTGGTACCGATCCCCGGTTGAATATCATCACCGTGAACGGCGAAAAATTGGCCACCAACCGCACCGAGGAGCGCTATCCCCAATTGGACATCATCGGCTCCAGCCAATTGGCGTCGGTGGAAGTAACCAAAGCCTTGACGCCCGATATGGACGGCGATGCGATTGGCGGCTCCATTAATTTAGTAACTCGAAGCGCCTTCGATTATCCGGGCCGACGGATCGATGTGACCCTTGGCAGCGGGTATGCCAATATCGATGCCAAGCCCATTGGACAGGGCAAGATTCATTTCAGCAACGTATTCGGCGCCAATCGGAAATTAGGTCTAACCATTACCGCCAACTGGGATCAAAAAGAACGAGGCACCCATAATACCGAACCCCGTTGGGCCGACAAAGAGGACATCAACAAAAATAAAATCCCGTTTGCCTTGACCGAAGTGACGTTGATGGATTATAATTCCACCTTTACTCGCTATGGGCTGGGTGGCGGACTCGAATATCGGCTGTCCGATAACCATCAGTGGAACGTGCATGGCTTATATAGTCTGTTCCGCGATGAGACTTTTCGGCCTCGAATGCGATTGCGAGTCGATCGCGGCAAGTACTTGAATCCCGAGGGCACGCTCACCCAGGATTCGCGAATTGTGCGCGATCACACCTGGCGGATCGAAAACTTGCTGCAGCAGCAATATTCCTTCAGTGGTCTGCACAAGTTCGGGAACATGACGCTCGACTATACCGCGGCTTATAGCTATGCCGATGAACAGCATCCGGATCAGTACCTATCTGAATGGGACTTCGATAAAAAGGTCAATTTAAATCTGGATCTTTCGCTGCCTGAAGCTCCCCAATACACCTTTGCCAACGTGGATAATGAACTGCAATATGATCCGACCCAATACACGTTTAGCCAGATCGATTATCGCAATACCTCCGCCACCAATGCGATCACCACTGGCGCAGCTAATTTCAAGATGCCGTACAACCTGTTTAGTCTGCCGGCCGAGTTGAAGTTGGGTGTTAAAGGGACTCTTTCGAAAAAAGACCGCGATGAAGACCGCTGGCGCTACAAATGGACCGGTAAAATCAAAGTGAAGCTTAACCAACTGGTGAGCTCTGACGAGGAAAAGAACTTTTTCAACAATGAGTACGAACGGTTTGGCCCCGTCCCGGATCAGGATAAAGTGGAAGATTTCTTTAATGCCAACCGGGAAGATTCGCTGAAAGGCGAACTACGCTACTGGGATTCCGAGGGCCAGAATTTCATCGCCAATGAAGGGGTATATGCCTATTATGCTATGACCACCGTGAATGTGGGCAAGTTCATGTTCCTCGCCGGTCTGCGTCATGAGTTCACCCAGAACGATTACGAAGGTACCAAATTATTTTTCGATGACAAGGGCGCCTTCTCCAGCATGGAGCGGGTGAAAGATAAACGGGATTACAACAATATCCTGCCCATGGTTCATGTGCGCTATCGGCTCACGCCGATGACCAATTTCCGACTGGCCTATACCCAGGCGATTGCTCGGCCCAATTATTGGGATTATGCCCCTTACTTCTTTGTGGATCCCAGCGGCAAGAAAATCGATGCGGGGAATCCCGAATTGAAGCCCACCACTTCAAAGAACGTGGATTTGATGTTCGAGCATTACTTCAGCGGGATCGGTATTGCCTCGGGTGGTTTCTTCTACAAGAAGCTTGATGACATCATTTATGTTCAGACCTCTAAGGTCGTGGGCGGCACCTGGGATGGCTTTACCAAGGAACAAGCCATCAATGGCGGCTCAGCCAATCTGTACGGTTTCGAGCTGAATTGGCAGCAGGAATTTTCGTTCCTGCCTGGCTTCCTGAGTGGCTTTGGCATCTATGCCAACTACACCCATACCTGGTCCGATGCCGAGATGTTAGGTCGGGAAGGCGTTTTGCCAGGACAGGCGGGTGATGTGGCCAATGCCTCGTTGGGCTATGAAAAATATGGCTTCTCGGCTCGCTTGAGCGCCAGCTATCGGGATAAATTCATCGTCGCCGTGGGACAGGACAAACCACGAGACGAATGGATGGATAAACACCTGCAGCTCGATTTCTCAGCGACGTACAATATCTTCCCGTGGATGCAGGCCTATTTCGATGCGATCAATCTCACCAACGAACCCTCCTACAAATATCTGGGAGAGACAAGCCGTCCACTGGTGGTCGAGTATTTCTCGTGGTGGATGAAAGGTGGATTGAAGTTTCGATTTGGCAGCTAATTTATAGCAACGTGACCGTCATCCGCGAGGTGACGGTCACGTTTACTCAATTATACCTATGGCTCAGGAGGAGCTCCCGATGAACCAGTTCAGCAGAAGCTTTACCTTTTGCCTCTCCCTGGGGTTGATGGCAATATTGGTTGCGCCTGCTTTCTCTCAAACAATCAACATCTCCCCGAAGGCATTATATTTCGGCCAAATTCCAGAAAGCAAGGTGGCGATTCGAGATTTATTAATTTTTAATATCGGTGTTCAGCCCCTGAAAATCAACAAGGTGCGCATTCAGGGAACTAATGCCTCATTGTTCTCTTTGGTATCTGACCCTGGCTCGGTGACCCTGAACCTGGCCGAGATGCTGGTTTTGCCGATCCAATTCCAGCCCGCAGGCGAGGGCGCAGTGGCGGCCCAGGTGGTGGTCGAAAGCAATGCCAGCACCAGCCCCAACATCATCGACATGACTGGAGAAGGCACGGATCTCGATCACGGCTTTATCACATTTGAACGAATCTTTGGAGGTCCCAATGGTGACGGCGCTGGCTCGGTCCGCATCACTTTGGATGGCGGATATATCATCGCTGGCTCAACGACTCGGGTGGATCAGGAATATAGCGATGCGACCCTGATCAAAACGGATGCGTATGGTCAGATCGAATGGAGCCAGTGGTATGGCGAGGAAGAATGGTCCGAAGGCTTTGCAGAGGTCGTTCCCACCGACGATGGTGGATACATTGCGGTCGGTTCCCACCAGAACAGCCAGGCGAAGGACGAGCCCAATGTGTTTGTGGTCAAAACCGATGCGAATGGCAAATTGCTCTGGCAAAAATCTTTTGGTCGGACGCCATTTAAGCCCGACAGCGGTTCAGATCTTATCCCCACTGGCGATGGTGGCTACCTGATCGCCGGTCGATCGACCACTGCCCAGGATGAGAACGCTTACCTCATCAAAATCGATGCCAATGGCAATCTATTATGGGATAAAGTCTATGGCGGCTCAGCAGGCGAAAACGCCGCCTCCATCAAAGCGACGGGTGATGGCGGTTATATCTTTTTGGGCTCGACCAGTTCCTATAAATCTGGAGGAACTGGAGATTATGATTTCTATCTGGTCAAAATCGATGCTGCTGGTAATGTGATCTGGGAAAAGAATTACGGCGGCTCGGATTGGGATCGTGGCGCTTCGGTGATTGTCACCAATGATGGGGGCTATCTTATGGCGGGATGGACCGCCAGCCCCGAATTCGGCGCTGTTGCTCGAGATATTTGTCTAATAAAAATTGATGCCAGCGGTAATAAGCAATGGCAGAAGCTCTTTGGCTGGGAGCATCAGGATGAGGCGGCTGAAGTCATTGCCACGGCGGACGGCGGCTATCTGGTTGTTGGCAGCTCTGAGCGCTATTACGATGCCCCGCTGGAAACCTGGCGGCCCGATGTTTACATCATCAAAACTGACGCCGCAGGCAATGAGGAGTGGAGCAAAACGTATGGGGGACTTCATAACGAAGGCGCTTCCTGTGTTCGTCAGGTGAACGATGGCGGCTTTATTGTCAGCGGTGGCACCAGCAGTTACAGCAAAGATTCGGATGTCTATCTGCTTAAAATTGGCCGTCATGGTGGCTTCTCGCCAGTATCTGGCCAGCGCCCTCTGTCGCCCCAAGGATTTCGATTGGAGCAAAACTACCCCAATCCATTCAACGGCACTACCAGTATTCGATACCAATTGCCACAAAAAACGAATATTCGAATCACCATTTATAATATTCATGGGCAGGTAGTTCGAACGTTGATTCACGATTTCCAACCAGCGGGATCGTACATCATCAAATTTGATGCCGATGCTCTGCCCAGCGGCCTATATTTCTATCAACTCAACACCGACGATTTTTCAGAGACGAAACGGATGTTGCTGTTAAAATAATGGAGTTAATCCGTCAAGGAGTTAATCCGTCAAGGAGTTAATCCGTCAAGGAGTTAATCCGTCAGGATTTTATAGGATTTAATCCGTCAGGATTCTATTGGAGTTAATCCGTAAGGATTTTATTTTACCATAAGGATTTTATTTCAAAAAACGAGCGAACATTGAAAACACCAAAAAAATACCACGGCGTGGTCATCCCCATGGTCACCCCCTTTACTGAAACGGGCCATCTGGACGAAGGAGCTGCCATCAAACTCCTCGAGTCGATCGTAAGCAGCGGAACCTTCCCGTTTATCTTAGGTACGACTGGCGAAGCAGCTTCCATCTCATTTGAAACTCGAATCCAATTTGTCAAACAAGTTACCAAATCAATCGGCCAGCGAACGACACTCTATGCAGGAATTTCTGACAATTGCCTGGAAAATTCTGTGAACTTAGCCAAAAAATTTTATGATCTGGGAGTCACTGTTTTTGTAGCGCACCTCCCCTCCTACTTTCCCCTCACGGCTGATATGATGCAGCGCTACTACGAAACCCTGGCCGATCGCTGCCCAGGGGAGATCATGATTTACAATATCAAATCCACCACCCACATGTCCATTCCGCTGGAGGTGATCGAAAAACTCAGCCACCATCCCCAAATTGTCGGGTTGAAAGATTCGGAGCGAGACCTGGAACGGCTGCAGAGATTAGTCACCATGTTTCGCCATCGTGAGGATTTTTCATTGCTCTGCGGCTGGACCGCCCAATCGGCCAACATGCTGCAGATGGGATTCGATGGCATCGTACCCAGCACGGGCAATTTGATCCCGAAGAAGTTTAACGACCTATATGAAGCGGTGGTGCGTGAGGATTATGCCATGGCAAACAAGCTGCAAATCGAAATCAATCCCATCGCCGATCTCCATCAAAAGGACATGCTCGGCAGCGAGATGATCGCTGGGCTGAAAGTGATGATGAACGAGGTGGGACTGTGTGAGCCCTGGGTGCTTCCTCCATTGACCCGTTTACATCCTGAAAAAGAAGATCACATTAAAAACGAAATGAAAAAATATATTTGAATCCCCCTGATCCTTTCAAAGGCCACCATAAAGTTCCCCGCCAGTTGGCAGGGGGATTTAGGGGGATGTCAAAACTAAAGCATGCTTAGTAAGAGCCAACAACCGAGGAAAATTTATCCATGAAGAATTTCAAAATAGCGACATCCATAT
Source organism: uncultured Cytophagia bacterium (assembly GCA_964647995.1). GTDB lineage: Bacteria > Zhuqueibacterota > Zhuqueibacteria > Thermofontimicrobiales > Thermofontimicrobiaceae > Thermofontimicrobium_A. Next base: position 38,386 of record CAZYNP010000017.1, read on the forward strand.
TGATCATTGTTGCGCTGTTCAACATGCGAAACTCATTTGCTCAACTTGAAAAAAATCCTATCGAATTGAAACCTGGCCCACAGCTTTTTATTGATGATTATCTCATCGCAGCCCAATCGTTCCTCAGCCGAACCGTGAACCATCCCGAGAAGCTGCCCGAGCCAGTCGTCACGGGGGGCAAAGACGGGGACCAATGCTTTCAGCCTTACCTGAGTGTCCTGCGTGATCCTGATACCAAACGATTTCGCATCTGGTACGGCACGCCCGAGAGCGCCAGCCAGTCGCACATCGGCTACATGGAATCGGACGATGGCATTCATTGGATTCGTCCGCATCGGATTTTGAAAGATCCGCATCCCATCAAATTTGGCATCAGCGTGCTGGATCGTGGAAAAGATTGTGCCGATCCCAGCCAGCGCTACGTCTTCGCCTCCTATCTCAAAGATGGCATGATGATCGCCACCTCGCCTGATGGGTTGGACTGGACAGCGCTGACCGATACCTCGGTGCTGAAACACAATCACGACATCACCTCGCTGCACTGGGATCCGATTCGGAAACACTACCTCGCCATCGTCTCTGTCTGGCATCGAAGGGAGGATTGGAAGGATAATCAGCGCATTCCGCATCAAAGTGTGAGCCAAGATTTGATCCATTGGGAAAAGCCCTGGCCCATCATCATGCCGAAAATCGGCGCTCCGATCGAGCAGGGCGAGATGCAATTTTACTCCATGTCTGGCGTCATCACCCGTGGCGATTTGTTGATCGGATTGGTGAAAGTGCTGCGGGATGATCTGAATGCCACCCCTGGCAAAACGGGCCAGGAGATGGGAGACCTGGATCGCAAGGCAGCGGGCTTGGGTTATACCGTCCTCGCCTGGACTCGGGATGGCAAAACCTGGCAGCGGGATCACGAGCCATTTCTGGATCGCAATCACGTGCCTGGCAGTTGGGATCACGCCATGGCCTGGGGCGATGAGCAGATCATCGTTGGTGACGAGACTTTTATTTATTACGGTGGTTATGCCCGTGGCCACAAAGTCGCCCGCTTCGATGAACGCCAGATCGGTCTGGCACGAATGCCCCGAGACCGATACGTGGCTCGAGAAGCCGATTTAAATCTGGGAACTCTTTTGACCAAGCCCGTTATTTTGAATGCCAGTTCGATGACGGTCAATGCTAAAATTGTCGGCGAGCTGCGGATCCGATTGCTGGATGAAAATGGCCAGCCGTTGCGGAATTTTGATTGGGTAGCACTCAAAGGCGATGGCGTGGATCTGCCTGTCCCATGGAAAGGCGATCTCAAATTGCTGAAAAGAAAACCTGTGCAGATTGAATTTCAACTGAAGTTTGCCCAGTTGTTTGGGTTTGGATTATTTTAATGAGGTTTTCAAGGAGATTGAAATTGGTTATCAACAGGATAAACATCACCCTAAATCCCATACCCGTCAGTCAGCGGGAGCTTCCTTCGGTCATTTCAAAGGGGGAGTATTTCAGTATTTTCCCCACTTTGAAGGGGGGCAGGGGGGATGTCACTTTTTTCAAAACAATTATTTTAATAACTATTTCTATCCTAATCCTTCATTCAGCCGCATGGTCAGGAGAACCACAAAAAGATCCGATTATTACCATCCACCAGGATTTCAGCCAGGACCCTGGCTGGGAAGGCATGAACAATCGGGTGCAGTGCCAAAATTGCCCGACCATCACCCAGGATTTCGGCTGGAAGCCCACGAATCACAATGGCGATGGCATCGGCGAAATTGGCGGCATTATCTGGAAATCCACCACGCCTGCGTATTACGCCATGCCCATCGGTCCGTTTTCGTTCAAAGATAGATTGACGGCTTCGGGCAAGCTGGCTGTCATTGCGCCACCCGAAGAAGGCTTCGGATTTTATATCGGCTTTTTCAACAGCGAGCGCCAGGGCTGGCGGGTCTGGTCGTCGCTTGGCTTTCGCATCGGCGAGGTCATTCAGGGCAGGGCTCGCTTTCATCTCGATTATAAGACGGGCAGAGCCGCTGGCGCTATCCTCAATCCCGATATCGAAATCCCCTGCGACGGCTCGGTGCATCGCTGGAAATTGACGTATGAGCCAGAAGCTACGGTTGCCGAAAACTGGCCCGATCCTCGGCTGCCAAAGTGGATCGGCAGCACCTCCAATGTGCATGAAGATTCGGTTTTGAAGCGAGCGAAAAACGACGAGCCTTCCATCACCAAAAAAAAACTGCATGAATTGCTGCTCCAGGCCCGTGATGCGGGACTGGTGGATCATTGGTACCGCAAGGGCAGCTATCATCTCTGGAATATCGAAAAAAATGCTGCCCAGATGAAAGGCAGAATTACGTTCCAATTCGATGATCAGCCGCCCGTCAGCTATTTCCTTTTGCCAGGTCATCAGGAGCATCCCAGCGACATCGATCGCTTCGGCGTGTACAACATGCAAATCTATCATGGCAGCATGGAATTTTATCTGTCCGATCTGATCGTGAACGGTGAAAAAATCGAACTGTCCCACGATCCCCATTGGGATGAATTGAATAATCATATCACTTTCGTTCAGACCGATTTTCATGCCCGACAGAATTTTGGCTATTCGCAGACCAACTGGGCGGGCCAGGCGCCAGGCGAAATCGGCGGCCGCTTCTATGGCACCGAGGTGATCGATCCGCTCCATGCCTATTACGCCGACGACATCGGCCAACTGACGCTGGACGAGCCCATTTCGTTTTCAGGCTGGATCAATTTTGTCGCAGGCGCTGTCGATGGGCGCATGTTAATTGGTTATTTCAATCGGGCAGCGAGAGTAGCGCCTGTGTTCGGCGAATATAAGGGCAATCCGCCGCATCAGTTTATCGGCCTCGAGGTCATGGATCAGACCCAAATTGGCTATTCGTTGGCAGCAGTCTGTTCGCCGAGACAGGATATGGCATTTGAACAAAGGGGTCCCATTTTTATCCCCGATCGCATCAAGCGACCGTTTTCGTTTCAATATGATCCCAATGCTGGTGCAGCGGGAAAAATCACAGTGACGCTTGGGGCCGATACCTTTTCCGTCGACCTGACGCCAGAGCAGCGAAAGATCGGCGCCACATTCGATCGTTTCGGATTGCTCAATTCCCGCAAAGGCGGCAAATATGTGGATGTTTATTTCGATGATTTGACCTATGTGGCAAAACGATCTGTTGATTACAAACCGATCTTCCAGCGGCAGGAAATGACGATAGTGCCTTATCCGAAGATGGGGAGGAAATATTAAATAAATTCCAAATGGCAAACACCAAATAACAAATAAATCACAAAACTAAATTACCAAATTCTAAAAGGACTCACTGAGCCGATTTGTCTGGGAATTGAAATTTGCAATTTTGAATTTATTTGAATTTTGTTTTTTTGATTTTTGGATTTTTCTCAGGAGGCGCTCGATTTGAAAATTTTATCAAAATCTTTGATGATCCTCTTGATCCTTGTTGCTATTGGAGGAACCTTTTGCTCCAAGCAAACTATCGAAGAGATCGGCGAATTCGCTCCGCCCGACGCCTATCTCGATGGCTCCAAACATCCCTACTATGGCAGTGAGAACCCCTGGGATCGGCGCTTTTTTTATGCCCAAATCGGGTTTGAATACAAGCGGCGGGGACAACGTCAGATGCTGGACATCGTCGAAGGCCGACCTGAGGAAGCGGCCAAATATTGTCGGGATCTATTGGCGGCTGATCCCAATGATCTGGAGTCGTGGTTCAATCTGGTTGTCGCCCAATGCCAGATGGGAAAAATCGATAGCGCCTTTCAAACCATGAACATCGCCATCGAAAAGGGGTTATCGTTCGAACGTTTTCTGGCTGGACCTCGAGATTTGCTCCGCCCATTGACAGAATCGGAAAAGTTCAACAAGCTGGCCGCTGAAAGCAATATTCAACTTTTGCACGGTCCAATGGTGGGTGGTGTCACGGATAGCAGCGCCACATTCTGGGTGCGCACGGTGGATGAAGTCCCAATTCAAATTCTGGCCAGCGTATCGAATAAACTTATTGCACCCATAAAATCAGCTACGGCTACGACCGCACGCAGCCGTGACTTTACAGCGATTGTCGAGCTAAATGGATTGCAGCCAGCGACGAAATATTTCTACAATATTCTGATCAATGGGAAATCGGTTCTGAAGCAAGAATTCCCATCGTTCCGCACCTATCCAGCAGTGGGCAGTCCTGCGACATTCAAAGTGGCCTTCGGAGGAGGAGCGGGTTTTTATCCACCGAACGAGCGAATTTGGGACACAATTCTCGTTCACCAGCCCATCGCATTTTTGGCCATGGGCGACAATGTTTACATTAACATTCCTGACATGCCCAATGGGGTTCACTATTACACCTATTACCGTCGCCAATCCCGTCCCGAATTTCGTCGGCTGGTTGCTTCCACGGCAATCTACGCCATCTGGGACGATCACGATGCGGCGACCGATGATGTCTGGCTGGGACCATTCAAAGATAAGCCTGTCTGGAAAATGCCGCTGCTGGAGGTGTTCAAGCAGAATTTTAACAATCCCTACTATGGCGATGCGGACTGGCCAGGCTGCTGGCATCATTTTTCCATCGGCGATGTGGATTTTTTCATGCTGGATGGACGAACCTATCGCACCAATCCGTACGATGAAAATCCAACCATGCTCGGTCCTGTGCAGAAAGCCTGGCTGCTGGATCATCTGAAAAATGCGAAAGGCACGTTCAAAGTGATCGCTTCACCAGTGCCCTGGTCGCTGGCCACCAAAGGGGCTGCTCGGGATACCTGGAACGGTTTCAAAGCGGAACGGCAGGAGATCTTCGACTTCCTGGCCCAAAATAAAATTGATGGCGTGATCCTGTTATCTGCCGATCGCCACCGTTCCGACGCCTGGAAGATCGAGCGAAAAAATGGCTATCCGCTGTATGAGTTTGAAAGCTCCCGACTGACCAATCAGCATGTCCATGAATTGATGCCTGGCGCTTTATTCGGGTATAATGAAAAACAGTCCTTTGGATTGTTGACGTTCGATACGACCCTGGATGATCCGATGGTGACGTATCAGATTGTGAGTATTGATAATGAAATTGTGGGAAAATTGACGATCAGGAGGAGCGAGATTTCACACTGAGAGAATTTCCAAAATTCAAAAAACAAATATCAAATAATTTTCAATACCTGAGTTTGGTAATAGGATACTGGAAATGTGTTTGCATTTTGTCTTTCGAATCTTGATTTTTATTTGAATGGCTGGTCATTGAATATTTAAATTCCAGATCTTTTTATGTCTATCCACATCAAGTTTTCACCAGAACGGTTTAAAATTGATAACAAAAATAAAATAATACTTGATCTGTGGGGGCAATTTTAAACTTGATTTAGTTTATTTATTTACATATTTTGGTATTATGAATACCCAAAAAGCAAAAAAGTTAAACCAACTCATCTCTCAGTGGCAACGGGGCACGGTATATACGCAATCTTATTTAAGTGAGATGGGTTACTATCATGATCTAATAAAGAGCTATAGACGAAGTGGCTGGTTGGAGTCCATCGGTACAGGAGCGTATGTGCTTCCAAATGATAAGGTGGATGTTTATGGAGCGATCTTTTCTCTGCAACATCAACTGCAATTGCCAGTTCATGTCGGCGGACGAACGGCACTGGAATTAAAGGGATATGCCCATTACGCCAGATTTTCTCATGAGAAATGTTTTCTCTTTGCAGCGGCTGGTGCACGTTTACCAAAATGGTTTAAAGAAATTGATTGGGGTGTTGAAATTCATTTTAGCGCTACAAATTTTCTATCAAGCGAGCTCGATGGCAGTTACTCTGAATATGCTCATAAAGACTTCACGATAAAGATATCCGCCCCTGAGCGAGCGGTCCTGGAGATGTTGTATCATGTGCCTTCACTACAAGCTTTCGATGAAGCAATGAGAATCATGGAAGGCCTGATGACTTTGCGGCCGCAGCTAATGCAACGGCTGTTGGAAAACTGTCAGTCCATAAAAGTAAAGCGATTATTTTTATACATGGCCGAAAAATTAGAACTGCCCTGGTTCTCCGAATTAGATCCAGCTAAAATAGATATCGGAAGCGGCAAACGGGTCATCATAAAAAATGGTCTTCTGGATAATAGATATTTAATCACAGTACCCAGGGAAACATTGAGTTGAGAGAAAGCCTTTATTTCAAACAAGCGGAGCTGCTTCTTCAAGTACTGCCTTTCTTCAAATCTGAAGAAGTTTTTGCATTGAAAGGCGGTACCGCAATCAATTTCTTTGTTCGAAATCTGCTAAGGCTCTCGGTTGATATTGACTTGACTTATGTACCCGTTAATAAGCGTGAAATCGCTCTAACCGATATTTCAAAGCGACTTGAAAACATCTTTTCTCAGATCATTAAGCATTTTCCGAGAGCTAATATTTCCAGGAAAATTTTATCAGAGACCAAAACAGTCATTGCTCTTATCATTGAACATGAAGGTGCTATTATAAAAGTCGAACCGAATTTTATAGTCAGAGGCACAGTCTTTAAACCGATTGAACAACGACTCTGCCCAAAAGCTGAATCGCTATTTGAAAAAACGATGTCAGTATTAACTTTGTCATTCCCCGATCTTTATGGTAGCAAATTATGCGCTGCATTGGATCGACAACACCCTCGTGACTTATACGATATCCATCTGCTGTTGAAAAATGAAGGAATCACAGCCGAAGTCAGAAAGGCGTTCATCGTCTATCTCATCAGCCATCCACGACCCATTGCTGAGTTGCTGGATCCCAATCCCCAGGATTTTCGGGACATTTATTTGAATGAATTTGAAGGGATGATGTTCGATAAAGTGCCGCTGGATGACCTGGTTGAAACGCAAAATTACATCAATCAAAATATCAGAAATATTTTGACAGCAGAGGAAAAGCAGTTTTTAGTATCATTCAAGTCACTGGCGCCAGATTGGAATCTATTGGGGCTTGAAAATATTCAGGAGCTTCCTGCCGTCAAATGGAAGTTAATCAATCTGCAAAAAATGAAGAGAAGAAAATATAAGCAGGCAGTGGAAAAGTTGAAGGGGCTGTTTGAGAACTGATGATGAAAACTCCAAAAATCAAAAAACAAATATCAAATAATTTTCAATACCGAAATTTCAATTTTCAAACACGGGAAAGCAGATCAGAGATAACGATGTTTTCAATTTTTACCTGGTACAAAGAAAAAAATAAAAGATCATACTCGAATGTTCTATTCGTTGCTATTCCATTTTTATTATCATTACAAGTTTCATGTTCGACTAAAGATATGCTTAAAGAATATGACATTGAGAAAATCGAGTATGGAAGACAAATATTAATATCTGCATTAAATAAAGTCGGAGTTGATACAAATTTTGTGAAATTAAAATTTGAATCAACCAAAGAAGTATTACCCCAAGAATTTCAAATTGCCGAAAGTTATCTGATCCAGGTTGATTCCGTTATCAAAGTCATCGGCGCTGATGCTTCGGGCGTGATGTATGGGTGTATTGATCTTGCCGAGAGAATAGTGATGAACCAACAACTGCCAATCGGCCTGAGCTGGCGGGAAAAGCCGATGATGAAGTTACGAGGGGTTTGTATTTTGATGATGAAATTAGGGACTTACAACTATCCCATTACCCCAGATCATTTCCCCTTTTTTTATGATAAAGAACTCTGGATCGATTACTTGAATTTTTTGGCAGCCAATCGATATAATTACATTACGCTCTGGAATGGTCACCCATTCGACTATTTCGTAAAATTTGACAAATATCCCGAAGCTCAATCGGGACTGGATCCAGAAGTATTAGCCCATAATCATCACATGATGAAATGGTTGATCAAAGAAGGTGCGAAAAGAAATATCGGGTTTTTCTGGGAATTTTATAACATTCATACCTCGGTTTACTATCAAAGTGCGCATCACCTGCCTGACGAGCTCAGCGTGCCAACGAAAGAATTGACAGATTATACTTCTTATTGCATCGAACAATTCGTGAATGAATTTCCCGAGATCGGACTTTATATCACAGCAGGTGAAGCATTAGATAAATCATATTCTGTTCAATGGGTAAATGAAGTTATTCTTGCTGCGGTCAAGAAAACTGGCAAGAAGCCAGCCATCATTTTGAGATCCTGGTTTCTTGATCTGGATGCGGCCCAAAAAATCGTCAAAGATCATCCAAATATTTTTATCGAGAGCAAATATAATGTCGAAATGGTTGCCGATACGCTGATCGATCCGATGAATCAAGAATGGGCAAAATTAACCAACAATTTTATCGTCAATATCCACATGGCTGGTAATCTGGAGCCTTTTCGATGGAACCCGCCTTTTTATATTCAAAAATGTTTGCAAAGCGCCTATCGCATAGGAACCAATGGTTTCCACTTATACCCAAGGAAATCCTGGCGCTGGCCCTTGACCAATGAAATCAACTCTCAGCAGCTTCAATGGCAAAGAGATGAATTATGGTATCGAATGTGGGGCAGATATTCGTGGAATTGCCAAAGTGATAAAACAACTGAACAAGAGTACTGGATAAATTTCTTATCGGCAAAATACGGTTCCAGATTAGCCGCCAGCCATTTACTTGAATCTTTTGAGGAGATCGCTGATGTATTGCCAGCCATTCAACGGCTATTTTGGGCGGGCCATGATAATCATACGGTAGTGACATCGGGTCTGATGGTAAGACAGATCGAAAGAGCTCCTGGAATACCCTTTTTTGCTCTGAACGATGTGAAAAGAATCCCGGATTTTTTAGATGATATCAAAAATAATAGCCATTCCCCCCAGAAATCACCAATCGACTTTTTGCAGGAAAAACAGAAAAGCTGTGAGCGAGCCATTGAAAAAATTAAACTGGCTATCCCTCATGCTACCAAGGATCAACAGGAACTGAACAAATACTTGATCGACCTGGAAGCGGTACAATTGACGTTACAATTTTATTTAGAAAAACTCCAGGCCGTTTATTTTTATCATCAATTCAACAGCGGCGCCAAAACAAAAGAAAATGCCGATCAGTTCTTGAGTAAACTAAAATCTTCACTCGCTATTTACCAGAAATTAACCCAATTAACGGATGGCTTTTATGACAGCATCAGCGATGTACCCGCTGCCCATCCAGTTTATCTGGAAAAAACACCCTACCACTGGAAAGATCTTCTTCCCTATTATGAGAAAGAATATCAAGTGTATTATGAAGCATTGCATCAACTTTTAAAAAGAGAAGATAACAGGCCTGCTGATAAAGGGCTGGTCGGTTTGGTATTTGGGGATCCTTATCTCTCCAAACCAAGACGGACGTTTATTGCCGAAACGCTCGAATTCGATTGGCCGACCAATCCGCCGGATGACGGCAGGAATTGGTCCGTTCTTTTGACCGGTTTCATCAAGTCGCCGCTTTCTGGAAAAGTTCAATTTATGATAAAAAGCGAGCAAGAGGTTCTTATAACCATTAACGATTACAAAATTGCCAAAAAGAGTGCCGGGCAAATGGAAGCCTCAGCCACATTGGAAATGGTTCAGGACCAATGGTATCCGATCAGGATCGATTATAATAACGTCGATTTCAAAGGAGGAAATTTGATCATTCATTGGGCGCTACCTAGCAAAACCAGATCCAAAATTGAAGGCGAATATTTATCCCATTCTGAGAATGACATTGGCCAGGCCAAGCGCTCGATTATTCTTGGTTTTTAATTGGATTTCACGCACAATCTTGTTGATAATTAAAATTCATGGTGATAAGAGATGAACAAAACTCATTGCAAAACCAGCAAGAGAAAAATTATCTATCTTATGCTGATCTGCTTTTTTATCGCTGGCAGTGCTTCAGCCCAGATTACACCGAAGGATTTCCAGAAAATAAATGAAGATATTGTCAAGGTGCTGCAAAAGATAAAAAACCATTTTGAAGTAGTCACCCCTTTCTCATTTATTGATCGCAAGACGAACAAAAAGATCACCGATCTATCTCAACTGCCCGATGTTTATGTGGCCAATTTGCCAGGGGATCAGAGCGTCTGGACGTATGAAATGGGCGTCGTTTTTTCGGGGATGATCTCTGCTTTTAACATCCTGAACGACCGATCCTTTCTGGACTTTACCGAAAAAAATTACCAATTCATTTTTGATCATCTTCAAAACATCATAGCGATTAATAAAAAATATGGCTTTGCCAATGACCGCTGGCGGAGAATTTTTGCGCCTCGTGAACTGGATGATTGTGGTTCGATGGGGGCGGCGTTGTTAAAACTGAACCAGTTGCGACCAGATAAGCGGTATCAAGAAATTGCAGAACTCATTGCCGACTTTATTTCCGACAAACAGTTGCGGCTTGAGGATGGCACCTTTGTGCGCAAAGGTTACGGCGATTGGGAATATTCCCTGTGGACCGATGATCTCTATATGAGTGTGCCCTTTCTGGTACAAATGGGAAAATATAAAAACGATCCAAGATACTATGATGATGCGGTTAAACAGGTATTGAACTTTGCAAAATACCTTTTCATCAAAGAAAAAGGCGTTTTCGATCATGGCTGGTTCAATAATGTGAAATACGACACGCATATATTTTGGGGCCGACAGAACGGCTGGGCGCTTTTGGCCATGGCAGAGTTGCTGGATGTTTTGCCAGCGGATTACCCTGGCCGTGATTCGGTGCTCGATATTTTTCAACGGGACATTGCAGCGTTGATCGAGTTGCAAAGCGAAACGGGATTGTGGCATCAGCTATTGGATCGATCGGAAACCTATTTGGAAACTTCCTGTTCGGCAATGAATGCCTATGCCATCGCCAAAGGGGTTAACGAGGGCTGGCTGGAACCCCAATATGCCTTACCCGCATTTGAGGCCTGGAACGCTTTGGAAAAAAGAGTGACCGAAGATGGTCAGGTATTGGGTGTTTGTATGGGAACCTCTATTGGATATTCCATCAAATATTACGCCGAGCGACCCCAGCGCATCACGGCCTACCATGGCTATGGCCCCATTCTGTTGGCTGGGGCTGAATTGATCCGACTATTGCAAATTTTCGAAGTCAGGGAGGCAAATAATTTGCCCCATTTCTGGAGGAGAAAATAGATGAAAAGAATCCAAAAAATAAATCGGCTTGTGATTTCAGGCTTACTTTTGATTGTCACAGGTTTTTCCTCGCTGAGCTATGCTCAGGCAAATTCGGGTTTAATTAAAGATCGCTTAATTGCGATCGGTTACGATAATATCCAATTCAAAAAACCGTTTGAGGTGTTCGAGATCACCGAATTGAATTCGAGTGAAATAAAACTTCCTAAAAAGAATGACTGGGCGATGCGATGCAAAGGCTATCTCAAAGCACCCATATCGGGAGAGATAACGTTTTATGTCGAAGCCGATAATTATATTCGAGTCGAGTTAAACGGGCAAAATGTCTTTGAAACATCCAATACTGAATTGGCCAATTCTTTTCAATATGAATTTAAACAGGAACAGGATTATCCGATCGAAATATTTTATGTTCATGATAGCGGCCCAGCGACGCTGCTTAAATTCTATTGGAGTTGGCAGGGAAAGGAAAAAAGCTTAATCCCCGCTTCGGCATTGAGCTATAACGCCAGCGATAGAATAACCTTGGAGAACATTCTGGCAAAAGATACCAGCAGTAATTTGAATACCTATCTTAACATTTCCAATCCAGACCCCGCTCATTTGCCGACGTTGACGGTCTGGCAAAAATATGAACAAATGCTTGTTGGCGCCTCATTCCCCAATGTGCCCAATTTTGCCTGCGATCTTTGGTGTTATGAGAGCCAGGTGGAGCTGGTCGATATGATCGCATTGGATAGAGGCAGGCTAAAGCTATATCATAAAATCAATTCCTATCCATTTCTCTATCTGGCGACTCTCATTACCCCAGAGCCGGGTGCGTTAGATGTTTGTGCTTGGATTGAGAAAAGCCGCCATGCGAAGGAAGCGATACCCCAAGAGGTAATCATCCCCAATATCTGCTGGCAATTAAAAAGAGCGCCCAATTTTGCGAGCCAGCCCGACAATTATCTGGAATTTGTCAATCGCTGTTTCATCATCACCAAAGAGGGCATGACCTTCTTGAATAAAACCGACCGAAAGAAAATTCCCGTCCGCAATGAAGACGATCAGGTAAATAATCCCCCCTGGGTACAAATCTATCTAAAGGAAGGTGAGGAAACGCCCTCCTATAATCCAAACAATTGGTCTGGTTGTAGTGACACCAGATTTACCAGGTCGATTATCGGCGCTGTTTCTAAAGATGGCAAGTACCTGGCAGCTATTGCCAACCATTCTGCGACTACCATGTGTCAGGCCTGGCACGATTGCATGCACAATAATCCTCAATGGCTGCCATTGGACGCCAGCCCTGGAGATAGAATCTGGAAACTGAAGATTTATGTGATGGAAAATGATGTCGAAAAATTGATCGAGAGAGTCGATGCCGATTTCCCTCCCAATCAGTTTTTAAAATTAGAAGAGATTGAGAAAATAAAAAAAGAAGCTGAATATGGTGTTCAATACCAGACCGTTGGCTCGGTCCAAAATTTACCTGTCTTTTTAAAAAATGCGAAGGAAAGATTGATCTATCCCATGTCGTGGTTATCAGGAAGGTTTAAAAATTTCGCCGAGTGGAAAAAACAAGGCAAAGAGATTTTTCGCTCCACCTGGATGAATCTTCCGAATGAAGTTCCCTTCCATCCCGTGTTGATAGATGAGGAGGATCGAGGGTCATATCTCGCTCAAAAAGTGGTGCTCAATATCACCGAGGATAGCAGGATACTATCCTATCTCTTGAAGCCAAAGAGCAAAGGTCCCTTTCCTGCGGTTCTGCTTTTGCACGATCATGGGGCACGATTCGATATTGGTAAGGAAAAAGTTATCCAGCCGTTTCATGTAGACGAGGCGATCCTCAAATCCTCTGAGGAATGGGCTAATATTTTATATGATGGCCGCATCATCGGTGAAGAATTAGCCAGGCGAGGCTATGTTTGCTTTGCCACCGACGCCTTTCATTGGGGCGATCGAGGTGGCGGCGGCAGAATGGCGCAACAAGCGATCGCCTCCAACTTGTTCAATCTGGGGATGTCGTTTGCGGGATTGATCGCTTTTGAAGATCTGCGCTCGGCAAAATTCCTGGCATCATTGGATTTCGTCGATAAAAATCGCATCGCCGCCATGGGGCTATCGATGGGCGCTTTTCGAACCTGGCAAGTTACAGCAATGTCCGATGAAATCCAGGCGGGTGTGGCGATTTGCTGGATGGCTACCAATCACGGATTGATGACCTATTTTAATAACCAAACCGAAGGTCATTCGTCCTTTGCCCTGTGTCATCCGGGGTTATTTCGCTATCTCGATTACCCTGATGTGGCCAGCCTCGCTTGTCCCAAACCAATGCTTTTTTATAGTGGCGAAAAGGATCATTTATTCCCTATTGCTGCGGTGGAAGAAGCGTTTGCTAAAATGAAAAGGGTTTGGAAATCTCAAGACGCCGAAGCCAATTTAATCACACAAATCTGGCCAGTGCCGCACGTGTTTACTAAACAGATGCAAGACGAAGCTTTTAAATGGCTGGACAATATCTTTCAAAAGTAATCCTGACTATGAAGAATATGCTTGCAGTTTTCATTTGGCCATTGCTCATCTTTATTCTTTTGCCTATTAACATTGAAAATGTATTGGCCCAGAAAAGCATTTGCCGAGTCGATCTCGAAGTGGTGGCCGATGATGGCGTAGTGGGCGATGGTGGCAATGGCTGGGGCCCCCACATTTGCAGAATCGTCAGAACGGATGATGGGGTGTTTACGACCTACACCTCGGGCGATGATAACTTTTTGGCAAGAGAATGGCATTTGATGAGAAGGAATGAAAATGGTTGGAAGGAAATAGCAAGGGGAAAATCTGGTAGAGAGCCAGTAAATCTTCTTGCCTCCCCAGATGGTGAATTGCAGATCATCGCCTATCCTGATTATCAGGCTACCCTATATTCTGGTAAGCCTCAAGCAGATTCGATTCAGCTTCGTTCGCAGCTCATTCCAGTGATGAAACAAACCTCTCATCCCTATAGCGCTGCTGCTATTGCTGTGGATGGAAATATTTACGTCCTCTCCTGTGCTGGAGGAGAGAAAGCAGAACCGGGAATCTATCGCTGGGCTTTATATCATGCAACCGATAACCAATGGCAAGGAAGAATTTCTCAATTTGATTATCGGTATTGCTATACCTACATTTTCCCGTTAATGGGGGGATCGATTATTTTGGTCTCCTCAAGGGATGTAACCTGGGAAGCCTTAGGCTATCAAAAACCCACCGGTGCTTTTGCTTATGTGTTCGATGCGTATGCTATCTGGCATAGTGAAAATTTCAATAGATTCCTCGAAAGAATGGTTTTTGTGAATGAGATTCCCACAAAAAAATTTCCTTTCGTTTTGTGTTTTGTGCAAAATGATGCTTTTTTTGATCATAAAAATAATATCCATATTTTAAGCGTCAAGTTAGGTGAAACGACTCACGGCGCACTGGAAAATTATCACTCGGTTTATAGTACTGCTGGCACGTTGCTTCATGAGAAAAAACTGCCGTTGGCTGTCGGTCAATTTTGTCGAATCTTTCAAGATGATTTGAGAAGAACCTTTATTATCGGTGATACAGGATTTCTCGGCTTATTAGATGCTAAGGGTTATTCTATTAAAAAATTTGTCATGCTGGATTTTCAAGGCTATAAAGTTGACTATTCAGGTTTCTTTGTCACGGTGCCTCGAAGCGGCTCAAAATTGAGTCGCATCGTTGATTTTGTTTTTCCTTCGAATGAAGGGAGATCATGGATTTACTTTAGCCTGGATGTAAGGCATCTTTTCCCTTCGATTTGAACGAGCTGAATTTACAATTTTTAATCTTTGAGATCTTTCTGAAGGAATAAAGTGTCCAAATTCGCTTATACCATATTTGGTTTAATAATCGCTTCATCAGCCATCGCCCAACAAGTCTGGTGGGAATCGGCATTCGAAGATTTCATCGACGGCACTTTCGATGATGCAGGTGCCAACATGTACGTCTCCCACAAGGGCCGAATCCAGACCATCAACCGCTGGGACGTGAATGGCGATGGCCATATCGATATCCTCTGTGTCAATTCCCATCCGCTGGTGGAGATGCTGGATATGTCGATCTATTGGGGAAATGGGAAAGATTTCAGCATCAAAAATCACAGCTACATCCCTGCCGATGGGCCGATGTGGGTGGCGGCCGATGACTTGAATGGTGATGGCGAAATGGATCTGGTGGTGGCGAATTATTCCAACGGCACCTGGACCGAAATGGAATCGTTTGTCTATTATGGCGGTTTGAAGGATCGCCATTATCGCAAAAAGCCAGGCGAATGGGGGTTCTTCCCGTTTAAAGAGCGAATCACGCTGCCCAGCGCCAATGCTCAGAAACCCGCCATCGGCGATTTCAATAATGATGGTTACAAAGATATTGTCTTCGCCTTCTCAGGCGGCTTCTGGGAGTATCGGGATAAAAATAAAACGGATTTGTCCCCATCCCGAATTTATTGGGGCAGCAAAAATGGTTTCGATCCAGCGAATTTTAGGGACATCGGAACAAGGGGCGCAACGGATGTGGCTGCCGCCGATCTGGACAGGGATAGCTGGCTCGATCTGATTTTTTCGAATGGCGACGGCAATGAATCTTTCGTCTATTATGGCTGTGCCAGCGGATTTTCTGAATCATCGCTAACGAAATTGCCAACCCACAAGCCCCATGCTGTGGAGGCTGGCGATGTGGATAACGATGGCTGGCTCGATCTTTTGTTTGCCAATGAAGTGGGGGATGTCTCGTTTGGCTACTTAAATGAGGCGGGAAAATTCTCTCCCGAGCGCAGGATCGAATTTGAAACGCACACCGCCAAAGATATTGTGATTCGGGATTTCAATAAGGATGGCTATAACGATGTGTTTTTCACCAATCACCAGCATTCCCTGACAGGCGATCCCAATCGAGCCAATCGCTTGATCGATTCTTATCTCTATTTCGGTTCAGCCAGTGGTTTTTCAAACCAGAATCGTCAATCGCTCCAGACCATCGGGGCCTGGGGCGCCAATGCGGCGGATTTGAATAGCGATGGCTGGATCGATCTGCTGGTGTGCAGTTTTCAGGAGCATTATTCCTACGAAGTGCCGTCATTCATTTATTGGAATGGGCCTGATGGATTTCAAACGACCAAACGCACCTGCCTGTACGAGCATGGCGCTCAGGGCAATGCCATTGCTGATTTCGACGGCGACGGCCATCTCGACATTTTGATCACTTCGATGATGGGCAATTCCCGTGGCGATTACGATCCCTGCTATCTCTATTTCGGCAATGATGACGGTCGGTACTCTGTCCAGAATCGGATCGAGCTATCAGGCCGAGAGGCGTATGAGCAGGCGTTTGCCGATCTGGATGATGATGGCCAGGTCGATATTTTGATCGTCAATCGGGGCGAAACGACCCGACTGGCCAATGAAGTCTGGATTTACTGGAATCAGAATAATAACTTTAGTCCGTGGCGCATGACGGGGCTACCCAATTACGGCGGCATTGGCGTCGAAGTGGCTGACCTGGATCGCAATGGTTACCTCGATATCATTGTTTCCAATTCCGATCCCCTGCAAAAAACGCCTGATGGCAAGCTGATCCCAGGCTCGTTCATCTATTGGGGCGAGCCAGGCGGATGGGCGGTCACGGAACGGACCGAGCTGCCCATTGTCGAAACTCGTGCCGTGGCCGTGTGCGACATCAATAACGATGGCCATCTGGACCTGGTATGCGGCCAGCAGCAGAAGTGGGGTGATGCCTCGATTTTCCTGGGTGATGGTAGCCGAAATTTCAGCGACGCCAGGCGCATCCGCATCGAAGGCAGCAACGGCACGGGCACGCCAGGTGTGGCCGATTTGAACAAAGATGGCCTGCTCGACATCGCCTTTGCCCACGATAAAAATGTACTGGTCTATTATCAGCAAAAAAATGGCACGTTCCCCAGAGCAAAATCCCAGACCATCCCTGTTCAGGCAAAAACCATGACGGTCGCTGCCGTGAATGGTGATGGCTGGCTGGATCTGGTCTGTCCGTTTTACAAGGGAAAGAGCAATCGCTCTGGCTATTCCACCATTCTCCTGGGAGGCGAACAGGGTTATGATCTCGATCATTCCATCAAGCTGCCCACAGATGGCGGTACGGGTTCGATCGTCAGCGATTTCAATCGGGATGGGTTTCAGGACGTGTTCTTCTTTTGCCACCGTGCCGATGGTAGCTTCAATGAGATTGGTAAGTTCGGCGATCATCATACCCATTCGTTTTTATATTGGGGCGGCGCCCATGGATTCGATGCAAAAAATCGGCTGGAAATCCCCAGCGTGGGCGCCCATTACGATGTCGGTGTGGATCTGGGGCATATTCGGGATCGAAGTTTTGTGTTTGAATATGTTTCTTCGGCATACGAATGTCGGGGTAAAAAGCCAAGCCGATTGAAATGGGAAGGTGAAACGCCGCAGCGATCATCGATTAAGTTTCAGTTGCGGGTGGCGAATTCAAAAGCAGCGCTGGCAAATGCGAAATGGCTGGGAGCGAATGGCCCAGGGACTTTTTTTACTGAACGGGATCAGGCAGTAACGTCGATCCCTGCGGGGAAGTGGATTCAGTACAAAGCGATTTTTGACACGGAGAATGGGGCGTATTCGCCGATATTGGATATGGTCGAGATTGAATTTGAATAACAGGACACGGAAAAAAACTGTCACAGAAATGAAAATCCGAATTAAATTCCTTAACCTGAATTTATTGGACACAGAAAAGGAACTGACACGGAAAAGAGAATTTGAAAATTCATTTCCGTGTGAGTTCCATTTCCGTGAGCTAAATTTGTAGGACACAGAAAAAGAACTGACACGGAAAAGAGAATTTGAAAATTCATTTCTGTGTGAGTTCCACTTCCGTGAGCTAAATTTGTAGGACACAGAAAAGGAACAGACACGGAAAAGAGAATTGAAAATTCATTTCTGTGTGAGTTCCACTTCCGTGAGCTAAATTTGTTGGACACAGAAAAAGAACTGACACGGAAAAAAGAATTTAAAAATTCATTTCTGTGTCAGTTCTATTTCCGTGAGCTAAATTTGTTGGACACAGAAAAGGAACTGACACGGAAAAGAGAATTTAAAAATTCATTTCCGTGTGAGTTCCACTTCCGTGAGCTAAATTTGTTGGACACGGAAAAAGAACTGTCACAGAAAAGAGAATTTAAAAATTCATTTCTGTGTCAGTTCCACTTCCGTGAGCTAAATTTGTTGGACACAGAAAAAGAACAGTCACAGAAAAAAGAATTTAAAAATTCATTTCTGTGTCAGTTCCATTTCCGTGAGCTAAATTTGTTGGACAAGGAAAAGAGAATTTGAAAATTCATTTCCGTGTGAGTTCCAATTCCGTGGCCTGAATTTGTTGGACACGGAAAAAGAACGGTCACGGAAAAAAGAATTTAAAAATTCATTTCTGTGTCAGTTCCAATTCCGTGGCCTGAATTTGTTGGACACGGAAAAGAGAATTTAAAGATTCATTTCTGTGTCAGTTCCACTTCCGTGACCTTAATTTGTTGGACACAGAAAAGGAACAGTCACGGAAAAGAGAATTTGAAAATTCATTTCTGTGTCAGTTCCATTTCCGTGAGCTAAATTTTTGGACTCGGAAAAAAGAATTTAAAAATTCATTTCCGTGTCTGTTCCATTTCCGTGACCAAATTTTTTGTAATTCATAATCATGAAAGAAAATTTATGAAAAAATCGATCAGTACTATTCTTCTAATTTTAATTCTCACTCTTTTTTCGATAGCTCAAGCAAAAATTACCAGAGATATTTCATCCATCGGGCCGAAAACTGAGACAATCGAGGAGACAAATTTCTATAAAATTCATTACGTCTCCATCCAAACAGGCTCTGATAAAAACGGCGATGGCTCAAAAGAAAATCCCTGGCAAACGCTGACATTTGCCCTCTCTCAAATCAATGATGCGGCCGAATCGAATCGATGTGCCGTGCTCGTGGCCGAGGGAACTTACAATTCGGGCACGATCATCATGAAAGAATGGATCGATCTGTATGGGGGATTCGACCGGCAAACCTGGGAGCGGGATATTTTTCAGCATCGAACTATTCTGGATGGCGGGCGAGTGCGGCGTGCCGTGGTCGGTGCCAACAATGCCCGCATCGATGGGTTTGTCATTCAACATGGCTTGGGCCGAACCCATGGCGGCGGCATCCTCTGCGATGATACCTCGCCCATGATCTCCAATAATTTCATCCTCGACAATTTTGTGCTGGAGCCAGCGGATTTCAATCACAACCGCATTCATCAGGCGGGACATCATGGCGGCGGCATCGCCAGTCTGTACAATGCCGTGCCTGTCATTCGGAATAATGTCATTGCCAATAACAAAACCTCGGTCGGCAATGGCGGTGGAATTGCATTTTACGGCTGGCTGCGATTGACAGGGATTGCCGAGCGAACGATCAAGGGGAATCGATTGGAAGAAGGGATTTTGCAGCCGATGGTCGAAAATAACGTGATCATGGGCAATAGCGCTGGTGTCAATGATTGGAATCGTACTCGCAGCAGCAACGGGGGCGGCATCTCCTGCGCTTATGAATCCCGCCCCATCATTCGCAATAACATCATCGCCCATAACCAGGCAAAAGGCAGGGGCGATGGCGGCGGTATCTACAATGAATTCTACTCCGATCCGCTGATTGAAGCGAATTGGGTCGTAGGTAATATCGCCGATGATGATGCGGGCGGAATTTACACGATGCGCATGGGTCAGCCGATTATCCAGCAGAATTTCATCGCAGGCAACTGGGCGCCCGAGAAAGGCGTCGGCGGTATCCGTTTGAGCAAAGAGGGGCGGGCTCGAATTATCGAAAATAAGATTGTGCGGAATCTATCTGGCGGCGGAGTGCAATGTGTCGATTCCTACATGGAACTGGAAAATAACATCATCATGCACAATCAGGGCGGGGAAGCCGTGATGATCGAGAGCCGATTTTCCTATTTCGTGCCGATTATCATCCGAAATAATATCCTGCGAGACAACGAGCAGCAGCCGATTTTGATTAAAAAGAACGACGGCCAGCCGCCCATTGTTGAACATAACAACATTCAAGGCGGCTATGCGGGACTGGGGAATTACGATAGCAAACCCGATTTTATCGATGACGTGATCCAGGGAAAAATAGCTTCTGCTGACTTTGATCCCACGCATTTTTTAACAGCGATCCTCCTTCCAAAGTCAATCGATACGAGCGATCCCCTATCAGGCCGAGTGATTCGTCTGGGTGATCGTTGGGGCGTTATTAAGGAGGCGATGGGCAAAAGAATTTTTGCCTGGGGCGATCTGGCCGCTATAAAAAATCTGGAGTACGAAATCATCTCGGATTACCAGCTTAAATAAATTGGGGATGCAATTGAACCCTTTCAAAGGTTTAAAACCTTTGAAAGGGTTAGAGGCTCACAAACATCAGGAGGAAGGAATGATCCCTCGAGGGCTACACACTATCGACATTATTATCGCTATCTGCTACATTTCGAGCATTATCAGCATTGGCATTTATCTATTCAAAAAGAACAAATCGACCAAAGATTTTATGCTGGCAGGGAAGAACATGGGCTGGCTGGCCGTCGGTCTTTCACTCATGGCAACCCTGACCAGCGCCGTCGGCTATATGGCGTTCCCTACAGGCATCATTAAATACGGCATCATCAATCTCTGGATGGCGATGGCAATCCCGCTATCATTTCCCGTGGTCGTCTGGGTGTTCATGCCATTCTATCACAAATTGAATTGCTACACGGCGTACGAATACCTGGAGCGGCGGTTCAATGTTTCGGTGCGGGCGCTGGCGAGCGGCATTTTTATTTTATGGCGGCTCACCTGGATGGCGGCAGTCATTTACGTCCCCTCCATGGTTCTGAACGTGGTCAGCAATGGAAAAATTCCGATTTTGTTATCGGCATTGGTGCTCGGTTTTATCACTACGGTCAATTCATCGCTGGGCGGCATTCGGGCGATCATGTGGTCCGATGTGGTGCATTCGTTCGTCATGTTTCTTAGCATGATCACGGGCGTGGTGGTCATTGTTCTGGCGATCCCTGGCGGTCTGCCTGAAATCTGGAGCAGCCTGGCAGCGGCGGGCAAAACCTCCATGTCTGCTAATATCCCAGGCTTTAGTGAGGCGAACCTGTTCGGGAAAATGAAATTTTTTCTGTACACCGACATCACCATTCTCTCGTTGATCGTCACCTACACCGTGCAAAAGATGGGCAACTATTGTGTGGATCAGGCAATGGTGCAGCGCTATCTCACAGCGAAATCCCTTAGAAAGAGTCGGGAGGGCTTTCTCACCAATTGCATCGCTTATTTGTTTTATGTGTTTTCAGTCTCGGCAATAGGGGCTGGATTGTTTGTCGTAGCAAAATATCATGCTTTCCCAGCCAGCCTGAAAGTCGATCAGATCTTTCCGTATTTCATCGCCAACATGATGCCCATCGGCATCACTGGCTTGATGATCGCCGCCATTTATGCCGCTTCCATGTCCAGTCTGGATTCGGGGTTGAACTCGTGCATCACGGCGATTTTGAACGATTTCTATTCGAGATTCAAGCTGAAAAAATACAATCTGGATGAGGGCAATGTCGAAGAAGCCGAGCGGCTACGACGGTTGCGGATCGCCCGTGTTTCGACCTTGGTTCTGGGAGCGCTCATCACGTTCTTCTCCCTGTATGTGGGCAAGCTGGGCGATATTTTTGTTTACTCCCAGAAGTTGATCAACATGTTCACGGGACCGCTGTTCGGCGTCTTTTGCCTGGGCATGTTCAGCAAACGGGTCACAGCGCCTGCCGCTCTGATTGGCGGCTTTATCGGATTCGCCATGGGTTCGCTGAGCGTGTTCGCCAAAATGCTCAACATCAAATCGCTGATGGTCGGCGTGTTATGGCCAGCGACTGTTGCTTTTTTTGTGACGCTCATTTTGGGATACCTTTTGAGTTTTGTCATTGGCAGCAGAAATCCTGATGTGCCACAGTGGACATGGAGGGGAGTGATGAGGTCGTAAATTCCAAAATTCAAAAAACAAATGACAAACAAATTTCAAAACTCAAAAATCAAATTTCAATTGGGAGAATTCTTTTAAAAGTTTGTGACTTTTGGAAGAACAGGGACACGGAAATGGAACTGTCACGGAAAAAAGATTCAAATAAACATTTCGGTGGCTGTTCCGCTTCCGTGTCCCCCTAAAATCTACGGAAAAAAATATGAGCAAAGATTTATTTGATCTCACAGGCAAATTAGCATTGATTACTGGCTCAGGCAGGGGAATTGGATTCACGCTGTTGGAAAAAAGTCGAGACGACCCTTTCAAAGGTTTGTGACTTTTGAAAGGGTGTTAATAACAGGGACACGGAAATGGAACTGTCACGGAAAAAAGATTCAAATAAACATTTCG
>CAZYNP010000017.1:61054-83147 GCA_964647995.1 uncultured Cytophagia bacterium
CACAGGCAAATTAGCATTGATTACTGGCTCAGGCAGGGGAATTGGATTCACGCTGGCGCAAGGTTTGGCCCAGGCGGGTTGTACCATCGTTTTGAATGACATCGATGAGCAGCGCCTTACCGAGGCTGTTTCAAAATTAAAAGCGGAAGGCTTTGCCTGTCACGGCGTCCTTTTCGATGTCCGTGATGAAACAATGATCAACGAAAAAGTCGCTTTTATCGAAAACGAGATCGGCCACATCGACATTTTGATCAACAATGCAGGCATCCAGATTCGGGGGCCGTTGGAAGAATTCAGGAGTGACGATTGGCGACGCCTGATCGACATCAATCTCACGGGCGCATTTCTGGTTGCCAGAGCTGTGGTCCAGGGAATGATTAAACGCAGGGCAGGCAAGATCATCAATATTTGCTCGATTCAGAGCGAATTGGCCCGACCGACCATTGCGCCGTACACTGCCTCCAAAGGCGGCGTCCGCAATCTGACCAAAGGCATGGCCACGGATTGGGGCAAGTACAACATCCAGGTGAATGGCATTGCCCCAGGCTATTTTAAAACCGAAATGACCAAAGCCCTGTACGAAGACCCGAAATTCGATGCCTGGCTCTGCTCCCGTGTCCCCGCCAATCGCTGGGGCGATCCCTCAGAATTAGTTGGAGCAGCCGTTTTTCTGGCGTCAAAAGCTTCGGATTATGTGAACGGACATATTCTGTTTGTGGATGGAGGGCTGATGGCTTGCGTTTGATTTCGCTGAGAGGAAAATATTTTTAAAAAATCTCAAACCTCAAATAATAAATAACAAATAAATTTCAAATACCAAATCTCAATGAGCCAAACAGGCCATCAATCAAAATTGAATTGCCTTTTCTGTTTGAAAATTGGAAATTTGATTATTGACATTTATTTGTTATTTGAGGTTTGAGCATTGTATATTTTTGTAGATTGAGCAAACGAACCAGGAGGAAAAAAGATGTCAATGAAACGTCGAGAATTTTTAAATACGATGGGCATAGCCACCATCGGGCTGGCTGGGAGCAGTGCTCTTTTCAATCTCATCCAGGGCTGTTCGTCCAATCAAGATAAAAAATGGAACATCATTTTTATCCTATCCGATGACCACGGCTGGAACCAGGTGGGGTATCATGGCTCTACGTTTTATGAGACGCCGAATATCGATCGCATTGCGGCCGAAGGGATGCAGTTCACCGATGCCTACGCCGCTGCGCCGATCTGCTCGCCCACTCGTGCCAGCATCATGACAGGCAAATACCCCGCCCGCTTGCATCTGACAGATTATATTCCAGGTAGCCCTTATCCCTACGCTAAATTGACCACGCCGCAGCAGATTCCCTGTCTGCCGCTGGAAGAAATTACCCTTGCCGAAGTGCTTAAGCAAAACGGCTACATCACAGGTCATTTCGGTAAGTGGCATTTGAGCACGGACTACCATTATCAGCCTGGCCGTCCGTTCGATCCTGGCTCGCAGGGATTCGATGTGGTGCTGACCAACGCCAAGCCTGACGAGACGGCTGATCCTGAAAAAGACGCCCATCATGTGGCCGAAATCACCGAGCACGCTCTTAAATTTATCGAGGAGAACAAAGACAAACCGTTCTTCTGTTACGTGGCGCATCATGTGCCGCATCGACCGATCATGGAGCATCCCGATCTGATCGCTAAATACCAGGCAAAAGAAGGTTCTGATTTGCCCATCAACAATCCGATTATCGGAGCCATGATCGAGCGCATGGATCGAGGCATCGGCGAAATTTTAAAGAAACTGGATGAGCTGAATTTGACTGAAAAAACGATCCTCGTTTTCGTTTCTGATAATGGCGGACTGGAACAGTTGCAAAGCCAGGCGCCGTTGCGCATGGGCAAAGCCACCATTTACGATGGCGGACTGCGTGTCCCTATGGCTATCCGCTGGCCTGGTGTGATTCAGCCTGGCTCGAAATGCACGACACCCGTTATCTCAGCCGACTTTTTCCCGACCCTGCTGGAAGCGGTTGGCATTCATCCTGATATCGAAAATGTCGATGGCGAAAGCTTGCTGCCGTTGCTCAAGCAAACTGGCATGCTCAAACGGGATGCGATCTATTTTCATTATCCGCATTACCATCATTTAGGACACAAGCCCGCAGGAGCGATTCGGAAAGGCGATTACAAATTGATCGAGTGGTATGAACCAACTCTATGGAACGAAGAAAATCAAATCAGCCTGTTCAATGTTCGGGAAGATGTGGGCGAGACCAAAGATTTAGCCAACGAAATGCCCGAGCTGGCCGCCCGATTGAGAGAAAAGCTGCACCAGTGGCGCAAAGCTGTCGGCGCACAGGAAATGACAAAGAATCCAAATTATGATCCGAATAAGGCCGATTGGAGATTTCTGGATAGAAAAGAATAGAAAAGATCAAATCTCAGCAGAGAAGAATGGGGCTGCCAGGGTAGATAAACAGCATCAAAAAATATTTCAGGACACGGAATTGGAACGGTCACGGAATAAATATTCTTTTTTTTCCGTGAGTTCCATTTCCGTGAACAAATGGAAAGCTGCTGAATGATCCAGAAACTATTCGAACATCGAATATTGAATATTGAAATTTATCCGCCAGAGGTCGGACAGGTTTGTTATTTGGGATTTGTTTTTTGGAATTTAATAATGGGATTATTTTCAATGAATGACATCACCAAACTAAAAGACATTGCCACCAGAGTCAGAATAAACGTCGTCAAAATGATCGCCCTCTCAGGCGTTGGCCACGCTGGAGGAGCGTCATCTATTGCTGATATTTTATCGGTGCTCTATTTTCATGAAATGAACATCGATCCGAGCAATCCTGATTTTGAGGATCGGGATCGATTTGTTTTGTCGAAGGGGCATGGCTGCCCTGCGCTGTATGCGATTTTTGCCGAGGTCGGATTTATTCCACAAGAAACGCTGTGGACGCTTCACGAGATCGATAGCCCGCTGCAGATGCACCCTGAACGAGGACTCTGCCCTGGCATTGAAATGAGTACAGGCGCATTGGGACAGGGATTGTCCGCAGCGATTGGGATGGCGCTTGGCGCTCGGATGCGAAAGAAAAATTTTCGAGTTTATGTCCTGATCGGCGATGGCGAATCCAACGAGGGGCAAATCTGGGAAGCCGCCATGTCAGCGCCCAAATTCAAGCTGGACAATCTGGTCGCTATTATGGATTACAATAAATTTTGTTTATCCGATCGCACCCAGGAAGTGATGCCGCTGGAGCCACTGTTCGATAAGTGGGTCGCCTTTGGCTGGCATGTGCTCGAGGTGAATGGCCACTCGATCTCCCAACTGATCCACGCCTTTGAACAAGCCCGACAGATCAAGGGGAAACCGACGATTATCATCGCCCACACGGTAAAAGGCTACGGCATCCCATCGGTGGAGGATAAAGCCGAAAGTCATTCGGTGACTTTTACGGCCGAACAGGTCAGCGAAACGTTGCTGGCGCTCGGCTGTTCGCAGTCAGAAGTGAGTCAATTTATGCAGCAATTGAAGGAGAAGCATTAGATGTCTGAACGAAAAGCGCCACGAGATCATATTGGAGCGATATTGTTAGAATTGGCAGAAAAGAATTCCGACATTGTTTTATTGGATGCTGATTTCAAACCTGCTTCAAAAATTACGGCATTTCAGCATCGCTTTCCCGAACGATTTATTCAAGTCGGAATCGCCGAGCAGAACATGATGGGCATCGCCGCAGGTTTGAGTACGCTGGGCTTTATTCCTGTCGTTTCGACCGTGGCGACATTTGTCAGCCGACGAGCCTGCGACCAGGTGACGACGTCCATTGCGTTGCCAGAATTGAATGTGAAATTGCTGGGATTGTACGGCGGATTGTTCGTTGGAAAAAATGGCGCCTCCCATCAATCGCTGGAAGATCTCGCCATCATGCGGGCGATCGCTGGCATGGTGGTGCTCCAGCCTGCTGATGTGGTGGAAACCCGAAGCATGTTGGAATTTGCCACCAAATATCATGGCCCCGTTTATATGCGCATTGGCCGAGATCCTGTCCCGCAATTTGTGCCAGATGACTATCAATTTCAATTGGGGAAGTCCATTACGCTGAGAGACGGCACTGATGTGACGCTGATGACCTATGGCGATCTGGTCGAGGAAACCATGCTGGCAGCCGACTGCCTGGCGAAAAAGGGCGTTCAGGCACGAGTCATCAACATGAGCTCGATCAAGCCAATTGATGCAGAAATTATCGTTAAGGCAGCAACAGAGACGGGCAGGATTGTGACTGTCGATAATCATAATATTTACGGTGGGCTTGGCTCAGCCGTTTGCGAGGTCGTCGCTGAGCAGATGCCTGTGCGAGTTAAACGAATCGGCGTAAAAGATGTATTTGGAAAATCAGGCTCCAATGAACAAATGAAGGAGAAGTTTGGGCTGAGGGCGGTGGATATTGAGCGAGTTGTTTTGGAGTTTCTTGCCCACTGAACACACGAAAGAACACGGAATATTTTTAAAGTACAAAAATTAAATATCAAAATTGAAAATTCCAAAACTCAAAAAACAAATGACAAATAAATTCCAAATTCGAATATTCAAATCTTAAACATGTCTCACCTTTTCAAGGGTTGCAATCCTTTGAAAGGGTCGTGGTTTGTAAAAAAATCCAAATTTCAAAAAACAAATGACAAATAAATTTCAAATTCAAATATTCAAATTTCAAACAAATCATCTCACCCTTTCAAAGCTTTTAAATATTTGGAAGGTTAGCGTCTAAAGAAAAATGACAACTATCAACAAACAAATATCAAATAAATTTCAATTCTCAAACAAAGTTGTCTGCATTTTGAAAAGCAGTTAACAGTTGAAAAGAAAACGACTGTTTGAAATTTGGAATTCTGGTTATTGAAATTTATTTGAATTTTGATGTTTGGCGTTTGGGATTTAAGGGTTGGTTTATTGAAATTTATTTGAATTTTGTATTTTGATTTTTGGAATTTAGCAATTTGGTGAAATCAATATGAAAAAACCAATCATCGGTATCACCATGGGCGATCCTGCAGGGATCGGGCCTGAGGTGGCTACCAAAACGCTGGCCAAAAAAGAAATTTATGACCTGTGCCGACCCATCGTTATCGGCGATGCGGAGGCGATGCGACAGGCTTGTGACATCGCAAAGGTCAAGTTGCAAGTTCGATCTGTTTCAGAAGTAGCCGACGCCAAATTTGAATTCGGCACAATCGATGTGTTCGATCTGAAAAATGTGGACATGAAGCTTTTGGAGCATGGCAAAATTTCGGCGATGGCTGGCGAAGCTGCTTTTCAGGCTGTCAAAAAAGTTATTGAGCTGGCGCAGGCAAAAAAGATCGATGCGACCGTAACAGGACCGATTCATAAAGAATCGATCAATCTGGCAGGTCACCACTTTGCAGGACACACGGAAATCTATGCCCATTTCACCAACACCAAAGATTATGCCATGCTGCTGGTGTCGGAAAATTTGCGAGTCATCCATGTCTCCACCCATGTTCCCGTGAGACAGGCGTGCGATCTGGTGAAAAAAGAGCGGATTTTGAAAGTGATCCATCTGCTGCATCACGCTCTGAAACAGTTTGGATTTGAATCCCCTCGCATCGGTGTGGCAGGGCTCAATCCCCATGCCAGCGATGGTGGACTATTCGGCTGGGAGGAAGAGAATGAGATCATCCCTGCCATTCAGGAGGCCCAGAAATCGGGGATCCAAATCGAAGGACCGCTGCCACCCGATATTTTATTTCCCAAGGCCAAAGGCGGCTGCTACGATGGCTGTGTGGCCATGTACCATGACCAGGGACATATCGCTTTCAAGTTCGATGGCTTCACCTGGAGCTGCGAAACGAACAGTATGGCATCCGTGAAAGGTGTAAATATTACGCTGGGGATTCCTATCATTCGGGTATCTGTGGATCACGGCACCGCCTTTGAAATCGCAGGTCTGGGCATCGCCAGTCCCGAGAGTATGATTATGGCGATTGAATATGCGAGTCGGATGACAGGATAGCGAAGGGAGTGATTATTAAATTCGATCTATGGTTTTATGGATGTTTTTAAAAAGATGAAATCCCAAAAAACAAAAAGCAAATGACAAACAAATCTCAAATTCAAATATCAAAATCCCAAACTGTTCGGGTCACCCTTTCAAAGGTTTTAAACCTTTGAAAGGGTAAAACAAATCATTAAAACTCCAACTGGCTTGGAAATTGATTATTCGAAATTGAGATTTATTTATAATTTGGCTTTTGAGATTTGGAATTTTTTAGATAGGTAACCAAATTTGACCAAACAAAACTTCAGGAGAACTCAATGCAACAACAGACCCTGCCCATACTTGATTACATCGTTATCATTTTATCCCTCATTCTATCTGTCGGCGTTGGCGCCTATTTTGCCAAACGCCAAAAGGACACTGATAAATATTTCAAGGCCAGTGGCAATATCCCTGCCTGGGCTGTGGGCATGTCGATCCTGGCCACGCTCATCAGCAGCGTCACTTTTCTGGCTTATCCTGGCGCTGGATACAAATCCAACTGGATTCTGTTGGTGCAGGGATTGATGGTGCCAGTCGTGTTGGTTTTTATGATCTGGTTTATCGTCCCATTGTATCGCAAGGTGATTCGGCTCAGTGCGTACGAGTATTTTGAACGGCGCTTCGGCTTCTTCGCCCGACTGTATGGCTCCCTGGGATTTATGCTGATGCATTTTTCCAAAATGGGCACTGTGTTCTTTTTGCTTTCCGTGGCGCTGGCCAATTTAACAGGGGTCAATGTTTTTATCGTGCTCTGGGTATTGGGCATCTCCATTGTGGTTCTCACTTTCCTGGGCGGCATCGAAGCGGTGATCTGGCTGGATGTGATCCAGGGGTTCTTGTTGATCCTGGGAGGCTTATTAAGCGTGGCTATTATCTTATTCAAACCCGCTGGTGGCCCAGCATCCGTGCTGCATGCCATCTGGGAATCGGGCAAAGTCGATTTCGGCCCGTATGATATTAACTTTGTGAAATTGACTTTTATTGTAATGGCCTTGAATGGCATTTTTTACGCCATCCAGAAGTATGGCACGGATCAAACCATTGTCCAGCGCTACCTGACAGCGAAAAGTGATAAATCGGCGATCA
Organism: uncultured Cytophagia bacterium; assembly: GCA_964647995.1. Taxonomy (GTDB): domain Bacteria; phylum Zhuqueibacterota; class Zhuqueibacteria; order Thermofontimicrobiales; family Thermofontimicrobiaceae; genus Thermofontimicrobium_A. Next base: position 68,197 of record CAZYNP010000017.1, read on the forward strand.
ACGCTTCGCTGATGGGCGTGCTGCTCTGCGTTCCCGTCTGGGCATTGTTCATGTTTATTGGCACGGGCTTATTTGCTTTCTACAAAGTCACCAGCATCCCCCTGCCGCCAAACATCACGGCCGAGGGCGTGTTTCCGCATTTTATTTTAACCCAAATTCCCGTTGGCTTGACAGGACTGATCATTTCAGCGCTCATTGCCGCTGCCGTTTCCAGCCTGGATTCGGATTTGAATTGTCTATCGGCCATCGGCGTGGAGGATTACTATGTACGCTTCAAACCCAATAGCACCGATAAGCAGCGCCTGTTGCTGGGCAAAATTCTGGTAATTGTTTCTGGATTGGCGGCGATGTTCGTGGCAACACTCTACATTTTAGCAGGTAGTGAAGGGGTTCTGGGAATTATCTTTGAACTGTACGCCATTTTTTCAGGCGGCATCGCTGGCATGTTTTTGCTGGGATTGTTCAGCAAGCGAGCCAATAAACAGGGACTTTATATCGGTATCGCTGCCTGCGTGCTGTTCACTGCCTGGGCCATGCTGACCTCGACCAAATTCGATATTGGCGGACAGAAGAAAATTTTATTAGATTTGGGGAATTTCAATTTCACTCATCACAAATACATGCTTGGCGTGTACACCCATATCATTCTTTTCGCAGTAGGCTATCTGGCGAGCTTTTTCTTCCCTGCTAAAAAAGTTGATGAAAATTTGACGTTTTATGGGTGGCTTAAAAAGAGGAAATTGGGTGAGGTTTAAAACTTAATAATTTTGAAGCAATCTGGGAAAACCCCAAAATTCAAAAAACAAAATACAAACAAATTTCAATATTCAATGCTCAAATTCCAAACTTCTACCCTCTCAAAGCTTTGAAACCATTAAAAAGGTAGAGCGATTGGTTTGAAAATTGGAAATTTGTGATTTGAAAATTATTTGTCATTTGAATTTTGAGTATTGGAATTTCATCCATTGGGTTGTTTCTATCCGTTGGAGAAAAAAATGAGAATCAATTCTGTAATCTTGATAATTGCATTTTTTATCATCAATGTCCCATCAATCTTCGCTCAAAAAATGCCCCCTTCCCTCGAAGTCTCTGCCAGCGAGCCTGTGAAATATATTGGTAAAGATCAGCCTGATAAAAGATTTCATCACGGCGGCTTGCGCCATGCCGTTGGGGTGCATCGCTACCAGGCATTTCGAGCCAATCGCAGCAATCCTGCCGAAGGCGGTTGGATCGGCTATACCTACAATCATGCCCCCAATCTCTGCTATTGGAACGGGACGTTTTATTTGCAATATCTGAACAATCTCAAAGAAGAACACAATCCCCCAGGCACCACGTTGATTTTGACGTCAACGGATGGTCGCCATTGGACCAACCCGCAGGTGGTCTTTCCGATTTACATTTTGCCTGAGATTCGTTACAAAGATTTTTATGTGCCCGAGGGGATGCCTGCGGTGATGCACCAGCGCATGGGATTTTATGTCGCTCCCAATGGCCGATTGCTGACGATCGGATTTTACAGTTACTGCCCCAATCCACGAATTGGCCCCAATCTGGGCCAGGGACTCGGTCGGGTGGTTCGGGAAATTTATCAGGATGGCAGCTTTGGTCCGATTTATTTCATTCGCTACAATCGCCATGCAGGCTGGAACGAAAAAAATACCAAATATCCATTTTATAAGACCAGCCAGGATAAAGGGTTTGTCGATGCCTGCGAGGCGTTGCTGGCTGACAAATTGGTGACCCTGCAATGGTGGGAAATGGATCGGGCGAAAGATGGCTTTTATACCATTGATCCAGGCGACAAGGAGATCAAGGCGCTCAGCTATTTCCACCGACCTGATGGCGTGGTGGTCGGCCTCTGGAAAGCGCAATTGGCAGCGCTAAGTCCCAATGAAGGTAAGTCCTGGACGCCACTTGCAACCACGCCGACAATTCTTGAATGCAACGCCAAAACCTGGGGCCAGCGCACCGAAGATGGTCGCTATGCATTGGTCTATAATCATTCGGCGACGAGAAGAAACCGCTTTCCGCTGATTGTGATCACTGGCGAAGATGGCTACGAGTTCGATAACATGCTGGTCGTTCACGGCGAAGTCCCGCCCATGCGCTACCAGGGCATTCACAAAAATTATGGGCCGCAGTATGTTCGGGGCATCGTCGAGGGCAATGGCGATCCGCCTGGAACGGAGATGTGGCTGACGTACAGTGTGAACAAAGAGGACATCTGGGTGACCAGCGTTCGGGTGCCAATCATGGGAAAAGTGGCGGAGCCTGTCGATGAGAATTTTGATCAACTCCAAAGTGACGCCGATCTGAAATTGTGGAATCTCTATGTTCCGCAGTGGGCGCCGATCGCCATTGTGACGGATCCTCGAAATGAGAACAATAAATGTCTGGAGCTACGGGACGAAGAGCCGTACGATTATGCTCTGGCGGAGCGGATTTTTCCAGAGAGCAAAAAAGTCACGGTCGAATTTCGAATGATGCTCAAGCGGGTGGGGACCAGCGTGCTGGAATTTGAGGTCCACGACCGCTATGGCAATCGCCCCATGCGCCTGCGCTTCGATCCCGACTGGCTGATGTTCGATCGGGGCAAGGTGGAGCCGAAGCCAGTTCCGTTTTCGATTGGCAAATGGTTTCATGTAAAATTAAATCTGGATTGTGCGAAACAAAATTATGATGTAGCGCTCAATGGCGTGTGGGTGAAACAGAACATCGAATTTGCTGAGAAGGTGGATTCATTGGAGCGATTGCATTTTCGCACTGGACCCTGGCGCAGCGATGTTCGACTGTTCATCCTCGATGGCGAGCCTGGCAATCCTGGGCTGTATCAGGAAGATTTGCCTGGAGCAGATCATAAAGTGGCGGAGAGTGCTTTTTTGATTGATGATTTAAAGACAGCTCAGTAGACCACGGAATACACGGAAAGACACGAAAGGTTGGAGAAATTCCAAACATCAAAAAACAAAATTCAAATAATTTTCAAATCCCAAAAGTTCAATATTCAAACCTGTGGGTGGATGGAAGTTTGAAAAATTGGAAATTGATTATTGAAATTTATTTGTTATTTGATATTTGAGGTTTGGAATTTTAAATTGAAAGATAAAATTAAAGCTGGAGCATACCAAAGATGATTCATCGATACTATCTGGAAGGTCAAAAACTAAACGTGGCTGACTTGAATGAAATGATCGTACTGATCGACCGAACGGAAGCCGAGTTAACGGAGGTCGCTTTGAACACCTGGCGAGCGGGATTGATTGGCCCGCCGCATCGCCACGATCAGAAGGAACAGATTTTTTATGTGACTTCAGGAACTGGGATGGTTAGGGTCGGCAATGAAAATTTCAAGGTGAAACCTGGATCTCTGGTTTACGTGCCCCTGGGTGCAGAGCATCAGACCATTGCTGCGGAGAACGAGGCCTTGCATTATATTTTGTTCAATGTGTTCAACAATCCAGAAAAAGAGGGGCATGGCACTTTTGCCGAGCATATCGAAAAAGTCAAACACATTCGTAAGCAGCAGGCGGAGACGGGCAAAGCTACGGTCGAAAATGCGGAGCAGTCGGCTTCCTCAACCAAAAGGCCCAAACATATCACTGATTGCAACAAGGGCGATCCAGGCCAATCGAATTCGGTTAACAGTCGTTTGCTGCTGGACCGAACCGAGACGGAGCGGTTTGAAATGCTCATTGTTACCAGGCCCAAAGGCAGCCAAGGAGCACTGGAAATGCACCCCGAAAAGGAGCAGACCTTTTTTATGCTATCGGGATCGGGTCGCATCACCATCTCTGAGGAACAGGCTTTGGTCAAACCAGGCGATATTGTTTTTGTGCCCAGGAATGCCTGGCATGGCGCTGAGACGATGAATGAGGATTTGAGGTATTTGTGTTTGAATACATACCAGTAAAATCCCAATAAACAAAAAACAAATTACAAATAAAATTCAATAATCAAATCCTAAATTCCAAACGGCGGTGCGGTGACGGAAAATAGTGTGATGGATGGAAGTAAGCCCCAATAGACAAAAAAACAAAACTCAAATAAATCTCAATAATCAAATCTTAAATTTCAAATGGGGTGCAGTGACGGAAAATAGTGGATGGATGGAAGTTCCAATAGACAAAAAGCAAAATTCAAATAAATCTCAATAATCAAATCTTAAATTCCAAATGATGGAGAAGAAGAAAAAATTGTTGTTTGATACTGACACAGGCAAATTCCAAAAAGCAAATAAATTTTAATGACCAAATCAAAAATTTCAAATGCTGTTGGATGGCGGAAAAGCAGTTTGTGGAACGATGATAAAATTCTAAATTTCAAGACCAGAACTGCTATTACCGAAAAGACGGTAAAAAGGAGAAAATTCCAGTGAATAAAAATCAAAATCCAAAACCTGTCTATGATCTGGAAGAGCGGACTTTTCAGTTTGCCAAACGGGTACGGTTGTTCGTTAAAACCTTACCTAATACGTTGGCAAATGTTGAAGACAGCAGACAACTCATCAAAGCCTCTGGCTCAGTCGGCGCCAATTATCGGGAGGCGAATGAATCATTGGGGAAAAAGGACTTTTTAATGAGAATTCGTATCAGTCGAAAAGAAGCCAAAGAGAGCGAATACTGGTTGAGATTGATCAACGAGACAAATGAATTGAAGAATACCGATGAAGGTCTGCAGCTTATCCAGGAAGCCAGCGAGCTGAAAAAAATATTTTCTGCGATTGTAGAAAAATGTAAATAAGATTTCTGATTTCCAATTATGGGTGCTGGTTTTTGAAATTGTAAATTAATCCGTTTATTAGGTGGCAGATTCGGCACATTTGTTTTTTGATTTTTTGTCATTTGAGATTTTTTCAAAAAAACAATCTGAGCCTAATTATAACTCCAAAGATTTTGAAAATTGAATTTTTGAATTTGATTATTATTTGTATTTTGAATTTTGTCATTTGAAATTTTAAGTATATGACTCCAAGAGAACGTTTTATCGAAACCCTAACTTTCGGATCTCCTGACAAAATCCCCTTCGAACCAGGCAAACCACGGGAAAAAACTCTGGCTCGCTGGCATCAGGAGGGATTTCCTCCCGATCGGAATTGGTTCGAATTTCTGTGCGAGACTATCGGCATTGAAGCCCCGCCACCAAGTTATCCGCCGTTCGAGGGATTGGTAAATTTCCGCATGATCCCAACGTTTGAGGAGAAGGTGCTGGAACATCGGGATGGACATTATATCGTTCAGGATTGGATGGGCAATATCGTGGAAATTTCGGATGAATATGATTATACCTACCTTCGTCATCCAAAGGATTTTGTCACTCGAAAATGGCATAAATTTCCTGTGACGAATCGCCAGGAATTTGAGGCCATGAAACAGCGCTATGATCCAGGCGAGCCCTCCCGCTATCCCGAAGGTTTTGATGATCTGGTCAAGAAATTGAAGCATCGAGACTACGTCATGACGCTGCAATTTTCAGGTCCGTTCTGGCAGTTGCGGGAATGGTGTGGGTTTGAGCCGCTGTGTCTGCTATTTATCGAAGATCCCGATTTTGTGCGAGAGATGATTGATTTTTGGAATCAGTTTGTTTCTCAGACCATGGCTCGGGCCCTCGATGCTGGGATTGTCGATCGCATCTGGATCAATGAAGATATGGCCTATAAAGAAAAATCCATGATCAGTCCCGCCATGGTTAGAGAATTTTTGCTGCCCTGCTGGAAACGATGGGCTTCCGAGGCTCATCAAGCAGGGGTTCCGATCATTGATGAAGATTCCGATGGCTTTATCGGTGAATTGATACCGATCTGGATCGAGGCGGGTTTCAACGTCTGTGATCCGATTGAGGTGGCAGCGGGTAATGACATCGTTCAATATCGAGATCGATTCGGGAAACGAATCGCCTTTCGCCAGGGCGTGGATAAACGTTGTATTGCCAAAGGTGGAAAAGCAATTGAAGATGAATTGACCCGCTTGACGCCCGTGATCAAATCGGGTGGCTTTATTCCTGGCTGCGATCATGGGGTGCCGTTTGATATTTCATGGAAGGATTTTGTTTATTATGCACGGTTATTGGCGGAACTGACTGGATGGCTCTGAAAAAATTCCAAATGACAAAAAACAAATTTCAAACAAATTTCAATTTTTCAATTACAAAAATCCAAAACAGTAGGTCACAAAAACAGAACAGGACACAAAAAAAATCTCAACTGACAAAAAGCAAATTTCAAACAGATTTCAATAGCCAAATTCAAAATACCAAACAACCTGGAGCCATTCAAAAGTCGGTAACCTTTGAAAAGGTGATCCTGCTCGTTTGAAAATTTGAATTTGAGGTTTGAATATTATTTGTTATTTGCTTATTGAGGTTTGAGATTTTTAGTGATTAATAGATGACACCAAAACAACGATTCCTGGCTGCTCTTAATGGTGAGATGCCCGATCAAATCCCCATGACCATCTGGAATAACAAATTGCCAGGTGGAAAGCTGAACGATCAGTTGCTGGAATTGGGCGTGCTGGTGATCAATAAGAGCTCGGTCTGGCAAAGAAGGCTGGAAGGAATTCAAATCGAGCATCGGGATGAAATAGCCCCCGATGGCAGCACGATTCGTCATACGACTTATTCGACACCTGCAGGAGACTTGACCACGGTCGAACGGCTGGTGCCCAATACGATCTGGATTGAAAAATATCTATTCGGTGATCCGAGCGATTACGAGGCGCTGGAAGCACTAATTGCCAGTCGAACTTACGTGCCCGATTTCGAGCGGTTCATGGCGGATGATCAAAAGCTGGCGGATCAATCCATCGCCCGTCCGACCACGATTCATTCGCCCATGCACGAGTTGATCTACGAATTTATGGGGATCGAAAATTTCAGCATCGAGTGGGCAGAAAATCGGGATCGGCTGCTGCATTTGTGCGATGTATTAAAACAAGATTGGCGCAAGCGGGTAGAAATTACGGCAACTTCTCCAGCCCAATTTGCCGTGATCGAGGGGAATACCCAGCTTCAGGTGATCGGTGAGGAACGATTTCTGAAATATTATTTTCCGAACATTGAAGAAGCCTGTGAGATCCTGCACTCGAAAGGCATTTATGCAGGCGCCCATCTGGATGGAAATAATAAAAAATTAGCCCCGCTGATCGCCAGAACCTCGCTCGATTTCATCGAATCGTTTACGCCGCCGCCTGACTGCGATCTGTCGGTGGCAGAAGCTCGCCAAATCTGGAAAGGAAAATCGCTATTGGTCCATTTCCCGTCATCGGTTCATTTGTTCGGAACAGCGGCAATCGAATCCCAGGTGAAAGAGATTTTGAAACAGACAGCGCCAGGGGATAGGTTTGCCATTGGGGTTTCGGAAGATGTGCCCAATGGGGGAGGGGATACGTTGTTGCCTTTGTTCAGATTCATTCAGAAGCATGGGAAAATTTCAAATGACAAAAAACAAATCTCAAATAATTCCCAATTTCCAAAAATCAAAATTCCAAACGGCTGGAACCCTTTCAAAGGTTCAAAAACTTTGAAAGGGTTGCTTAGAGAATTTGAGCATTATCCGTTGGGTTGTTTCTATCCGTTGGAAAAGCTAAAGGAAATCATAAATGAACCTTAAAATCATCATCCCGATTCTTATTTTGTGCTTTGCATCCTTTTTAATAATCTCCTGCTCCAAAAATCATCCTGAATTTTTCACCAATACGATCGGCATGAAAATGATCCATATCCCGCCTGGCACTTTTCAAATGGGCGATGAAAATGGGCAGTGGGATGAACAGCCCGTTCATAAGGTCACCATTAGCCAGCCATTTTTTATTGCTGAGACCGAGGTCACTATTGACCAGTTCAAAGAATTTCGGCCCGAATTTGAGGGCACAAAAACGTATGCCCCTTATGCTTCGGGAGTGAGCTGGTACGATGCCACGGCTTTTTGCGATTGGCTCAGCCAGAAAGAGGGCAAGCCCTATCGCCTGCCCACGGAAGCCGAGTGGGAATATGTGTGTCGTGCTGGGACAAAGTCTGCCTATTCGTCAGGGAATAAACCGCCAGATGCTGAAACGCCCAATAATTGGGGTGTCAAAAATATGCATACGGGTGTGCTGGAATGGTGTCTGGATTGGTACGGCGAATATCCGCATAACGATCAGACCGATCCCGTCGGCAGGGCATACGGCTTTGCCAGAGTGATTCGTGGCGGGCTGCCCGATGACAAGTCAAAAACCTTTGATTATCCCATCGAATTTTATGCCCGCTCGGCCAATCGTGCGGGACTGGCGCCGAACTTTGGTGGCTTTGTCATGCAGCAAATGGACGATGAAGTTGAACCCGATCCCGCCTACGACCAATTTCAGCCAGGATTGGTAGGGATTATTTTCGATGATGTCCATTCGACTCGACCGCTGACACAACTCCGAATTTTACAGCTCAATTCAGAAAAAATCACCTGGAAAAATTTGAACGATTGGTCCGCCATCTTGCAGGGGAGCATCACAGCGCCGTTCACAGGCGAAGTACAATTTTGGGCGGAGGTCGATAATGGCCTGACATTGACGATCAATGAGCAAACCGTGATCGATGTGAGCGAGCCAGGACGACAGGCAACAGGCGTGATTTCAATGGTCCAGGGCAAGAAATATCCGATTCTGCTGCGCTATTTTCAGGATGGCGGGGAATCGTTCATGCGGCTGTATTGGAGCTGGCAGGGCCAGGAAAAAATAGAAATTTCAGGCGAGGCGTTGTCCTTTAATACCCGAGACCAATTTTTGATGAAGAAAAAATTTGCGGCTGCGCTGGCGGCAGGAAAAAGAGCTCCCTCGATTGGTTTCCGAATCGTACAGGCGCCCATGCCCCAAACGTCTCAGATTCCCGAGGAAAAACCCTTTAACATGCAGGGCGTGAAGCAAACGATATCGCAAATCAGAGAAGCCATCGATCCCAATCAGCCGTATTTTCGAAAGCGCTTTTTGCTGCCCGTTCCTCCTGAAAATGTCGATAAAAAAGCCATCGTGGCTTCGGGGTTTTCGCCTTATTTTGGTCGCCACAACCACGATCCAGGCTTCGAGGTCTGTCCCAATGGCGACCTGCTGGTGGTGCTCTATACCTCGATTTACGAGGATGAGCCTGAGGTTGCCCTGATCGCCAGTCGCCTCAGATTTGGCGCTGATGAGTGGGACCAGCCCTCACCCTTCATCGATTGTCCCGATGTGAACGATGTGGCTCCCAATTTGTGGAACGACGGCGGGAAATTATATTTCTTTTTCGGCCATCTGCATCTCGATGGCACGCTACCTTTCCAATTGACAACTTCCACCGATAACGGGGCGACGTGGTCCGAAATTTATTATCCCAAATTTTCAGGTGTGGTCGGACCTCTCACTCCGCAGCCGATCAATTCGACCTTTCGAGATCAAGACGGAACCATCTTCACGGCGCTGGATGGATTAGGCGCCACTTCGCTGCTGTTCGCCAGCAAAGACGACGGCAAAACCTGGTATGACACTGGCGGGCGCTCTGGCGGACGGCATACGACATTTGAACTGCTAAAGAATGGCACGATTCTCGGCATGGGCGGCAAGCATTCGGACATCAATGGCTTCATGCCGAAATCTATTTCGCACGATCATGGCAAAACCTGGGAGATCAGCCCGACGCCGTTTCCCTGCCTGGGAACCAATCAGCGGCCAACCCTGATTCGGCTTGCCAGCGGCAGACTATTTTTCGCCAGCGATTTTCAGCGGATCGATGGCTTTCAACCCGAGGGATTTGCTGAACGTGGCAGCTTTGTGGCGCTGTCCGATGATGAGGGCAAAACCTGGCGCATCAAAAAATTGCCAGGTGGTCAGGAGCATGAATCCGAGCAACGAAGACATGAGATGCGAGGCGCCACGCTGGGCTATGCCGTTGCCCGTCAGGCGCAAAATGGCATCATCCACCTCATTGCCACCATGACGCATCCCTGTCTCCATTTCGCTTTGAACGAAGCCTGGATTTTATCGGATCAGAAAGATGAGTTTTCGGATAATGTGTTAATGAAATCATCGGCCACCCGAATAGACGAGGTCCATCGCTACGAAGAAAAATATCCCAATGGCAATATTCGAATTCAATACAGCGGGGGTATCGCCGATGATGGACGATTTTTGTTAGCAGGAACTGAAACGTGGTTCTATGAAAATGGCATCAAACAGTATGAAGCCACTTTTCAGCTCGGCAAAAAAGTGGGATTGGAGAGCTATTGGAATCAAGCTAGAACTAAGATGTGGGAATGGAACTATCTGCCTGATGGCACTGCTGTCTGGACGCAATGGTGGGAAAATGGGAAAAAGAAAGCCGAATCGAGGTGGCGCAATGGCAGATGCGAGGGGATGGCTCTACGGTGGAGTTTTGAAGGAAAGTTGGTGAGTGAAGTGGAATTTGTGGGTGGAGAGATAAAATAAATTAACAAATCTCAAAAGACAAATGACAAATAAATTCTAAATTCAAATTTCTAAATCTCAAACCTGGTCGGCTCCACCTTTTCAAAGGTTACAAACCTTTGAAAGGGTTATTTGGCTTGCCCACGGAACACACGGAATACACAAAAAAAACTTTCGTGTCTTTTCGTGTGTTTCGTGAGCTGAGCTTTTTTGATAAAATTGTGCTGGAAAGCTGGGCAGTGAAGGGGAGTTTGTGGGTGGAGATATAAAATAAATTTTCAAAACCCAAAAAACAAATGACAAATAAATTCCAAATTCAAATTCCAAAATCTCAAACCTGGTCGTCCGTACACTTTCAAAGGTTGAAGATCTTTGAAAGGGTCATTTGGCTTGCCCACAGAATACGCCGAATACGCTAAAAAATTTTTCGTGTCTTTTTGTGTGTTTCGTGGGCTGTCGGCTTCACCCTATCAAAGGTTGCAAACCTTTGATAGGGTAATAGTTGTTTGGGATTTTGACTTTTAAAAACTGAGATTTGTTTGAATTTTGTTTTTTTTGGTTTGGGATTTTCAGGAGCTCAAGTCATGCTAAGTTTTTTACTATTGATCATCGTCATTTTCGCCATCATCATTTCAACAACCAAATTTAAATTGCATCCATTTCTCACTCTCCTGATAGCAGGAATCGTGATGGGATTGCTGGCGGGATTGAATGCCACTGATGTTCTTGCCAAATTGACCGAAGGCTTTGGCAGCACGCTCAAAAGCATCGGGATCGTCATTGCCTTGGGGACGGTGATCGGCACATTTCTCGAAAAAAGCGGTGGTGCTGGAGCGATGGCTTCGAGTGTGCTGAAAATCGTCGGCGAAAAAAAATCCCCGCTGGCGATGAGCATCACAGGATACCTCGTATCCATTCCTGTATTTTGTGATTCGGGGTTTGTGATTCTATCCGCCTTGAACAAAGCGCTCAGCAAGAAGACAGGAATTTCCATGGCTGTTCTGGTCGTCGCCTTAGCCACAGGCCTTTATTCGACCCATGTCTTTGTTCCGCCAACGCCAGGCCCTCTGGCAGCAGCGGCCAATATCGGCGCTGATATTGGATTGATCATCCTGCTGGGATTGCTCGTTGCCGTCCCAACGACGATCGCAGGACTGCTGTGGGCGCTGATTTATGCCAAACGGTTTCCAATTACACCCGATACTTTTTCCGAGCCAGTGCAGCAACCTGAAAAACAGCCCAGTGCAGGATTATCATTTGCGCCATTGATCGTGCCGATTCTTTTGATATCTTTAAAATCCATTGCCGAATATCCCACCATGCCGTTGGGAGCAGGATTTATCCGCCATCTGCTGGTCTTCTTCGGACACCCCGTCATGGCGTTGCTGATCGGCGTGTTTCTCGCCTTTGGATTGAAACGAAATGGATCGGGTGCAAGCTATTTCGATTGGTTTGCCGACGGACTAAAAAATGCTGGCGTGATTATTCTGATCACTGGCGCTGGCGGAGCCTTCGGGAACGTGCTGCGAGGGACCAATATTGGCGACACCCTGGGGCAAAACATGTTGCAGTGGCAGCTTGGCATCTTTCTGCCATTTCTCATCTCCGCCCTGTTGAAAACCGCCCAGGGCTCTTCGACGGTAGCGCTGATCACAACGTCGGCGTTGGTAGCGCCGTTGCTGGAGCCCATGGGATTGGCGAGTCCAATCGCTAAGGCACTGATCGTATTGGCCATTGGTGCTGGCTCGATGACCGTCTCGCATGTGAACGATAGTTATTTTTGGGTCGTCGCTCAATTTTCGAATATGAATACTGCCACGGCGCTGCGCTGTCATACGCTGGCGACATTGGTTCAGGGGATAGTAGGGATTTTGGTGATTGCATTTTTGGCTTGGATGCTGGTATAGTTCCTTTTTTTAATCGACAATTGACAATTCTCAATTCAAAATTGACAATTAATTTATCACCCCAAAAATTCAATCATTAGCAACCGATTGAATCGATGTATTGAATGAAACCTGAAATTCTAAAATGGAAAAAATTATCAATAATTGACCCACAAAACACACGAAACAACACTGAAACCACTTTTTATCTTTTGGATTTCGTGTCATTCAGTGTATTTCGTGGGCAAAGAGTGATCATTTTCAAGCATCATGGTTCATTTTAGAAATTTAGGTGGAATGAAGAATGAAAATCTCGATATTCAAAACAAAATTAGCACTGGGCGCAAAAGCCGCAGCCGACGGAGCAACATTGATCCGCCAGGCCATTGCAGCAAGGGGCAGGGCCAATATCATTTTAGCTACTGGCGCTTCGCAATTCGAAATGCTGGCAGCCTTGGTGAAAGAAACCGTGGATTGGTCGAAGGTGGTTGGCTTTCATCTCGATGAATACATCGGCTTGCCAGAGACTCATCCTGCTTCATTTAGAAAATATTTGAAAGAGCGTTTTGTTGAGAAAGTGCCGATCCAGGAGTTTCATTTTATCAATGGTGAAAATGATCCTCGGGATGAATGCAAGCGGGTTGGAGAGATCATTGCCCGCCATCCCATCGATGTGGCCTTTGTGGGAATCGGTGAGAACGGCCACCTGGCATTTAATGATCCTCCCGCCGATTTTCTAACTGAGGAGTCGTATATTATCGTGAAGCTGGATGAAGCCTGTCGCCGCCAGCAGCTTGGCGAGGGTTGGTTCAAAACATTGGACGAAGTGCCCGATCGGGCGATCAGCATGTCGATTCGTCAGATCATGAAATCACGGTTTATCATCTGCACCGTTCCTGATTCACGCAAAGCGGAGGCAGTCAAAAACGTCGTTGAAGGAGAAGTGACGCCTGATGTTCCAGCATCGATACTTCGGCAGCATCCCAGAACAAAGCTTTATCTGGATGCCAGGTCCGCAGCATTGTTAACGGGTAAGCTTTAAAATTTACATCAAATGAATTCGTTTTCGAATTCAAATCGACCAACCCTTCCGAAGGTTCTGACTTTTCGCAAGGGTTAAAATCGGAAAACTGATTCTGGGTATGGATTACGGAGTTGATTCAATGGAATTCATAAAACTCTCAATCATTTTCATCTTTATGGTCGCAACTTCCTTTGCTCAGGAAGAACAAGCTATTCAATCCCAGCTTCGCCAGGGCAATTTTCTGACCGAAGAACAAGCCAGAGAGGAATTGGCGGCATTCGCCCAGAGCTATTCCAATCTGGAGGAATGGCAGGCCCGAGCCGCTCGGATTCGAGAAGGAATTCTTCGAGGCGCCGAGCTTTTGCCCTTGCCAGAAAAATGCCCGCTGAATCCCATCATTCGCAGCAAACGAAATTATAAAGGCTACACGGTCGCCAATGTTGCTTTTGAAAGCCTGCCAGGATTTTTCGTGACGGGAAATTTGTATCGCCCCACGAAGGGTAAAAAGCCGTATGCAGGGATCCTCTGTCCGCATGGCCATTTCACAGAACCGAATGGCGGTGGCAGGTTTCGTCCTGACATGCAGTACCGCTGCGCCACATTGGCTCGAATGGGCGCCGTGGTATTCGCCTACGATATGATCGGCTGGGGCGAATCCACGCAGTTCGAGGACTATAGCTTTCCTGAATCGCACCAGAATTTTAACAAGGCAGTCAAGCTGCAGACCTGGAATAGCATTCGAGCTGTCGATTTTTTAATATCGCTGAAGGAGGTCGATCCCAGCCGCATCGGCGTGACTGGCGCTTCGGGCGGAAGCACGCAGACGTTTTTGTTGACGGCGGTCGATGATCGGATCGCTGCCTCAGTCCCTGTGGTGATGGTCTCGGCCCATTTCTTTGGCGGCTGCAATTGCGAAAGCGGCATGCCGATCCACCAGAGCGAAAATCATCTCACCAATAATGCCGAGATTGCAGCGCTGTCAGCGCCCCGTCCCCAATTGATTATCTCCGACGGCAAGGATTGGACGAAAAATACGCCCGAAGTGGAGTTCCCTTATATTCGAAATGTCTATCGCCTGTTTGGGGCCGAGGATAAAGTGGAGAATTTGCATTTGCCAGATGAGGGACATGATTATGGCTATTCCAAACGGATTGGAATGTATAAATTTTTTGCCAAACATTTTGGGCTTGAATTAGCAAGGGTAGTGAATGAAGCTGGATCGATTGACGAAAGCACCGTTGTGATTGAACCGATGGAGAAACTGCTGGTTTTCGATGCTAAACATCCCAGACCGAAATATGCGGTGAAGGCGATTCGATAGCGCATCCCGAGGGATGGGGCTAAGATGTGGAAGGATGGTGAACCATCCTGGTGGTTGAGGCCATTTTGGGGGAGCGCCTTTGAAGAATCATTTCTGTGTCAGTTCCTTTTCTGTGACCATTTTTATAGCAAGGGACACGGAAATGGAACAGTCACGGAAAAACACTTTTGAAGAATCATTTCCGTGTCAATTCCTTTTCCGTGACCAATTTTTGAGTAAGGGACACGGAAATAGAAAGGTCACGGAAAAAAGCTTATGAAGAATCATTTCCGTGTCAGTTCCTTTTCCGTGAGCTAATAATCAATTAAATT
>CAZYNP010000017.1:83247-86816 GCA_964647995.1 uncultured Cytophagia bacterium
TGAAGAATCATTTCCGTGTCAGTTCCTTTTCCGTGAGCTAATAATCAATTAAATTTTAATCAGTGTAAAAATTGGAGTGAAAATAATGACAGGTATGAAAAAACAAAAACTATTTCAATTCGGACTTGGGTTTCTTGTTTTCAATTTAATGTTGATGATTTTGGGATTTTCGTTTATGGGTTCAGCACAAAATCCTTCGTCCATCAAAGATTCTGCCAATGAACCCGTCAAATACATCGGGGATCGGCAGCCAGATAAACGATTTTTCGATGGCAGATTGCCTCATGCCGTTGGCGTGCACCACTATCAGGTGCTTCGTGCCAATCGGGCACATCCACCCGAGGGCGGCGAGGTTGGCTGGACGTACAACCATCAGCCGTATCTGGCCTACTGGAAGGGCAAATTTTATTATCAGTATTTGAGCAATTTGATCGCCGAACATGATCCGCCAGGCAGGACGCTTCTCATGACTTCCGAAGACGGACGTCATTGGTCAAATCCTGTCGTCATTTTTCCTGAATATGATTTGCCAGAAATAAGAGGCGAGAATTATATTATCCCCGCTGGCACCAAAGCCGTGATGCATCAGCGGATGGGATTCTATGTGGCACCCAATGGCCGATTGTTGACATCGGGCTTTTACGGCTATTGTGCCACGCCCCGCCATTCGCCCAATGCGGGCAATGGTCTGGGCAGGGTGATTCGGGAGATTTATGAGGACGGCACCTTCGGCCCGATTTATTTCATTCGCTACAATCGCCATGCGGGCTGGAATGAGAGCAACACCAATTTTCCATTTTACAAGACCAGCAAGGATAAAGGATTTGTCCAGGCGTGCGAGGCATTATTGAAGGATAAATTGATCACGCTGCAGTGGTGGGAGGAAGATCGGGGCAAGGATGGCTTTTATGTCATCGACCCTGGTGAAGTGGCGGGTGCGGATTATTTTGCTGCCAATGTGGTCACCTCAAAGGGCGCTGGTAAGGCGTTTTGTTTCTACGAGCGGCCCGACGGCGTGATCGTCGGATTGTGGAAAAACCAGTATTCGGCGCTGAGTCCCGATCGTGGCAGGACCTGGACAAAGATCGCTCAGAACAAAACGCTGTGGACCTGCGGCGCCAAGACCTGGGGACAAAAAACCGATGATGGTCGCTACGCCATCGTCCACAATCAATCTGCCACCCGAAGAAATCGTTTTCCGATGATTGTGATCACCAGCGATGACGGACATATTTTCGATAATATGCTGTGCCTGCGAGGCGAAGTCCCGCTGCGGCGCTATCGGGGCATCCATAAGAATATTGGCCCGCAATATTTTCGTGGTATCATTCCTGGCAATGGCAATCCCCCAGGCGATGAGATGTGGATCGTTTACAGCGTGAACAAAGAGGATATGTGGATCGCCAGGGTGACGGTGCCGATAACAGGCAAGGTGGATCATCATATTTTCGATGATTTTGAACAGGCCAATTCCGAACTGGATTTGAAGGAGTGGAATCTATACATACCCACCTGGGCGCCGATCAGCGTTGTCCACGATCCTGTTTCAAATACAAAATGCCTTGAACTAATGGACGAAGAGCCATACGATTATGCCCTGGCCGAGCGGATTTTTCCTGAAAGCAAGGTCGTCGAAATCGCTTTTCGATTCAACGCCAAAGAGGTGCCCCAGGGCTATGCGCTGGAGATTGAGGTGCAGGATCAGCACGGCACAAGACCGATGTGCCTGCGCATCGATAACGAATGGCTGGCGGCGGATCATCGCACCGTGGATCCGACGCCCGTTCCGATTGAGCTGAATCGCTGGTACGATGTGCGCCTCAAGTTCGATTGTCATGCGCAAAAATATGAGGTCTTTTTAAACGGCAATTTGGCGATCGCTGACATCCCGTTTGCCGAAAAAACTGAATCGCTGGAGCGGATAGTGTTCCGAACTGGACCCTATCGGGGTTATGTTCCGCCCGAAATCGTCGACGAAGGTGCCCCTCGGGCGACGGGGCTGGATAGCGAGGATTTGCCTGGGTCGGAAGAAAAAGCGCCGCTGTGTCGCTATTGGATTGATGATCTGAGAACGAAATAAAGCGATAGTTCTAAATCCTACTTTTGTAAAATGTGGACACGGAAATGGAACAGACACGGAAAAGGAATTTAGAAAAATCATTTCTGTGTCAGTTCCAATTCTGTGAGCTAAATTTATTCAGGACACGGAAATGGAACAGACAAGGAAAAGGAATTGAAAAAAATATTTCTGTGTCAGTTCCAATTCCGTGTACTGAAATTTTAAAGGACACGGAAAAGGAACAGACACGGAAAAGGAATTGAAAAAAATCATTTCTGTGTCAGTTCCAATTCTGTGAGCTAAATTTATTCAGGACACTGAAAAAGAACAGCCACGGAAAAGGAATTTAAAAAATTATTTCTGTGTCAGTTCCAATTCTGTGAGCTAAACTTATTCAGGACACTGAAAAAGAACTGCCACGGAAAAGGAATTTAAAAAATTATTTCTGTGTCAGTTCCAATTCCGTGGGCTAAAATTCATGAGGCTCAGAAAAAGAAGTTTTAAACATACTTCCGTTAACATCCTTATTATTGGGGAGGAAATATGGAAGAAAATACACCACTAATTTATGAAGAGCTCAGCTACAAAATCATCGGCTGTGCCTTTGAAGCTTTCAAAATTGTTGGTGCTGGATTTGATGAAATAAATTATCATAAAATATTTCATCACTATTTAACTAGGCAAGGTCTACAAGCCAAATATAAACCAACTGCTCATCTTGACTATCTGAATAATCAAATAGGCGATTTTGAAATTGATGAGATTGTGGAAGATAAAATTGTAGTTGAATTAAAATGTATTCAGACTGGATTCCTTAATGATAACCTTGCCCAAATTATAACTTACCTGAAACTCCTTAAGTTGCGATTAGGATTGCTGATCAATTTCGGTTTGCATAAAGCTTTTACAAAACGTGTTATATTTGATGCGAAACACGAACAAAATACTGAAAGCTGGGATAAGAACTTTTTTAGTACGCTTGAAGCAAAAAATATCTTAGATGAAGTAGTCTCATCTGTCAACAATATTGATAACGAATTAGGTCCTGGTTACCATAGCGAAATCTATAAAGCTTGTTTTAAAATTGAGTTAAATCATAGAAAAATTGCTTATGACAACAACGTTCGGATAAATCTTGAAATTGAAAATATTAAATTCAATCCAAAAACTATTGATTATTGGTTGGTGAATAAAGCTTTGCTTGTTGCTATTCTTGCGGGTTCAGAAAAGCCTAGGGTGTATGATATCTTTCGCATGCGATCTTATTTGCGCCGACTTAATTTACATCACGGCTTAATAGCTTTTTGGAGCGAGACTAATCTACAATTGTTTGGGATTTATCAACGTTAAGGAAAAGCTAATTTCAAAAAGGGACACTGAAAAGAAATTTAAAAATTTATTTCTATGTCAGTTCCAATTTGGTGAGCTAAATTTTTAAGGGACACGGAAAAGGGGCAGACACGGAAAAGGAATTGAAAAAATTATTTCTGTATCAGTTCCAATTCCGTGA
>CAZYNP010000017.1:86916-94843 GCA_964647995.1 uncultured Cytophagia bacterium
TCATTTCTGTGTCAGTTCCAATTCTGTGAGCTAACTTTATTCAGGACACGGAAAAGGGACAGACACGGAAAAGGAATTGAAAAAATTATTTCTGTATCAGTTCCAATTCCGTGAGCTAAATTTATTCAGGACACAGAAAAGGGACAGACACGGAAAAGGAATTTAGAAGATCATTTCTGTGTCAGTTCCAATTCTGTGAGCTAACTTTATTCAGGACACGGAAAAAGAACAGACACGGAAAAGGAATTTAGAAAAATCATTTCTGTGTCAGTTCCAATTCCGTGGGCTAAATTTATTCAGGACACAGAAAAGAAACAGACACGGAAAAGGAATTTAGAAGATCATTTCTGTGTCAGTTCCAATTCCGTGGGCTAAATTTATTCAGGCCACGGAAAAGGAACGGACACGGAAAAAGAATTTAAATAAATTATTTCTGTGTCAGTTCCAATTCCGTGAGCTAAGATTTTAGGGGACACGGAAAAGGAACAGGCACGGAAAAAAGGTTCTGAAATAAATTTTGATGTCGGCAAAGATTTTCCAATGGATTGCAACAACCCAATGGATGCGATCTTTGGTATTTATGCGTTGGCTTCACCAATTCGTTGGGCAAGAAATGGATAGGAAAAAAGAAAAGGAATAAAGCATTCAAAGAATCATTTCTGTGAGTTCTTTTTCAGTGTCCTTAAAGGATATTGATTCAATTGCAAACAAGAAGCGGAGGTCATAATGAGGCACCAGATTAAAACAATGTTTATTCTTTTTCAAATGATCGCAACGCTATCAATTCTGAATATTGCCTGTCAAAACCAACCTGATAAATCTCATCAGGGTCTGGTTGGTGCCTATTTTGGCAATCCCGATTTGACGGGCATCAAGGATTTTGCGCTGCTGGAAAGCCTGGATAGGAACTGGGGCGAGGCCAATGGCTTTAGCCAGCAGTGGTCTGGAAAATGGGAGGGATTGGTGGTGGCACCAGTGAACGGTGAAGTCACATTTCATTTGGCGAGCAACCAGCATGCGCTTCTACAAGTAGGCGATGCAGCGGAAATCGAGGCGAAAGGCGATGCGGGCGAAGCGATGTCGAAACTCAGCATGCAAAAAGGAAATCGCTATCCCATTACGCTGACCTATCGGCACGAAACTGATGGCGAGGGGTATTTCAGCGTGCAATGGAGCTGGGACGGGGCGCCGAAGTCGCCAATTGCTCCCGAATACCTGATTCATACCAGAGAACAAGCCAGCCATTGGAATTGGCTGATCGAGCCTGATCCAAAAACCATCGACCGCAGCCAATTTGCCACTGTCCCCGCCAGGCATGTGATCGTTTGCTATGAACCAGGCATCTTTTTTGGCTGGCCCGCCAACAACGGCGTCTGGCAGTGGGGCGATGAAATTCTGGTTGGACTGGTCAAGGCGCACTATAAGATGGATCGATTGCATCACTCTCGGGACAAGTCGAAACCATCCTATTACCTGCTGGCCCGCAGCCTCGATGGCGGCGAGACCTGGTCATTGGAAGACCCTGACAATTTTGCTGGCGATGGCGGCACACCGATGGCAGTGAAAGAAAAAATCAACTTCGGACACCCCGATTTTGCCATGCGCTGCTGGGCCAATGAGTTTTTCATCTCTTATGATCGAGGAAAAAACTGGCAAGGTCCCTTTTTGTTTCCCGATTTCGGCTTGAAACAATTGACCTCCCGAACCGATTATCTGGTCACGGGCGCTGAAAGCTGTCTGTTCTTTCTCTCTTCCAAAGTGGAAAATGTCAAAGCCAGCCTTCAGGATCGGGCGTTTTGCGCCAGCACGTCGGACGGCGGCCAGACTATCCGATTCGTGTCATGGATGGCAGAAACAGACACGATCCGCTCGGTGATGCCTTCCACGGTTCGGCTGGCAAAAAACCAGCTTGTATCTGCCCTACGCCGCCGCTACGACCCGACCCCAGCAGAGGGATATGCGTTGCAACGGAACTGGATCGATGTCTATCAGTCGCTGGACAACGGCGCCTCGTGGCAATTCTTGAGCAAAGTTGCGGATACCGATGGCGGCAAGCGCAACGGCAATCCACCCAGCATGGTCAAATTGCCAGACGGGCGCCTGTGCGTCACCTACGGCTATCGTGGCATTCCCTTCAGCATTCGTGCCCGAATTAGCAATGATAACGGCAAAAGCTGGGGCAAGGAAATCATTTTGCGGGACGATCCCCTGACCAATGACATCGGCTACACCCGATCGGTAGTCCGATCCGATGGCAAAGTGGTGACGATCTATTATTTCACCAGCGAGCAGAACGTTGAGCAGCACATTGCAGCGACGATTTGGGATCCGATTGGAGTTAATCCGTAAGGATTTTAATGGCATTCCAGAGGAAAATGAAAAAGCATTGCCCACACGCCGAAAACACGAAATTTAAATCAGAGAGAAAATCACTTCTGTGTACTCTGATTTGTTTTGCGGGGTGGTTTTAGATAAAAAAAATTTTATACTCACTCAGGCTCGATTTGTCACATGGTTTAAAAAATGTCATTGCGAGCGAAGCGAAGCAATCAGCTTAAAACAACAGGATTGCTTCGTCTCTGTCCGCCAGGCCATAGGCGTCAACCTGAGATGATACTGGCCACAAAGGCACAACGACACGAAGCATATGCGGCCAATTATCATATAAAACGAAGCTATGGCGGCAAAAGAATTTGATGACAACGGAGTGCTTTTTAGGGATATTTTTCGGAAATGCAATCTGATTTCTTTGTGTCTTCGGGTTTTTGTGGCATTACCAATACTTAAGGTTACGCCCAAAGCAATTCGGCGCACTGAACCCCGCAATGACTAAGGTGTGTTATATTTCGATCCTTAACAAGTATATAATAAAATTTCAATCACCAATGAATAAACACAAATTTCAATCGCTCATTTTATCGATCACTCTTGCGACTTTAATTTTTCTTGATGCCGCATTAGCCAATCATCCGATGCTGAATTTTTACAACGTAAGATATTTGGGAGCTAACGGCAACGGCTCTGATTACGATACCCAGGCGGTGCAATCCGCCATCGATTCGGCTTCAGCCCACGGCGGGGGCACAGTCTATTTCCCGCCAGGAAAATATCTCATCAAAACCGTTGTGTTGAAGGACAATGTGACGATTCACCTGGATCGAGGGACGACGATTTTGGGCAGCACCGAATTGAACCAATTCGATCCGCAATATGGCTCGTTTACCGACAGCAGCGGCAGACGGTTTGGCACCTGTCTGTTCTTCGCCCATGATGCGAAAAACATCGCTATCCAGGGCAACGGCATCATTGATGGACAGGGATTCCCTGAGTTTTATCCGATAGAAAAAGGTTTGGCTCGACCCGCCATCATTCGCTTCCTCCGCTGCCAGAACGTAAAAATCGAGGATATCACGCTGATCAATTCGGCAGCCTGGGTGCAACATTATGTCGAATGCGACGATCTGACGATTCGGGGGATCACGGTCCATAGCTACTCGAACAAGAATAACGACGGATTGGACATCGATGGCTGCCAGCGAGTTCTAATCACCCAATGCCATATCAGCTCGGAAGACGATTCGATTGTGCTGAAAACGTTCAGCCGCCGACCCTGTCGGGACGTGGTCATCAGCGATTGTATTGTCTCGGGATTGAAATCTGCCATCAAAACGGGCACGGAATCGGCAGGTGGGTTTGAAAATATCAGCATTTCCAACTGCGTTTTTTACGGCACAAGAGGGATTAGTCTGCTCAGCGTCGATGGCGGCGAGGTCAATAATATTACCATTTCCAATATTTCGATGCGGGATTCTTATGCCGTGATCGTCATGCGGCTGGGGAATCGGATGCGACCGTATCATTTGACCGAAGAAGAACGACGAAAGTCTCCTGGAACGATTAAAAACGTCATAATTCATAACATTCAGGCCACGGGTGTCACCGAGAGCAACGATTTCATCTGCGGCATCCCAGAGCATCCCATCGAAAACGTGACGCTCAGCAATATCCGTATCGGCTATCGAGGCGGCGGCCAAAAAACCGATTCTGAGCGAGAGATTCCTGAATTGGCCGATGAATATCCCAAGGCCAGGATGTTTGGTAAACTGCCGTCGTATGGTTTTTTCATTCGTCATGCGAAAAATATCCAGCTCAGCGACATCTTTTTATCGTTCCAAGAACCAGACCAGCGCTCGGTGATCTGGTGTGACGATGTTAGCAATCTGGAATTGGCAGGGATCCAGGCTCAATCTACAGCCACCGCTGCTCCATTTTTCTGGTTGAAAAATGTCAAAGATGCCTGGATTCATGGCTGCAAGCCGCTGAACCCTATTGGGACATTGGTAAGGGTGCATGGCAGCGGTAGCGAGAAGATTATTTTGTCGGATAATTTTCTCATCTCGGTTCGGACGGAAATTGAGCAAAGCAGCGCAGTGCTAGAAAATGCCATTGAGAGCCAGAGGAATTTTAAATGAATTTGAGATTATTATGCCAAATACCCCTCGATGAAAAATCAAAAAATACTTGCTTTCGTCAAAGAAATTGTGTATTTTATTTCTCAAAAATGCTATTTTTAACATTTTAGAGAAATAGAATGAAATTCATGGACTTTAAAGAGGCGCTCAAACCGTTCACAGTATTTTCATTACAAGAGATAAAAAAAATTGATGCGAATTTTCAGCGACGCAGGTTGAGCGAGTGGCAGGATAAGGGCTATATCAAAAAAATAATAAAAGGGTTTTATATTTTTTCCGATTTAAAAATCAATGAAAAGGTCCTGGCCGAAATCGCCAATCGAATTTATGCGCCCTCGTATGTCTCGTTCGAAATGGCGCTTTCTCACTATTCGTTTATCCCAGAAAGCGTCTATGCCATTACTTCTGCGGGGACACGAAAAACGAGCCGATTCTCAACGCCGATTGGCGAATTCATTTACCGAACAATCAAGCCCGCTTTATTCTTTGGCTATAATTTGGTTGCTTATAACGATGGAAAATTTTTCAAGATCGCCAGTCCAGAAAAGGCTGTTCTCGATTATTTTTATATCAACCCTCATATCCAGACCGAGGATGATTTTTTGAGCTTGCGGTTGAATGTAGAAATCTTCTGGCAAATAATCAATGAGAGCCAATTAGAAAATTATCTGGAAAAGTTCAGGCAGTCGAAATTATCTCAAAGGGTACATCGTTTGATGGAGTTCATGAAAAATGCTTGACATCGGTCAGATTGAATCATTTTATCCTGAATCGTATCGGGTTTTTAAGCGAAATATCCTTCGAGAATATTTGCAATACAAAATTTTGGAGATAATTTTTAATTCCGCTTATGCCCGCCAATTGGCTTTCATGGGTGGGACTTCGATTCGGATCGTTCATGGTAGCAATCGGTTTTCTGAAGAACTCGATTTTGATAATTTTCACCTATCAAAAGATGACTTTCAGGAGTTATCCAGAATCATTCACGAGAAGCTCCAGCTTGAAGGTCATTTGGTGGAAATCCGCACCCTGTTTAAAGGTGCGTTTCACTGTTATATTGCTTTTTTAGATATTCTGCAACGCAGTGGCATATCCAGGCATCGTGAAGAAAAATTATTGATCACCGTGGATACTGAACCACAAGCGATCGATTATTCACCCTCCAGGGTCATTTTAAACAAGTTTGATGTTTTTACCAATATCACCGTCGTTCCAGTGGCAATGTTGTTATCACAAAAATTGTTCGCCATTTTGAGCCGAAAACGCACGTTGGGGAGAGATTTATACGATGCCATTTTTTTGTTTGGCAAAACAGCGCCTGATTTAGCCTATTTAAAGGTCAAAGCCAACATCGCCACTATGGATGAGTTGAAAGCCAGACTTTTAGCGAAAATTGGGGAACTTAATTTAAATCTGCTCTGCAAGGATATTGAACCGTTTTTGATCCATTCCGCTGATGCGAAAAAGATTTTGCTGTTTGAAGAATTAATAAAAAGCCTTTAGCCATGCCTCTGAATTGAACGCTATCATTAAATTGAGAGGGATCACATAGAATGAAACCGAATGGCATTTTTAAGCAACCGACGGACACGTTAAAATGCTCTCGTCGCCATTTCATCAAAACCTCGGCCCTCGCCGCACTGGGCTTTAATCTCATCGGCTGCAGCAGATCGGCTCGCAAGCCCAATCTTTTGTTCCTTTGGACGGATGAGCAGCGGGCCGATACCATGGCGGTCTATGGCAATTCTAAAATTCATGCGCCGAATCTGAATAAGCTTGCCAGTGAAAGCGTGGTATTTGAGCACGCCTATATCACCCAGCCAGTGTGCACGCCGTCCCGCTCCACGGTGATGACGGGGCTCTGGCCGCATACCAACGGTTGCACTGAAAATAATATTCCCCTGCCAGCAAACATTCCCTGCTTTCCAGAAATCCTGAACGACCCCGATTACCGCACGGGATATTTCGGCAAATGGCACCTGGGCGATGAGGTGTTTGCCCAGCACGGATTTGAGGAGTGGATAAGCATCGAGGATATCTATTGGGAATATTTTAGCGAGGGACGTGATCGCAATGCCAAAAGCAGCTACGCCGAATATCTATTGTCCCTGGGCTATCAGCCCGATCGGGATCGGGGCGATTTTACACGAGAATTTGCTTCCCGATTGCCGCTGGAGCATTGCAAGCCCAAATTTCTGGAGCAAAAGGCGTGTGATTTTTTGCAGCGACATCGCCGTGAGCCATTTCTGTTGTATGTCAATTTCTTAGAGCCTCATCCCCCGTTTTTTGGGCCATTGAATGACGAGCACGATCCTGCTACCATCGATCTCCCGCTCAATTTCAATGATCCATTGGAAGAGGATGAGCCGCTGCGCTATCGTTTGATCCGAAACAAGCTCTATCAGAATGGTTACAAAGGTAAGGAATTGAGAAGCGAGGAACAGTGGCGGCGGCTGGCAGCCAATTACTGGGGATTGGTCACCCAGGTCGATTTGAGTGTGGGGGCAATTCTGGCGCAGTTGGAAAAGCTGGGGCTGGCCGATAACACCATCGTTGTTTTCACCAGCGATCACGGCGACATGATGGGCGCCCATCGACTGCTCAACAAAACCGTGATGTACCAGGAATCCGTGAGCGTGCCCTGGCTAATGCGAATTCCCCAACTTAACAAACGGCAACACATCGTCAGCAATCCAGTCAGTCATATCGATCTCGTGCCCACGCTGCTGGAATTGATGGGCAAGAAAACTGAAACTTATCTCCAGGGAAAAAGCCTGCTACCGTCGTTGAAAGAGAGCAAGACTGTTGCTGAAGATGTTTTTATCGAATGGAACCCAAAATTGCGAGGCGATGAGACCTATCCAGCACTACCTGGAGTTACGGCGGAGGAGGTCAAGCGAGCCGAAGATGCTTCCATTCGAACGGTGATTACGCCCGATGGCTGGAAGCTGTGCTGGAGCGATCAGGACAAATGCCAGTTGTTTGATCTGAATAAAGATCCGCTGGAGACGACCAATCTGTATTATCTGGAGGGATATGAGGAGGCGAAAAATCGGTTGAAGCATAAGATCGTGACGTGGCAAGAACAGGTGAAGGATAAGATTTCTTTGGGATGAAATTGGTGCTTGATAATTTTTTCCAACGGATTGAAACAACCCAACGGATGTTTTTTTTGGGTTTTTTATCCGTTGGCTTCATCAATCCATTGGGCAAAAATAGCGAACGGGAAGTGATGGAAAAAGGATCTGAAATAAATTTTGATATCAGCAGAATTAAATTGCTCTATTGATTTTCCAACGGATAGAAACAACCCAACGGATGTTTTTTTGGGGGTTTTTTATCCGTTGGCTTCATCAATCCGTTGGGCAAAAATAGCGAACGGGATGTGATGGAAAAAGGGTCTGAAATAAATTTTGATATCAGCAGAATTAAATTGCTCTATTGATTTTCCAACG
>CAZYNP010000018.1:0-70630 GCA_964647995.1 uncultured Cytophagia bacterium
TTTAATTCTGTGATATTCCAATTCTGTGGGATAAAAAATTCCTCCCACAGAAATGGAATCCCACAGAAATGAAAAAATGAATGATTTGCACTCAGAGGCATTTTCTGAGACCTTTCATTTCTGAGGTCAATTATTTTTAACTTTAATTCTGTGATATTCCAATTCTGTGGGATAAAAAATTCCTCCCACAGAAATGAAATCCCACAGAAATGAAAAAATGAATGATTTGCACTCAGAGGCATTTTCTGAGACCTTTCATTTCTGAGGTCAATTATTTTTAACTTTAATTCTGTGATATTCCAATTCTGTGGGATAAAAAATTCCTCCCACAGAAATGAAATCCCACAGAAATGAAAAAATGAGTGATTCGCACTCAGAACTGAAAGCACTCAGAAGCATTTTCTGAGACTTTTCATTTCTGAGACCAATTATTTTTAACTTCAATTCTGTGGCATTCCAATTCTGTGGGATAAAAAATTCCTCCCACAGAAATGGAATCCCACAGAAATGAAAAAATGAATGATTTGCACTCAGAAGCATTTTCTGAGACTTTTCATTTCTGAACGCAGATTTTCTTTTATGGATATTCGATTTTTAATATTGGCAGCTTCGAAAGAGGACAAGATAACTTGAAATAAAAAATCCCCAGATTGGGGATTTTGTTTTTTGATGCTGTTTAAAGAGATTGCCTCGTTATGCTCGCAATGACCAGGATTTTTTATGAAGAAATCCTATTTAAAAAGGCATTGATCACTAATTTCGCCAATTTAGACTAATGAATTTTATTAAAATTCAAATCAGCGCAATTGGGATAATTGGCGTAAATGGCGGTTTTGAGAATGACATCATTAATTCGGTTCTAAAACAGTGCTTCCGCCCACTGCAGCGACCAATTCAATAAGGGCGATGGCAGCACGCCCAGGATGATCACAAAGATGGCGGCCAATCCCAATGAAATCCACATCGGGATCAAGCCCTGCTGGCCGACGGGTTCAATTTCCTTTTCGGGCTCCCGCATGTACATGACCACCAAAACATTGATGTAGAAATACAGCGCCACCAGGCTGAAAATCAAGGCGATGACCGCCGTGACGTACATCTGTCCCTCCAACAACTGCAAGAAGATCTGCACTTTTCCCACGAAGCCGACTGCAGGGGGCAGGCCCGCCAGCGAGAACATCGCCACCACCATCATGGCAGCAGCGCCAGGATATTTTCGGGCCACGCCCTTCAAATCTTCCAGCGTCTCGCAGTATTGGTTCTTGTGCGTGAGATAAACCAGCACGCCAAAGGCCAGCATGTTCATAGCGATATAGCCGATGCCATAGAACAACACGGCTTGCACTGCCTCGATTTTATGGCTCATGGGCGCCAATGCCAATCCCATGTAGCCAGCATGAGCAATGGAAGAGTACGCCAGCATGCGTTTGACGTTTTTCTGAACGATAGCAACGGAATTGCCATAAATCACCGTAATGAGAGAAAAGAATCCAAATATGACTTGAAAGACAGAATCAAAATTTCCGAAAGTAGCCGAGCCAGCAAAGATTTTTAAAATAATAGCAAATGCAGCCAATTTTATGGCCACGCTCATGAAAGCCGTGATTGGCGTGGCAGCGCCTTCATAAACATCAGGAGTCCAGGCGTGGAACGGCACCATGGAGACCTTGAACGCCAGTCCGATGAACAGGAAAATCAAGCCCAGACCTGAAAGCAAGGAATCGGTATTAGCTGTGGTGAATGAGAGATTATTGAGCACATCGGAGACGACCAGGCTGCCCGTGGTGCCATAGAGGAAAGAAATGCCCAGTAGCAGAAACGCCGATGAGAATCCGCCCAGCAGCAGATATTTCATGGCCGATTCGCCCGCACGGGGATTAAATTTTTTCAATCCAACCAGGGCGTAGATGGGAATGGACATCATTTCCAGGCAGAGGAAGATCATCAGAAAATTTTCGGCAGCGATCAGCGTCAATGCGCCCAACAGCGAGAAGCACAGCAATAAATAATAATCGATGGCAGGGATGGCCTGGCTCAAGGTGTATCGGGCCGACATAAGAATGGCCAATAGACCTGCGCCGATCAATGCTAACTTGCCGATATAAATGCCCCCGCCTGCCTTTAAAGATTGGCTCAATAAAATCACCTGTTCACCTGACGTGGCTCGGCCATAAATAAAGTACAATATAGCAACCAGGATCAGACCCAGGCCCGCCAGCCAGCTCGATTGCCTATTTCGATTCTCCAGCTCGATGGTGGGCTGGTGCTCTTTGAACAGGGCAAAGATGGGGCGCTGCAGGGCATCGACCAGGGTTAAGATGACAATCAGGATGACCAGGCTGATCTCGCCAATTAGAAAAGTAAATTGAAATGAGGTCTCATTCATAAGCGATTCCAGATTTGATATTTGATTGAATCTTATAATCTCCAACTGATAGAAACAACCCAACGGATGAAAACCCTAGGATAAAATCCGTTGGGTTGTTTCAATCCGTTGGAAAAAAATAGCTTTTTATGCTTCAGAAATGATATCGATTTAATGTATTTCTTGAATGTGAGCTGGTTCTTCAGTTTTTATCTCTTCTATTTCATGCTGTGGCGCTTTTACCAGTTCTTTTTTCAGAACCTCTGGCTGATATTGCTCCACATAATGCGCCACCGAAGCGTGCATTTTGTTCAAATAGGTCTTAGGATAAACGCCGATCCAGAACACGAAAATAATGAACGGCAACAGCACGATCATTTCTCTAAGGCTAAGGTCTTTTAGATTTTTGTTCTTCTCGTTTTTCAAAGGCCCAAAGAAAACCCGCTGCACCATCCAGAGCATGTAGTATGCGCCAAGGATCACGCCTGAGGTGGCAAACACCATCAGCACCAATCGAAATGCCCCCTGGTTGGCCACAAAATGCGCCCAGGCACTCTTGAAACTGCCGAGGAGAATCAAAAATTCACCAACAAATCCGTTCGTGCCTGGCAACGCCACAGAAGAAAGCGTGATGATCATAAAAGCCACGGCGAACAACGGCAGTCGATAGGCCAGACCACCGAATTCGGCAATTTCACGGGTGTGACGACGTTCATAAATAATTCCCACCAGAATAAAGAGTGCGCCAGTGGACACGCCATGGTTGACCATTTGCAGGATCGAGCCCTCGATCGCTTCTGGCGTGAGGGCGAACAGACCCAACATGACATAGCCCAGATGGCTAATCGAGGAATAGGCGACTAATTTCTTCAAATCGGACTGAGCTAAGGCCAGGCAAGCGCCATAGACAATACCGATTACCGCCAGGGTTTGCATTAGTGGTGCGGCTTTAATGGCCGCCTCGCCGAATAACGGAATTCCCAATCTCACAAAGCCGTAGCCGCCCATTTTTAGCAAGACGCCCGCCAGGATCACTGAGCCAGCCGTGGGCGCTTCCACGTGGGCATCGGGCAGCCAGGTATGGAACGGAAACATGGGAACTTTTATGGCGAAAGCCAGTGCAAAGGCGGCAAATAACCAGAGCTGAGTTTGGACGGGAATATTTAATTGTAATAATTGTTCGAATTCAAATGTAAATGACCCAAAGTTCTGTTTGGCAAGAATCGCTAAATAGATGATTCCCGCCAGCATCATCAATGAGCCGACGACGGTGAACAGCACGAATTTGATGGTGGCATAGATTCGCCTTGGCCCGCCCCAAATGCCAATCAAAAAGAACATTGGGATCAGCATCAATTCCCAGAAAATATAAAAGATGAACAGGTTGAGCGCCACAAAAGCGCCGAGCATGGAGAACTCCAGCAGCAGCAGCCAGATGTAATATTCTTTTTTCCGCTTCTCGATGTATTTATAGGAGCTCAAAACCGTGAACGGCATCATGATGGTGGTCAGCATAAACAGCAGGATGGAAATGCCATCGATGCCGACGTGATAGTTCAAACCAAATTGGGGGATCCACTCGGCTTCTTCGATAAATTGATAGCCGATAAGCGAATTATCGAATCCCGCCACGATGAAGAACGAGACGATCATGGCGAGGGAAGAAACGACGAGAGCGAACCAGCCGAATTTGGAGGCGCCGCTTTTTTCGTCCGCTTTGCTGCTCGGAATGAACATCATCAGAATTGCGCCGAGCAGGGGAATGAAGAGTGTCCAGGAGATTAAACCCATTTATGACTCCGAAAGTTGATCATCACAACAATTGTTGTAAAATACGTTGCACCGATTCTAAAACACCCTCAGCAATAGCGATAGCCTAGTTACAAATTTTTTGATCAGGTTGATAATATGGCAGCACGCTGGCTATTGGATATTTCGAGGGCAGATAAATTGAATCCAAAAAATCACAGTCGTCTTCAGAAATTTCGATATGGATTTTTTTATCATGTAAAATTTTTTTTAGCTGAGCAATGCTGTGTATCTTTTTCAGCTTGATCGAATTTTCGATTATCAACGCCTTTAATGCTTTCTAAACACACTGCTGAACGTTTTGCAGACAGGGGGTTAAATAGCCCACTGGCTGACAAAATCTTTGCTGATTGAAAATTCTCCTTCGCATAATCCAATCAGATTTTTGTTTCATCTTTCATAGATCAATTCTCCAGCCTCGATTTCAGAAAGAAAGGAAGTATGTGGAGCATTTGATCGGATCGGGATAATGTCTAATGGAATTTTTTGAGCGATCATACGTGTCAATTTTCGATATTTCTTTGCTAGCGAAAGATAGGGTTCATCGCTATCCTGAAAGACAGCAACATCGATGTCATTCGGATATGTAGAAGTCAAAAAAGAACCGAAAAGAATTATCCTCTGGACTTCCTTTTCTGGACTGAGACAGGCTTTTAATTCATTTTTTAGTCTGTCTCGTATCTCTTTGGACAATTTCATCAGTCTACTCTTTCTCAGCAACTCTGGTACTGATGCAATCGCTCGGAGCAATGGCATTAATATGTGTAAAGTTTTTTAACAGTTAATGATCAGCTACTTTTAGCACAGGTTCCTCTTCGTGTTCCATCCAGGCAGGTGTTAGACCATGATAGAGAACATCGGGATCGAGATCCGCACCATTGTCCCAGACAATCGTACCCATGCGAGGATCCACTCTTACTGATCGAAACATCAGCGGATTATTCTTTATCTGCTGAAAAATCGGGCCATGTAAAAATGGTTCCAGGTCAATTTCCTTTTGAGTGCCATCGGTGAACTCTAATCGAACCCAAAAATCTTTCAATACAACCACAGATTTGATACGAATTAATTTATCAAATTTTACCATTTTTTATCCCTATTCAAGTGGTTCTATCTCGGTCAAGGGTAATCCTCTACGAGCTCTCTGCCAATTTTCCGCTAATTCGTAACGATGCAGATCAGCCCACTCGATGACGAGGTTATGAGCTCGGCGTGGAAGTGTTCCTGCATAAATGCGCAGCGTCTCAATTTCGTATAAAGCTTCATTGCCACCATATTCGGCATGAAAATGAGGCGGTTTGTGGTCGTTAAAATGCATATAAATGGCGATTCCAAAAAATTGGCTGACGCAAGGCATTTAACCTTCCTATATAATTTTCATACTAGCATCATTCAATCTAGTTTTAACCTCTGCTAACTTGTTTCGGGTAAATCTGCATAAAGACTACACTAAAATTCAAATTAAAAAATATACGTCGCAAGGATTACCGCCACCGCAATCCCCACAATCATATAAAACCCGTACGCTTGTGCATTCCCCGTTTGCAGCTTGGCAAACAAGCTGGAGACTTTGCGCCAGCCCGAGGCCGAGCCATCGGCAGCGCCGTCGATAATTTTTTTGTCAGAAATGTTCAAAAAGATATTGGTCGATAAGTATTTCAACGGTCGAACGACCAGGGCATCGTAGATCTCGTCCACCCAGTATTTGTTCCACAGCAGTTTTGGCACGCCAGTATAGGTGCTGGGATCGGGCAGTTCTCGTTTGAGGTCACGAAAGATGGCCTGTGCCAGGTACCAGCCAACGATAGCGATCAAAACCGAGAGCCCCATCAGCGAAAATTCCGTGGCATGGCTGTAATGGCCGACTTCGACATGGCCGTATCTGGTGACGGCGGGTTCCAAAAAGTCATGGAAGAAATTGGGAATGGCGCCGCCAGTTAATAATTTGGGAATGCCGATCCAGCCGCCGACCAGGGACAGAGCGCCCAAAATCATCAGCGGAACAGTCATGGTTTTCGGCGATTCGTGGAGATGGTGCTCCTGCTCGTGCGTGCCCCTGAATTTGCCAAAGAAAGTGAGATAGACCAATCGGAACATGTAGAACGCCGTGCACAGCGCTGCGATGGCTCCGATGATCCAGACCAGTTTATTGCCATGATGCGAGGCAAAGACATTCCAGAGAATTTCGTCTTTGGAAAAAAAGCCTGCAAACGGCGGAAAGCCTGCGATTGCCAGCGTTGCCAGCAAAAAGGTCGTATAGGTCACAGGCATGTGTTTTTTCAAGCCGCCCATGAAGCGAATATCCTGCTGACCCCCCATGGCGTGAATGACGCTGCCCGAACCTAAAAAGAGACAGGCTTTAAAAAATGCGTGCGTCATCAAATGAAAAATGGCGATCACAAAGGCGCCTGCGCCAGCGGCCATGAACATGAATCCCAACTGGCTGACCGTGGAATAGGCCAGCACTTTTTTGATATCGTTCTGATAAAGGGCGATCGTTGCCGAAAAAATTGCCGTAAGTCCGCCCACCCATAACACCACGTTCATGGCAATGGGAGCAGCGAGATACAATCCATGAAAACGACAGACCATGTACACGCCCGCCGTGACCATGGTGGCAGCGTGAATCAGCGCCGAGACTGGAGTGGGACCTGCCATGGCATCGGGCAGCCAGACATAGAGCGGCAGTTGCGCCGATTTGCCCGTGGCGCCGATGAATAGGCAGATGGCCGCTACATTGGTCCAGAAAAAGTTGAGTGAATTGTGATGATGAAAAAATTCATTCACATCGGCAATGGTTAAGGAACCGACATTGGCAAAAATCAAAAACATTCCCAATAAAAACCCAAAATCACCGATACGATTAACGATGAACGCTTTCTTGCCCGCAATGGCTTTTTCTTCATCTTTGTACCAGAAGCCGATCAACAGATAGCTGCACAGGCCGACGCCTTCCCA
Source organism: uncultured Cytophagia bacterium (assembly GCA_964647995.1). Classification (GTDB taxonomy): domain Bacteria; phylum Zhuqueibacterota; class Zhuqueibacteria; order Thermofontimicrobiales; family Thermofontimicrobiaceae; genus Thermofontimicrobium_A. The sequence goes on from CAZYNP010000018.1 coordinate 7,133, forward strand.
GCCGACGAACATCACGGGCATGGAGTTGCCCAGAATCAATACCAGCATGGCGAACACGAACAGGTTCAAATAGGAGAAATAGCGCACGCTGGACTCATCGCCATGCATGTAGCCGATGGAATAAAAATGGATGACCGCACTCACGCCCGTAACCACCAGCAGCATGACGGCGGAGAGATGGTCGATCAGAAAGGTCAGGCTAATTTTCAATCCACCCGAGACGACCCATTGGTACGGTGTGCAACTGATCGCTTCGGCACCAGCCATTTTCACGAATACAGCATAGAGCGAAAGGACGAATGAAGTGGCCACGGTAGAAAAGGCCAGATAGCCAGCGAATTTTTCGCCCCAAATTTGTTTTTTTCTATACGCATTGGTCGCTGCCACGATGCCATTCAAGGCAGCGCCGATAAGCGGCAATATTACGATCACAAGAATCAGGCTGTTGTCCATAAAATATTAGCCCCTTTCTGAAGTATATGCGTCAACACTGATCGTGCCTGTTCGCTTGAACAGGTGCACGATGATGGCGATGCCCAGCGCTACTTCGCAGGCCGCCACCACAAAGATCATCAACGAGAAAATCTGGCCGTCATGATTTTGATGGACTCGGGAAAAATAGATCAGGCTCAAATTGACGGCGTTCAGCATCAGTTCCACGGCCATCAGCATGTGCAGCAGGGTGCGTCGAAAAATAAACGTGATGCTGCCGATGGCAAACAGTAAAATTACAATCGAGAGGGTAAAAAATCCTCCAGCTCCGAATATAAAATCAGTCAGCGGATTACTCATTCTTGCGGCCTTTCCAATCCAGTTGAACAATGGAAATCACTGCGACGATGGCAGCGAACAATAATGTCGAGACATATTCAAAGGCAAACAGAAATTTGGTCATCAAATTTTTCGAAAAGATCTTGATGCCGCCAAAATCCTGAGCCGATTGCTCGGGCACCAGGCTGGGATTCAAATTGGCGAAGGCATTGGGCTCGCCGCCAAGGGCAGTGTATAATTTATAAATGAAAAAGATGGCCAGCAGAGCGAGCAACGGAGCGCCGATCCAGAACAGCCTGGAAAACGGGCGCAAATAATCTTCGCTTTTGATATCCAGCAGCATGATGAAATAGATGATCAAGACCATAATGGCGCCAGCATAGATGATCAGTTGAAAGATGGCGATGCTGTGCGCCTGGAGGATGGCGTACATGCCCGCCAGCGCCACCATGGTCGCCAATAGCCCCATAGCCCCACGAATGGGATGTTTGGCGAACAGCAGCACCAGCCCGCCTGCGATGGCAACAATTCCGAAAGCATAGTACATGAGTATGTTGAAATCCATTATGAATTCCTTTACTTAAAAAAATATTAATTCGAAGTCAAATCCCAGGGCTCTCGTTTTCGTCGTTCTTTGATGTCCATTGCCCCATGAATGATAGCTAATATTTTAACTATATCATCCTCATAACAATAAACAATTCTGTATTTATAAAAAAAGATTTCTCTTAGATCTTCCCTTTCGAATTCAGGAACAATTCTTCCGCATCTGAGAAATGATTTTAGTTTTTCGACTGAAGCAATCAGCTTGTCGATAAAAATAATTGAATAGAAAGGAGAACCTTTCGAGATATACGAATCGATCTCTCTTAGGTGCTCTTTTGCTAAATCCGACCAGATGATTTCCGCCATTGCAGAACCATGTCTTTGATCTGCTCGTGAGTGAAGAATCTACCTTCTTCAATATCTTCTAAACCTTGCTCGACTTGTTGTTTAAAAAATAATTCGGCCATGATTTCATCATAAGAATAATCATCTGGCAATTTTTCGATTAAATCAATCGCTGCTTTTTTTACAAGTGCCATGTAATGTTGTCCTTATATTAATTATAAAAGCTTATTGAATTCTTTAATTGTCAATCCCGCATCTTATACGATTCCAGCCATGGCAAAAGCATTTATGGCATTCGCACGAGGAATAATAATGATTCGCTCTCCGTCTGTCATTGAAGTGTGCTTGCCCTCTCGAACGATCCAGAAGCCAGCTTTTTCAAAAGCATTCACAGCACGTTTATAATTTATGCCTGGCAGCTTTTGGCATGATCAGGCTGGCACCTCAACCAAACGTGACATTTCATCTTTAGTCAGTTCTTCAACTGTAGCCAGATAGGTTTGAATGGCATCTTTGATATTTTCGAGAGCTTCTTCTTCGGTTTCCCCCTGAGACCAGCAGCCTGGTAATCCAGGACACCAAACGGAATAACCTTCTTCTGTTTTTTTGAGTCGAACTTTGTAATACGTTTAAACCACCGTAAAGCAGTTTATGATAAATTTGATTTATTCGCTGTGCCAGCAACTTCATTACCGAAGGTTTCAATATGAAAACGAATGGCAGATTTAACATCTGACAACGCTTCATCATAACCATTGCCTTCGCCGATAACGACGCCTTTTAAGCCAGAGGATAGGCGACATAACCATCGAGATGTATTTCTATAACAACTTCAAAATTTTTCATGTTATTATTAAGTCCGCAATTACTTTCTTACAAAGCTACCGCCATATATTCTGATCTAGCAAATGAAGGCGGTACTGGTAAATTGTCTTCAATTAAACCACGAATATGCATCTCGATGGCTTCATGCATATTGCGCTCAGCTTCTTCAACCGTTTTGCCTGTGGCGATACAGCCTGGTAAATCTGGTGCATACGCTGAATAGTTGTCATTTGCTTTTTCAATAATTACCAAAAACCGATACATTCTTATTGCCTCTATTTATTCTTTAATTGAGCTTGTTTTAAAATACTATTCAATGTGCCAGGTGCCAAATCATCACCTGGATGGCCAGCGATAGTAACTCGTCCTGATTTGTATGGGTGTTTGTATTGACGATGACTGCCTTTGGTCGTTACCAAATACCAGCCATCATCTTCTATCAATTTGATAATGTCTCGAACTTTCATCAATACTTAAATTATGAGTTAGAAAAAGATATAATAAAAAATCATGGATTATACCCATGCACCACATCATCACTCACCACGGGATTTCAACTTAACAACCTTATGCTAAAATCCATTAAATGATCCCTTGTATTGCTTTAATCTCAAGACAATTGATTGATTAGAAATCATCCTCATTTTCAATCTCATGAATCCGAATTCGCCCTGCCTCAACAATCCATAATTCTTTTGTAATAGGCATTTTCTTATGCGCTTCGATAAACTGATTTATTAATTGGTCCAACAATGCCAGACTCGGATTTCGTGGAACACGAATCACAACAATCCCGTTCGACTTATCTGGTGGAAAACGAACTATATCTGCAAAATCCAGATCCAGGGTAACCAGGCATCTTTTTTCAGAACAACATGTTTCATAAAGTTGTTGATCCGAGCAGCCTTCTAATGCTTGATCACGAACCGTTTTTACGTCATATCCTGCTGAACGAAAGATATTTTGGGTTCGGGTGCCGAAATTCTCATCAAGCTTGAATTTCATGAAGCAACCTCAGCAGGAATTTCCACATATCGCTCACGGGACATCTCGGCCCCATAAGCAATGGCAGCTCGAATATCCTCCTCTATCAGGTGCGGATATTCCTCAAGTATCTCGGCGATCGTCATACCATTTGCAAGGAAATCCAAGATTAACGACACCCAAATTCGAGTGCCACGAATACAGGGTTTTCCGAAACAGACATTTGGATTAATGGAAATACGTTTGAGAAGTGGATTCATTTTTTCTTTTTTTAATTTGAAATTTTATGAAAATCATCACATGGTATGTTATGTCTTGTTATATGCATCTAAAAAATTTGTTCTTCGAATTCCCGCTTGTGTACAATTCGACTATGATTTTAAAATTATGCATATTATTTTGCCCCTGTAAAGATCTAAATATATAAACAGAATGGTCGCAAAATCACGGATTATACCCATGCACCACATCATCACTCACCACGGGATGCCAATTCAATAACGTATCTCGATCATAAATCATTTTGAACCGATTGTAACCGACCAGCTTCTCCGTCGTCGGCAACATGCGGATTGCATCCACGGGACAGGCTTCCACGCAGAAGCCACAAAAGATACAGCGGCTGACATCGATATTGAAAATCCTGGGCCGCTTTTGAATGATCGGATCATCGCTTTCCTCCGCCTCGATGGTGATGCAGGAGGCGGGACAGATGGTGGCGCACATCTGGCAGGCGACGCAGCGGGGCGAGCCATTGGTACGTTGCACCAGAACGTGCCGTCCCCGATTGTTCGGCGATAAATCGGGCCGCTGTTCCTCGGGGTAATAGACGACCACGCCGCCTTTGCGGAATGTGAACCACTTGAACAAATTGCGAAATAGATGCTTCGATGTGATCCAGACGCCTCGACCAATCTCCTTCACATAAAGCTGATCCAGCAGCGTACGTTTCTTGCGATCGTAATATTTCATATCGGGCAAGTCTGGCAATTGATAACTCATATTAAAAATCTCCTTGTATCGGTAATTAGGCGATTGGGTAATTGGGTAATAGGGGTAATTCATCGTTACATGCTAAAAACCGCCTAATGCCACAACTATGATTGTCACAATCAAATTTAAAATGGACAGCGGCAATAAAATTTTCCACCCCAAATTCATCAATTGATCATAGCGAAAACGGGGCAAGCTCCAGCGCATCTGCTGCAACAGCCAGCAGAAGAAAAAGACCTTCAACGTGAACGAGAGCAATTCCAGAATCACCACGGTCGCATGGGACAGCGGCGTGAATCCGCCCCAGGGCCAGTGGAAGCCATCGGCCATGAGATAGGGAACGGAATAGCCACCGAAAAATAGTGTCGTAACAATTACTGCCACAAAGGCGATAGTAATGAACTCGGCGAACATGAAGAGCAACATTTTGAAGCCAGAGTATTCGGTGAAATAACCCGAGATAATTTCGGATTCGGCCTCTGGCAAATCGAATGGAATCCGTTTATTCTCGGCAATAGCGGCAAACAAAAACAGGAAAAAGGCGATGGGCTGCAAGAAGATGCCCCATTTGGGCAGCCAGCCCCAGGCCAATTGCCGCTGCGCCTGAACCAGTTCCCAGATATCGACTTGCTGGTAAATGAAAATCAAGCCCAATAATGACAGCCCCATGCTGATTTCATACGAGATCATCTGCGAGGCGCCCCGCATGCCCCCCATCATGGAAAATTTATTATTCGATGACCAACCAGCCAGGATGGCGCCGAAGATGTTCAAGCCGCTGATGGCAAAAATGTAAAGCAAGCCCACGTTCAAATCCGCCACCTGCACCCGAAAGCTGAAATCGGGCAGATGGTTAGCGAAATATTCTGGTAGCCAGGGGATCCATTTCAGATACCAGGCTTGAAAAAACTCGGCTGGCCTTAGCTCGCCCGCAAATGGAACCACCGCCGCCGTAATCGTAGCGGGAACGAAGGCGAAAAAGATGGCCAGATTGTACATCAGCAAATCATAAGCACGAGGCTTGAAATCTTCTTTCACCAACGTTTTGATGGCATCCGCCAGGTTGTTGATGAATCCCCACAGCGCCAGCTTTTTGCCACCAGGCAGCGGGATTGCCGCCCGATTCGCCCCGATCCGATCCTGCAACACAGCCGATTGCTTCCGCTCCGACCAGCTCATCAAAGCGCCCATGGTGAACATGAACAGAAATACGGCGGTAGCTAATAATAAGCTGGTGATAAAATTGACGGTATTGATTCCTAAGAAAGTGGATTCCATTTAATCTACCTTTTTAAATTTTAAATGATGCCTTCTTCTTTCAAAATTTGCAAAATTTCTTCTTTTCGCACATCTCCGATTTTTGCTTTGGCATAAATTGTTAAAAGCCGTACCACCTGATCTTCATTTTTCACATAGCTAATGACTCGATAACCGCTGCGTTTCCCTTTCTGAATATCAGAGCATCTTAGCCGAATTTTATAAATATCACTTCCTAACGAAATTCCTGCCCGTTCATTTTCGTTCAATATTCGATTTAATTCTTTTAGGTCCGACCAAATATGGGGATAACTTTTGCTCAACTCAAGCACATCTTTCTTAAAGCGTCTAGTTGGAATGATTCGAAAACTCATTAATGAATTCCTCTAAAGTCACTTGTGCCTGAGTTCCAGCTTCTTGTTCTTTTATGTCACGGCAGGCCTCACGGATATTCTCTAATATTCGCTGTTTTTCTTTGGCCGATAAAAAGTCTTCGTCGGTTAGCCGTTGTTCAATAAGATAATTTAAGAAATCGTAGATCACAATTAGCTTATTGTCGGGCAACTCATCAATCAAATCATGGATCTTGTTCTTAATGGCAACTGTGGTGGACATGATTTATATTCTCCACACAAGATTTCATCTATACTTTTATGTCGAATGAATATGATTTTGGTTATTGCAAAAATTAGTTTTTTCCCATGTATCTCCAATGCTTTTCGAATCAAATCCTTCAATTCACTTAAGATCTTCAGGCAGTCCACGCCATTAATAGCTTAAGCTACTCGACTCGCCAGGCTGCATAAGTGAGTGCCTCATAGATATCTTCCTTTTCCAGATAGGGATAAGCCTTGAGAATATCAAGTATTGAATATCCAGAAGCAATGAGTCCGACGATCATCCCAACGGTAACACGCATACCACGTATGCAGGGCTTGCCACCCATCACATTCGGATCAAAAGTTATTCGTGTTAGATTCCTCATTTTTATAGCACACCTCAGAATATCTCCAACGGATTTTAAAATGAGTTTCATCAGTTGGGTTGTTTCTATCCGTTGGAAAAAAAATATTATTTTTTATCTGACTAATTTTCGCACTTCCTCAATCGTCCGCCCAATCGGCTGAACCCCAAGTTCCTTCAGCACATCAACAAAGAACGTGACTTCATCAAAATTATCTTCGCCCTTGATCGCTCGCCGAAATGATTGCACATAGCCATCGACATTGGTGAAGGAGCCGTGCTTTTCGGTGGAAATTCGGCCTGCGATGGCCCATCTGGCTTTTTCATGAATTTGATCTTTGATGGCGGAAAGCGAAATGAGCTGCAAGCCTGCCAGTTTTTCCATCGGAGCATTTTGTCCCCAGACAAAGGCATATTGATAATCGCTGAGCACCAGCTTTGAAATATCCTGGGCCTGGGGAAATGTCTTTTTTACGCCAGCCATATTGGGTGTTTTATCTTCGGTCACCAGAATGTCATCGCTTTTCACTTCGCAGGTCTTTTCATCCCAGACCCGATCGGCTTTGAAGAAAACGCCCTTGATCCCCATGGCGTCGACCAACTGTTTGGCCAGCGCCAGTTCCTCATTGGTCGCATACGAGGAAGCGACAAATGCCATCTGCTGGCCATGATCTTTGAATAGTCCAGCGATCTCCTTGACAAATTTTTTGTAATCGACCGCTTTGTGATTGATCCGCACACCCGCTGCTCGATTCTTGATCGGGTTCGTATAATAGATCCTGGCGAAATCGCACATCCAGGATTTGTTGACATTGGGATTTTCTCGAGGCCGTACCCGATAGATCTTGTTGTTTTTAGTTTCGATGATGATGTTGCAGCCCCTGGAGCAGCCCGCACAGATGGAATCGGTTTTGTGCAAATTCCAGACTCGTTCTTTGAATCGGAACTGCCTGCTGGTCAAAGCCCCAACAGGGCAGATATCAGTGACGCAATAGCTGTATGGATCGTCAAAGGTATCGCCTGGCGCCAAAGACACATAGGTTTTATCTCCCCGTTCCACCAGTCCTAATTTGTTGGTTCTGGACACTTCTCTGGTGAACCGAACGCAGCGACCGCAGGTGATGCAGCGTTCGGCATCATAAATGATGCGATCGCTGAAAATATAGAGCTTTTCTTTGGCCACCTTTTCTTCATTGAAACGAGATTTATCCCCTGAGAACATCATGTACTGATCTTGCAGCATGCACTCGCCCGCTTTATCGCAGATGGGGCAGTCCAGCGGATGGTTGATCAGGATGAACTCCAGCATGGCCTTGCGCATCTGGGCGATCTCGGGTGTGTTGGTGTAGACGATCATCCCGTCGGCCACAGGCGTCATGCACGAGGGCTGGGGTTTGGGATTGCGCTCGATCTTCACCAGGCACATGCGACAGTTGCCGCTTTTGGTGAGGTGTTTATGATAACAAAAGCGGGGGATGTAAATCCCGTTTTGCTCGCAAGCATCGATGATCAGAGTTCCCTCGGGAACGGTCAGCTTTTTTCCATCAACAGTTAGCGTCACTTCTTTCATAAGGTCTATTTTCTTCAGGTTCAGTTTCTAATTTATCCAGTTAAGTCGTTAAGTGGGTTAAGTCGTTGAGTGAGTTAACTCGTTACCGAATTACCCAATTGCCTAATTACCTCATCAACCAATTACCTTCTGGAGTCGTTCAAATTTCCCTCCGTAGGGACATGTGCCTTTTTTCACATGTTCTTCAAATTCTTCTCGGAACCGTTTAACAAAACTATCCACTGGCCCGCAAGCGGCATCGCCCAGAGGACATATTGTATGAAAAGCGATGTGCTTGGTGATGCTGGTCAATAGGTCGATATCATCCATTTTGCCCTGACCCGCCTCAATTCGTTTTACGATTTTATAGAGCCAGCCAGTTCCTTCCCGACAGGGGGTGCATTGGCCGCAGGATTCATGGTAATAAAAATGAGTGAGCACCTCCAGTAGCTTCACCATGCAGGTGCCTTCTGCGATGACAATGACAGCACCTGAGCCCAGGCTCGATCCCGCTGCTGCAATGGATTCATAGTCAATGGTCATCTTTTCACAATTTTCGGGTCGCAGCACGGGCGTGGAAGAGCCACCAGGAATAACCGCTTTGAGTTTTCCACCGCCAAGAACGCCACCGCATTCTTTATTGAGAAACTCCATGAACGGATAGCCCATGACCACTTCATAAACACCAGGTTTTCGCACATGCCCGCTCACCGAAAGCAGCTTGGTGCCCGAAGACTTGTCGGTGCCAATGGATTTGTAATGATCACCGCCATGCTCGACAATATACGGGATGGAGGCCAGGGTTTCGACGTTATTGATAATGGTCGGACAGCCATAAAGCCCTTCGATGGCTGGGAATGGCGGCTTGTTTCGGGTCTGCCCCTTTTTGCCTTCGATGGAATTCATCAAGCCTGTTTCATCGCCGACAACGTAGGCGCCAGCGCCCTTGTGAACCGTTATTTCGCAGATGTATTCCGTCCCTGGAATTTTCTTACCGAGATAGCCAGCCGCATAAGCCTCACGCACTGCTTCCTGCACTCGGCGGAGCGCAAAGCCATATTCGCCACGGATGTAAATATAGGCGTGTTTGGCCTGAATGGCGTAGGCACTGATGATAATTCCCTCGATGAGCTGATGCGGATTCTCTTCGAGGATCACCCGATCTTTGAACGTGCCAGGCTCACCTTCATCGCCGTTGCAGATCAAATAGATGGGCTTATCCGTTCCCTTGGGCAGGAACGACCATTTGATACCCGCAGGAAAGCCAGCGCCGCCACGACCCCGAATGCCGCTTTTTTTGACTTCGTCAACGACCTGTTCGGGTTTGTATTGCCCCAATTTTTGGGTGACGGTCTGGTAGCCGCCTCGTTTGAGATAGCTCTCTAAGGTATGGCTTTTGCCGTTTCGTTCGTAATTCAGTAAAATTTTTATTTCCGACATATCGGTCTCTTTATTCTACCTGTAATCGTTATAGATAGCCTCTTTAAAAAATTTCTACTCGGTCTTCAGATGGAGAAATTAAAAGTGAATGGGGAAGGATTAATCCCATTCCCAAAAGTGCATTTTCTCCTGTTGTCGCTAAAACACCAACTTTAATATTTCTATTAAACCAATTTAGATTTGCAAAATAAAAAGTGGTATTAATGACATCGCCGCTTGCTGTTTTGTAGGATTCATCACCGACGCTTTTCAAGTTTAACTCTTCTATTGCAGATAGTGGCAGCATCAACTCGCCATTGAAACCTGTATCGACCAAAACATCTATTGGTTGGTTTTCTAAAGCGACAGTAATGATTGGATAATCATTTTTATTAACGAAGCCTTTATACACATTCTGCCCCGACAAAATGGGCCGCTTCTGCACCAATTCTGACAAAGACAAATTTGTGATTTGGGAATTTTTTAATGGCTAATTGATAGGCTTCCCATTCGGTGTTGCCAATAAAATAATCACCACTTTGAATCTCAACAGCGGCAAACTTGCCTTTATTTTTTTTGATAAAACTTACAGGCAAACTGTTTATGATATTGTTTGCTTTTTCAATTCGGTTATTGATGTCCATTTTACTAATACCCAGCTAAACATTTAACATGAATTCTTACCAGGCATAATTTATGCGACGGACGCAGCTCAAAAGCTTTTGTCACGAAAAAGATATTAACATATAATATATCGGTTTCCAGCAAACCTGATACCTTCGCTCGCCAGTCTTTTCCGTTGAGGACTGGTGTGAGGGAAGGCAACCGAACCAGTAGCAACCCAGACATACTCACGAGTTAATGACAGCAAATCGGGTGCAGCATCTGCTGCCCAGGATTTTAGCCAACGAAGTTTTGCTATTACAACATTGACTTCACCTGTCGAAGAAGCTGGATGCACCTCAATCCAGATTGTCCAATCAGTGGCTTGGTCATTTTTGATGCCCACTGCATAATCCCAGCGTGGCTCGTGAGGATAAATTTCGTATAGCGCCGAATCCACATCTACACTGCCCGTAAGAGTCCCAGGCTTAGTGCAGGTGATATGCTCGGCATCGGCACGTTTCAATGCTTGCAATCCAGGGCGATAGGCATTAGCCAGCGCAGGTGTATTCTGGACAGCTTGTGTAAATTTCATTTGGCTGCTCCCTGAGCCACTGCCTGAGACACGACATCGGCGATTCGGCCGCTAAATTCGCCAATTCCGCCCCAACCTGATTCAAGTTCATTGCTTGAGCCTGGATCGAGCTGGGAGATGTCATGCGCATAACCCTTACGGTCGAAGAAATATACCTGCATCGCTTTTTTGAGGGTCTCCTCTGCCACTGCTTGCATCTGCTGAGATGGTTTCGCTTTAAAAATCTCCAATACCAAACGAAAATCTGCCTGATGTTTCTTGATCGATTGCAGCGCCCACACCACATCTAAAACATGCGGGGAATGAGTGGACAGGCACACTCGATAGCCCCGCCAGAGTAATTCCAACACCATCAGCATCGTAACTGAAATGGCCTGGGGATGCAGCCCCATTTCCAGTTCCTCGATAACTACCCATTCGATCTTTTCCCGTCGTGGCACTTTCGAGGGCGGCATTAGCCAATAAAAACCCAATAGCAATGGTACAAATTCACGCTGTCCAGCCGACCACACCATAAAAGGCAAATTTTCCTCAGAATTTCCTGCTTGAAGCACCAACCGACGTTGCGAGCGATAGCGAGCAATCTGCAAATCATGCCCAGGGAAAAAAGCCTGTGCCAATAAATCTCGCAGCTCTCTTTTAAGTCTCCGTTCCTGAGGAAAAAGTCCTTCCGTTGCGGTGAATTCCTGCTCCAGTAAAATGCGGAGTTTTTCACTGAATTCTCGAACTGCATAAGGATCACCTGGAGAATAGTCAGTAAACGGACGTGGCCAGCCATCACGCAACGTCAGTACTCGTTGAGCAGGAATATAAAACATATTTTCAAGTTTGGATTTTGGGACTCGCCTGACTAAATTCACCAGGTCTTTTTTTTCGTTTTGCCAGGTAATGGCACTCTCGCCTTCTCGCCAAATTCGGCGCATCCCCTCACCCAGATAAATATCGAGAAATTCATCCAGCTTTCTTGACCAATCCAAACCGTATTTTTTTAGTTCGGTAAATACATGACCTGTATCAATTATCAATTTTAACAATTGCAGAGCAATGCTCTTACCTGTGGCTTGAGGACCGACTAATACCGTCAGATCACCAAATGAAAGTTTCGCTTCAGCAATCTGGCCGATATTTTCAAGCTTCAATTCATATTTGGTCGCATCGCTCATTATGATACTACCTTGAAATGCAAATCATCGTCTGTGTTGCAAGCATAGGTAATCGCATATTTATTTGTACTCAGGGAATTGCAAGCATAGGTAATCGCATATTTATTTGTACTCAGGGAATTCCTGTGGCTCCTGCTCGTGTTCTTTCCCGTTTCTTAGATCATCTAAAATTTTATCAATTTTTTCCTCGGTCAATAACTCATAATAATTTTCCCCCACCTGCATCATCGGCCCTGTACCGCAGGAGCCCAGGCACTCGGCCGTTTTGAGGGTGAACATGCCATCAGCCGTTGTCTCGCCGACCTTGATGCCCAGTTTTTGGCAGAGATAGTCAATGATCGCCTGGCTCCCGAGTAGTGAACAGGAAATATTGTTACAGACTTCTAAGACATATTTGCCTTCTTTTTCTTTAGTAAACATCGAATACCAGGAACGAACTTCTTCCACCCAGATGGGAGGAATATGCAATTCCCTGGCAATCAGATTAACTGCTTCGTCAGATACGTACCCCTCTCGTTGTTGAATCATCCACATCAGTGGTAGTGTGAGCGAGCGGGAATCTGGGTAACGGGTCTTCAAGTATTCTATTTCTTTTTTTTCAGGTTGGGTGAATTCCATAACTTTCCTTAGAGCGTTAAGGTTATCTGTGCCAACGAATAAAATTCTAAATAAAAATTGCCAAATTACAAATAATTTTCAAATTTCAGTATTGAATGATCAAACAGCTCGTCTACTGTGCAAGTAATAGTTATGATTTTGGCCAGGTCTTCTGGATACTTACCCTTTAGGCGCTTTCATCAAGCAAGGGCAATCCTTCATTGTCATTATCTTTGGTTTCAAAAGGCTCAGGCAGAATCAAGGTAATTTCTGTCGGTGCATGCCCTTGAGGTTCCTTGGGAACCCCTTTTTTGCCATCAAAACCGTTTTAATTTCACTTCACAGTTTCTATACTAAAAAATTCTAAAATCTAAAATCTTAATTCGTAGATCTAAAATCACCGATCGCATTCCCCCCCCACCATATTAACTGTCCCAAAAATGGGAATGATATCGGCCAACTGGTGTCCAATGATAATTTTATCCAGAGCGCCCATGGTCATAAAACTCGGCGCGCGAACATGCAGCCGATAGGCAGTCCCGGTGCCATCAGAAACAAGGAAAAAGCCCAGTTCCCCATTGGCGCCTTCGACACAGTGATAAATTGTTCCATTCGGTGGTTTGGGGCCTTCGATGATGATTTTAAAATGGTTGATCAGTCCTTCGATGGTGGAATAGACTTCGGCTTTTTCAGGGAGATGCGCTTGATAGCCATCGGAAAAAATCGGCCCCGTGCGCGGCATTTTTTCGATGCACTGAAAGCAAATTTTCATCGATTCCTCGATCTCCCGCATCCGCACGAACCAGCGGTCATAATTGTCGCCATACTTGCCTACAGGCACTTCCCATTCGACCTCATCGTATTTCAAATAGGGCATGGCTTTTCGGACATCGTAGGCGACGCCAGTGGAGCGCAAAAACGGTCCTGTAATTCCCGCATTGATCGCATCCTCTTTGCTGATCTCGCCCACACCCTGGGTTCGATCCAGAAAAATACGGTTGCGATCCATCAGTCCATGGATATCTTTTAGCAATGGAATATTGCTCTTTAAAATCTCTTTGCATTTATCCAGCCAACCTTCGGGAATGTCCCTGGCCAAACCACCAATGCGAGCATAGCTATAGGTCTGTCGGGCGCCAGTGGCCCAGTTGAAATGCTCCCAGATCCAATCACGAGCTTGCATGAAATACAGGAACGGCGTCATCGCCCCGATTTCGCTGCAAATGGCGGCCTGGCAGGTATAGTGATCGGTGATTCGGGACAGCTCGGAAAACAACGTCCGCAGCCAGGCGCAGCGTTCGGTGATTTCAATACCGAACAATTTTTCGATGGTGGCCACATAGCCGAAATTATTGATGAATGCGGTCACATAATTTAACCGATCGGTGTAAGGCAGCGCCGAAGCGTAGGTATGATTTTCCATCATCTTCTCGAAGCCACGATGCAGAAAGCCTGGCTCGACATCGATATTCACAATGGTCTCGCCCACCAGTTCCGCCACCATTTTAATCGTGCCGTGCATGGCGGGGTGCGATGGGCCCAGGTTCACTTTGATCGGTTCATCACCAGGGCTGGCAATGGGGATCTCGAGGATTTCTTTGCGCCTCTTGACTTCTTCGACTTTATATTTTGCAGGAATTTCAAGCTCTGCCATTATCTTGCTCCACATTTCGTAAGGGTAATCGAGGTTGTTCGCCCAGGGTCGGGTAATCTTTTCTGAGCGGATGTCCTTCAAATTCTTCGTACAGCAGCACCCGTCGCAGATCGGGATGACCTTTGAATTTGATGCCAAACATGTCCCAGACTTCACGTTCCAGATAATGAGCGGCCTGCCACCAGGGGTAGCTGCTGATCACTTCGGGGTGCTCGCCGCCGCAACTGGTGATCACTCGCACCCGCTTATTGGTCGCTACCGAATAGAAGTGATATACCAGGTCGAATCGGGTGGGCGAAAATAGGTCTTCCTCCCGTCCCGTCATATTCGGTCGTTCCGCATAGTCGCTACTGAGGTAATCGATCGCCGTAATATCCAGCAGCATATCCATGGGAAATTGTTTGTGATTTTTGAAGAAATCGAATACTTTGGGTAGATCGCTGGCGGCGATGCGAATATTGGGCTGCTCAAATTGCTCGTGATATTCCGCCTGGGGAAATTCTTCAAAAAAATCGTTCAGGTCGTCCTTCAATAACCAGTATTGTTTCATATCTGCTTCATTTCCTTTTCATCTATCGATCTACTCTGGAAACCGCCAATTACGCTAATTATTCTAATTACGCGAATCCGCCAGTTAGCAGATTCGCGAAATTCGTTTAATTGGCGTAATTAGCGGTTCAGATTCTTTTGAAGTTATGTCATAAGTACTGTTTAGATTTTCTGATCTTTTCCTGCAACGCCATGATGCCATCGAGAATCATCTCGGGTCGTGGCGGACAGCCAGGAACATAGACATCGACGGGAATAACCCGATCACAACCCTGCAGCGTGGCATAATTGCGATAGAAGCCACCACTAACGGCACAGGCGCCAACTGCGACAACGTATTTAGGATCGGCCATTTGCTCCCACACCCGTCGCAAAACGGGGGCATTTTTATGGGTAATCGTTCCCACGACCATCAACATGTCTGCCTGTCTGGGTGAATAGCGGGGCATGGCCGCGCCGAAGCGATCGGTATCATAATGGGCGGCACTGACGGACATAAACTCCATGGCGCAGCAGGCCGTGCCAAAGACGTATTGCCAGAGCGAATAACTTCTGGCCCAGCCAATGAATTGATCCAATTTGGTCGTTACGATATTGTTCGGGATTTCCAGTTCGGACATGCTCGATTTACCTCCAATCCAGCGCTTTTCTGCGGTAGGCCCAGAAAAAAGCGACAATCAGAAAAAAGATGAAAATGAAAATTTCGATAATGGCCAGCTTGCCCAACGTCCTGCCAACCACAGCCCAGGGATAAAGCAAAATTCCTTCCAGATCGAACAGGACAAATAGCAATGCCAACAAATAAAATCGAATGCTGATTCGTTTTTGATTGTCCTGCAGCAGATCCGACCCGCACTCAAATGGCGTAAATTTCGAAGGGAAATCCTGGCGATGTTTGGGCTTTGGACCTAACAAAGCGTTCAGTATAAGTATCAGCCCGGCTGTAGCGGTGGCGATGATAATGATGAGAAGGATGGGTAGATACTGATCAGTCATTGGCATTCTTCTCCAAATAAAAGATATAAAATTGGTACTGGAAAAAATGGGGAAATGAATAACACAAAAATAGGAAGATTGAGAAATGATGAAATTACGATGCTCCACTTCGGATGGAATTTCATCCGCCGTACCCTCTCATTGATGTTGTGATCGATAGCAACTTTAAAAATCGCCCTCTCTAAATCTGGAGAGTATTGCATTGCAATTCCTAACTTAAGACCTCTATAATATGAATAAAAATTAAAAAAGTCAAGCGAAAAAATTGGAATTCTTCAGAAAGATTGAGAGATATTTCCCCAGTCCTGGGTAAAATTTGGCTATGATCGCTCCGTGTCAAGCCCTAATGGTGACAACTGTTCCGTCCCTCGCGGCGCCATGCCTCTGCTACGATGCAAAGAACGGATTGGTACGACTTTCATGCCCCACTGTGGTTGCCGGCCCGTGACCTGGATAGATTTCAATTTTGCGATCGAGGGTAAAAATTTTGTCTTGAACCGATCGGATCAGCGTCTCATAGTTGCCCCCAGGCAAATCGGTTCTGCCGATGGATCCGGCAAAAATTAGATCGCCCACAAACAATTTATTGGCCACGAAGTAAGTAACGCTGCCAGGGGAATGCCCCGGCGTATGCAGTACCCGGATGGTCAATTCCCCCAGACTGATTTCTTCGCCGTCAGATAGAAAGCGATCGGGTTGGGGGTTGCCTGGATTGGGCAAGCCAAACATCAGCGCTTGAGCAAAGAGACCTTTCAACAGGAAGGCATCATCCCGGTGCATGAGAAAAGCAGCTCCGGTGGCCTTTTTTATTTTTGTTAAATGCGCCAAATGATCCACATGGCCATGGGTAAGCAGAATATACTGGATGGTAAATCGGTGTCGGTCAATCGAATCGATAATCAAAGGCGCGTCATCACCGGGATCGATGACGGCTCCGAATTTGGTTTTTTCACAACCAATAACGTAGCAATTGACACCTAATGGTCCTGCGGCAATCGTTTCCAGCTCCATAATTTCGATTCTCCCCGACGTCAAGTTCACCTGCGCTTAATCTAACATATTTTTTTTAAGAAGCAAGCGAATTTTGTGCGATGTTGGTGATCAAAGCAGCGGATGATTTTTTTTGTCGCTGATCCAACCGCCCGGTCCAGTCCCTAACGGCCGATTTTGTTTCGGTAACGCGACCGGATGCTTTATCAAGCGCTATTGGCGATTGGCGATAATTTGGCAACTCCATATAGCGGCTATTTCGCCTGTCCCGGAGAGAAGTGCTTGCGCGGCATGGGATTGTTTATGGTCTGAAAAAAAACTTGATTTTAATAAAAATTATTCTTACTATTAGCAATTCATGTTAATTTAGAGGATAAAGGTTTTCATTCATGTTTATTCAGCAAATTAAACAAGCAGCACGCGAGTTACCCGAAAAAGATGCGATTATCTATGGCGACCACCATATAACCTACGGACAGCTTGAAGATATCACCAATCGTTTGGTCAACGGGCTGCGGGCTTCGGGCATCCAGATGGGTGACCGCGTGGTTCTTTTGATGCCCAATTTACCTCATTTTATTTTTAGCTACTATGCGTTGCTGAAGCTGGGAGCCGTGGTTGTGCCTTTGAATTACATGATGGAGGATAATGAAATAGTTGGCGTCATTGGGAGTGTACAGCCGCGGGCGATTATCTATTGGCATGGATTTCGGCAGCACATCCAGCCCTTTTTGCCGTTGAGCAAAAACCCCCTGACGCTTATCGTATTGGGCGAAAAAGCATCCATTGATCACTACGATTTATTGGATCTGATTGCCCATTCGGTGCCGGAATCAGTGACGGACGTTTTTCGGACTGAAGCCGCAGTGATTCAATTTACCTCGGGCGTCACTGAACTACCCCATGGCATCGAGTTCAATCATGATAATATTACTGCCAGCATCGAGTCATGTAGTAATTTCTTTCGGTTCAATGAATCCGATGTTTTTGCTGTCATATTGCCGCTTTTTTTCATCTTCAGCCAGAATGCCTTGCTCAATAGTGCCTTATCCCATGGCGCAACTATTGTATTGCACGCGAAAGTTGACTATGAGACCCTTGGCCGCTCCATTCGCGATCATAAAATTACCGTCATGGCGGGCTCGCCCAATTTGTATCGGCAATTGCTGGCACATGCAGCCGAGAGCCTGAAAGATTCAGCACTGAAATTTTGTCTTTCCTCCTGGCAACCACTGGAGCGGGAACTGAGCACCCAGTTCGAGCAGCAGGTAGGTGTGCCATTGTTGAATTGTTATGCCATCACCGAAAGCGGAGGCCTGGTCGCGGCCAATCACCCGTCCATCGAAAGGCGCGATGATAGTGTTGGCCTGGCCCTGCCAGATGTGGATATTCAGGTCCATGACCAGGAGGGGCTACCACTGGATCCCAATGTCATCGGTGAAATTGCCATTCAAAGCAAAGCCGTAGGGCAGCGATACTGGAATCATCCAGAGCTCACCGCCGAACGGTTCAAGAACCATTGGTATTACACCGGCGATCTGGGCAAAATCGACGAGCAGGGCTATGTCCACCTGGTCAATAAGAAGGCTGAAGTGATTGTAAAAAGCGGTTTCCCAATTTATACCATAGAAATCGAACAGTTGCTATCTCAACATCCTAAAATCAGAGAGGTGGCCGTTATTGCCACGCCGCATCCTGATCACAAGGAGGATGTGAAGGCTTGCATCGTGTTGAAAGAAAATGAAAGCGCAACCGCGGCGGAAATCTTTGAGTATTGCAAAAGCCAGCTTCCGGTTTATAAATGTCCTCAAATTATCCAATTTTATCATGAACTGCCGCGTACCAGAATGGGACGGATTTTTAAAAGAAAACTATTGCAAAATTCGACCGGTGCCACCAGACAGGATCATGGACTGGCAAACCATGCCGTTGGATAAACCCGATCGGATCGCTTCCAGCACCGGTCAGGCCGGGCTGTGGGGGCGATAAATTCTTTCAGAAATAAATTAGCAGATTGATATAAAAAATCACCTAATCATCGATGCAATTGAAGGAGGCATCACGTGAAAGAATACACAGCAGATAAAATCAGAAATGTCGGTTTAGTTTCTCATGGTGGGGTTGGCAAAACATCGCTGGCAGAGGCGATGTTATTTTCAGCCGGTGAGACCACACGCTTGGGCTCAGTGGACGAGGGAACCACGATATCGGATTACAGCCAGGAAGAAATTGATCGAAAAATTTCGATCAGCGCATCACTGCTGCAGCTTCAATGGAAGAATCACAAGTTGAATATTTTGGACACGCCAGGTTATTCCGACTTTGTGGGAGAGGTGATTAGTTCGCTGCGGGTTTGCGATGCGGTGACGATTGTGCTGAGCGCAGTCGCGGGCATTGAAGTCGGTACGGAAACGGTATACGCGCTGGCTGACGAGCGAAAGATCCCCCGCGTCTTTTTTGTGAACCGTATGGATAAAGAGCACGCCAATTTTCAGCGAGTGCTGGATATGTTGAAGAAACGCTTTGGCAACGCCGTCACGGCACTGCAATTTCCGGTGAATGAAGGTGAAGCTTTTGATGGTGTGATCGATATCGTCAAGATGAAGATGATCAAATTTGAAAAGAACAAATCGGGCAAAGCCGTCGAAGAAGCCATCCCGGCAGATCTGATAGATCGCGCCAAAGAGATGCGCACGGCGCTGATGGAAGCCGTTTCCGAAAACGATGAGGAGTTGCTCAACATCTTCTGCGATGTGGGCGAATTAACGGACGACCAATTGAAAGCTGGCTTGCGCAAGCAGGTCGTCAGCAGCAACATCTTCCCGGTCGTTTGCGGAGCGGCAACCGCCAATCTGGGCGTCACTCAATTGCTGGATGTGATCATCAATTATTGTCCCTCGCCACTGGATCGACCGAAAGCGCAAGGGGTTAAACCAAACACGTCGGAAACGATTACGCGCGAAATCAGTCCCGATGCACCGCTCTCTGCCCTGGTGTTTAAAACCGTATCGGAGCCCCATATTGGTGAACTTTCCTTTTTCCGGGTATTTTCGGGGACGATGAAATCGGGCAGTGAAGTGCTCAACGCCACCAAAGGTGCCAGCGAGAAAATCGGGCAGTTGTACCAGATGAACGGCAAAAATCGTAAAGAAATTGGTGTCGTTGCTGTGGGCGATTTGGGCGCAATTGTGAAACTACGCGACACCTCCACCGGCGATACGCTCTGTGACAAAGCGAACCCAATCCAGCTTCCAAAGATTGAATTCCCGGAACCAGTGATCAGTGTGGCCATCGAGCCGAAAGCGAAAGGCGACGAGGAGAAAATCTCCACTGGCCTGCATACGATCCAGGATGTGGACGCTACCTTTCGGGTGTTCTCGGATCCCGAGTTGAAACAGACCCTCATCTCCGGGCAGGGTGAGTTGCATCTGGATATCATTGTCAGGCGGCTGAAAGAAAAATATGGCGTTGATGTGAATGTGGTAGAACCCAAAATACCCTATCGCGAAACAATTCGGGCTTCGGCTGAGGGTTCCCATCGCCACAAAAAGCAATCCGGTGGTCGCGGGCAGTTTGGTGATGTATCGCTCAGGTTGGAGCCGTTGCCGCGGGGTGGAAATTATGAATTCGTGGATGCAATTGTTGGTGGCGTCATTCCAGGTAAATTCATCCCGGCGGTAGAGAAAGGCGTCAAAGAGGCGATGGTCAATGGCGTCATTGCTGGCTATCCGGTGGTTGATGTCAAAGTGACGCTGTTCTACGGCAGCTATCATCCGGTGGATTCTTCGGATATGGCCTTCAAAATTGCTGGCTCGATGTGTTTCAAAAAGGTTTTCAAAGAGTGCAAGCCGGTGCTATTGGAGCCAATTTATGATGTCGAGGTTCAGATTCCCGAAGAATACATGGGCGATGTGATGGGCGATATCTCGGGCCGCCGCGGCAAGATCCAGGGAATGGACTCGCAGGGTTCCTTTCAGGTGATCAAAGCGAAGGTACCACAAGCAGAATTATATAAATATTCAACGACGCTGCGGTCATTGACGCAAGGCCGGGGTGCCTATCGGCAGAAATTCTCTCATTATGAAGAGGTGCCGAAGGAAGTGGCGGATAAAATCATCTCCCAATACAAAGGCGAGGAAGAGGTTGCTTAGCCTGGTCCACGATCCTGCAGCCCCTTGTTGCCAATGGGAGCGCTAACCGAGCTCTTCATTAATGTCAGTTGTTTCTCAGGGCGAACGGTAACCCCGCTTGCCCTTTTTCTTGTGTCGCAAATATGACCAGTGATGAGGTGTGACATGGAGATTCTATGGGCGCCCTGGCGCATGGAATATATTCAATCGGCGAAGGAGAGTGGGTGTATCTTTTGTGCCAAGCCGATGGAGCAGGACGACAAAAAAAATCTAATCGTCTGGCGGGGGCAGGAGTCCTTTGTGATGATGAATTTCTACCCTTACAATAATGGTCATCTGATGGTGATCCCATTTCGGCATATTGCCGATATTGCCGAGCTGAATTCTGCCGAGCGACTGGAATTGATGGATCTATTAGCCCGATGCAAAGCTGTCTTGCAGCAGCTCATGTCGCCGCATGGATTCAATATTGGTATGAACCTCGGCCAGGTGGCTGGAGCAGGAGTTAAAGATCATCTGCATTTTCACATTGTCCCCCGCTGGAATGGCGACACCAATTTCATGCCGATTTTGGGCCATACCAAGGTCGTTTCCGAAGGGCTGTATGAGACCTGGGAAAAATTGCAGCAAGGGTTCTCCCGGCCGATAGCTTGACGCCTGAGGGCTAAAGTGGCCGTTGGCGGCTGGTATAACAAGATCACTGGCAAAAATGATTCGGCCATAGTTGCCCCCGGAACGATGGGATCGCTCCACATCGACGACTTTATTTCTCTTGATTTTTTACCAAAATTTGTTTATAATAGCTCGATGCGAAGCGAGCTAATGAGTGATGACAAGCTGGAAAATGATAAGGAAAATGTTATGTTGAAGATTGAGCCGAAAGATGTTCTAACTACTCTATCGAAACACATGCTGGTTGACGGTTTTGATATCATTGTTGACTTGGAAAAGAGCACGGGCAGCTATCTGGTGGATGCTCGTGATGGAAAAAAATATCTGGATTTTTTTACCTTTTTTGCCACCTTGCCTATTGGCTTCAATCATCCCGGCGTACTCACCGAGGAGTTCAAGGCTAAGCTATTGCGGTCGGCGATCAATAAACCCTCGAACTCCGATTTTTACACCGTTGAGATGGCAGAATTTGTGGAGACATTTGCTCGGGTGGCCCTGCCAAAGTCGTTGCCTCACTTATTCTTCATCAGTGGCGGCACGCTGGCAGTGGAAAATGCCTTGAAAACTGCCTTCGATTGGAAAATTCGCCTGAATTTTAAAAAAGGATATGCCCAGGAAAAGGGGAATCAGGTGATTCACTTTCAGCAGGCGTTTCACGGACGCAGTGGCTATACGCTGTCATTGACCAACACTGCCGATCCCCGCAAAACCAAGCATTTTCCAAAATTCAACTGGCCCCGAATTCTGAATCCCAAAATTACCTTTCCCTTGAATGAGGAAAGCCTCAATCGGGTCAAACAGGCCGAGCAGACTGCCATCCAGCAGATCAAACGTGCGATTATGGAAAACCCAGATGACATAGCCGCGATCATCATCGAGCCTATTCAAGGCGAGGGAGGCGATAATCACTTTCGCGGCGAATTTTTCAAAGAGTTGAGAACGATTGCCGATGAAAACGATATTCTGTTGATTTTTGATGAAGTGCAGACTGGCCTGGGTCTGACGGGCAAGATGTGGGCTTATCAGCATTTCGGCATCGAACCCGATATTGTGGCTTTTGGCAAAAAGACCCAGGTTTGTGGGATCATGGCTGGCAAAAAAATCGATCTAATTGAGAATAATGTATTCGCCGAATCCAGCCGGATCAATTCGACCTGGGGCGGCAATTTGGTCGATATGGTTCGTTCGCAACGATATCTGGAGATTATTGAAGCGGAACATCTGGTCGAAAATGCCGCTCGTGTGGGCAAGTATTTTCTCGATCGGTTGTTAAAATTGCAGGTCTCTTGTGCCTCTTGTATTGCCAATGTCCGTGGCCGGGGGTTAATGATCGCCTTCGATTTGCCCGACGAGCATCTGCGCGATCGTTTCATGCGCAATGCCCGACAGAACGGCCTGCTGGTATTGAAGTGCGGCGAACGCTCAATTCGCTTCCGACCATCGCTGAACATCACCAAAGAAATTGTCGATGAGGCGATGGAAATCGTAGAAGATACCATTTACGCCTGCTGCCTCAATGCGAAACATCCGGAAACGGAGGGCAAGGGCGAATTATAGCACCCGGTAGCAGGAATTTTACCGTTTTCGAGGTGGTCTCAAAGGTGAATATTGACATCAGTGCACTGCCGATGAAGCCATTGCAAGGATGACGAATATTTATCGCTTCTTGAAGCCGCCGGGTGGACACGGCGCAAATGCTAAGGTGCAACCCAATCGTCAGGAAAGGGAGTCGCGAAAGTGGCCAGTCAATCGCCCGGAAAATTATATCTCGTGAGCACACCCATTGGCAATTTGAAAGATATCACCCTGCGCGCACTCGAGGTGCTGGCGGCAGTGGACTTGATTGCGGCGGAGGACACGCGACATGCAGCTATTTTGCTAAAAAATTATGATATCCGAACGCCGACCACCAGTTACTTTGATTTCAATAAAGAGCAAAAGACGCCGCTGCTGCTACAACGATTGCAACAGGGCGAGTCCATTGCAGTGATCGCCGATGCTGGCACTCCTGGTATTTCGGACGAAGCCTATTATATCGTGCGCGAGGCAATTCGCGCGAATATTCCGGTAGAGGCGATTCCCGGAGCGACAGCGTTGGTGCCAGCGTTGATTACATCGGGCTTGCCAGTGGATCGATTCGTGTTCGAGGGCTTTTTGCCGGTCAAGAAGGGCCGCCAGAAACGGCTGCAAATCCTGGCTGCAGAAACGCGAACCATCATCTTTTATGAATCGCCGCGACGGCTGTTCAAAACGTTGCGGGAACTGTTGCTGGCCTGGGGCGATCGTCGGGTGGCCATCGCACGGGAGTTAACCAAAAAATTCGAACAGATTTATCGTGGTCGCTTGTCAGAAATATGCGAGCAACCAGATCGGATTGTGCTCAAGGGCGAATTTGTGATTGTTGTAGAGGGAAAGCCCTGATCGGCTGTTCCGTCTCCGAATTCTGGATCGTCATTTCGTCGAGCCGGCAGATAGTCGAGATGGCAG
Source organism: uncultured Cytophagia bacterium (assembly GCA_964647995.1). Classification (GTDB taxonomy): domain Bacteria; phylum Zhuqueibacterota; class Zhuqueibacteria; order Thermofontimicrobiales; family Thermofontimicrobiaceae; genus Thermofontimicrobium_A. The sequence goes on from CAZYNP010000018.1 coordinate 31,221, forward strand.
CGAAATGCGATCATGGGAAGCGCTGGTCCGCGCCGGATTCGTTAACATTCAAGGAAGTGAACGACTGAAAGTTTGTTGTCATCGAATAATTTATTAATTTCGCCGGATAGGCAGAGGGAAGATTTGAAGATAGAGATTGTCTTTTTACCCGAATGGTTGAAGAATTTTTACCTACGCTTGATCTTTCCCATCATCAATTTTTTTATCAAGCGCAATCTTAATCCCAATCACTTCACAACCATTGGATTGCTTATCAGTATCGTTTCGGCCTACTTTTTTGCCATTGGCAAGTTATGGCTGGCTGGCGTGTTGATGCTCATTGCCGGCACCTTTGATATTATCGATGGCAAGGTCGCTCGTGCCACCAATCGAGTGACCAAATTCGGTGCACTCTACGATTCGACGCTGGATCGATATGCCGAAGTGATGATCTTTTTTGGGCTGGCGTATCATTTTGTCCATTCGAATTGGACTTCCGGCCGCTTCGATCTCTCGGTGCTGGGCGCTATCGCCGTATGTATTGCATTGGGTGGTGCGGTGATGACCAGCTATGTTCGGGCACGAGCCGAGGGGCTGGGGCTGGAATGCAAAGTGGGGGTAATGCAGCGCCCGGAACGCATCGTCTTGATCGCATTTGGGGCTATTTTTCATAAAGTCGCGTTGCTCATCGCGCTGCTGATTGTGGCGATCTTCGCGAATGTGACCGCCATCCAGCGGCTGTTCTATATCTGGCATACCGAACGCCAAAAAAACGCTGCGGCTGCTAAGATGTCGAATGGATAAATATAGCAGTCGTCCGGCCCCAATTGTCCTTGGCCGAACCTGGCACGTGCCGACACTTCGCCGATAATGGTGAATCTGGTGGCGGAAGCGTGGTCATTGGTGTCACTGGATTGTCGCAACCAGGGATTCCTCTGTCTTGTGGTGACTGTTATTTCAATAGACCAAATAACTGGAACTTTGTCAATTTTAGCAGAATGGGGGTGGCAATTATGCTCATCCAGGTATGCAAGTCCAAAATTCATCGGGCTACAGTGACCGATGCCAATTTAAATTATGAAGGCAGCATTACCATTGACCGCCGCTTGATGGACGCGGCCAATATTGTGCCGTTTGAACGGGTGCAGGTGTTGAACATCAATACCGGCGAACGGGCCGAGACCTATGTGATCGAAGGTGATCCCAATTCCGGCACGGTGTGCTGCAACGGTGCGCTGGCCCGCATGGTCCAGATCGGCGATCTGTTAATCATCGTCGCCTATGGATTACTGGATGCTGGAGACGCCAAAAATTTTATGCCCAAAGTGGTGTATGTAAACGACCAAAATCAAATTATCGATTAACAATTCATCATTGTCAGTTTTCCGATTATCGACGCAGGAGGGAATAAGGTGAAAACATCAATTCATATCAACGCGCCCCAGGGACGCCTGGGCGTTCTAACCCCAGGAATGGGGGCTGTGGCTACCACTTTTATCGCGGGTACGATTGCCGTGCGCAACGGCATTGGCAAGCCCATTGGTTCGCTCACCCAGATGGGTACCATTCGCCTGGGCAAGCGCACCGAAAAAAGGGTGCCGAAAATTAAAGACTTTATCGAACTGGCAGACTTGGATGATATCGTTTTTGGTGGCTGGGATATTTTCCCGGATAATGTTTATCAAGCCGCATTGACGGCCGGGGTGCTGCAGAAAGATCTATTGGATCAATTGCGCCCGGAGATCGAAACCATTACTCCCATGCCCGCAGTGTTCGATCAAAAGTATGTCAAGAATTTGCATGGCACGCATGTGAAAAAGGCTGCCAACAAATATGATTATGCCCAGATGTTGATGGATGATATTCAAAATTTCAAAGCAAAACATAATCTGCAGCGAATGGTGGTTATCTGGTGCGCCAGCACAGAGATTTTTCTCAAGCCGGATAAGGTGCATACATCCATCGAATCGTTTGAAAAAGCGATGAAAGAAAATCATCCGGCCATCGCTCCCAGTATGATCTATGCCTATGCGACCATTAAGTCCGGCGTGCCGTTCGTGAATGGCGCCCCCAATCTGACCGTGGAGATTCCCGCGTTGATGGAGTTGGCAGTGGAGAACAAGGTCCCGATTGGCGGCAAGGATTTCAAAACCGGCCAAACGCTAATGAAGACAATTCTGGCGCCCGGTTTCAAAGCGCGCATGTTAGGATTAAAGGGGTGGTTCTCGACCAATATCCTGGGCAATCGGGATGGCGAGGTGCTCGATGATCCCGAATCTTTCAAAACCAAAGAGGAAAGCAAGCTTTCGGTGCTGGAGCATATTCTGCAGCCCGAGCTTTATCCCGAACTGTATGGCGACTATCATCACAAAGTTCGAATCAATTACTATCCGCCGCGCGGAGACAATAAAGAGGGGTGGGATAATATCGACATCTTTGGTTGGCTGGAATATCCGATGCAGATCAAGGTCGATTTCCTCTGCCGCGATAGCATCCTGGCTGCGCCCATTGTGTTAGATTTGGCATTGTTTATGGATCTGGCGCAGCGCACCGGCATGAAAGGCATCCAGGAATGGTTGTCTTTTTATTTCAAAAGCCCGATGTGTGCTCCCAAGCTTTATCCAGAACATGACCTATTTATTCAATTGATGAAATTGAAAAATACCCTGCGCTATCTCAAGGGCGAAGAGCTGATAACGCATCTGGGCCTGGAATATTATGACTGAGCGTAACCGCTACATTGGCCAGGCCAAGCGATTGGAACGGAGCATCCTTGCGAGAGTGGCTGTTTTTTCCCCAGCCACTCTTGTTATATCATCCGGACAAAAGCGAGAATTTGAGTTATTTTAGCATGAGGCGATCGTGGGGAGAAGTACTCCACTGAAAAATATCCTTAAAACCTCGGTGCCGGCGGTTATCGATCTGTCGTCCCAGACCATCATGTTTACCATCGAGGCGATTTTCATCGGGCGACTGAGTACCGCGGCTTTTGCGGGTCAGGGCTTGGCCATTCAGGTGATCATCTCATTTTTAACGATACTCATTACATTTATTGTGGGCAGTTCCTTGATCGTAGCGCGGCATCTGGGCGCAGACGAGGTGCGAGCGGCCAATCATGTGATGAGTCAGGCGATCATGATCAGCTTTGTCATGTCGTTCCTGTTTGGCTTGATCTGGTATTTTGGCGGGGTGCAACTGTTTCGATTGATACGCGAGGGCGGTTCGATTGAGGCGCAGCGGGCCGGTATTGCGTATTTGCGAATCATCGCTCTGTTTGCGCCGATTATCATTACCAATTTTACGGCCGTCGGCATTATTCGCGGCGCTGGCGATACCTATTTGTCGATGCTGGTTAACGTGTCCATTAATGGCTTGAATCTCATCCTGTCGCCGCTGTTGATTTTCGGCTGGTTTGGTTTTCCGCGCTGGGAAGTCGAGGGCGCGGCGCTGGCAGTGGGAATTTCGCATTCGGTCGGCTTTATGATCACATTTTACCTGTTGCGGACCCGCAAGTCCGCCTTGTTCCTTTCGTTTCGCGAATTAACGCGGCCGAATTTCAAAACTTTCAAACGATTGTTGAACACCGGCGTGCCTACTACGGTGGAACAATTGGTGTGGTCGGTGGGCATGCTGATTGTTTCGATCTATGCGGCAATGCTGGGCAAGGATTTCCTGGCTGCCCACATGGTGTTCCTCAGAATCCAGGGAATTCTATCCATGGCTTACCTCGGCTTGAGCCTGGGCGCCATGACCTTGATGGGCAAAAATCTTGGCGCGGAAAAACAGCGATTGGCGGAGCGCACGGCCAAAACATCGAATTGGGTGGGCTTTATTTTCGCCTCGATCGTTGCCCTGTTCATTATCCTCTTTTCAAAGAATCTGTTATATTTGTTTACCCCAGAAGAAACCGTGATCCGATTGGGTGCCAATGCCATGATCATCTTTGCCATCGTTCAGATCCCCAAAGCAGTGGATGGCATGTTGATTGGGAATCTTCGTGGGGCTGGCGATTTGAAATGGATCATGTACATGACGATCATTGGTGTCTTTCTGATGGAGGTTTGCCTGAACTGGGTGGTGGCCTTTGTGTTTCAATTGGCGCTGGCAGGATTATGGCTTGTCCATCTGGCGGATGAGACAATGAGGCTACTGGTCAACTACTGGCGTTTCAAAGGCGGGCGTTGGAAATTCATCAAAGTATAATTGCGCATGAACGGCATGTTGATAACGTTTGAGGGCATTGATTTCTGCGGCAAATCGGTGCAGATCGAACAACTGATTGGTCGATTGCAGCAACATCGAATTCCGCATATTTTGTTGCGAGAGCCAGGCGGCACTATTATTGCTGAAAAAATACGCGACGTTTTGCTGACTCGAGAGGCTGAAGCGATGAGCCCCATCACCGAATATTTGCTTTATTCCGCCGCTCGAGCCCAACTGGTTCGCCAGCAGATTGAACCGGCGCTGGAACGAGGTTGGTTGGTGATCTGTGATCGCTTTGCCGATTCGTCGACCGCTTATCAGGGCTATGGCCGGGGGATCGATTTGAAGCTGGTGCAGCAGATCAATGCTTTTGCCACCAACGGCATCACCCCGCAGTTAACGTTTTTGATCGACATCGATCTGGAGGAAATGGAGCGCCGCAAACAGCACGGGCGAACACTGGATCGCATGGAAAACGAACAGCGCTCGTTCTTCGAGCGCGTGCGGCAGGGCTTTCTCAAAATGGCCGCCCAGGAAGCGGAACGATTTTATCTCATTGACGGTAAAAGAACTATTCATTCCATCGCCGAGGAGGTCTGGACCCAGGTCCAGCAACGATTGATGGGCCAATTTTAATATTAGATCTGTTTGACAATCGATGTTAATTACCGATGTTGGGGTTCTCCATGGAGGTTAATTATGAACAATAGGAAGTTATTGCTAACCAGTGGTATGATTGTGGCGCTGGTGGCAGGTGTGATTATTCTGGGTGGGTGGATCGCTCAGGAAACCAATACGCAAAAGCCCGACTTCTATTTTGGGATCGAAAAGAATCTAAAACTTTTTGGCAAGGTGTATGAAGAAATTGCTACCCGCTATGTGGAAGAAGTCGATCCAGAGCAGTTTATGAAATCCGGTATCAATGGTATGTTGCGGACCCTGGATCCTTATACCACGTTCATTGATGAGGAAGACAATAGCGAACTGCAAATTATGACCACCGGCAAATACGGCGGCGTTGGCATGCGCATCTCCAAACGAGAAGGCTGGCCCACCGTGGCCGAGCCTCCCTTTGAAGGCACGCCTGCAGCACGAGCCGGGATTCGCGAGGGCGATCGCATCATCGAGGTCGATGGGGTGGTGACCAAAGATTTGACCATTTCGGAAACGGCCCAACGCTTGCGCGGAGACATTGGCACCGAGGTCAATATTAAAATTCAGCGGGTGGGTGAAGAAAAGCCACTCGAATTTCGACTCATTCGTGCCGAAATCAAAGTCAGCGATATTACCTATGCCGGAATGATCGATGACAAGATCGGCTATATTCGGCTGGGTCATTTTTCCCGTTTTGCCGGGAAGCAGGTTCGGGACTCCATTGCCGTGCTCAAGAATCGGGGCATGCAAGGCTTGATTTTCGATTTGCGGGGAAACCCTGGTGGTCTGCTGGAATCGGCAGTGCAGGTGGCTGAAAATTTTGTGAAAAAGGGCGACCTGATTGTTTACACCAAAGGTCGCGCCTCAGGTACCAGTCAGGAATATCGTTCCCAGGCAAACCCAATTTGGGGCGATCAGCCGCTGGTGATTTTGGTCGATAAATACAGTGCCTCCGCCTCGGAAATTGTTGCCGGTGCGATTCAGGACCTGGATCGAGGCCTGCTCATCGGTTCGCCGACGTATGGCAAAGGTCTGGTTCAAACCGTGGTCCCCTTGACCCGTTCGGGCACCTCGCTGAAAATCACCACCGCCAAGTATTACATTCCCAGTGGTCGACTGATCCAGAAGCCGAATTTCATCAGCCGCAAAGAAGTGCTGCTGGGCTACGATGCCAAACAGGACAGTTCTAAAGTTGAAACGACGGATTATTACACCGCGGCCAAGCGAAAAGTGCATGGCCAGGGTGGCGTTGTTCCCGACATCAAAGTTGAGTCCGAGGACATCACCCCGCTGGTGGGCAATTTGATGATGAAATCGATGTTCTTCAATTTCGCCCTGGAATACGCTTCCAAACACAAAAACCTGTCCCGTGACTTTGTCGTCGACGATCGGATGATTGCCGAATTCAAGGCCTTTCTGAATGATAAAAAATTTACCTACACCACCGAAGCTGAAGAACGGCTGCAAGAATTGACCAAATTGCTGCAGCAGGAAAAATATCCCGAATCGGTGATGAGGTCGCTGGAGGCACTAAAAGGCGAGCTGGCCAAAGCAAAGGAGCAAGATTTCGATCGTGACCTGGCTCAGATCAAAGCGAATCTTCAGGGAGAGATCGCGGCCAAGTTGTGGGGGACCGCAGGCAAGTTTCAAAGCGAATTTCATCAGGTGCCCGAAATTAAAAAAGCCATTGAGGTGCTGAGCAATCAAAGCACGTATTTTTCGCTGTTGGGGGCCAAAGCCGACATCCAGTAAGCAGGACTGATTTATTGGGCAGCAGCCTGCGTGGCCCGGTATGGGTTCACCGGAGCGGTGATTCGGAAAAGTCCACTCTCAAAAGGCTGTGAGCGTTCGCCAAGAGTCGAACCAATTCAGGCGAATGAATGGTCTCCGCCAGCCGATGAACTGGTGCACCGGCCCGCGAAGTGGTGGGCGGTTAGCGGAATTAGCCGCTGATCGAATGTACGGATTAGGTGGCAACTGTAATAATACCTAAAATTTTAAAATGGAAATGATTTTCAACAATTGACCCGCGACCCACTCGCAAAACCATGAAACGTACTTTTCATCTTTTGAATTTCGTGCCACTCCGTGTATTTCGTGGGCAAAGAATGATCATTTTCCATCGTTATTGTTCATTTTAGAAAATAAGAAATATTTCAACTGTCTGCTTCCTGACGGATAGTGAAAGTAGCGGTTGTTTGAATTACTCATCCATGTTATGGTTCATAAATCAAGTTTAGAAGGAGATTATTGAATGGCGAAGAAGTATGTCTATTTTTTTAGTGAAGGCAAGGCTGATGGGGATGCCTCGATGAAAGAGTTGCTTGGAGGCAAGGGTGCTAATTTGGCCGAGATGTGCAATCTGGGCATACCGGTGCCACCTGGATTTACCATCACTACTGAAATGTGTACCTATTATTACCAGAATAATAAAACCGTACCGCCAGAATTGGAAAAAGATGTCGATGCGGCGGTTGCCAGAGTCGAAAAAATCATGGGCTCCAAATTTGGCGATCCGAAAAATCCACTGCTGTTTTCCGTGCGATCGGGCGCCAGAAGCTCGATGCCTGGCATGATGGAGACGGTTTTGAATATCGGTTTGACGACGAAAACTATTCCCGGTATGATCGCTCAAACGCAAAATGAGCGCTTTGTCTATGATGCCTATCGTCGGCTAATTGCCATGTATTCGGACGTGGTGATGGAGAAAGCCGCTGGCATCGAGCCGGCCGATGGTCATGGCATCCGCGAGCAGTTGGAGCATGAGCTGGATAAAATGAAGAAGGCTCGTGGCTATGCCTTTGATACCGATCTCACCGCGGCTGATCTGAAAGAGCTGGTGGAAATTTATAAAGCCAAAGTGAAACAGGTACTGGGCCAGCCATTTCCCGATGATGCCAGGGACCAATTATGGGGCGGCATCAAAGCCGTGTTTCAATCCTGGAATGGCAAGCGTGCCATTTCCTATCGCCGGATCGAGAACATACCCGATGATTGGGGTACCGCCGTGAATGTGCAGGCCATGGTCTTTGGCAATATGGGCGATGACAGTGCCACGGGCGTGGCGTTCACCCGCAACCCGGCCACCGGTGAAAATATCTTTTATGGCGAATGGCTGCCCAATGCCCAGGGCGAGGATGTGGTCGCCGGCATTCGCACGCCCAATCCCATCAACAAGGCTGGCAAAACCGACGATACCGAACATCTCACCAGCCTGGAAGAAGCCATGCCAGAATTGTATCGGCAGCTCGATCAAATTCAGAAGCGACTGGAGCGGCATTACAAGGACATGCAGGATATCGAGTTCACCATTCAGAAAGGACGCCTGTGGATGCTCCAGACCCGCGTGGGCAAACGCAATGGCCCAGCCGCGGTACGCATGGCCGTGGAAATGTGCGAGGAGAAATTGATCGACAAAAAGACGGCGCTGATGCGGGTGAAACCATCGCAACTGGATGAGCTGCTGCATCCCATGCTCGATCCGCAAGCCGAGAAAAAGGCGAAGGAACTGGCCAAGGGTCTGCCGGCGGGGCCCGGTGGTGCCAATGGGATGATTGTGTTCAATGCCGATGACGCTGAGGCCTGGGCCAAGGCGGGTAAAAAAGTGATTCTGGTGCGTAATGAAACTTCACCCGAAGATGTTCATGGTATGCACGCGGCCGCTGCGATTCTAACGGCAAAAGGTGGCATGACCAGCCATGCGGCACTGGTGGCTCGCGGTTGGGGCAAATGCTGTATCGTCGGCTGCAGCGCCCTGCAAATTGATGCCAGCAAAAAGCAATTATCGGTCAATGGACGCACTCTAAAGGAAGGCGACTGGATCAGCCTGAATGGCACCCGCGGCCGCGTCTATGAGGGGAAACTCAACCTGGTCGAACCGGATCTCGAACATAACGAATTATATGTGAAACTGATGAGTTGGGCTGATGAAATTCGGGCACTGGGCATTCGCACCAATGCCGATCGGCCCCAGGATGCGGCTCAGGCGCGCGCGTTTGGCGCGGAGGGGATTGGACTTTGCCGCACCGAGCACATGTTCTTCGATCCGGAACGGATCATGGCCATGCGCGAAATGATCGTGGCCGAAACTGAAGCGGATCGTCGCAAAGCCGTGATGAAATTATTGCCTTATCAACGGAAGGACTTTTACGGTATCCTCAAGGCGATGGCCGGGCTGCCAGTTACCATTCGCTTGCTCGATCCGCCCCTGCATGAGTTCGTTAATCTGGATGATAAGCAGATCAAAGAGCTGAGCAAGCAATTGGGTGTAACCACGGAAAAATTGAAAGCCCGCATCGAGTCGCTGCATGAGTTGAATCCCATGTTGGGCCATCGTGGTTGTCGTCTGGGCATTGCGTATCCGGAAATTACCGAAATGCAGGCGCGCGCCATTTTTGAAGCTGCCGCCGATCTGACCATCGAGGGTGTTAAGGTCTACCCCGAAGTGATGGTGCCATTGACCGGAATTTATACCGAGTTCGATCATCAAAAAGCGATCATTGATCGGATCGCCCAGGAAGTGATGGCCGAGAAACGGGTGAATTTCAACTATCTGGTTGGTACCATGATCGAAATTCCTCGCGCCTGTGTCACCGCCAATGAGATTGCCCGCACCGCGGAATTTTTCTCCTTCGGCACCAATGATCTAACGCAGACGACCTTTGGTTTCTCTCGTGATGATATCGGTGGCTTTTTGCCCTATTATCTCCAGCACAACATTTTGCCCAATGATCCGTTCCAGTCATTGGATCAGAACGGAGTGGGACAACTGGTGGAGATGGGAGTGCAGCGCGGTCGCTCGGTGCGCCCCGATTTGAAAATCGGTATCTGTGGTGAACATGGCGGCGATCCGGATTCGATTGATTTTTGCCATCGTGCCGGATTGAATTATGTCTCCTGTTCGCCGTTCCGGGTGCCGATTGCTCGCCTGGCAGCGGCTCATGCTGCGATTAAAAATGGACCGCAGAAAAAGTAAGACGGCAATAGGTCGATAAGATGTGCAGCGGTTGATTGATTCTTTCGAGAACAGCCAACCGCTGTTTTATTTTGAACGTTTCAAATCCCAACAATTCAGATTTCCGATTTTGCAATTTGGTTTTTCAACGATAATATGAAATGAGGTGGCGGATGGAATCATCTGAAGTGATCCATATCGGCGAATACTTTCAGGAGTACACCAAATATCAATATTTTTCAGCGCCCAGTGAAATGAGCCTGGGAATTGCAATTCCCGAGCCGGAGAAACCGATCCCGGCAGGCGCTCGGGTGATTCAACTTCCCGATCCCGCGAAATCATTGCCCGATCGCACCAAAAACTTGTTCGACATCTTGAAGGAACGACGCTCACGACGTGACTACCGCGATCAGTCGCTGACGCTGGAGCAATTGGCCATCTTGCTCTGGTCGATCCAGGGTGTGATTGAATCTGGCTATGGCTACTCGTTGCGAACCTCTCCCTCAGCCGGAGCGCGGCATCCATTGGAAACTTACGTCAATCTGGTTCGGATCGAGGATCAAATGCCCGGACTGTATCGCTACTCCCCATTCATGCATAAATTAATTCAAGTGTCCGATGACGAGCATATTTCCTGGCGATTGGCAAAGGCGTGTCTGGGACAAAATATGTTCAATACCTGTGCGGTTTCGTTTATCTGGACCGCAGTGATTCAACGGAGCCGCTGGAAATACCAGCAGCGAGCGTATCGCTATATTTATCTCGATGCCGGACATGTCTGCCAGAATCTTTATTTGGCATGCGAGGCTCTGGGATTGGGCTGCTGCGCGGTGGCTGCGTTTGATGATGATGCGGTGAATGAAATTTTGGCTATTGATGGCAAAGAGGAGTTTGTGATTTACCTGGCGACGGTGGGGAGGGTTTAGGACAAATTGCCAATTTGTCGTACAGTTATTGAGTTAATTTGCTTCAAATTTTCAAAAAAGACACCAAACACTGCATGTATTCTTCCAGATCTGACAGTGAATTTTTTATCTTTTCGAAAATGAGTTTTCGATCAAGTATCAGGTATTCATGAACAAGAATATTTCGGAACGCTGGCAATTTTTCAACTTTGTCAGCCAACTCCGGGGGAATAATTTGTTCATCCTTCAAAATCAAGATAATATCTGCATAGGTTTCTGGTTGACGAAAGCCATAATTTGTGATGATGAAATTGCTAATGTCAAGCAGTGATTCGATTGCCAGGTGCAGATTTCGCTCACCGGTGCTGAAATAAAAAGGCTCTCTCAGATATTCTTCCAGCGAAATGTGATCACGGATGTTTTTCAGAATGGAGATGCATTCTTCGAATTTTTTCAATCGACTCTTGATGCCGTTGATTTCTCTCATCACAGGGCTTTCCAGTTTTTATGCGTTCGATAACTTTTGAAAAATAGTAATCACGATATGGGAGAAAATCCAGGTATTGTTTGGTGAACCAATAACGAAACCGAATTCTTGCCTGTGCATCGTCTTCAAAAATGATCCTTCCATCTTTCAAGACTTCCAATACCAATTCATCGCAACGCTTATTTAATACCAGCACATCGACAGTTCTTTTAAAAATGCGGCTCAATTCTGCAATCAAATCGAGTCGTTGCTCCAGGTATTGCTCGCTTGAAACTGCATCCGTAAAATACACCGCCACATCGACATCACTCAACTTGTTTGCTCGTTCTTTGGCGACCGAGCCGAAAAGATAGGCAAATGACACCTGATGGTTTCTGAAGATGGATGAAATTTTTACACTGTCAATTTCCATGGGAACAAGATAAATAAAAATAGGCTCAAAATCAAGGGCAATTTTTTCGATTTTTGCGTTTCAGCTTTTTTCTCTAACGAACAACACCAGCAGATTAAGAATCATTGCGAGTTGCCAAAATAAGGATGTCACAATAAACATCCCAATAACTTCAATGCACTCTCCTTGCCAAACTCCCCCACATCCAGCACCGGTCCCACACAAGACGGACAGCCGGACTTGCATTTGCATTCCAGAATCAGTTTTTGGGCTGCCTGAAGCAAGTCATCATGCGCGTAAAACAATTTCCGGCTATAGCCAACTCCCCCGGGATAGGAATCGTAAATGTAGATCGTGGCTTTTTTAGAAAACGGAGCTTTGATCATCGGAACCGTCCGCAAATCGCTGGGATCACCCATCACGTAAAACGGCGCAACATTTTCCAATACATTGGCCAACGCTTTCAGCGCATCGCCCAGGTCCGACTGGGACAGTTGCAATTGTTGTTCGGTTCCTTCGGCAAATTCCAGCCAATAGGCAGTCGTATGCATCTCCAGCTCCGGCAGATGAATATTGCCCATGCCAATATTTTCATGGGAGTGAAATTTGATCTTTTTATAAGCGACCGTGACCGTGGTTACGCTCACCTCGCCATAAGCTTTGGCGCCGCCTTTGACTGCCTGGTTTTCAAAGATATCCAGCACTTTCAAATCGGTCTTGGTCTGTGCATCGGTATAATGATCCACCTCCACTTCATGCACATACGCCTTGCGCCGCTCCCAATCCAGTTGGTCCACATGAAACTGGCGACTCTCGTGGATGTAGATCGCCTCTTCATGAATCAGCATGGGCGCGCTGAAATAATCCACCTCACCGATGACTCGTTCGTCATGGGTGGTATCGATGATGACGAAATTCTCCGGCGAAGCGCTGCGCAGACTGATTTCCTGGGCCGGGTAAATTTCGCTGGTCCAGTGCCAGCGATTATTGACATGATGGAGCACGCCGTGTTCTTCCAGATATGCCAGCATTTCGGCCGTGGCATCGGTTCCAAATCTTTCGCCATCTTCGAACGGCAACTCAAACGCAGCACATTTCAAATGGCTCATCAGGATAATCAAATTGTTGGGATCCACGATGCCCATTTCCGGCGATCGACCAAAGAAATATTCCGGATGATTAATGATGAACTGATCGATGGGCGCGCTGGAAGCAATCAATATTGCGACAGAAGTCTCCGCCCGCCGGCCGGCACGACCCGCCTGCTGCCAGCTACTGGTGATCGTGCCCGGATAGCCGGCCATGAGACAAACCGACAATTGCCCAATGTCGATGCCCAATTCCAGGGCATTGGTGCTGACCACTCCCAAAATTTCTCCAGTGCGCAGGCCCTTCTCGATCTCGCGGCGCTCCAACGGCAGATAGCCACCACGATAGCCTCGCACCAGCCGCGGCGACTTGCCCAGCTTCTGCATGATCTCTTTGAGATACGTGACCAGAATTTCTACGCGCAGACGGCTGCGGGCAAAGACGATGGTCTGGATTTTGGAAGCTAAAAATTTTTCAGCCAGGTTCCGGGTTTCATTGATGACCGAGCGGCGAATGCCTAATTCATAATTAACCACGGGTGGATTGTACAGAATGAAATGCTTTTCCCCACGCGGGGCACCATTGTTATCGACGAGTTCGCACTCTTCTTCCAGGATTTTTTCTGCCAGCTCTTTGGGATTGCCAATCGTTGCCGAGCAGCAGATAAACTGGGGATCGCTGCCATAAAATTGGCAGATGCGCTTGAGGCGACGAATGATATTGGCCAGATGGCTACCAAAGACTCCACGATAGTGATGGATTTCGTCGATCACAATGTATTTCAAATTTTCAAATAGCTTGATCCATTTGGTATGATGTGGCAGAATCCCCTGGTGCAGCATGTCCGGATTGGTCACGACAATGTGTCCCGCTGACCGGATTGCTTTCCGCGCCGAGGCAGGAGTATCACCATCAAACGTGTACGTTTTAATATTGCGATTAAGTGCCGAAGAGATGCCGTACAGCTCGTCCAGTTGATCCTGGGATAAGGCTTTGGTGGGAAAGAGATAGAGCGCCCGCGTCTCTGGATTGTCAATCAGTGAATTGAGCACGGGCACATTGTAGCATAGGGTTTTGCCAGAAGCGGTCGGTGTAACCACGACGACATTTTTGTGATCGAGCACGGCCGCAATCGCTGCCGCCTGATGGGTATAGAGCCGATGAATTCCCCGATGGTGCAACACCTGAATCAGCTCGGGATTGATCTCCGCCGGAAAGTCGGCAAATTGCGCTTCCCGGGCGGGAATTTTTTGCCAATGGGTGATATTGGCCAGCAAGTCGGTATCGGAGCGGATTACGTCTAATATTTGTTCGATCGTCATGGTCTGAATTCTCGTTGTCGGCTGATCTTTTGGGCTTAATAGCAATAGTAGCTATTTCTTTGTCTTTGCACCAGCGTTGTGTTTTACCTTTGCCAGAGCATCGGCAAACTGAAAATCTGGATCGCGCTCTTTGGTATGGCAGCCGCTGCAGGTCTCCTCAGATATGGGCGATAGAATGGCAGCGCGCAGCTTGCCCCCCTTGATTTTTTCGATACTCTGAACATGCAATTGCCCAATGCCATGGCAGGCTTCACATTGCACGTTGGCCATCTCTGGCGTTTCTTTATAGCTATAAAAGCCGTTGTACTGGGCGAAGCCCGTGGAATGACATTGGACGCATGCCATCGCTTCCTGCATGCCTTGTTTTTGCAGGGGCTGAAAAGCCGTTGCATGACCGGTTTTCTGCCATTGTGCATATTGCTCGGGATGGCAGGTGCGACATCCTTCGGCGCCAACGTACATTTTCATCGACCGATACCGTTCCCGATTGATTTCGTAGGACAAAGCCGCTTCCTGCTCGCGATATTCATCCAGCAGCTTCAACATCTGCGAATCATCTTTGAGCTTTTCATCCAGGCTCACGACTTTTCCTTCGTAATCAATAATCTTTTTCTGGCCGTTTAAAATCAATCGGAGGTCGCCGATGTACTGGCCCTTATTGCCCGATGCCAGCACCAGCGTATTGCCGATTTTTTGGGGCTCTAAAAACATCATCGGATCATGTCCGGAGATAATAATGTCAATCGTACCAACTTCCTGAACAAGTTTAGTCAAATCAGAATATGGCAGATGAATCAAGCCGATGGTGACGTCGCATTTGTTTTTCAGCTGTGAGAGGACTTTTTTAGCGGCTTCTACCGGGCTGCTCATAACGATGGCTGGCGCATCCTCATCATAGACCAATTGGGTGCGATACAGCATCACCCCAAAAATTCCAACTCGCAGCGCCGGGATAATGGTATTGCCATGTTTGCGCTCCGGCAGCTCTTTGATAATAAACGGCTCAAAAAGAGGCGTCGTGCTGTCCGCTTGAAAAACGTTCGCCGAAATGAATGATAGGTGGTATTTCTTTTTGGCCTCCATCAGGAAATTGACGCCCTGCAAAAAGTCGCGCTCGCCAAGATTGATGGCGTCATAGTTCATCAGTGACATCGCTTTTAGGATAAACTCGGATTTTAGCTGCTCCTTCCTGCCGCGGCTGCTGACAAAATCCCCCGTATCGAGGAGCAGCGTGTGTTCCTGAGACGAACGGTATTTTTTGATATAGGTCGCCCGCCGAGCAACGCCGCCACTTCGGCTGCTGCCTCAGCCGCAGGGCTCCAGATAGCCCATCATGCTGCTGGATGTGAAAATACGCAAGGCAAAAGTCTGAGCGAAAGATGAGTTTGCTATTCCAAAACTACCGATAGCCGTTGCTATGACAATTAACCAGAATATTCGCATCACAAATCGTTGCATCGTCTAACCTCCAGAATTCTTGCGAATGGATGACGCGGCGGCAAATACCTGAATTGGCCGGAGGCATTGGATCATAACATCAAAATCCGCTATTTCGGCCTGACCGCCATATTTCATTTGCCGATTATATGTTGAATCAGAATGAACTTTCAGCGACTCATTAACTGTATCGCAAAATTTAAGAAGCGCGCTGAAAATCGTCGCTTTGGCAGTTTGATGTTCAAGTCGCAGCGAAACTCTTTCCGATTCCAACCCAGAAAAATTCTGCCATAATGTAAACCACCCAACCATAAATGTCAAGCAAAAAATAGGGCGCGGGTAAAATCGCAAGGGTGCGGCGAATTGGCCTCCCAGTGATGGCTTTTTCAATTGCAGCTTTCCGGTCGTTAAAAATTATCTTGCTTCCTAAACTTTTTTTATTAAATTTAGCGATAGTCGGTGACCAGTATTTCCGCCGGCCGCGCAAGCGGCAGTGGCGAGCAAAAATTGGTTACGGGACGTCTCGCTCAAGTTGAACGTCGGGTTGGCGCTTGGCTCGAGTACTCTCAATTATGGTAACAACGCATAATCGGTATCGAATGGAGAAGGTTTATGCCCCATCCTCAATTGGACATCAAAACCCTGGAAAGCTGGCTCTGGGAAGCCGCCTGCAAAATCCGCGGAGAAGTGGATGCCCCCAAATACAAAGATTTTATCCTGCCGTTGATCTTCATCAAGCGGCTCTCGGATGTGTATGACGATGAGTTTGAGCTGCTGGCCAGAGAACTGGGCGGTCAAAAGCTGGCCCGGGACGCCGTGCTGGCCGATCACGCCCTGGTCCGATTCTACATCCCCGATCCCGCCAGATGGATAAATATCGCCAAACAAACCATTGATGTGGGGCAATATCTCACCGATGCGGTTCGCACCATCGCCAGAGAAAATCCGAAGCTTCAGGGCGTTATCGATATTGTGGATTTCAATGCCACCGCCGCCGGGCAACGGGTGATCAGCGATGAAAAATTAAAATTGCTCATTGACGTATTGGGTCGTTATCGCCTGGGCTTGAAGGATGTGGAGCCAGACATCTTGGGTCGGGCATACGAATATCTGCTGCGCAAATTTGCCGAGGGATCGGGCCAGAGCGCGGGCGAATTCTATACCCCCCGAGAGGTGGCCATTTTGATGGCCCATCTGCTCGATCCCGAACCGGGCCAAGAGGTCTACGATCCCTGCTGTGGCTCGGGCGGCTTGTTGATCAAATGTTTTTTGAGGTTCAAGGAAAAATTTCCAGGGCAAAATCTCGCGCCGCTGCATTTTTTCGGCCAGGAAATTTTGGCATCCACCTTTGCCATGGCCCGCATGAACGCCTTTATCCACGACATGGAAGCCGAGATCACCCTGGGCGATACCATGAATCGTCCCGCCTTCACCACCGCGGCTGGCTCGCTGCGCCAGTTCGATCGGGTCACGGCCAATCCCATGTGGAACCAGGACTTCAGCCAGGAAGTGTTCGAGAACGACACGTACCATCGGTTCGGCTTTGGCTACCCTCCCTCCAGCAGTGCGGACTGGGGCTGGATTCAGCACATGCACGCCTCGCTGAACGAGCGGGGCAAAATGGCCGTGGTGCTGGATACGGGTGCGGTCTCCCGTGGCAGCGGCAATGTGGGCAAAAATCGGGAGCGGGATATCCGCAAGGAATTTGTAGATCGCGATCTGGTGGAAGCCGTGTTGCTGTTGCCCGAGAATCTGTTCTATAATACGTCCGCACCCGGGATCATTCTGGTGATCAATAAAAAGAAGCGCCAGCCCGACCAGATTTTGTTGATCAATGCCGCCAGGGAGTTCAAAAAAGGCAGGCCCAAGAATTATCTGCCCGAGGAAAGCATCGTCCGCATTGCCGATCTCTATTTGAACTGGCAGGAGCAGGAGGGGATCAGCAAGATCATCACCCGAGCCGAGGCGGTGAAAAACGATTACAATTTGAGCCCTTCCCGCTACGTGACCCAGGACGGCGAGGACGATACGCTGCCGCTGGAGGACGCCGTGGTGCTGTTGCAGGAGGCCGAGGAAGAGCGGAAGGCTGCGGATGAAAAATTGGCGGAGATTTTAAAAGCTCTGGGCTTGAGCGTTTCAAAGGTTGAAAACCGTTGAGAGCATGGGATAAAATTTTTTTCCCACAGAAATGGAATGCCACAGAAGCGTTATTGACCCTTTCAAAGGTTGAGAACCTTTGAAAGGGTGGGCTGATGATCATTCAATCCCTGATGGGAGTTGGATTGATCCTCCTGCGACAGCACGATGGGTTAGATTGCGTCCCGTAGGGACGAGATGTTTATAGCCGAAGAAAGAATGAAAAGGCAATGTCGTGCCGTAGGTACGAAACCTATTTTTTTATCGCCTGATGAATGGAGTAGCCAATGAACAACGAGAAGGACAGAAATGGTTTTAAAATGACGGAAATTGGATGGCTGCCTGAAGAGTGGGAGGTGATGAAATTGGGAGATGTATCTGACTTAATTATGGGACAATCACCTCCAGGAGATACTTATAACACTGCGGGGCAGGGTATGCCATTTTTACAAGGCAAAGCTGAGTTCACCGAGATTTCTCCGCGACACATTAAATATACCACTAAGCCTCTTAAAGTAGCTGCAATGAAAAGCATCTTGATTTCGGTGAGAGCTCCTGTTGGCGACGTTAACATATCAGATAGGGATTATTGTATTGGCAGGGGATTAGCATCAATTTCTTTAAAAGAAGGATCGAATAATTTTTTATTTTATATTTTGAAATTTTATAAAAAATCTCTTGAGAACGAGGGTTATGGATCTACATTTAAAGCTATTAATCGCACTAAACTAGAAAATTTCAAAATCCCCCTTCCCTCTCTTTCCGAGCAGAAAAAAATTGCAGCGGTGCTGTCGGCGGTGCAGGAGGCGAGGGAGAAGACCGAAGCCGTGATTGCTGCCGCTAAGGAGCTGAAAAAATCGCTGATGAAATACCTGTTCACCTACGGCCCCGTTCCCGTGACCGAAGCGGACCAAGTGCGGCTGAAGGAGACTGAGATTGGGGTGATGCCTGAGGAGTGGGGGGTTGCTCCGATTCATAAGATTGGAAGAATAATTACAGGGACTACTCCACGGACAAATTTGCGCGAATATTATGATGGCCCATATATGTTTATTGCGCCTGGGGATATTGGTAACAAAGTCTATGTTGAAAATACAGAAAAATATTTAACAGAAAAAGGATTGCGCGTTTCAAGACCGCTTCCAAAAAATTCTGTTTTAGTTGTTTGTATTGGTGCAACAATTGGAAAAGTAGCGCTCACGAAAATTGATAATTGCACAACAAATCAGCAAATTAATTCAATAATTGTAAGCGAGAGAAATGATCCAAAATTCATATATTATTCATTGAGCTTAAGAGCACCCTTCTTGCCTTTGTTGGCAGGAAGAGCAGCAGTGCCAATTGTAAACAAAAGTAATTTTGCCCAATTTAAGATTTCATTGCCTAATTATTGCATTCAGAAAAAAATATCTGAAATTTTATTCTTTCTGGATCAAAAAATAGAATCCGAGCAATCCAAAAAACAAGCCCTGGATCAGTTGTTCAAATCGCTGTTGCATAATTTGATGACGGGCAAGATCAGGGTGAATCATCTCGAATTATGAATTATGAATTATGAATTGTGAATTATGAATTTTGAGTGGTTGAAATTTGGAACCGCTAATTTCGCGAATTTTTTCATTTCGCTAATCGGGACTTTTTGAAGAAGTGGCTTGATTTTAAGAGGATGTTTCTTAAAAGGCTGACGCCTTAAATCCTGGTTAAAAGGCTGACGCCTCTTAAAAGGCTGACGCCTTAAATCCAAAGTCAAAAAGAGGGACTCATGAGCGAGCCATTGGGCACAGAGCGGAAATCGGTGCAGAATCCCATCATAAAATACGCCTCAGAGGTGGGCTGGACCTACGTCACCGATGAGGAAGCGCTGCAGATGCGGGGTGGCGAAAACCGTTTGTTGTTCAGCCAGCTATTCATGGCCCAGATGCAGCGGCTAAATCCCGATTTCATGACCGACGAGATGGCGGCGGATTTGATCCGAAGGCTGGAGCGCATCCCCGCCAGAATCGAGGGCAACCAGATGGTGTGGGAATATCTCAAGGGGCTGAAAACCGCGTTCGTGCCATCGGAAAAACGGGAGCGCAACGTCCGCCTGCTGGACTCCGAAACCATCGCCAATAACGTCTTTCAGGTGACGGATGAATTCGTCTTTAGCAACGGCAGCCATACGGTTCGGCTGGATGTGGTATTTCTGATCAACGGCTGCCCCCTGCTGTTGGTGGAGACCAAGGCGGCGCACAAGCTGGAGGGCCTGGCCCAGGCGTTCGACCAGGTGCGGCGCTACCATCGCCAGTGCCCCGAGCTGCTGGCCATGTTGCAAATCTATTCGCTGACGCATCTCATCAAATATTATTACAGCGCCACCTGGAACCTGTCCAGCAAGTTTCTGTTGAACTGGAAGGACGAATGCTGCGGCAATTTCGAGGAGCTGGTGAAGGCTTTTTTCGAGCCAGGGCGGGTGATCAAAATGATCCAGGAGTTCATCCTGTTCACCCGCAGCGATGATGAGCTGCGCAAGGTGGTGCTGCGGCCGCATCAGATGCGGGCGGTGGCGAAAATTGTGCAGCGAGCGGCCGATCCCAGCAAGCAGCGGGGCCTGATCTGGCACACCCAGGGCTCGGGCAAAACCTACACCATGATCGTGGCCGCGCAGCAGATCATGGCCAACCAGGCCTTCGAAAATCCCACAGTGATTCTCTTGGTGGATCGCAACGAGCTGGAGAGCCAGTTGTTCGGCCACATCAGCGCGGTGGGCATCCAACACGCCGAGGTGGCGTTGCGCAAAAGTCATCTGCGCCAGTTGTTGCGGAGCGATCGTCGGGGATTGATCGTCAGCATGATCCACAAGTTCGATGGGATGCCTGCCAATATCAATTTGCGCAACAATATTTTCGTGCTCATCGATGAGGCGCATCGGACGACCACGGGTGTGCTGGGCAATTATCTGATGGGTGCGCTGCCCAACGCCAGCTTCATCGGGTTTACAGGCACGCCCATCGACCAAACGGCCTATGGCCAGGGCACGTTCGTCAAGTTCGGCAAGGACGATCCGCCGCATGGGTATCTGGATAAATACAGCATCGCCGAGTCCATCGAGGATGGGACCACGGTGCCGCTGCACTATGCGCTGGCGCCCAACGAATTGCAGGTGGATCGGGAGACGCTGGAAAAAGAGTTTTTCGCGCTCACCGAAGCCGAGGGCATGAGCGACATCGAGCAGCTCAATAAAATTTTGGAGCGGGCGGTGACACTGCGCAATATGCTCAAAAGCCCGGATCGGATGCGCCGGGTGGCGAAATTTGTGGCGGAGCATTTTCGGGAGCACATCGAGCTGCTGGGCTACAAGGCGTTTCTGGTGGCCGTGGATCGAGAGGCCTGTGCGCGATACAAAGCGCTGCTGGATGAACATCTGCCAGCGGATTATTCCGAGGTGGTGTATAGTGCGGGGTTCAACGATGGGCCAGAGCTGGCGCAATTTCATCTTTCCGAGGAGGCGGAGAAGCGGGTGCGGAAGAAATTCCGTGATCCGAATGCCCCGCCCAAAATTTTGATCGTAACCGAAAAGCTACTGACGGGCTTCGATGCGCCCGTGCTGTTTTGCATGTACCTGGACAAGCCGATGCGCGACCATGTGTTGTTGCAGGCCATTGCGCGGGTCAATCGTCCTTACGAGGCGGATGGCAAAGCCAAACCATGCGGCCTGGTGCTGGATTTTGTGGGCATCTTCGCGAATCTGGAGCAGGCGCTGGCGTTCGATTCGCAGGACATCGAGGGCGTGGTGCGGGATATCGAATTATTGAAAGATGATTTCGCCAGCAAAATGGAATCGGCGCGGGAAAATTATCTTTCGATCTTGCGGGGCTATTACGGCGATAAAGCAGTGGAGGCGGTGCTGTTGCATTTTCAGGAGGAGCAGAAGCGGCAGGCGTTCTATCAATTTTTCAAGGGGCTATCGGAGAGCTACGACATTCTCTCGCCCGATGCCTTTCTGCGGCCGTACATCACCGATATGGAAACGCTGGCGCGGATGTATCGCATGTTGCGGGAGGCGTATGAGCCAGGGATCGATGTGGATCGAGATTTCTCGCAAAAGGTCGCCCGACTGGTGCAGGAGCAGGCCGCGGGCAGCCGCATTCGGGACACCATCGAGGTGTACCAAATCAACGAACAAACGCTGGAGCTGATTGAGCAGAGCCAGGTTTCCGAGACGGAGCGGGTGTTCAATTTGCTGAAGAGCATCGAGAAAGAGGTGCGGGAACAGGGCAAAATTCAGCCCTATCTCAAATCCATCGGCGAGAAGGCAGCGATGATCATCGAGCTGTTCAAGAGCGGGCAGAAGAAAACGCTGGAGGCATTGGAGGAGTTGAAAAAATTGGTTGCGGAAATCAATGACGCCAGAGAGGAGCAGCAGGCGAAGAATCTGCCGATGGAGATTTTTACGATTTACTGGGTGCTGCGCAACGAGGGACTCAGCGCACCCGAGGATCGAGCCAATCAAATGACGGAGACGTTCCAGCAATATCCGCATTTCCGCACCAGTTCGGCCCAGGAGCGGGCCGTGAAAAGCAAGTTGTTTGCGATGCTGTTGAAAAGCGGGCTGAAAGACATGGAGCGGGTGAAAACGATCAGCGAGACCATCATGCGGGTGCTGAAGGCGGATGCGGTGTGAGATTTTTCTGGATGGCACACGGATGAGGCGTGGTGATACGGATTTTTTATGAGTCGCGGCTATGAACCGCTAATTCCGCCAATTATTCCAATGACGATAATTTGATTTTGACAGGATCAAATTGGCTGAATCAGCGAATAAGACCAATGGAAAATCTGGGCGTTTCGGCGCTATTGGTGTCATCTGTGGGGCATTATCAATTTCATTGAATTATAAGAGAAGAAGCAAAATATGATCGCAGCCAATGCTTTCAAACAGGAAGTGTCCAACTGGGCGCAGCAGGTCGGTGTTGCCATCAAAGAGATCCATTTGCGCCAGATGAGACGCAAATGGGGCAGTTGCTCCTCGAAAGGGCGATTGACGTTCAACCGCGAGATTTTGAATCTGGCACATAATGAGCGGCTGGAAAAGGTATTGCATGAGTTGTTGCATGTGAAGTATCCCAACCATGGGGCGATGTTCAGACGGATGTTCGAGGTGTATTGGATGAAATTTAAAAGGAACGATTGAGCAGTCGCGGGGAGTGATCGTTTGGTGGGGGGGCGTAATTCCCGGTTAAAAACCAATCTGGAAAATGAATATGAATGACCATTACCATTTCATAGTTCCTATTTCTCCGGCTCAAGTCATTACCAGCGCGTCCGATCTAATTTCCCAAAATATGCCTCCGGATGCCCATTTAAATCCACCAAAATTTGGCACGGATGCCAAAGGGCAATGGGTGCGCTTCTGGAGTGATTATGGAATTTTTCACAACTGTGAAGTTATGGTGAAAGCGGCACGCTGCCAGAATCAAGTGGGTTCTGAGGTCACGATCTCTGGGTGTGCCTGTGACAAAATGCAGAAGCTGTTCCGCAAGTTGCGAGACGAGTTGTAGCGGCGCAGGATGAACGAACCGATTGGATCGGGGAATTTTTATTACAGGGGAAATCTGCCATGCCTGAATATCCCGATATCGTTGTCTACCTGGAGCGATTATCAGCCATGCTCAGCGGCCAGGTGCTGCGGCAGGTTCGGTTGACCAGTCCATTTTTGCTGCGAACCTTCGAGCCGCGGATCGAGTCGATTTTCAATCGGCGGATCATTGGCTTCGAGCGGATCGGAAAACGGCTTGTTTTTGTCTTTGACGACGAGTTGTATCTGGTGGTTCATTTGATGATTACGGGGCGCTTTCACTGGCGGCCGAACCAGTGTGCTATTCCGGTGAGGATTGGATTGGCCGCGTTCGATTTTGCTCATGGGACATTGCTATTGACCGAAGTTAGCACACAAAAGCGGGCGTCGTTGCATCTGGTCAGGGGAAGGGTGAACTTGCAAATGTTCGATGCTGGCGGTCTGGATGTGATGGTGGCGTCGGAAGGGGAATTTCGGGAGCGGCTGACCAAAGAAAATCATACGCTCAAACGGGCCCTTACCGATCCCCGACTGTTCAGTGGGATCGGCAACGCTTACTCCGATGAAATTCTGCATCGGGCGCAGCTTTCGCCGGTGCAGCTAACTCAACGGCTATCGGAACAGCAAATTAGCCGCCTGTACCAATCGACGCAAGCGACACTGCAGGAATGGACCGAGCGGCTGCGGGCCGAGGCCGGGGATAGCTTCCCTGAAAAAGTGACCGCGTTTCGAGATGACATGGCGGTGCATGGTCGGTTCGGACAGCGCTGTCCGGTTTGCGGTACCGCAGTGCAACGGATTCGATATGCCGATAATGAAACCAATTATTGTCCCACCTGCCAGACGGATGGCAAGCTACTGGCCGATCGGAGCCTGTCGCGTTTGCTGAAGCGGGACTGGCCGAAATCGCTGGAAGAATTGGAAGCGAAGTTTCGATCGTAGAAATTGCTCTGGCGGTTCGAGCGGGAAAGGTGCCGGAGAATCGAGAGTTGCAGTTCCCAATGTCTGGCCGCTATCGCTTCAATCCGGCACTCTGTTTGGTTGGCGAAAACCATCGCCCTTCTGGTAGTTACTCTGTGAACGGAAGGCGTGAGGACCAACGATCGGACTGGTTTTTTAACATTTAGCGAAGTGAGATGGAAATGGCTGTTGTGAGGCTAAAGGCGGGCCGGGAGAAATCGGTAATTCGTCGGCACCCCTGGATTTTCTCCGGCGCAGTTCAACCTGCCGATACGAACATTCAAAGTGGGGCAACGGTGGAGGTGCTGTCTGCTTCCGGACAGTGGCTTTGCCGCGGCGCCTATTCACCGCAATCGCAGATTCGCATCCGGGTCTGGTCGTATGATCCTGATGAGACGATGGATGCCCATTTTATTGGGAAGCGTTTGCAGCGGGCCAGCGTTATGAGAAATCGGTTATTTGAAGCCCAGCGAATAACCGCCTGCCGTCTGATCAATGCCG
Source organism: uncultured Cytophagia bacterium (assembly GCA_964647995.1). Taxonomy (GTDB): domain Bacteria; phylum Zhuqueibacterota; class Zhuqueibacteria; order Thermofontimicrobiales; family Thermofontimicrobiaceae; genus Thermofontimicrobium_A. The sequence goes on from CAZYNP010000018.1 coordinate 55,796, forward strand.
AAGCCGATGGTTTGCCCGGTCTTATTGTGGATCGCTATGGCGATTTTCTGGTCTGCCAGTTTTCCTCGGCTGGTGCTGAATATTGGAAGAAAGTGATTGTCGCTGTATTAGTCGATCTTTTTTCGCCGGCCGGAATTTATGAGCGATCGGAGGTGAGTGTTCGCCAGAAGGAGGGCCTGCCGCCGGCGACCGGGGTGCTCTGGGGGCAGGAACCGCCTGACCTGGTGGAAATTCAAGAGGCTGCGCTGCGCTTTCTGGTCGATGTGAAAAGAGGGCATAAGACCGGTTTCTATCTGGATCAGCGGGAGAACCGAATGGCAGTGGCTGAATTTGCCGCGGGAAAGCGAGTGCTGAATTGTTTTGCCTATAGCGGTGGCTTTGGATTGTGGGCGTTGCATGGTGGCGCGGCATCGGTGGTCAATATCGAATCGTCGGGGGCCACGTTGGATCTGTTGCAAAAAAATGTGGCACTCAATGCTATGAACCAGGCGCGAGTAGAAAATGTTGAGGGGGATGTGTTTCAGGTATTGCGAAAATTTCAAGCTGCTGGGAGAAAATTCGATCTCATCATTCTGGATCCCCCCAAATTTGCCGAGTCGGCCAACCAGATCTCAAAAGCCAGCCGTGGCTACAAGGACATCAATTTATGGGCGCTGAAACTGCTGCACCCACAAGGAATTCTCTTCACATTCTCCTGTTCCGGCCATATTTCTCCTGAATTGTTCCAGAAGATCGTGGCCGATGCTGCCCTGGATGCTAACCGCAATGTCCAAATTATTCGCTATCTCAGTCAGGCTGCCGATCATCCGGTGGCTCTCAATTTCCCGGAGGGGAGGTATTTAAAAGGCTTGATCTGTCAGTCGAGCGACTGACATTAGTCCCTGGGACTGCATTGTTGCTGGCCTCATTTTATTGCGCGGCGATCCATTTCTGCTGATTGGTTTTTCCTGTCCCTCAATTTTTCCGAATGTTACTCCCTCTACAAAACATATCTCAAAGATGCTACTGGCATTTATTTTGCCGCATTGTAATATTAGGGGATAAAAATAAAATTTGTTTAACCAAAACCAAAAATCAGGAGAATGACTGATGAGGAAGGAAAAAAAGTCTTTTTTGATGTTAATTGTACTTGCGGCGCTGATCCTTGCTGGCCAGGCGTTTGGGCTGCTGGCGCAAGGGGCTACCCAGGGACTATCGTCGCCAGCGCCGTCGACGAGGGAAACTGCTTCCGTATCTTCGGTTGCGGGTCAGGAACTGGCGGTGGTCTTGACTCTACCTGATACAGTAGCTGCTCCAAATCGATACATGCAACTGCCTCTATCCATCAACGGCGTGGATAATTACGATATCATTTCCGCGCTAATTGAAGTCCAATTTGACAGCAGTCGCCTGATTTCCCTGGACGTTAGCAGCGAGGGGACGCTAACAGCAAATTGGCCGCCACCAGTGGTAAATTCGACCGGCAACGGTTGGCTGATCGCCCTGGCGGGACCGCAACCACTGCCCAGCGACGGGGTTCTGGTCTACTTGCGTTTCCAGGTCAGATTGAATGTGGTGGAAAATGACAGCATTGCCCTAACTTTCAGCCAGGCGATTTTAAACGAGGGAAACCCGGCAGCGACAACCAGGGATGGCTCCATTCGGATTCGCGGTTTGCGACTTGCTGGTGCCGTGATCTATCAGGGAACAGCCGTACCAGTACCTCAAACCCGGCTGCAACTATCCGGCCAGGTGTCTTCTTCATTCGTCACCGATGAAAATGGCAATTACAATTTTACCCAATTGCCCGTTGGGACGATCACATTAACGCCACTGAAAACGGGCAACCAGGGGAAATGCATTTCTCCGTTCGATGCGGCGTTGGTGCTGCAATATGCTGTGGGAATCAATCAACTGAGTCCCTATCAATTGATCGCTGCGGATGTGAGTGGCGACAGCGCTGTCACTTCGTATGATGCCTCATTGATCATGCGCTATGCGGTGAAATTGGAAAAGAAATTTCCGATAATGGCCGATAGCCTGGATTGCTGGGATTTCATTCCCAAAAACTTACCTGTTGATATTAGCAACTGGTACTCGCACCCGGATAGCTTGCTGTTTGCGCCGTTGGCCAGCGATCAGTTTGGCCAGGATTTTATTGGTATCGTGGTGGGAGACGTCTCTCAGAATTGGGTTCATCCGGCTACGCCAGCGCCCGGTCTCCGCAAGGGAGCTTTGCTGATCACGGCGCGAATAGGCGCAATCGAACCAGGCGGTTCGGATCGGGTGCGACTGCCGATCGAGCTGGAGGCGGCGGTGGATGTGATTGCAATCGAACTGGATCTGCAATATCCGGTGCAGGGCGCAAGTCCCCTCTCGGTTCGAAGCACCGATTGGTCCGAAGGTTTTCTACTCAATTATGCTCATGAGGGCGGGCGAATGAAAATTGTCATGGCGGGTGCGGTTCCCCTGTCTGGCTCGGGCACTCTGGTGGAAATCGAATTCAAGAACCAAATGAACGCGATGGAGTTTCAAAACGCGGTACAAATCACCCAGGCAACTGCCAATGATGAACCGCTGTCACTCACGGCTGTGGCTGAACAACATAATCCTGCTTCTTCGCCGGATGTGTTGCAGTTATGGCCCAATTATCCCAATCCCTTCAATCAGGAGACGATGCTGCAATTTTCAGTGCCACGGCATCAATCATCCGCTGTTTCCTTGGTGATCTACAACATTCGTGGCCAGCGAGTTCGAACGTTGCAGAACGGAGAATTGGCTGCGGGGAAATATCAGATGCGCTGGGATGGTAGAGGGGATGATGGCCAGCCGCTGCCCAGTGGCGATTATTTCTGCGTATTGCGGGCTGGATCAGAACGATCCCTGCGGAAAGTGGTGCTGTTGCGATAAGCCAGCAAGGCAGAAATTTTGGTTAGAGGCGTGCGGTGGTAATTCGCGCTGAGAACTCAAATGTCAAAATCGATCAGGTGGGAATGGGGGGGACGTGCTCAATCACCCGCATCGCCTCCCATTTCCCGCTATTCGGGCGAAGCATGAAAGCGATGCTACGATTAGCGATGTCCAGCATGATCAGAGATAATTGGCAATCGCTGATCAAAAAACTTGCTAACGATGATCTGGAACTTTTTGAATTCTATTTTGAATTTGACTCTGAAGCAACGGTCTGCAGCCAGAAAAAGAGATAATGCAACTCGCTGGTAAATTCATAGCTTCCAGGGCCATGCTCCCTGTCTTTTCGGATAAGACCCAGCTTCTCCATGCGTCGCAGAAAGTTGTCCAGTACCTTTATTTCCTTGTTAGTTAGCCTGGAGCTTATTTCTTTTCTTTTAAATTTGGAACCAATCGAGCCTTCGGCAATCTTGTGCAGAATATCTTGATAATGTTCGCTTCTGATTGCTGCTGAGATGTTAGGCTCGATATATTTTGCGCCGATAATTTGAGCTGCCTGGATAATTCCTTTCAAAGTATCTTCTTTCTCGATCACGCCATCCGAGTCGATTTTAAATACAGCATCGCCAAGCTCATGCATTAATACCGGATAGCCTCCTGAATAGCGACCCAACAATTCAAGGGCCTCCTTGTTAATAGAAACATTGACTTTTCTGAACGTGCGATCATAAAAATCACTTGTCTCTTCGGGATTGAATTTAGCGATTTTAATAATTTCAAACACACGATCTAAAGAAGGCTGAGCTTTAATAAGTTGCTGCCGTCGCTCTGGCAAACCGACCAGTATAAAGATAACTGGAATTGGAGTTGATGATGTGGATAGTTCATCGATGAGGCTTTTAAACCAATTGGCAAATTTTTCTGACGGAGCCAGGCCATTAAAATCATCAAGAATTAGCAATATGCCCCTTTTCTCCGGTGCGAGTTGACGCAGTAAATTTTTTAAAGCGGGTATAAAATCGTTTGCAGCACGCTGCAATTCGTGGTGGGAGGCAGAAAATTCAACGGTCAATCCAAAGATATCCAGTTGCTTAATATGATTGCCCAAAAACTGCTTGATTTTGTCGAACCAGGGCTTATCGACATTTTCGCGGAGCAACTTGTCAAAAATGCGATGCACGATCTCCTCCACGGTAGTGACTCCTCCCAGAAACACATGGAGCCCAAGAATATTTAGATCTCTTTCAGCCACCAACCGGGCAAATTTACAAATAGAGCTTTTTCCAATGCCACGCTCACCCAGGACAAACAAGCGTTCAACTGTTGATAGGGCAATGGATCGTTTGACGCTAGAGATAATTTTCTGGATTTCCTCTGTTCGGCCAATAAAAAATTCTATAGGGACCGGCACGCCAGGGGTAAAGGGGGAGTATTCTTTCAGCATAGGTCGGCACCAAAATTTTGTTAAAACTCTATGCGTTATTTGGTGATAAGCAATATAGCTAATTTCAAATTGCTTGTCAAGGGAAATTTTTCGAAGAACGGAAGAGCTCAGGCAGAGCGCAACGAATCGGAACAGCACCAAAACCGAAACAAAAATTAACTTATATGACTTCGCATCAGGATTGATAATAGCGTAAGCTCAACTAATACTCTTTTCGGCTGTGTCACAACAGGTTGATGCAGCCCTAATCCGTTCGAAATGTTGATAACTAAAATTTTGCTCTTGAATTAACGGTTCAACATGCTGCTACATGTTTGATGTATTATTCGTTAAAAATTTATGCCGCCTCAATGGTTATCGCTTCGTGATCGTTTTAGGTTTCTCTTCAATCACCCGCATCGCCTCCCATTTCCCGCCCAAAAAGCGGAACAGAAACGCAATGCCAAGCGCGACGATGTAGAGCGTGACAAAACACCAGGCAACATAGATGCCCCAGTGATAGACCACGCTGGTCAGATAGCTGGGTATGATTAATGTGCTCCAGGAGAGTAAGACCGAGGCGATCATCACCCAACGGGTATCGCCCGCGCCCTTGAGTGCACTGGCAAAGATGATGTTCAACGTATCAAAAATGGAGTAAAAGGCTACAAAGTAGAGCAGATTGATCGTCATTTTTTGGATGACGGCAAATTGCGTGGCATCGGATTGCGAGGCATAGGGCCAGAGATAAATTTGAGGGATCAGAACGTAGGTGAGTGCGATCGTGCCCATATACAAAAATGTCAGGTGCAGCGCCGAATAAGTCCCATACCGCGCCAGGAGTGGTCGGTTTTCGCCGAGCCGCTGGCCAACGATAATTTCCACAGCCATGCCAATGCCAATCATCGGCATAAAAACGATGTGATTGATATTGAAGGTAATATTGGTTGCTGCCAATTCCAGCGTGCCGAGGCGGCCGACCAACAATACAAACAAAGTAAAGCCCAGCAAATCCAGCATAAAGTGGAAGCCGTTGGGCAAACCAAACCGCAGCAGCCGTTTAAACAAATGGAAATCGAATTGATGATTTCGCAGGATCGAAAATTCGCGGCGGTATTCTGGTTTGAACATATAGATAAAAATGGCACTGGCCGCCACATAATTGGCAGTGACGGTGGCGATGGCTGCTCCTTTCATGCCCAGTTCGGGGAGTCCTAACTGCCCGAAAATGAGGAAGTAATCCAAAATGATATTGACGGTGGTAGCCAGGATATTGGCCCACATAATGATCCGCGTTTCCCCGCGGCCACCGAAAAATCCCGATATCGCGGCCATGACAAAAATGGGCAGTGAACCGAATGCCAGAATTTTGAAATATTGAATTTCCAGGATCATTACGTCGGGCGAATGGCCAGCGAAATGGAAAATGGGTTTGGCCAGCGGCAGGAAGGACAAATAGAATATGCCGGCTGCCAGGGCGAAATAGATTCCCTGCCAGACCGCCGCCGCGATTTTATCGTTCTGCCTGGCGCCATAATATTGAGCGACGAATGTATTTACATAAGCAGCCGTGCCAATGAAAACACATTGCAGCGTCAACGTTACCACACCCCCCGGCGCTGCCGCAGCAATAGCGGCGGGAGAATACCAGGTTAAAAACATGCGATCGATAAACATTTGCAAGGTGGATGATGCCGTGCTCAAAATCAGCGGGAACGCCAGCTTTAAAACCTCGCGATAACCGCTTTCCGCCTGCCAGCGCTGCTTTATCCGGTCGCTTAATTCCGATACCAATTTCATAAATCAAATCATTATCTGGTTGCTTTTGATTGATGGCATGTAAGTCGATCCTCGCCGAAGCGTTTTCCTCTCCAGCTTCGAAACACAAAAAAGATGTTCATTTAACCGAGAGAAAAACCGAAAGTTCACCGAACGGAGCAAAATTGCCGCAGGACAAAATAGAGCTTGCTGGTAGCACAAAGTCAGCGCAGTGCGGAAATAGTGTAGCCACCCAACGCACCAATAAATTTCACACCGGCAGCCGGTTCGACGATTGGCTATTGAACCACCCGGACGCGAATGGCTTTATCGCCTTTGAACTCGCGTCGCACATCGAAAGCCACCTTTTGTCCCTCTCGCAACCGTTTTTCCTTTACCGTTACGTCCAGATCGCTCACATGAACGAACAGCTCTTCATCGTCTTCGGTCACAATGAAGCCAAAGCCTTTGGAAGCATCCCATTTCTTTACGTAGCCGTACTGCATTGCCAATAACCTCGCTTGGGTTAGGTGACATGTTAATCTGGTTTCGTTAGCGGATGGAAAAGGCAGGGGGATTCGAGGAGATTGGAAAATGAGAGCCGCCGAATCGAAATCTCTCATTTAACCCAATCGTTGTCGCCCAATGCACCAATATTCCGTCAATCCCCTGGTGTCTTAATCTACCACGCTCCCGTTTCAATATTTCGAAATTCCACTGTCTCTGATTTCAGATTCGCTTATCCCTCCATTCCTCAACTCCATCACTCCACTACTCCATTCCACCGTTACTCCATTACTTTGTCCCCCCATCTCTCCATTATTCCAACTCTCTAACTCTCCAATACCCCATCCCTTCTTTGCTCCTATTTGATATTCCAGCCATCAAGCTGCTTGTCCACAGCCCATCCGCACCGGCAAATCTAAAAGTGCTGCTGAACGAATTCAACCGCATTTTGAAAGATCAGCACGCCGTCGGCCATGGGGCGCAATCCCTCGCGGGTCCAGCGTGGATGCTGGGTGGGATGAAAATGGCGCTCGGGATGAGGCATCAGTCCCAAGATGCGGCCGCTGGGATCGCAAATGCCAGCAATATGGTCGATGGAACCATTGGGATTCCAGGGATAACCTGCCAAATCACCGGTGGAATTGGTATATTGAAAAACCACCTGGTCGTACTGGTACAGGCGTTTCAGCACTGCATCATCCCTGGGTACGAATTTTCCTTCGGCATGAGCAACAGGAAAATAGACCAGTTTTTCCATGCCCTGGGTAAAGACACATTTCTTGCTGGTCGACTTGAGGTAGACCCAGCGATCCTCAAATTTGCCGGAATCGTTATTGGTCAGTGTAACCAATTGGTCATGTGATTGCAATTGCACTTCTGGTAGCAGGCCGGCTTTCACCAGCACCTGGAAGCCATTGCAGATGCCGAGGATCAATTTTCCGGCCGCGGTAAATTCCAGCAACTGCGCTTTTAATTTGAATTTCATTTCATTGGCCAGAATTTTGCCGGCGGACACATCATCACCATAGGTGAACCCTCCAGGTATCGCCAGAATTTGAAAATCCGATAGTCGAATGGCACCGGCAATGATCTGATTGATATGAACCAGTTGCACCTCGCTGCCCACCTGCTGAAAGGCATGCACCGTTTCGAGGTCGCAATTAGAACCCGCCGTCCGCAAAACCAGCGTTTTAGCCTTGGTCATTATTTTGCTTGCCCTTTAGTTTGAAAATATGAGTGGAATAAGTTGAATCAATTAAACAAGCACCCCTTATCATCCAGGTCATGCCCTGAATGATCTGCTCCCCCAGGCATCGCTTCGACTGCCCAATTCCCCAATTACCTAATTACTTAATTACCTAATTACCCAATTCTCCAACTACCATCGCAATGTCCGCTGCCAGGCTTCTTTGAGTTCGTCGATGGTGGCGTTTACCACCAATTGCCCCTGGAGGCCGAATACCTGAAATTTCCTGTTTGGGGTTGTTGTGCCAATCAGCCCGCAGGCGTGGCCCCGCAGCATCTTCTCGAAAGCCTCTTGTTGCGCCGGCGCCACTTCGACCAGGAATCGGCTATTGGACTCTGAAAAAAGTATTTTGTCATTACGATCCAGACCATCAGAAGACGGCACCTGGCGCAGATTCAATGTCATCCCAAAGCCGCCAGCAAAGGCCATTTCAGCAGCCGCCACTGCCAAACCACCCTCGGAACAATCATGGCAGGCGCGCACCAAACCTTGCTGCAAGGCCTGGCTGAGGGCGGTCATCATTTTTTTTCCGCTATGAGCATCGACGGCGGGAACGTTTCGGCCCAGAAAGCCATGGACGTCATAATAATGTGAGCCGCCCAGTTCGTCTTTGGTATCACCAAGCAGGTAAATTAGATCGTGCGGCTGCTTCACGTCCATGGAGACAGCCCTGGTAATATCTGGCAGGATGCCGATGGCTGAAATCAATAGCGTAGGTGGAATGGCGATGGAAACGTCGCCCACTTGATATTCGTTGTTCAGGCTGTCTTTGCCGGAGATGAAAGGCGTCTCGTAAATTTTGGCAATATCATAACACGCCTGCGCCGCGCGAACCAATCCCCCCAAACGATCGGGTTTATCCGTATTGCCCCAGCAAAAATTATCCAGTAAGGCGATTTGCTCCAGGTTTCCGCCTACCGCTATGATCTGTCGAATGGCTTCATCAATGGCCGAGGCCGCCATCCAGTAGGGATCGATCACACCATATTTGGGATTGCAGCCGTTAGCGATGATGAGGCCTCGATTGGAAGTGAGCACTGGCCGGATAACGGCGGCATCGCCGGGGCCATCGTTTTCGACTCCAACCAGCGGCTTGAGCACACTGCTGCCCTGCACCTCATGATCGTACTGGCGGATCACCCATTCTTTACTGCAAATGTTCCAGGAACCGAGGACTTTTTTTAGATCAGGGGTCAAATCGGACGGTTCGGGAAATTGCGGCTCGGGAACGATTGGCGGCTCCCAGGTCGCTTTGCGAGTCAGGCGGGGCAAACCGTCATGCAAAAACGTCATGGTCAGGTCGCCTACCGACTGGCCATTGTATTTCAGCACCAGGCGTCCGGATTGAGTGACACGGCCAATAACCGTGGCCTCGACATTTTCGCTTTGAAATAATTCCAGAATTTCGGCTCGATGTTCCGGTGGAACGATGATGACCATGCGCTCCTGAGCTTCGGAAATCCAAATTTCAGTGTAGCTCAAGCCGCGATATTTGAGGGGCACCTGTTCAAGATCGACTTCAGCCCCGTGATTGGCGCACAGTTCTCCGACCGCCGAAGAAAGACCACCGGCGCCGCAATCGGTTATCGCACGATACAATTTCCGATCTCGTGCTTGCATTAGCGTATCCACCATCTTTTTTTCCATGATGGGATGGCCGATTTGCACTGCACCGCTGGAAACAACTTCGGACTCGGTAGTCAGTTCGCCTGATGAAAAAGTGGCCCCATGAATTCCATCGCGGCCAGTCCGGCCACCGACCACGATGATGAGATCGCCCACCTGAACTTGCTTCTCCGTCAAATTTTTGGGCAACAGGCCGATATTGCCGCAAAAGACCAGCGGATTGCCCACATATCGTTCGTCGAAGAAAATGGCGCCATTGAGAGTGGGAATACCCATGCGGTTACCATAGTCGCGCACGCCAGCGTGGACGCCCAAAAAAATACGTTTGGGATGCAGCGTGCCGGGCGGTAATTTTTCCATGGGATAATCTGGTGGCGCAAAGCAAAAAACATCGGTATTGGCAATGGGCCTGGCACCCAATCCCGTGCCCAGCGGATCGCGAATGACTCCACCGATACCGGTATTGGCACCACCATAGGGCTCCAGCGCGGATGGATGGTTGTGTGTTTCGACTTTGAAACAGACCGCATAGGTGTCATCAAACGCAATGACGCCGGCATTATCCCGGAACACCGATAGACACCATGGTTTGTTCAATTCATGCGTCACCTTCATGATGGTGTTTTTAAGCAGGTTGTCGATCAAGTGCCCGTTGTAATCGATCTTGCCGCGAAAGGTTTTATGCACACAATGCTCCGACCAGGTTTGTGCCAGCGTTTCCAGTTCAACGTCAGTGGGGTTACGGCCCAATTTGCGAAAGAAATCCTGAATGGTACGCATTTCGGCCAAATTGAGAAAGAGCTGTCCCTGGCGGCTGATTTGCAGCAATTGCGTATCATCCGCCTGCAACAGGTCCACCGTGATCAACTGGAATTGATAATCGGCTGATTCGGCAAAGATTTTTTCATCGGGCTGGACGACATGCTGGATCACTTTATTGGCTAAGATTTTTTCGATAATAGCGGTTCGCTCTCTGGGATGAAACGTGCCATTGAGATGGTATTTCATCGCAGTCTTCACACTGGAGATGGACTCGATTCCCAGATCGCGAATTCCCTTCTGCGTGCTTTCGGCCACCGGATCCATCACGCCGGCGTTATAGGCGATTTCCACCTGCCAGGTATGGTTTTGCTGAGGTTCTAACGGCTGGTTGATGGCATAGATTTGGGTAATTTGATCGGCCAACAGATTGCGACAGATAAATTCTATTTCGGCAGCCGATGCGGTGCCAAGCAAATAATAAATTTGAAAGCTTTTCACCGAGGATACCTGTGGAATTCCAAAATCGATGATGGTTCGACGAAGGTGGTCATCATAGGGATTTAATTTTTGAGGATTGATGCCGATTTCGATTCGCGTGATCAAATTTAGCTCCTTGCTACCTTAGTGTTGACAATGTTGGCTTTCATTATACAAATTTATTTCAAAAAATGCAACAAAAAACCTGATCAGGATGTTTCGATCAGGTTGGTAATTTTGAGGCTATGGTGTCAGGGATGAAAGCACCGGTCAAATAGCAGCGGAATTGATCGCGATACGCCGGTTGAAATTATCAATTTCCACCGGGAAAAACTGTGATTTATCCTCAATAGATAGCCGTCGCTGGTGGTAAACATAGCCGTTCATGCCTTCAAAGATAGCCGATACCACCCGGCCATCAAAGTCCCCGGGAATCGAGAGCCCCAGCAGGTGCAGCACTGTTGGCGCGACGTTGTAAATGTCGATGCCGTTGATTTGTTTGCCCTTTTTTATATCGGGCCCGGTGATAAAAAAGACCCCTCTGGGTTCGTGGTAGGCGTAGACCGGATAATCGTCGTTGGCCGATCCAATGAACAGCCGGCAGGTGCGCTTATTGGAATCGAGATAATAGTTGTAATTATGTGGCACAAAAATGATATCGGGTGCTGCCTGAACGTAGTCGCCTTTGAAAATGTCCTCCCGGCGATAGATTTCATCCACCACGTCTTCCAGGGTATAGGGGTCTTTCAAACGATACAGTTCGCCGATGATTTTATCCCTCAATCGCTCATACTCCTGTCCCGGGCTGACGGTGCCCTGTGGTTCACGGCCCTTGAGATTTATATTTATTCCCTGGACATTGGTGGAGACAAAGTAGGCTTGGGTTCGATCCCAATCGATATCCAGATATTCATAGGGGAAATATTTTTTGATCCCCCAGGGGATGAAGCGCTTGAAATACTCGGTGAGAATGTCGGGCAGGACCGAGCGGATGCGATCTTTGGTAATTCCGGCCCGGGCCAAAAAACGGGTGATGGTCTGGGGATCCTGAACATGATTGTAAATCACATCATGAACATCAGTAATGCGCGCGGGATTGATGGTGATCTTTTTTTTCAGCAGCCCCAATTCCCAGAGCCATTCATTTACAAAGAATTTCCGGGTGACCGATTTAAAGCCATGATGCGAAAGCACCAGGAAATAGGTTTCATCATCCACCAGGTTGTAGAGATTCTGCAAAATAGCGCCAATTTTGATATAAAGTGTCTCAATCTTTTCCGGATCATGCCAGAACTCATGCTGCGCTTTGCCCAGAATGTTTAGTGTTACTACTGCCAAATCCCAGGGATGCGTGCTTAGCAATCGGTGATAGGTCTCAGTTTGCCGGGCCAAAGTTTTCAGCAATTCATCGAAATAAGCTTCTGGCTCCAGACGTCGCGCGCCGCCACAGTCGACCGGATAGTCCTGCGATTCCAATTCTTCCGCAATCGCATCGGGATAGGCATAACGCTGATGGGGTGGTGTCAATAATCCGCTGACCATAATGCCATTGAGCGGTTCTGGTGCGGCGGCAATTGGCGCATTCAAAACAATCACCCGCAGATTATTGTCATTGGCGATATCCCAGATAAAATCAGCTTTGAAATCATCGTGTTGAATTAGTTGCGGCTGATAGGATCCGTTTCCATAATTCAGGTAATCATAGATATTATGCTTGCCGGGATTTTTGCCGCTAAATAGCGAGGCCCAATTAGCGGCACTATTGACCGGTAGATCAGAATCCAGAACGCCGCTGCAGCCTTCTCGCATGAGGTGTTGGAAAAATGGTAGCTTGTTTTGCTGGATTAGTGGCTGGAGAAAATTAAAAGTAGCGCCGTCCAATCCGACGATAAGCACCCGTGGGCACTGATCGTTATAAATCATAGCTTTTCCCCCCATTTCTAATTTTTTGTAATCCAATATTAATAAATCTTGCGTTCGTTCGGTTTCACTCGTTTCTGGTTCAACTCCCAATCCGCAACCGTCTCATAATTTATGAATATGGTAGTTACTGTCATTCTCAAATGATTGCGGAAAATGAGGCTTTGCCATTCGCTTTTACTCTGGTTTCTCAGGAAAAACTTTGCACCATCTGATTGGAAAAATGACGATCGGAAAATAATAGAGCTATTCCCTTGGCCCTTTTGGAGACCAGCGATAAAATGGTTGCCAGGGTGTTACCAAAACGGGAATTGGCGACTCAGGGCACAATAAGATTGAGCTGGCTTTCGATGTTCAGCCGCTCAAATGATCGAAAACTATCTCCGGCTTTTAAGGAAAACAATTTGCCTAATTTGTAAGCATCGATTGGCATCGACTGGTTGATGCGAATTTTTTTGATGATCAGCGCGGCATCGCCGGTTTTTACCACAATTCCTTCAGGCATGATATTCAAAATCGTTCCTGGGGGTTGGGAAAGGTCGCGATGGGGAACGGCAACCATTTCTACTGGATGAAGAACGTTGATTTCCATGTCATTATAAAAAGTTCTGGCGGCTTCAAAACCCGGAAAAGTCAGGGCGCGAACAAAGCGGTCAATCATGGCGCTGGTATTATTCCAATTGATCATTCGTTGTTCAGGATAGCCCGCAGCATGATAGGTCGCCTCCGCCTCAGATTGAGGCTGGCGTGACGCAGTGCCTCGCATTATTTTGGGAAAATGGTTTTTGAACAGCTCCATCCCAATTTTAGATAGTTTCAAATAAAGCGAATAGGAGGTATCATTGGCACCAATGGCAATCGTCTGTTGGGCGATTAGATCCCCGCCATTCACCTGTTCATTGATCCAATGCAGCGAGATGCCGGCACGCTGATCTTCTATGAGCGACCACATGACCGGAAAGGCGCCACGATGCCGCGGCAACGGCGAAAAGTGAAGATTGATGCCTCCCAATCTGGGAATGCTTAGAATGAGCGGGTCGAGTATTTTATCATATTCCACGGTGATGATCAGGTCAGGCCGATCTAACTTCTGAATTTCATTTATGAATTGTAAATTTTTGGTCGACTTCGGCTGAATGAAAGGTAGATTTTTATTCAATGCAACTCGCGCGATGGATGCATTCCAGACCTTCGGTTCGACAACAGAACCATTGTCTTGATAGCAGCCGACCACCAATAGTACTTTGATATTTTTGGCGCGAACCAAATAGCGCAAACAGGTGCAGCCAAGCAAATTGCCGCCCATAAAAATTACTTTCAATTTTGAATTGCTTTTCATCTTCTTGAAATCTCCATCAGTTTCATCTTGCAATTTCCACCTGTCTCCAAATCGTCACATCTGAAATACCTGGCTAAATCCTGGGGCTGGCTATTCGATTGAATTATCCCAAAATACATTCATTTCTGTTGATTTGCGGAATCTAAGCCCAAGCTGGCCTTCGAAATCAAGCGCTTGCGTGAAGCAATCACCAGCATTTCCGAACCGAAGAAGATTTTTTCCCAGCCAACGTTAGGATGGCAGTAGGCTGCTACGAAACTATCAATAGTTGATGGGCCTGTCCAGAAAAAAATGTTGTTTGTAATTAAGTGCTTGACATTATCAGGTAAAATTTTTATATTACAATTGAACGATTGTTCAAATATTGAGCTGAATAATGCTGAAAGCGAAAATCGAAATTTGCAAAGCCAACATTGTTGACTTAGAAAAAGTGGGTCGGGTCAAGCAGCAACTGCCTGAGCGCCAGGAGTTGCAGCAGCTATCCGAGACCTTCAAGGCGCTGAGCGATCCCACCCGATTGAAGATCGTGCTGGCGTTGGCTCTGGAGGAGCTGTGCGTTTGCGACCTGGCGGCGCTGGTCGATGTCTCGGTCTCGGCCATTTCCCATCAGCTTCGGCTGCTGCGGAATATGCGACTGGTCAGCTATCGCAAAGAGGGGAAGATGGTCTACTATCGGCTGGATGATGCGCATGTGGAAAATTTGATCCGTGAGGCGTCCAGGCATGTGGCGGAGTGGTAATTGGGTAATTGGGCGATTGGGTCATTGGGTAATTAAAGGTAGCTCTTTTTTTTCATCGCTTCAGTGGGATGTCATTTCTGTAGAAACTCCATATTCCTCCCAAATAATTGGGATGCCACAGAAATGAAATTTGAGTGTGGTCACAGAAA
>CAZYNP010000018.1:70730-74531 GCA_964647995.1 uncultured Cytophagia bacterium
TTCTCCCACAGAATTGGAATGCCACAGAAATGAAATTTGAGTGTGGTCACAGAAAGAATTAGTCAAGAATTTTCCGATAGCTTTCAATTATGAGTGCAAAATTATTTTTGAGCTAAATTTTTTTTGCTGAAAATTTAAGCAAAAGGAAAGCGAATGTCCGAAAATAAAATATTTCAGTTTAAAATAAATGGTATGGATTGCGCCGACTGTGCCGTAACCATTCAAAAACAGGTGGCGCAGTTGCCAGGGGTGAAGCAAGCGAAGGTCGACTTTATTCAGGCTCGACTGAATGTCGAATTCCAGGAGGCCTCATTGGATGTGGCATCCATTCAAAAATCGGTGAGCGAAATCGGCTATTCCCTCACCGAGGCGACACCCCTGCAACAAACCAGGCTGGTTGTCGCAGGAATGGACTGCCCCGATGAATCACGACCCATCGAGGCTCGATTGAAAAAACTGGCGGGCGTGGAAAACGTCCAATTCAATCTCATGGCGAACCAATTGATCGTGTCGCATCGCTGTCCCATCAGCGACATTCAGCAGGCGCTGGAGGAGCTGGGTTTTCGATCAGAGTTGGCGGAGCGAGCAAGCCGACCCGCCGAGTCCTCATTCTGGCAACGCCATAAGCTGTTGATCCTCACCGTGATCTCAGGCGTGTTGGCTGTGCTGGGCGGAACCCTGCGCTACTTTCACATCGATGATCGAGTGGCTATTCCAATTTTATTCATCGCCATCCTCGCTGGGGGCTTTCATATTTTCAAAAAGGGCTGGGCCGAGGCCAGGCATGTGACCCTGGGCATGAATTTTTTAATGTCCATCGCCGTGGTTGGGGCAATGATCATTGGCGAATGGTCCGAGGCGGCCATGGTGATCTTCCTGTTTGCGCTGGCGCAACTGTTGGAGACCTATTCGCTCGATCGTGCTCGAAAATCGATTCAAAGGCTTATGGCGCTGGCGCCCAATGTGGCTTTGCTGAAAGACGAATCAGGGGAAAAGCTGGTTTCCGTTGATCAGATCAACCTCGGTGACACCATCATCATCAAACCTGGCGAGCGCATCCCCATGGATGGCAGGGTTCTCGGCGGCCATTCTTATGTGAACCAATCGCCCATCACTGGCGAAAGCCTGCCCGTGGCCAAATCGCTGGGTGACGAGGTTTTTGCAGGCTCGATCAATGAGAAAGGAACCCTGGAGGTTCAGGTGACCAGGAAATTCGCCGATTCGACCCTGTCGAGAATCATTCATCTGGTGGAACAGGCTCAGTCGAAAAAGGCGCCCACCCAGACGTTTGTCGAGCGGTTTGCCAGATATTACACCCCAGCCGTGGTCGCTTTTGCGGTGCTCCTGGCGATCGTCCCGCCGTTCATTTTTCAGGCTTCTTTCACCGAATGGTTCTATCGTGCCCTGGTGTTGCTGGTCATTTCCTGTCCCTGCGCCCTGGTGATTTCCACGCCCGTGACCATCGTGAGCGGCCTGACCAATGCGGCTCGCAACGGCATTCTGATCAAAGGTGGCGCCTACCTGGAAAATTTCAGTCGCTTAAAGGCGCTGGCGTTCGACAAGACTGGGACATTGACGCTGGGACAGCCTCGGGTGCAGGCGATCATTCCCATCAACGATTTTTCTGAGCATGAGATTTTGACCATCGCCGCTTCGCTGGAATCTCGCTCCGAGCATCCTCTGGCGCAGGCCATTGTGGACTATGCCCAATCCCAACATATTTCTTTTCAGCCCATTGACAATTTTGAATCGCTCACAGGCAAAGGCGTACGAGCCGCCATTGATGGTACGGCCTATTTGATCGGCAATCATCGGTTGTTTGAGGAACATGGCTGGTGCGACGAGGAAATCCACGAGCACCTGGAACGGCTGGAGCGCAAGAACTATTCGGCGATTATTCTGGGCAAGGAAAAGAAGATCCTGGGACTTATCGCCATCGCCGATGCCCTCCGACCCGATGTGGTCAGGGCGATTGACGACTTGCATCGGTCAGGGATCGAAAGGACGATTATGCTCACGGGGGATAATTTTCAGACCGCCGAGGCCATTGCCCAGGAGGTGGGGATCGACGAATTTGAGGCGGAGTTGCTGCCCGAGGATAAGGCGGCGGCGATCAAGCAATTGCTGTCGCAATATGACCAGGTGGCGATGGTGGGAGATGGCATCAACGACGCCCCAGCACTGGCCACAGCCACGATGGGAATTTCCATGGGCGCTTCGGGCACGGATACGGCCTTGGAGACAGCCGACATCGTTTTGATGAAGGATGATCTTGGCAAGCTGGCCTATTTGAAAAGCCTCAGCCGAAAAACGGTGCGCATCATCCAGCAGAATATTTTTATCGCTCTATTTTTGAAAGCAATTTTCGTCGCCCTGTCCATTCCTGGTTGGGCCACATTGTGGATGGCCGTGTTCGCCGATATGGGTGCAAGCTTGATCGTCGTGTTCAATGGATTGCGGGCATTGAACGGCGGGGCAAGATGAAATCTGGGATGAAAGCAAAAAAACGTTTTGTGACCCTCTTTAAAGTCTTGGAGCCTTTGAAAGGGTTGAAGTTGGCCCAGCGGATTTTTTAAAATCTCAAATCCTAAACTTCAAATCTCAAATAAACTCCAATTCTCAATCTTTAAATTCCAAACAAACCCGTCGCTACTGATCGGACGAAAGTTTGGCAGCTGAAATGTAAAATGCCCAACGGATTGATGAAGCCAACGGATTTATTAAAATCTCAAATCATAAACTTCAAATCTCAAATAAACTCCAATTCTCAATCTTTAAATTCCAAACAAATCTGTCACTGCTGATCGGACGATAGTTTGGCAGTTGAAATGTAAAATGCCTAACGGATTGATGAAGCCAACGGATTTTTAAATCACAAATCCTAAACTTCAAATCTCAAATAAACTCCAATTCTCGATCTTTAAATTCCAAACAAACCCGTCACTGCTGATCGGACGAAAGTTTGGCGTTTGAAATGTCGGCTTTGAGTTTTATCACGTCAGTTGGGGGATAGGTTTGGAATTTGTTCTTTGTCTTTTAGAATTTTTCCATCCGTTGGGTTGTTTCTATCCGTTGGAGAAAAAAAGGAACTTCCAACAGATAACCCCATTTCCTGAGAATCTATTTTCCTCATCCTCAAAAAAAATCCTTGACTTTTAATTGCATTTTTATTATTATATCGCCTTCCGATATATCGGAAAACGATATTTTATTTAGGAGACCTGATGGGTTCAAAATTAGAGGAAATGCTGGAGCGCTTCTCCAACGCCTTTATCCCAATGATGCATTTTTTTCATAATATCGCCAGCGAGGCCTCTCGAGGGGCGGACTTTTCGCTGGCCCAGTATCGGGTGCTAATGCTGGTGAAGCATCGGGGAGCGATGGCGATCAATGATCTGCAGCATCAGTTGAACATCGCTCAGAGCACCGCCAGCGAGATGGTGGAGCGACTGGTGCAGCAGAATTTATTGCTGCGGGAGAAGGATCCGAACGACCGAAGGATCACGGTGTTCAAATTGTCGAAACAGGCCGAGAAGATCCTGGACCGACGGCGGGATGTAATGAACGATTGCTATCGCAAGGTTCTGGAACCGCTCAGCCCTGAGGAGCAACGGGAGTTGGTTGAGGCGTTCGAGACGATCGTAAGGATCATTCAGAAAAATTGAATCTCAAATGACAGTGCTCAAATCCAAAATTGCAAAGCTCAAATCCCAAATGACAAAATACAAATAACAAATAATTTTTAAATCCAAAATTTCAATGACCAAAACAGCGATGACCATCGAGTTTTGAATTTGAGAT
>CAZYNP010000018.1:74631-91030 GCA_964647995.1 uncultured Cytophagia bacterium
ATCCAAAATTTCAATGACCAAAACAGCGATGACCATCGAGTTTTGAATTTGAGATTTTGTTATTGAAATTTCTTTGAAAGTTGGAGATTGACATTTGGGTGATTTTTTAAAAATAGGAATGAGACGAATGACTCAAAAATATCTCAAACAATCATGGGTAATCATCATTTTCGGTTTGTTGATTCGACCTGGATTCAGCCAGAGTGCTTTGACACTGGAGGATTGTCTCCAACTGGCGTTTCAGAACAGTCGAATGTTGCAGGTGGCAGATTTGGGGGCAGAAGCTGCTGCCGAGCAGGTGGCGGAAGCCAGGGCCCAGCTCTGGCCGAGCGTTGGTCTGAGTGGGCTTTACACTCGCATCGGTAAGATTACGTCGTTCACCATCCCCATGGGCGGGGTGAGCCGCACCTTTCAATTTGGCACGTCCAATCGGGTGAATCTCGATCTCAAGCTGCAACTGCCGCTGTTTACCTGGGGCCGCATCAACAGCACCATCGAGATGTCGCAGGTGGGGCGATCGTTGGCCGAGGTGCAGCGACACCAGAAAAAGGTGGAGCTCACCGATCAGGTGCTGCGGGCGTTTTATGCGGTGCTGTTGAACAAGGAGGTGGTTCGATTGCGCCAGGAGAGCATCGTCCGAGCCGAGCGCCATTTGCAGACCGCCCAGGAGCGCTTTCAGGCTGGGGTGGTGCCCCGATTGGAGCTGCTGCGGGCCGAGGTGGAATTGAAGAATGCCCAGAGCGCCTGGAGTGAGGCCCAGCGCAATCTTGACAAGAGCAAGATCTTTCTGGCGAAGCTGATCGGAAGGGATGATCGCCAGGTTGCGGTCTCAGGCGTTTTTAAATTCGATCCAATTCGATTGAATGAAGAGGAGGTGATTGCCAAGGCGACGTCGGCTCGGTCGGATATTCAGGCCATTCGGTTGCAGCAACAGATGAGCCAGAGCCAGATCGCATTGGCGAAGAGCGGTAACAAGCCCAATTTGTTTCTGTTCTCGGGCTATAATGTGGTCAACGGATTTGATCCGTTGAATCCCGATAAATTTGTGGATAATTACAATATCGGTGTCCAGTTGGCCATGCCATTGTTCGATGGTTTCGCCACGTCCCACAAGGTGCAGCAGGCTGAATTGCAGCAGCATCAGATCAGATTGCAGGAGCAGGAGATGAAAGATCTGGTTCGATTGCAGGTGCGCCAGGCGATCGTTACGTTGCAGCAGGCTGAGGACAAAATCAAAACTCAGGAAGAAAACATCGTGCTGGCAAAGGAAGCCCTGCAGGTGGCGGAGCGGCAGTATCAGGATGGCCTGGTTTCTTCGATCGAAGTGCTGGATGCCCAGCATACGCTTTCCCAGAGCGAATTGCTCAGAACTCAGGCGATCTTCAATCATGTGATGACCAAACTGGATCTGTGTCGGGCGATGGAGGATTTTGGGTGGTTTGATTTACAGTGATCAGTGGGCAGTGGGCAGTGATCAGTGGACAGTGATCAGTGATCAGTTCCTAAAGGGAAAAAGCCTGATTTTTTAAGATATTTTTCTATAAACATCGAATCCCTCTCGGGATTAAAAATTGAAAGTCTCATAGAGGTGCAATTTTCAGAAATCCTGTCCCGTTGAGGGCAAGATGTTTTTCGCAATAGCAAAGGGAAAAGAATCACATTGCGCTTAAAGGAGTCGAGGTAATAAAAGCGCTTATATCTAAAATAGCATTTCCCGTTTAGTATTTTGGTCAGAAAAATCCAATAATATGCTAATAAGGTTGAATGGTTGATGGATTTGGTTGGTTACTAAGGTCAATAAGCTTTTCTGAATTGGTCTCGTATCTCAGTATGATTAAAACCTTAGTAACATGTAAAAATCCGTGATGGTAGAAACCTTATTAGCTTATTGAAAAGCGCTATTGTCCAAAATAAGATTTCTAACTTAACATTTTGGATAGCAAAAAGTAATCTGCCAACTGGCCGACAGGTGGAAATAGAACCTGCTTTTGAAAAACGAATAAATTTGGTTTTAACGGCCGATTTTACAAGGAGCAAATTTACAAATATAAATTATTTTGTACAGCAATGTAATAAAAGCTTATATCGAATATCCGATAATCGATATCGAATATCCAATATCCAATATCCAATATCCATCAGTTACGAATTTTAGTCAGGAGCGAACATGAGAAAAGCCGTTTTGATGATAGTTATTTTGTTGGTATCTTTAAATTGTGGCCAAAAGAATGAACCGAAGGGGATGGTGCAAGCGGAAACAGCCCAGCAGGCCATCACTGTGCGGGTGGCAACGGTTCAGGAGTTGCCGATCGCCGAGCAGATCAAGATAACAGGGGAACTGGCGCCGACGTTTCAGGTGGAGGTTTTCCCTCGAGCCAATGGCATCGTGGTCTCGGAATCGGTCTCGCTGGGCGATGTGGTTCGCAAGGATCAGGTGCTGGCTGAGGTGCAGCAGGATGTCCCAGGCATGGAGTTCGCCAGGGTGCGGATCGAAGCCACCAGCAGCGGCGTGATCACCAGTGATCAGGTGGAGATCGGCAGTCGGGTTTCGGTGCAAAAGCCAGTGTACACGATCAGCGGCCTGCAACCGATCTACCTGAATGGCAAAGTTTCTGAAGCCTATCTCCGCCAGATAAAAATTGGTGCCCCTGTATCAGTGGAGTTAGATGCCTATCCGAACGAGCGTCTGGTTGGCAAAATAGCCGAAATCGATCCTGTGCTCGATCGCCTGTCTCGCATGGCGACGGTGAAAATTTCCATCAGCAATCCCGATTTGAAGCTCAAGCCCAACATGTTTGCCCGCTGCTATGTGAAAGTCGGCGATCATACAGGGTTGGTCGTGCCGCTGGATGCGATTGTGCGCACGGGCATCAATCGATACGTGTATCGCATCGATAATGGTCAGGCCAAACAGGTGCGGGTGCAAACGGGAGCTGTGGTGAATGAGCTGATCGAGGTGCAGGGGGAGCTCAAGCCTGGCGATCGGGTGGTGGTGTTGGGACAAAATTTGTTGGAGGATGGGACGCCAGTGCGAATTGAGCAATAAATTTAGACCGCTAATTTCTCGAATTAAGCCCATTTCGAGAATCCAGGATCATAAAACATTTTGCGTAATTCGATAACTTAGTGCTTCATTTCAAAAATTCGTGTAGGGTTGTATTTATGGCTATTCTCAAAAATGAAATCCTTACGGATTAAGTCCCCTGTATTTCTGCATGTCTTGTCGGACGGGAATTAGGGCGTGAGCCTTTTAGATACCCTACAAGGAATTATGAAATGGTGTACTTAGTCAACTTTGCGGTTCAAAGTTGGATAATACAGATTCAATAACAATCATATTCAATTATTCAAAAGAAGCCCTATGAAAATAGCCGAACTAAGCATCAAAAGAAAAGTCGGTACGATATTGATCACGTTGAGCGTGGTGATCATTGGTTTATTGTCCATTCCCAATATTCCCGTATCGTTCTGGCCCGAATTTGTGGCGCCGTCGTTGATCATCATTGCGCCTTATCCAGGCGTGGCGCCGACCGAGGTGGAAGAACAGATTGCCAAACCACTGGAAGAGGAATTGAGCACCATTGACGGCATGGAGGAGCTGGAGACGACCTGCATGGAGGGAATGTGCCAGGTACTGGTGCGCTTTGGCTGGGGTGTCGATTTCGATGACGCCAAATTGAAGGTGCAGGAGCGAACCAACAAAGCCCGCAGCCGATTTCCACGAGAGGCGCTGGAGCCCCGGGTGTTGCAGGTGCAGGACTTTCTCCCGCCAGGGATTGAATTGGGATTTAATTCGGATCAACGAGATCTGAATGAGGTGCGGGATTATGTGGAAACGAAGCTGAAAAACCGTTTTTTGCGATTGGAAAATGTGGCC
Source organism: uncultured Cytophagia bacterium (assembly GCA_964647995.1). GTDB lineage: Bacteria > Zhuqueibacterota > Zhuqueibacteria > Thermofontimicrobiales > Thermofontimicrobiaceae > Thermofontimicrobium_A. Next base: position 78,509 of record CAZYNP010000018.1, read on the forward strand.
ACGGTGCAGACCTTTGGCGGCTATGAGCAGCAGGTGGCCGTCAATGTCGATCCCGATCGGCTGTATGCGTATGGATTGACACTGGCGCAGGTCAATGCGGCACTGGCCAGCGAAAATTTAAATGTGCCTGCAGGCAAAATCCAGACCGAGCTGAAAAATTATTTCATCCGCATCCTTGGGAAATTCAGCGATGTGGAGGACATTCAAAACATCATTGTAGCGGCCAACAATGGCGTGCCGATCTATTTGAAAGACATCGCCCAGGTGACGCTGGAAAATAAGGAGCAGCTTTCGATCACCCGATTGAACGGCAAATTACTCGTCGGCCTGGCCATTCGGGAGAAGAGCGGCGGCAATACCGTGGCCATGTGCGATGAGGTGAAAGAGGAATTGAAGACCATCCAGAAAATCCTGCCGCAGGATATCCAGGTGACCATCATCCGAGATCAGTCCCTGTTCATCAAAAAATCCATTCAAAATGTGCTTAAAAATGCCGCCATCGGGGCGTTATTGGCATCGTTGGTGTTGCTGTTGTTTCTGGGTAGCGTTCGCAATACGCTCATCATCATGCTGTCCATTCCTGTCTCGATCATCGCCACGTTCTTTTTGATCGATTGGTTCGGATTGACGATCAATACGATTTCGCTGGGCGGACTGGCGCTGGGCGTGGGCATGATTGTGGATGCTTCGGTGGTGGTAATCGAAAATATCTTTCGCAATCTTCGGGAACGGCGAGGGCAAGATCGGTTCACTACCGTCGTCGATGCCACCAGCGAAGTGGCTAGCGCCATCACCTCATCGACGCTGACTTCAGTGGTAGTATTTTTCCCGCTGGCGTTTCTGGTGGGATTGTTTGCCGTGCTATTGGGCGAGCTGGCGCTGACCATTGTGTTTGCGCTGTCGATTTCGGTCATCGTCGCTCTCACCATCGTTCCCTTGCTCAGTTTTCGGCTGATGAAAATTGATCTGGGAACCTCGATGTTCGGTTTTCTGGTTCGGGCCTGGCAAAATATTTTCGATCGGCTGACCCAGCTCTATCGGGCCTCATTGCGCTGGGCCCTGGCACATCGGCTGCTGACCATCCTATTAGCCGTGCTGATTTTGATCCTGAGCATCGCCATCTTTCCGAGACTTTTGGACGTGGAGCTTTTGCCATCCATCAACCAGGGCGAGTTTCGGGTGGAATTGACGCTGGCCGAAGGGACCAGGCTGGAGTTCACCGACGCCATCGCCAGCAAAGTGGAATCCGAAATTCTCCAGCGGAATGAAGTGGCGCAGGTGTCTTCGGTCATTGGTGTGGCTTCGGCCCGAGGCGATCTGAAATCCAATTTCGCCTCGATCACGGTCAATTTGAAGCCCCAATTTCTACCCCAAATTCAATTCATCATGGAGGACATCCGCAACCGCTACCGTTCGCTGGTCGGCACCAAGGTGGTGGTGCGCCAGATCGAAGTGACCGAGGGGATGAAACAGATGCCCGTGAACGTCCGCATTGCGGGCGATGATCTGGCGGTGCTGGAAGAGATCGGTGCCAGAGCGACGAATATCATCAGGGAAGTTCCTGGGGTGGTGAACCTCACCAGTTCGCTGGCGGAGGGGCTATCGGAATTTAGCATCAAAATCAATCGCATCAAAGCCGCTGATCTGGGACTGTCCAATAGCCAGATCGCTGGAGCGGTTCGGCTGGCCGTGTTGGGCTCGGCCGCCACTCGTCTGAGCAGCTTTGGCAAGGAGTACGACATCACGGTTTCCGCCGATGGCAGCAAGATCCGAGATGTGAATGAACTGCTGGATCTGCCGCTGACTACGATGAAAGGCAGTATTGTTCCATTGCGGGCTGTAGCTGAGGTTTCGCTGGAGCGTGCGCCCAGCGAGATCAAGCGGTTCGACCAGCAGCGAGTGCTGGAGATCAAGGCCGATGTGGCGGGTAGAAATCAGCGTGAGGTAGTGGCCGAGGTCAAAAACAAGCTTGCCACGCTGAATTTGCCATCCGACTATTTTATCACCTACGGCGGCCAGTCCAAAGCTATCGCCGATTCGTTCAAGAGCCTGCTGACCGCATTGGTGATTGCCATTTTTCTGGTCTATGTCGTCATGGGAACGCAATTCAATTCGTTCCTGCATCCATTCACCATCGCCATGACCATTCCGCTGGCGTTGATCGGTGTATTTCTGGGATTATTTATTTTTGGTGCGGCGCTGAGCATGAATGCGCTGTTGGGATCGATCATGCTGGTGGGAATTGTGGTGAACAACGGGATTTTGTTGATCGATTTTATTTTGCAATTACGAGCCAGAGGCATGAGCAAAGACGAGGCGATCCTGGAAGCGGGAACACTCCGTTTGCGACCGATTTTGATCACATCGCTGACGACCATTTTTGGCATGATTCCCATCGCCCTGGGATTGGGCGAAGGCGGCGAGGCATTGCAGCCGTTGGGCGCGGTGGTGGTTGGTGGTTTGACGACCTCGACGTTTTTGACGTTGATCGTGATTCCGTGTGTGTATTCGCTGCTGGATCGGTTGAGCAGGGAATAAAGCGAATACGTGAGGATAGGAAATGGTGCGTTTTGCTGAGCGAGCGTATTCAAATAAGGATTTAGCCCCCAATGCATCGGGCGATGGGCGGATCGCGGAATTACTGGCTTTTCGATCGCACCCATGAATGAAAATTTACCCTTTTCTGGATGCGTTACATAAAGGGAAATGGATCAATTTAATCCTAACCATGCTCGCAGTGATTTTTCGAGGGTTTCTGAATCATGGCGGGTCAATTGTCCAACGCTTTTGATCACCAAATTTTCGTTGATGGTATAGATGCCTCGTTTGACAGCAGTGACAACATTTAGCCCAGCTTGCTTCCAATTAGTCAGGACGAATTCGCCAGAGAGCAGTGAATTGATTCTGCTCGTTAAGGGGACGATCATGAGATCCGCAGAACTATGAGGGGTGCTAATGACTACTGCGGGTCTCACTTTTGAACCGGAGAGATCTGAAAAAGGATAGCGAACCAAAATGATGTCATTTTTGGAGTAATTGCTCATAAATATCATCCTCTGGATTATTCCAAATACTGGCAAGGGATGAATCACTGGTAGTTAACCAGAATTCTCGTTCCTCCTCTGGAATGATGGTCACCAACACCTTTGTTCCTTCTGGAAAATTGATTTTATCCAACAATTGAATTTTTCCTTGCTGGATGATACCCCAATGTGTGCTCAGCATAATTTTTCACCTCATCGTTATCAGATCAGATCAATTACCTATTAGCTGCCATGGCAATTATGAACGATTTTTTATTCAGCAACAATTTTTCAATTAGCTCCAATATATAATTTTCTTCAATTATTGTCAAGCTAAAATTACCCAAAATCGCCTTGTTCTATTTCGAAATTAAACTTGCATTATTTGGCAAGAGTTTGTAAGACAGAATGACATCCTGTGCTACAACTTTAGCCACCTTTGGTGTGCTACGGTTTGCTGATGAATGGATGATTGGTCCAATTTGGTATCATTTTCCTTGATTGATTTCCATTTTTATAATGCCATACATCGGATGCCTCATAGCTTTTGCTTGACTTTTAAACAAAAGCGAATTACATTATGCTGAGTGGTGAAATTAAAAGTGACTATCCAAGTCATACCCCCATAAATTAAAAGCGGAGAATCAAAAATGAGAAGCATGACAACGATCGAGCGGCTTTCAAAAGGATATTCATTTTCACCAGAGGAATTTATTGAACTGGGATCGACGCTGGCTATTAAAGAGAAAAAACGTTTGCTGAAAATTGAGCGACTGGAAATTTTAGCACGACATAGAGCCACCACTGTGGATGAACTTAAGCAGAAAATTGAGAATGGAGAGATTCCTGAACACCCTGCCTGGGAAGACCTCATTGAAATAAAAAATATCGAAGCCGAAATCAAGGAATTGGATGATGACATTAGAGTTTTATAGGTAGCTTGAAGCCGTGGCCGTGAATGAGTTCGATGATATCATTCGAGAAACCGAAATAATTTTCACCTATTCAGGCCGAGCTCAGAAGCTGCGATTGAATTTGATTGATTTCACCTTCGTTGATATCTGGTACTCTATTGATGGAGACTATTCATTTCACTGGTAGCAATGAGATGTAAGAGATGCCATTTACCGACATGACAATGCCCCGAATCGAAAATGGCAAAAAATAGAGACATTTCCCAAGCACTGTCACGATGGTTCTCAGGACAACGTGATCGAAAGTCATCTTGCCGATGTGCCAGAACAAGCAATCCGTGAATTTTTAAAAATTGTGCGAAAAAAGCTGATAAAGGTGTGAACATTCTTTTGATGGAAAGACGGCTAATGAAAGTTGCTGGCGGAGAACCAGTGGTAATTTTTGAATCAAGCGATAACAATGCACTTCTCAATTGCAAAGGTAGCCCAATATGAGAAAATGAAGGCGGTAATTATTGGTTGAAAATTTTTCGCCATAGACGACAAGCCGCTAATAGATGAAAAATTCCAAATGGCATTCGTATCTTTGTCTAATTACATCAGTTCATCGACTCAAATTTTAATTATCACTTCTTTCGATGCAGCTCCAGCCAGTTTTCCAATTCAGAAACCTGTTTGATCCCCAACAGATCAATGGCCAATTTGTCGATCTCCTCATCGGTTAATTGATTGATCCTGACTTCCAGTTCGGGATGAATCCGACCCAGAATGCGCCGGAGTTGCGCAAAAATCAATTCGATGCGCCCCATTCGGAGCCCCTTCTTTTCACCCTCTTTAATTCCCTCGTCGATCCACTCTCTGACAAAAGAAGACTGCTTTAACATATTATACTCCTCATAAAATAGTTCTTTGATCAAAACATCTTTAAACTGCTTATAAGCGATCATCGCGGATAACGCCAGCAAATCCGCTTGCTGCCGTCGATCGGGAATCTGTCGTATTAGCCGCTTTTCTTCCCCGATTATCTCTTTATTTTGGGTGGTAGAAAAGAGCAACAGCAGCGGGGCCAATTCTTTTAATTCGCCGCTTCGAATTAAAGTTTCATATTCCCATAACAAAATCCGATTAAAAATGATCTCATTTCGAATTCCAGCCGCATCGATCTGATAGCGATCAGGAAAGGTTCGATAGCGGCCCCGTTCCAGATAGATGATCACGGTTATAACTGGCAGTTTAAAAGCCTCGCTAAGAATGCCATTTTTGGCATGGAAACGCCGCAGGTCCCGTTGATCAGGCCGCAGCAAAAACTTCAGGCTTAGAATGACCTGCTGGTTGCCAATTTTAATTCGAAATACTTTGTCGGATCGTTTTTCCGGGATATTGATCGTGGTATCCTCGACCGCTTGCAGACTGACATCGGTTCTGCCGCTGAATAACAGTTTCATAAAGATGTGCGGATATTGAGCCGCCAGCATTTTCATAACCCGATCTAATTCATGCATTCGCCCTACCTGTCTTTTGCTGTTAGCCTAAGATAAATAAAAAAAGACTTGATGTCAAGCGAAAATTTACCGACAAGCGTCGGCGCAAAAGTTCATTCGCCTGTTGTTGCCACGAACGGTTTCCTGGCAAGGTCGCATTTTATTCCGGCAGTTGCTAATTGATTGGGGGAAAATTTCCTGAAACGCAAAACCTCACTTATGGGTGGACAGAGCTACTGACCGGTTGCTTCACTTGTTGAAATTTTGGAAGCATTCCATTTTTAGGCGACCGGTCAGTCCACCTATAACTGATCTTTTGCCAGGAAACCGATTTTTTGCTTGATTGTTAGTGCAAAGTGAATTAAATTATTTTGAATGATATTGCTCCACAACGGTGCTAATAGGCTGCTCAATTGGCAATCGCAGCTACCGGCGCAAGAAGACCTGACGATAGTAACAACCGAGCGGTGATTTCCGAAGCAAATATTGCCGACCAACTCATAATCCAATAGTTTTTAACTCCCAAAATCCCGAATCTTTTAAACAGAGGAGGAAAGTAAATGAACAAAACATGGTCTCCAACTCTCATCGTGCTATCGGTTTTGCTTCTTGTCGTTTCAAACATTCTGGCGCAGGACTCCCCATTTAATGGCCTGTATTTGAATCTGGGCAATCTCTATCGTCTTTCCGCTGCCAGGACCCGGTCCATCAGTCCGGAGAATTTTACCGGCGAGAAGGGCAAAGCTGGCATGTCCCTCGATGGATTGGCGAAAAATGCCGCTCGTGACCTGGGGCAGGGCTGGAAAGTCTCGCCCTATATCCATATTTTGCCAAAGCAGACCTTTGTGCTGGCAGAAATCCAGGGCCCGGGGGCAATTCAGCAGATCTGGATGACGCCCACCGGCAATTGGCGCTTTTCAATTTTGCGCTTCTATTGGGATGGCGAAAAAACGCCCTCGGTGGAGGTCCCGGTGGGTGATTTTTTTGCCTGTGGCTGGGGCAAATTTGCCCAGGTGAGTTCCTTACCGGTCTGCGTCAATCCAGGCAGTGCGTTCAATTGCTATTGGGTCATGCCGTTCCGAAAGTCCTGCAAAATTACCATGGAAAATCTGGACGATAACCAGATGACGCTTTATTATCAGGTTAACTACACTCTCACGGATATTCCCGCCGACGCCGCTTATTTTCATGCGCAATTTCGACGGGTGAATCCGCTGAAGTACAGAGAAGTCTATACCATACTGGATGGCGTGAAAGGATGGGGACATTATGTCGGCACCTATATGTGCTGGGGCTCCAATAGCAGCGGCTGGTGGGGGGAAGGCGAAATTAAATTCTTTATTGATGGCGATCAGGAGTTCCCAACCATTTGCGGCACCGGTACTGAAGATTATTTCTGTGGTTCTTACTGTTTCGTTGTGGATGACAAATATCGAGAATTTACCACCCCTTACTCAGGTATGCCCCAGGTGCTTTCGCCGGATGGGCTCTGGAATTCCCAGCAGCGATTTGGGCTGTATCGCTGGCACATTATGGATCCCATTCGCTTCCAAAAGGATTTGAAAGTAACCATTCAGGCCCTGGGTTGGATGTCTGGCGGAAGGTATTTGCCGTTGCAGGATGATATTGCATCCGTAGCGTTCTGGTATCAACAGGAGCCTCACGCCGCATTTCCCAAATTACCGGATCGCGATGACCTCGAAGTCAAGTAATTGACTGCTATCATCGCTGCTTAGCTCCTTCATTCCTTCCGAAGGCATACGGCCTTCGGAAGGAATCGCTGCTCATTCAATTTTGAACTGCTCAAAATGGTTTATTTGTAGAAAAATTCTCAATCATGAAATTTCTGAAGTAAATTTTCCGTAGCCTTTTGCCTTTGTCCGTATTTAGATATAGCACATCGTCTGGAGAGAAGGTGGCAGGCAAGCTTTTTGAACATTCTTAGTTACTCAGATTTGGGAATTAAATAATGGAGGTTTCCTTATGCCACAGCGAAGATTATTTCTCAGCCGCGCGGGGGTGAAGGTTGTCGAAATCATTTTTGGGGTGCTGCTGGTGGTGTTGACCACCGTTCCTGCCACTGTACAATCGCAAGTCGTTTCCGATCAATTTACTTGTAGCTCCTCCCTCACCGGAGTGATGAGCAATGACCTGGCGGGATGGGAAGCGGCCATGGTGGGCGATGTGAATGGGGATGGCTTTGACGACTTGCTGATCGCTGCGCCTGCTAATAATAATGGCAGCAAGCGATCGGGCACCGTGTACCTGATTTTCGGCAATTCGAACCTGCCCCCCCTATTGACCTCGCTTTCCACTGCCGATGTCACTTTTCTGGGAGCGAAGCTCGCGGATGAAGTCGGAAAGAAAGTTGCAGGTGTCGGCGATGTAAATGGCGATGGCTATGCTGATTTTGTAATTGCCGCACCCATGGCCAATAATGGTGCCGGCGCAGTGAGCTTGATTTTGGGCAAAAGCACAGGTTGGCCAAAACAGCTTGAATTAAATGATGCCGATGCCATCTTTGTGGGCGAAAAACCAGGTGACAATGCGGGGATCGCAGTGGCGGCTGCTGGTGATGTGAACGGAGATGGATTGAGTGATTTTATTATTGGTGCACCACATAGCAATCCCCAGGACAATGACAAGGGGAAGGCTTATCTCATTTTGGGCAAGCAAGGGGGATGGGCGAAAAATGTCGTTCTGGCCACCGCTGATGTGACTCTGGTCGGAGAGACCGGCCTGGACTTATTTGGCCTCTCGGTATCGGGAGTGGGCGATGTCGATCAGGATGGCGCCGCTGATATTGCTATCGGTGCGCCTTATTATGATCTGCCAGGCAAAAAGGATGCAGGAAAAGTTTATCTGTTCACCGGGAAAGCAATGGTTTCAGGCACGGAGATCGCGGCAGCGACGGCCAGCGCCGCATTGATCGGCAGCCAGCCCGGGGATTTATTGGGTCGACACATTTCCGGCGCAGGCGATATCAACGGCGACGGGATAGCCGACTTTACGGTTACGGCACTCCTGGGTAATTCATCCGGGAAAATCTACCTGTTATTCGGGAACGTACTGGGCTGGGGTCAGCAAACGCCGGTGGATGGATTCGCCCCTTGGTTCGGTGGGGAACAGGCTGGAGATTATGCCGGAGTGCCGGTGTTCCTGACCGATTGGAATCAAGATGGATTCAGCGATCTGTTGATTGGCGCTGCCAGGAATAGCAAATCCGCAACCCAGGCAGGCGTGGTTTATTTGATCCCGGGAAAAGCAACTGGCTGGAGTCAGAATAACTCGTTAAGTTTAGCCACGGTGGTGCTGCGTGGGGAAAAAGAGCAAGATAATGCTGGCCAGTCGCTGACGAGCGGGGATTTTGATGGCGATGGCTGGCTGGAGCTGGCAATTGGTCTGCCGGGAAGCGACGCGGCGGCTCTCAATGCTGGCATGGTTAATTTAATCTCCTGTCCCTTCAAGCCCAGGCCAGCTTCTTTAACAGTGGTAGCTCCCAATGGTGGTGAAAATTGGCAGGTGGGTAGCGTGCATCCCATCACCTGGACCTCCACTGGCAAGATAGAGAAGGTGCGGCTTGAGTATTCAACTGATAACGGCGTCAATTGGAAAACCATCGTCAATAGTACGCCGAATGATGGCCGGTTCGACTGGACGATTCCCGATGAACCCTCAGCATCGTGTCTCGTCCAAATTGAAGCTGCGGATGACGGCGAACCGTCAGATCGAAGCGATCAGGTATTCACCATTTCCCCGCTGCCGCTACCGGTGACATTGACCATCACCGCGCCCAATGGGGGAGAGCAGTGGCTTGTCGGTAGCCTCCATCAGATTACCTGGAATTGGAGTGGCGCATTGGCTCAGGTCAAGATCGAATATTCGATTAATAATGGTATGACCTGGAATTTGATTGATCCCTGTGCGGCCAATGATGGCAGTTATGACTGGACCATTCCTGATGCGCCGTCCAACTTTTGTCTGGTGAGGATTTCCGATACCATCGATGGCCAGCCGGTAGATATGAGCGATGCCGTATTTTCCATCGTCCTGCCCGCACAAGCGATCACCTTGATTGCTCCCAATGGTGGGGAATGCTGGCATAGCGGCTCGGTCCAGGAAATCAAATGGCAGGCGACCGGTCCAATCAGTTTTGTAAAAATTCAATATTCAATTGATGGCGGTAACAATTGGATCACCATTGTCAACTCCACCGCCAATGATGGCTCTTACCTCTGGACCCTGCCCGGTGTCCATTCCCAAAATTGTTACGTGAAAGTGGCGGATGTGGATTGCAATCCCGAAGATGTGAGCGACCACCGGTTTACGATCTGGAACAAAGCACCGATTACCCTAATTTCTCCCAATGGCGGGGAATGCCTGGCCGCGGAAGAGAAGTGGGAAATCAAATGGGAAGCGTGTTGCTGTCTGGATTCGGTGAAAATTCAGTACTCGACCGATGGTGGCACCGATTGGACGATGATTGTTTTTGGTACTGAAAATGATGGGAGCTATCTCTGGACGGTGCCCAAGGTGCATTCGGACAAATGCCTCATCAAAGTGGCGGACCTGGATTGCGAGCCCGAAGACATCAGCGATGGCTTCTTCACCATCTGGGGCCAGCCGCCGATCACCGTGCTTTCGCCCAACGGCGGTGAGTGTCTTGCTGCCGGGCAGCAATTTGAAATCAAATGGAGAGCCAGTTGTGAATTCGATTCCTTGAAAATTCAATACTCCACCGATGGTGGCCAGGACTGGATGATGATCGCTTATGGTACGCCCAACGATGGATCGTTTATTTGGAACGTGCCGCATGTTCATTCGACCAATTGCCTGATCAAAGTCGCCGATCTGGATTGTCATCCCGAGGATGTGAGTGATCAGCCCTTCACCATCTGGGGCAAGCCTCCCATTACCGTGATCAAGCCCAATGGCGGCGAATTGCTCACCAGCGGTGCGCCGTATGAAATCAAATGGGAAGCCGCCTGCTATCTCGATTCCCTCAAGATCCAATTTTCCAGTGATAACGGAATCAGTTGGTCTAACGTAACTCGAAGCACGCCCAATGATGGTTCGTATTTGTGGACCGTGCCGAACATCAACTCGGACAAATGCCTGATTAAAGTGGCCGATCTGGATTGCGAGCCCTTCGATGTCAGCGACAAGCCGTTTGCTATCTGGGGACCGTCATCCATCACGGTGGTTTCGCCCAATGGAGGCGAGTGTTGGAAACCCGGCCAGCTCTATGAAATCAAATGGAATGCCTCCGGTCAATTTGATTCGGTGAAAATTCAGTACTCGACGAACAGTGGCAATAGCTGGGAGACCATTGTCGCAGCCACGGTAAACGATGGCTCATATCACTGGAACGTACCCAATACCCATTCCACCCACTGCCTGGTCAAAGTTGCTGACCGCGATGGTAGTCCAGCCGATGTGAGTGACCAGCCGTTTACCATTTGGGGCAAGGCGGATGTGACGGTAATATCGCCCAATGGCGGCGAATGCCTGACCGCCGGGCAGCAGTTTGAGATCAAATGGGATGCGCTGTCCTGTCTGGATTCACTGAAAATCCAATATTCCAGCGACGGGGGCCAGAATTGGAACATGATCGTTTACGGCACTCCCAATGATGGTTCATATCTCTGGTTGGTACCCGACATTCATTCGACTAATTGCCTCGTCAAAGTGGCCGATCTGGATTGTGATCCATCTGACGTCAGTGATAAACCGTTTACTATCTGGAACCGGGCGCCGATCACGGTTCTGGCCCCGAATGGTGGTGAGTGCTTCAAAGTTGGGGATCAAGCGGAAATTAAATGGACAGCCGCTTGCTATCTGGATTCATTGAAAATTCAGTACTCAACTGACAACGGCACCAACTGGATCAATATTGTTTATGGCACGCCCAATGATGGTTCGTACCTCTGGACCGTTCCGAACATCAATTCGGACAAATGCCTGATCAAAGTGGCCGATCTGGATTGCGATCCCTTTGACGTGAGCGACAACGTATTTGCCATTAAACCGCTGCCAACCTGGCAGGTGGTTCAACCCAATGGTGGCGAAATTCTTTCGGCTGGCGCCAATTTCGAGATTCGATGGACATCCTGTGGCTACCCGATCGATACCGTGAAAATTCAATATTCCACCGATGGTGGTAAAAACTGGCTATCGATTATTTATCGAACGCCGAATGACGGCAGCTATACCTGGAAGATTCCCAATACACCGAGCGATTCGTGCCTGGTTAAGGTAGCCGATGTTGATTGCGAACCGGCTGACGTGAGCGATGGTTTTTTTGCGATTAGAACGGCTGCGGTGGCCAATTTCGATGCTACGATTATGACCGGCGCGCAGCCATTGGAAGTCCAATTCCTCAATCTGTCCTCAGAAAATGCAAGTTATTGGCAGTGGAGCTTTGGCGATGGCAGTAGCAGCAATGAGCGGGCGCCGGTGCACATTTATGATCGCCCGGGAAATTATGCGGTTCAATTAATTGCGCATTTCCCATCGCGAATCGATTCAATTACCCGAGTCGATTTCATCCGCGTCCATTCGCCGGAAACCTATGCGCAGCTTCAGCTCGCCAATGCTTCGCCAACTCTGCCGCAACAGGATGGCTTAAATGCGACTGATGGCGATATGAATGGTTGGGATGGAACCACCGTTCTCGAAGGTCAACGACCGTATATCATATTTAATGTGGTTAATGGCCTGAATCGAAAAATTAGCGGGTTCGGCCTGATCGCAGATACCGGCATCGGTTATGAAGAGCGCTGGATTCATCGCTTCCAGGTCCAGATTTCGACCGCAGGTAGCGAGGCTAACGAATTTCAGGTTGTGCTGGATACCGTGATGACCACAGGCGGTTTCGAAATTTTTACCATCAATCCAATTCAAGCTAATTTTGTGAAATTACAGGTACTCGAGCCGCAAGCAGGACCGACTCATTTGGGAGAGTTCCAGGTCTATTTAATTGACGCGACGCCAGCTACCGTAGCGAAGGAAATGGAACCCATGCCCGGCCAGTTCAGTCTGGAACAGAATTATCCCAATCCCTTCAATCCTGCCACCATGATTCGTTTTCAACTGGCGCAGGCG
>CAZYNP010000019.1:0-26786 GCA_964647995.1 uncultured Cytophagia bacterium
AACTTTGGTAATGGTGAATTTAATTCCTTCTCGCTTTGAATATTTCAGCAGAATGGGTTTAAGCGGTAATGCTTTTAATAGCTCTACCAGAAATTATGAAACGGTGTACTTAGTACATCAGTTCATAATTTTTTGTAGGTTTACTAAAAGGCTTAAGTATAGGCTGACGCCTTAACTCCATAAAACGCTAACGCTTTAAATCCATAAAAGGCTGACGCCTTAATTCCATATTTGAAACTCTAAAAGAATTATTGAAATGAAGCACTTAGTAACCCTGAGAATCTCCGGTCATTTCGCATCTTATTGCTTTGGGATCTTCAGTAGCTGTTCACCAGCATCATTTCATTTGAGAATTTCAGGGTTCAATTGAGTGCGATCACTATTTTATCTGGCGTTTCAAAATCAACCTGATCAGCCGCAAGCAAGCTGTCAGCCATGAGCGGCAATAACTTGCAGCTTTACCCGTCTGCGGCTGGTTGGAGAATTTACGCGTGGATTGATTGATCAGATGGAGGTAAACGAGATGGTAGAATGGAAACCGAACAGGAACTGGATCATCCTTTCTGGCATGCTGCTGGCCCTGTTCATGATCGCCACTAATCTGGCAGCGCAGCGGTCATTAACTGGCTCCAGTCACGGCGAAGAAAGTTTTTTCGTCAACTGGAAGCATTACCCAGATTATGAGGAAATGACCCAAATTCTCAAAACTCTGGCCCAAAAATTTCCCCAACTGGCAAAATTGCAGTCGACTGGCAAGAGTCGTCAGGGACGGGAATTGTGGATCATGGAAATCAATAATCCGGCTACCGGCAAGCCCCTGGATAAGCCTGGCTTTTACATCGATGGCAATATCCATGGCAACGAAGTGAATGGAATGACTGTACCGCTGTATACGTGCTGGTATTTGCTCACTCGCTATGGCCGGGATGCCTTCGTTACCGATCTGGTGGATCGCATTGTTTTTTACATCCGACCGTCTGTGAATCCAGATGCGATGAATGCCTTTATCACCGAGGCGAATACCATGCATCATCCGCGCTGGAATTATCGCCCCATCGACAACGATGGGGATGGCTGGTACGATGAGGATCCTGAGGAGGATCTGAATGGGGATGGCGAGATTTCCATGATGCGCAAACGTGACCCACAGGGGCGCTGGAAAATTAGTCCGCACGATCCACGGTTGATGGAGCCGGTCGCTCCTGATGATCCGCCTGGTGGTTGGACGCTATTGGGGACCGAGGGCAGCGACAATGACGATGATGGCATGGTCAATGAAGATATTCCCGGGGGGCTGGATCTGGCCCGCAATTTCCCCTATGATTATAGCATTCAGAACGGCTGGCCCTATCCGCTATCCGAGCCGGAGACGCGCGGGGTCATCGAGTTTTTTCGCGACCACCCCAACATTAATGGCGTATTTCACTATCACAACAGCGGCAATTTGATCATGATGGCGCTGGGCAAGGAGGCGAAAATCGAAACGCCCGAGGAATTCCAGCGTCGTCAGATGCGTCGCGGCCCACAGTTGCCCGACCTGTCCGAAAAAGAAAAGAAACTGATGGAAAATTTCCTGCGCGTCAGTGTGGAGCCGGATCGCATGCGCGATGCCTGGATGTACCAGATTCTGGCCGCCCGTGGCGTGCATATTCTGAATTATCGTCCCACCCTCAACGGCGGCGTGGGACAGTTTCCACCCTATACCTATGCCATGTATGGTGCGCCATCTTTTTTGATCGAGCTGTGGGGCCTGCCGGCGGATTATGATGAGAACGGTGAGATCAGCGAGCAAGAGGCTCTGCGCTGGATCGACGAAGAACTGGATGGCGAGGGCTGGCTGGATTGGAAGCCATACCAGCATCCACAATTAGGCGAGATTGAAATCGGCGGGGCATTTGCCAGGTTTGTGCGTCGCACGCCGCCGGTTCGTTTTTTGGAGGAGCATTGCCTGAAAAACACTCGCTTTCATCTTTACGTTGCCAGCGAACTGCCGCGGCTGGAGTTGACCAGGGCCGAATTTACGCCCATCTACGGGTTCACCGGCGCCAGTACCGCCGCGGCGAAACTAACCGAGGCCGGCGTGATTATCCAGAAACAAAAAACAACTGCCAATGCCGGCGTCATTGGCTGGCTGGATGTGGAAATAAAGAATCGAGGCGTCATTCCCACGGCCACGGCCCAGGCGATAAAAATCAAAGCCGTAACCTCGGACAAACTGATCATTAGCAGCAGCGACAATATTGAAATTTTGGGACAGTCCGATCCGCCATCGACCTTTGGCCAGAAAGTGACCCATTTTACGGCCGAGCCAAAACATGAAATCGACATCGGCTATATCGATGGTCGATCGAGCAAAAGCTATCGTTTGCTGCTAACGATTGCCCGGGCCGACGTTAGCTACATCACCATTCAGGTCATCACCCAACGGGGTGGCAAACTATCCCAAAAAATTCCCATCCGCATCGCGTCATAACCCCGGCGAACGGAATGGCTGGCCACAGCCCCGGGTCTGGGCGTAGCATGGCCGGCGTGGTTTAATTGAAGAGAAGCGAAAGGAACCCATCATGACAATAAAGCGAACGATCCCAATTGGGACGGTTTTGGTTCTCATGGTCATCGGCTGCGGCATTTCTGAGGCCCTGTTCGGCGCAATGAAATTGGAAATTGGCCGCTACCATCGGTATGATGATATCGTCACTATTCTGAAGGACTTTCAGCGTGCTCATTCGGAGTTCTCCCGGCTGGTTTCCATTGGAAAGAGCTATCAAGGCAAAGACCTCTGGCTACTGGAAATCAGTCGCCAGCAGCCGGGCATGGTAAACGAAAAGCCCGCGGTCTTTATTGGCGGTGGACTGCGAGGTGATGAATTGGTCGGCACCGAGGCATGTTTGGCAACGATTCAGTATTTATTGGAAAATTACGCGCGTGATCCGCGGGTGAAAAAAGCAATCGAGGAACGGGCGTTTTATGTGTTACCAGTAATGAATCCAGATGCCTGTGATGCGACCGCGCGGCAGGTCGGTCAGATGGCCATTAACAATCGGCGGCCCGTGGACGAGGATCATGATGGTCGGGTCGATGAAGATCCAGCGGAAGATGTGAACGGCGATGGTTTCATTACCATGATGCGAGTGCCGGATGATAGCGGCGATTTTCAGATCAGCCCGATGGACCCGCGGCTCATGATCCCGGGTGAGGATAAAAAGGATGGCAGGAGTAGATTCAAATTGTATCGCGAGGGCATCGACAATGATAATGACCAAAGGTATAATGAGGACGGTATTGGCGGCGTGGATTTGAATATGAATTTTCCTTCGGGCTGGAACCTGGACAACCAACTGCCGCTATCCGGCATGTATCCTGGATCGGAGCCGGAAAGCGAAGCGGTGCTGGCGTTTTTAACCGATCATGCTAATGTCGCTTTTGTGTTGATCTATCAGGCCGGCGCCGGCAAGCTGTTTCGTCCCTATCATTACCTGTCCGATAAGGAGTTGCCCGAGCTGGATCTAAAAGTCTATGAATCGCTGGGCAAAAAATATAAAGAATTGACCGGTTACGAACTGACCCACGGTTTTCCTGAAGTAGAAAAGAAGCAAAAGGAGCCTGCAGCGGCGGATGAAGTGGCAAAGTTAGAGCTCGAGTTGAAGCTGGAGTTGCCTTCGGAGTTGAATGTCGAAGATATTTTAAAAATGGGCAATCTACGTGACTTAATCAAGACGCCGGAGGCCAGAATGTACATGCAGCAATACAACATTTCACCAGCAACCGGTCAAAAATTGATTCGGCTTCAGGAACTCCGGCTGCAAGCCAAAGCTCGTGCGGGCAAAGTCCCAATGCATGAGACATTGCCCAAAGCTACCCCAATGGGTGGCCGTCTGCTGGATTGGGCCTACCGGGATTTCGCAGCCTACTCGTTGAGTCCCAGCCTGTGGCAGTTGCCAGCGGAATATTGCGTGACCGCCGATTCGATTCCAGCGAATATAAGGGAGGAACTGGGCTGGCTGAATTTCATCGAAAAAGAGTTAACAGGGACTGGTTTCGTTCCCTGGCGGTCATACCAGCACCCTCAATTGGGACAGGTGGAGATCGGTGGCTGGGTGGATTTTTACCGAAAGAACCCTCCGGCTGGCAAACGACTGGACGAATTGTGCCAGAAAACCGCTCCCTTCGCATTGGAGCTGGCGGAGATGACGCCCAAATTGGTAATCAGGCAGGTGGAAGTCAAACCGATTCTGTTCGTGACTGGCGCCAGCACCGCTGAAGCAGTTGTCGCTCAAGACGGTGGCATCAAAATTTCTCGAACCAACCACCTGAAGGCGGACCAGGCGGTCATCGCCGAGATTAAGGTCACCGTGGAAAACGTGGGTGCAATCGGCACGAGGACCGGCTGGGGCCGGAAGATCCGCTACGCGCAACAGCCTCCGCGTGCCGTGCTGGCGCATCTGGAAGCCAAAGGTGAGAAACTTCAGTTGTTGTCGCTGCCCAAAGTGCTGCGATTGGGTGTGATCGAAGGAACCATGACCCGTGAACTGGTAGCCGAAGCAGCCGCCGAGCCCACGACGACCGAAGCGCCGTCGCCAACAACGATGATGACGGAAGAAAGTGAGGAAACGAGTGGCAAATCGAAAACGGAAAAAGAACTGCCGCATATCAAATCCGGAACCTGGTTGGTTAAGATTGAAAACCTGCCGCTGGAGCTGACGGTGAAAGTGACGTCTGAAACCGGAGGTACGGCGGTGAAAAATATGGTGATCCGTTGAAGACAGTAACCTCTGTGCCCGGGCCTGATACTTTCGCCAGGCCGATGATCATTTGACGCCATTTTGATCATCATGCGAGACAGCAAGTGGTGGCGATGTCGGGAGATACCTGCAGGTCAGTCGGGATGGCATGAGGAGCAACGCAGGAATGATCCAAAATGGATGCTGCTTGTTTTCGATTTCAATCTCGAGCACCCATGGCAATCTTGTCCCAACGGGCGTGGAACCTGGTCAATCGATCACCAACTGCGAGTGTGATCCCGATACCTGGTCAGGATCGAACCGAACAAAAATTCCCATTTCTGCCCGTCGTATGAGAGCAGTTTGAACTCGGAATTCGCGAATTTTTCAAATGGCTTGTACCCGCCAATCTACTGATTGCTGAAATTGGAGCTACGCGTGTAACTGGTGGTTGGAACCGTTGCCAGGCTTTAATTCGACCAGATCACGATTAATATAAAATATACATTTCCACCCGGCGATTCATCATGCGGCCCTCGGGAAGGTCATTGCTCATCAAGCTGCGAGCCATCCCAAATCCCTCGGCCGTGATGCGATCGGGGGAGATGCCGCGGTCGAGGAAGTAGCTGGCGGCGGAATTGGAGCGGCGTTGCGAAAGCCGAAGATTATAATCGGGAATGCCGATAACGTCAGTGAATCCTTGAATCAGAAGTCTGGCGGCGGGATGATCCTTTAGTTTTTGGGCATTGAGATCCAGCTCCTCTCGGAGCGATTTTAGCGTCAAATCCAGATCCGCACGATCATATTTGAAAAGAATCAGGCGGGTTTTTTCTACATTTTTCTGTACGTATTCATGCTCCACGCTGCTAATTTTTTGAACATGGAGTGGTTGCGGCGGGGTGCGAAACGTTTGACCAATCTTATCCTGCAAAAATAGCTCGAACCAATAGGTGCGACCGACGGCTACGCTTTGCCCCGCATCGTTTTTCCAATCCCAAACCACGCCGGTGATCGGCTGGGCTGGCAGCAGTTGAATGATGTGAAAGGTATCGGTGGGCGCCTGAAGGATGTTCACCTGCATCTTTTTTAATCCCGCCTCGGCGTGAACCTCCAGCACCTGGAAATAGCAGACCGAATCGGAGGTAACGATGTCGCTAGTCTCGGTCACAATGGGGTCGAGAATGGCCTGGGAAGCAAGGGGGCAGGTAATCTCGGCTCGTTGATTTTCTTCCCGTCCGCGGGGATCGTAGTTGCTGGCAGGATCGGGTGGAAGCTGACCGGCCAGCACCTGAATTTGATGGGCTTTCACGCCGCAATTTTTTACCAGGTAGTCCCTCACAGTTTCGGCCCGCTGCTGGGAAAGCAACAGATTGTCTCGCTCCACACCCCAGCCTGAATTGTAGCCGGTTACGGTAATGGTCATTTCCGGATGGTCCCATAGCCGTTTGGCAATTATATTCAGCGTGTTTTTGTATTTGGATGAGATGTCCAGCAATTTTTCAGGCGAGAAGGCAAAACGGGCCAGGGGTTTTTGATCCGGATTTAACATCTGGTAACGCTGTGGATTCAGTGAAAACTGGTTTTCGGCGAAGAAGATATAGGGCAGGAGCGGATCCCGGCTGCGAATACGGGTGGTTTCTTTGACCCAGAGGGTGTCCACCGCTGCGAGCACTCTGGCTGACAGCCGCGGCAATGGCAGCACATTCAGCGCAACCGACACCAGCTTCTCCCGGGTACTGGATCGAGCCGGCACGTGGAATTGGTAGCGACCGGGAGTGCAACTCCTATCGGCCTTGAGAACCAGCGCGGCTGACCTTTGCGGCGGCACCGTTTCGGGATGGACCGACGCCACGATGGAGGGCGAGGAATGGCTTGGGCTAAAGGTGACCACCTCGGCAAAGTCGGCAACTGGCACGATGGTAAGGACAAATTTTGCCTGCCCCCCAGGATAGATGGTCTGCTCGAGCGGCTGAATGATTACCTCAAAATCCGGTTTTTGACTTTTGCGCTCAAAGCGATAAGCGGCAATAAATTGATGGGAGGCTGCAGCCACCGAGTTGAGCTCCGACAGGGGGTAGCGATATTCGTATTCCAGCCGCAGCCATTGGCCAGCGAGGGGCAGGTTCCAACCAACATTGGCGCCAAGATTGAATCCATCGTAATGGCCGCGCAGCAAAAACTGATGATCGAACAGCCATTTTTCCAGACCAATCTGGAAATTCACATCTTCATCCGCATAATCCAGATGGAGTAGCGGGTTCAGCCAGCGACTGATGAGCATAAAACTGGCTTGACCGGTGATCGGCAAGCGGACCCGGTCGTCCACCAGTGAGATATTTGGCCGGTTGAGGTGCCAGAGGCTAAAACCGAAATAGCAGCCATCGGTCAGTTCAGCCAGTGCGCTCAGTCCCAGATCCAACGAATTGATCGAAGCGCCGTTCTGGAAGACGGGGTCATTGGCATCCAGCAGATGAAATTTATCCTGATCGTACGCTATGGAAAGCAATCCGACATTGGCTCCCAGGCTCAGGCGGCCAGACAGAAGCCGATAGCCGTATCCCAATTGGACCTGGCTGTGGCGATAGAGGCCAGAAGTGAAATATTGACTGCTCAGGCTAAAGGTGCCGAGGACCTGATGCGGGAACGCAGCGCCGACGAAACCATTTTGAAGACCGTCGCCGCCCAGTCCAGCATAATACAGTTCATAGCCCGCGACCAATTGCAGATCGCGTTGAAATGCGACGGCTGCCGGCGAGTTGAAAATGACCCGGGGATTATCGAAATTGGCTACATTGCTGGAGATTTCCTGAGCCATGGATAGAATGGGTAGCCCGAGTAATGCCAGTTGGTACATTAACTTAATCATGACAGCACGTCCTCTCGTCGACCGCACAAGAAATGGATCAATCGGCCCTGATTGAACAGCCCATCATCGATTCTGAATTGCAACAGCATGGCCGGTAGGATGGTCATCGCTGAGATTTCGCTGGTAACATCGCTCTGCGAAAAAATGTCCCTTTCACCGCGCCACATAAATCACCCCTTTTGAAATGACCGTTGTTCCACGTTGAACGACGAAGATATAAGCGCCAGGCAACACCACCTGTCCCTGTTCATCCCTGCCGTCCCAGGTCGCTTGCTCGCGGAGGGTGGTGATCTTCCGGCTTTTCAGGTCGAAAATCAGGATGCTAATTCCCGCAGTTGTGCTCTCCGGCAACCGAAAAATCGCCTGATCATTATAGCCGTCGCCATTGGGCGTGAAGGGATTGGGCTGCACGTCGAATAGCAGCGGAAAGGAAGTATCAGGCGGCAAAACCAGGATGGCCAGGGTCACCTCATGCGTGATTCCGCCGCCAGTCGCGGTTACGACTGGATAGTAAACCCCCGGCGGAACATTTCGGGGCACGAAAAAGCTGACTTCGAGCGTGAGCGGAATATCAAATGGTCGGGTGGTATGGGTGGCCTCGATGCCGCCGGTAACTGCCACTGATAGTATGAGTGGCGCATCGAAGCCTCCGATGGGCTCAAAAGAAATTTGATACGAAATTCTACCACCGGCGATAACCGCCTGGCTGTCGGGAATGATGGTCATAATGAAATCCGGCCGCGGCAGGATATGGATATAAATTTGCTGATGGTGGCGAATGCCGCCACCAGAAGCGATGAGGGTGATTTCATAGCGACCAGCAGCGATGGTTCCCGCCGTGGTAAATGTCAGGTCGAATGCTGCGGGAATCGAAAATGCGGCTGCGGGCAGATCAACGCTCATGCCCGGTGGGAGCGTGGATGTTTCCAATTGAATGCTCGCAGCGAAGCCACCGGATGGCTCAAAAGATGCCCGAAAGGTTGCGCTCTCGCCCTGCCGAATCGTCTGGCTGTCCGGAACCACTCGCATGACAAAGTCGGGCAGCGATGGAGTTAACACCCGAATCGTGACGGTATCGGCATGAACCATATTGGCGCCCGAGGCCTGGATTATCAACGGGTAGTTGGCGGGAAGGAGGTCATCGGTTGTGGTGATGACCATCTGGAACGAATCGGGAATGGCGAAGGGCTGCGTTGGGAACCGGGCTTGCATCCCAGGGGGCAGGCCGATGACGGTCAACTGGAGCGGTGCCTGAAATGCCCCTATTGGCCAGAAGGATAGTTTGAAAAACGTGCTATCCCCGGGATAAATGGTTTGAAATTGTGGGGTGACGGACATGGCAAAATCGGATAGCGGTCGCACCAACCACAGGCTTGCCTGCCCGGGAATCAAGGTGATGGGAAATCCCAGGGCATCGTGGGCGCTGGCCTCGGCGATGGCGAACTCCACCAGAGTGCCATCCGGTGCCTCGTCCCGGGTTCGAAATTTAATGCGGGCGACCCTTCCAAAGCCATCTACGCCGCCAGTGTTATTTGCCTGAGAAATATTGACCGTGATTTTTCCGCTGTTATCGTCAACCTGGGCCGAGAGGCTAACATTGGTTCCAAACAGATCGCCCGGAAGAATGCTATCGGCCGCTGCCACGTCGATATATTCTGTATTGCTAAAATTCAAGATGAAACTGGCACTGAACAGATGGGCCACCGGCTCCTGCTCGGTACCAATCTGGATATCCACCCAAAAGCTTTCGCCGGCAGCGATGGTATCCGCCGTCAGAGCCGGAAAGATCGGCACCCGGGTTGGTGGCGGTAGCACAACGGTGGTGTCCGTCCGAATGATCCCGCGATTGTTTAGATGATCCACGGCAAAATAGCGATAGAGATAGATGCCAGGCTCGGTGATGCCGATCAGTGAATCGCGCGGAGTGGTTGGATTTCCGCCGGGTGCTCCAAATACATCGAAATAGATTTGCCTGATGCCGCAGCCCGCGCCATCGGTTGCCCCCAGCACATGTACGGTGTAGATTTCGCCGGCCATCATGGTATCCGGGGCATCACTAAAGTAGCCAGTGGGCGGCGATTGATCCAATTTGATGGTATCGGCCCGGCTGGCCGGCTGGCCGGCGCTATCGATCAGCGCACTGAATAGGGGATAGCTGCCATCGTTTTTGGTTTCAAGGCTGAAACTGAATGCGGCTGATTGATTCGTGCCGGCATTTAGAGAGGTGGAGCGCAGGGTATCCGGGAACAGCGAACTGGTTAACGATAGGCTCTGGGGGTGGAGTTCATCATAAAAAACGATGACGCTGACTATGGTATCGTGCGTTGGATTGTACCAATTGGCGCCATAGCCGGGATTGCTAAAAACGAGTTCTCGGATGATCGGAGCGTGAGTATCCACGACAAAATGCCAGGTTTCGGAACGGGGGCTATCGGACAGGCCGTCCCAGGCCTGCCCTCGCCAGAACCAATCGCCATCACTCAAGCTCGAGTCTGGCGTGAGGCTCATCGTCCCGCTGCCCTGCACCACTGGTGGCGGGGGCAGGAACATCTCGGGTCTCTTTCGAGAATCGTAGAGCCGATCCACCGGCTGCCAATTGCGATCCTGGTTCAGTTCCAGACGGAAATGCAATCGATCGTCATTGGCATCGACCGGGATTTGCCAGGAAAGCTGGGGCCGGGGATTGGCGAGATGGCTTCCATTGGCCGGAGCGAGCAGGGTCGGCGCATCTGGCGGGACATTTCCGACGGTACCCACAAATTCCAGAATATATAGTCCATCATTTTGATCGGTTAGGTAGATGTATTGGTGGTCGAGGATCAGATCGTAAGCCCGGTCGTTGGTGCGAAAATAGCCAGCTTCCTGTGGGTGCAAGGGATCGAAAACGTCGATGACTCGCAGGCCAGCTCGGGTGCCGGCCGCATAGAGATATTTTCCGTGAACTGTCAGTTCCTGCACCGTGTCTGGTATGCCGAAAGAGCTAACGACGGTGGGTGCGCTGGGATTGGATAGGTCGATAATCTGGACGCCACCCGTGGCTGTTCCCAGGTAGGCGTAGGAGTCGTCGGTCGCGACACTGATGCCGGGATTGGGTAAAAATCCCGCAGCAAACGGTTGCCGGGGGTTGGTGACATCGATGATATGGAGGCCATCGACTGCAGCCAGAAATAATTTATTGTGATGCCAGGCGATGCCCTGGGCTTTGCCTCCAACATCAAAATGGCCGATGGCGTGTGGCCGGGCAGGATTGGAAATATCAATTACCTGCAGGCCGAGCTGGAGATCGGAAACGAAGGCGAGCGTGTCGGCGATAGTGATGCGATTGGAATGCATATTTTGATTCCAATCGCCGGCTATTTTGGGTGCCGAAGGTACGGCAATATCAACCGCCTGAAGCCCCTTACCAAGAAGGGTGACATAAGCATAATGGTCGTGCAGAGCGATGTCTTCGGCAAAACCGGGCAGTCTCAGTGCCCCAGCTTCCTGGGGCTGGGTCGGCCTGGAGATATCAACTATGGTTAGCCCCGAACTGCCAGTGGCAAGATAGGCCTGGTTGCCGGAGATGCTCAGGCCACGAACCTGGCTACCGGTGAGAAAATAGCTGCTCTCCTGGGGATTGGAATGATCGTAGACATTGATCTGGCGGATGCCATTGGAACCGTCAGCCAGGTAGATGTTATATCGTGTGGCGAAAATCTCATAGGTGAAACCATCGGTGTCAACGTGGCTGATCTCTCGAATGCGAGATGGCTCGAAGATACTTATCACTCGCAGTCCGGCTTCGCCCGCAGCGACGTAAGCATATTCGCCGTAGATGTGAATCTTTCGAGCGTACCCAGCCGTTTTGAGGGTGGCTATCGAGTCGGGCTGATCCGGACGGGAAATATCCAAAACCATGATGCCAGCTTCTCCCAGGGCCACAAAAGCGTGGGTGGTATTCACCGCCAGATCCAGGGCGTTGTGGGGGGTGAGAAAGAAGCCTTTTTCACCGGGATCTCCAGGAATGCTGACATCTACGACTCGTAACCCACCGCTGCCGCTGGCCACCAGGACCCGACTTTCGCTATGCCGTGCCACAGAAAACGCCCCACCGGGCAGCTTGATCGAACCGGCAATTTGGGGGCTATATGGATTGGTAAAGTCAATGACCAGCAGGCCGCTGTCGCCAGCCGCCAGATACAGATAACTGCCGTTGCTGGCCATTTCCAGCCCCTGAGCAATGCCTGGCGTGCTCAAAAAGCTCAATAGCGCCGGCTGGTAGGGGTTGGTAATATCGATGATCTGCAGACCGGCACTACCCGTGGCCACGAATGCATAGGGGGTTTTTACGAGAATATCCAGCGGGGGCGCTGGCAATAGCAGCTTGCCCATCAGGGTTGGCTCGAGAGGATTGGAGAAATCGACAATTTCCAGCCAGCTTCCTCGACCGAAATAGACCAGACTGTTGATTTCAGTGGCGGCAACCGTCCGGCATGGGCCAGTTGACCAGCGGCCGATGAGGCGGACGTTCAGGTTTTCATCGGTGATGTCGGTGCCCATCGAGGGCGCCAGGTAGCTGGAAGGTTGATCCGGCGCAATGTTTCTGGCCACTGGTGCCGGAGAAACGGTTGTCTCGGTAACGGTGCTGGGGTTGAATTGTGCGATCAGATGGGTAACGCCGATTCCCAGGATCCAGAGCAAAACTGCGGCGATGAAATGCATGGTTCTTAGCTTTGCCATATAAACTCCCGATCATCGAATGGAGTGAATCGGACCCGGGCGAAATCCAGGGCGCGGGGAAACGTTTGGCGACCACTGGACAGGGCAATTGCTGGGCACGATTGTTGAATGGCTCAATTGGGCATCGAATCCCCTGAGCTTTGCGCAGATCCGCCATCAGGTTCGATGCTATTGGTTTTGTGGACACAATTTATATACAATTTCCAAAAAAGTCAAGCAATTTTCTGGTGGATAGAAACCGGGGGACAACTGGCGGTGGGATAGCAATTCTGGTAGCGCAAATGAACTTAGCGGATCAGTATGCCAGTAGTTGATGCGAACGAACCGGTCGCACGTAGTGGGCAAAGTCAAAACAGTTGGCCAGGCAGGTGGCGTAATTAAAGAAAACCACCCAGGCGCGGGTGCCTCCGGGAGCAATGTCAGAGGTCCAGATGCTCGATTGCAATTTATCGAATGCATTATCGAGATACAGCCCCTGGTTCAGGGGATAGCGATTTACCAGGCTCATGGCCTCTTCCAGCGTAGGCAGACGCCAGTCGGCAAAGCCGCCCAGCCGCTGTTGATTCAGGGATTGGGTATAGCCGCGGGCATCCTCATACCAGAGGGATTGGGACGAGCCGCTTCTGAGCCACATGAGGCCCGCCTCATGATCCATCACCACTTCTGCCCCGGAGTATTGTTGCGGATCGAAATGCGATTCGCGATTGCCCAGGTCGTTTCTTTTTTTATCGAAAAAATTGAACTTTCTGAGCATGGCGATAACTTCATGGTCGGCTAATTTTTGGGCGATCGATCGGTATTGAAAAAGGACTCGTGGCTGAATGATGGGCGCGGCGGCCTCTACTGCCACCGCCTCTGCAGCTAAGCTATTGCCACCTTCCTGATCGCTGCCGTTCAGTAGCAAATCGATTCGCCGAGCGCTGATAGCACCTGGTAGTATTGGGGTGGGCGGTGCATTTAACAACAGCAGCAGATGGTCGTAACCATGATCGAAATCGGTGAAATTGATGCAGTCCAACTCATAAAGCTGGTCCCATTCGTCAGTGTCGTCCAGCAGGCAGGGGATGATTTTCTTTTTGAACATCAGGGCATTCTGCCATTCCAACCGGACAATTAACGATGCCGCGGCATGGCGCGACCAGAGCAAAATAACCGTTTCGCACCAGGCAATGGCTTTGCGAATCACTTTCGGGAGCGAATTATCGATGGCCAGTTGGCTATAATGGACCCAGATTTCGGCTCCCTCGCGGCGAAGACTTGCGGCCAACTTTCGGGATAGTTCATTATCCTCAAATGCATGGCTGATGAATATTTTGGGCATCCCTGTTTCCTCTCTGCGTCCGATGATTCAGGCCATATTAAGTTCGCACAGCGATTTCAGGCAAAGTTTGGCTCTTTTGGCCAATGATCGACGCTGACTCATTCGACTTCCTTCGGAGTTTATAAGAACATATATTATACCGGCAACTTCTGAAAAATACAGAAGAGCTGACAAAAATATCAGCGAATCGAGCGATTGGGTGGACCCATCCGGCGCTCAATAGGATTTGAGCCCAAAAGAGGATGAGAATTCTCCGATATTTTTGGGGGAAAAATTTTTGAGAATTCTGTTAGAAAAAGCGATCGCCCGGCGAAGCCTAACATCCAAGCGAGATTGGTTGTTGATTTGAACGCCACTTGAAAGGACATCAAAGTTGCGATAGGGGGAACGATAATTTTGGGCTCCTGGGGGAGTGCAATGGTAGATGATGAATGTGCCAGGATCGAATTGACCGGGATCACTGGCGTTCCAGTAGTGCCACTGCTTCACAATGAGCCGTGTGGGGGAACATGTCGATGGGCTGCACGCGAACCAGCCGGAATTCCTGCTGGCAAAGCAGTTGGAGATCCCGAGCCAGCGTCGCTGGATTGCAGGAGACGTAGATAATGCGTTCTGGTTGCAATTGCAGAATTTTGCCGGGCAATTTCGGATGCAATCCCGAGCGCGGGGGATCGATGATCACAATGGCTGGCTGGCGATAACGCTGGATCGCAGCGGCGGGATCCTTAAGTGCGTCCTTCAGATCGCCTGCGACAAAACGACAATTTTCGATCCGGTTGAGCTGGCAATTCAACTTAGCATCTGCGATGGCATGCGCCACGATTTCAAAGCCAATAACCTGCCTGACCTGCTCGGCAATGAAAATGGCAATGCTGCCGGTTCCGGAATAGAGATCATAGACAATCTGCTCCGGCTGGAACTGGCCCCAACTGGCCACGAGCTCGTACATCCGTTCCGCCTGTCGGGTGTTGGTCTGGAAGAATGAATTCGCCGAGATGCGATAGGTCTTGGTGCCGATGGTTTCTTCGATGAAGCCGGGACCGAAAATCGTCACTTCCTGGTCGCCAAAGGCAATCTGAGCTTTTTTCCGATTGATATTGTGGACGATGGTGGTGACGAACGGGAATTCCTTCACCAATTGAGCGGCCAGTTCGCCAACGACCTGACTGGCCCGAGGGTGATCGGCGGTGACGACATTGACCATCATCTGGGGTCGGCGTCTGGATTCTTTGAGCACCAGGAAACGCCAGAAGCCGGTATGATCGCGGGTGGAGTAGGGGAGCAAGCCGCTCTGCCGCGCAAAGTCGCGCACCCAACGGAGCACCTGGTTGCTCCTTTCCGACAGCAACCAGCAGGCATCGATGTTCAATACCTTTTCGTATGAGCCGGTGGCGTGCAATCCCAGCGCAAAGTCACGATCGAGCGGTTGGTTCGACTGGATCTCAGTGACGGTCAGCCAGCGCTGGCGGGAGAACGAAAATTCCATTTTATTGCGATAGAAATAGAGGTCAGGCGCTGGCAGAACTGGTGGCACTTCCACCTGAGAAAAACCTCCGATGTGGGCCAATGATTCCTGCACCTGCTGTCCCTTTTGGCGCAATTGTTCTTCATATTCGAGCTGTTGGAGCAGACAGCCACCGCAGGAACCAAAATGGCTACAGGGGGGTGCTACTTCGTTCGGGGAATGGGTGACAATTTCCACGACCCGGGCTTCGGCAAAGTTGTGCTTTTTCCGTTTGATCTCAGCTTTGATTTTTTGCCCCGGCAAGGCGCGTTCCACAAATACTGCGAAGCCGTCCAGGTGAGCAACACCTTTGCCGCCCAGCGCTAACGACTCAATTTCTAATTCGACAATATCCTTTGGTTTTAATCCTGGCATCGTCCACCATTACCTGTTTCATCTCGGAACAGTGTCTCACAAAGTGACACTACCGGAGTTCTATCGGGAATTCTTTTGATTCAAGGTAAGCCTTGATCGACTATCATAAGTCTCGATAAATTGTGACGATATTTCCTGCATGGTTGCTGCCGATGAAATGCCATTCTCCTGGCATTGATTTTGCAAATGGCCGTCTGTTTCAAACTAATCAACTAACCTGATTGCCTCTCTAAGGGTTATCTTCTTAGGTCGTGTAACTCAAAACACAGGAGGTAGAGCCTTAGTAAAAACATCCAACCTTAAACAGCGCATTTGACCCGAATTCTGCTGTTCCGCAATACGATAATGGGTTCTTGCCCTCAAATCTGGCGAGGACCCATTATTGTTTTATCCCTGCGACCATCGCCGTCATACTTCATTGATAGCCACCTTCCTGCAAGCGGATTTTCGATCGTGTTCCTTCCTCCTGGCGAGTGTCCGGCCGCCGCCTGTTTGGCAGTTTTCATCCTGCCGCTATCTCATGATCACCAGCTTACCAATGTATTCATCTCGCAACGTCTTTCCTTCAACTCGAGCGGTGGCAATGACTTTGTAGAGATAAACGCCATTGGCCAAGTCGTCCCCCTGGCGGTCTCGTCCATTCCAGTCAAATTGGTTCATGCCCGCCTCGGCGATCAAATGATCCAGGGTTTCGATAAGCCGGCCGCTAACGGTAAAAATTTTGATTTTCACTTCACCGGGGTGATTGATTATGAACGTAAAGGTCGTCGAGCCAGCGAAGGGGTTGGGGAAATTCAGCACTTGTTGCAACTGCAATTGATCTTCTGCGATAAGGGTAAACTGGGCGGAAGCAACGGCCGAGTTATTGAAATTATCCCAGGCCTTGACTGTGATGGTATGATTGCCCGGAGGTAGCCCATATTCAATGGTCGGCACATTATTCTGATCAAACGTGGTTCGCTTGAACGAAGACAGTTCGTAACGTACCTTGCCCGCCTTGAAATTGCCCTCATAATAATTGAACAGGTCGGTCAGGTAGATTTTTTGGTCTTCCTGCTCATCCACGACCATGGTGATGTGGTGTCCAATATCACCGGCAATATTGATGCCGCTGATACTATCGGCAATTTCGATTTCGAGAATCGAGTTGTTATTGACCAGGCCGCCGTCGACGAAATTCTGGCCGGCAACGCCAATTTTGATCTGCGGGCCTTCAGTATCTTGCAACGTGGAAGTGCCGCCGACTTTGATGGCATTGCGAAATCCGGTGCCTTGAGCCTGCGTGTCGGCAAAATAGATGCTCACTCGCCCCATGTTCGCGCCATAAGTGATGTCTTTAGGAATAATGAATCGTCCTTCAAATTGCCCCTCCCGAACGCTGAGCAGTCCCCGAAAAACCGTTTTCCCGCGCGCGCGGTAGCGGATCGGGGAGTTGTACTTCGTTAAATATACTTTATCCACCGCTGAATCGAACACTTTTAACAGTGCCTTGCCTTGAAATTCACTCCAGACAGAACTCTGATTTTTTATCTGTCCTTTGATTTTCATCTCGCTGAGCGCTTTCAGCGTATCCGGTTGGAGGGAAATGATCTGGGCATCAAATCGGGGCGCGGCCAGGCGCATGGCCGGATCTCCAAACAGATGATATTTCTGGTCGTTGGTGGTGCTATAATTTCGGTTTTTAGCCCGCATCAGCGCCACTCCCAGGCGAGCGGTAGGTTTTTCACTCGCAATGAATAATTGACTGTAAAACTCACGATTGAGTGCGGTGTTATCCGAAGCATAAGCCAATCGAGCCGAGGTCAGAAACGCGATGCCACCCCGTTGCCTGGCGGCGAACAGCTTTTCAGAAAAACTCTGCTCCATGGGATCATCGAAGCGACCAAAGTCACAGGTAGCAGCCACCCACAACGGCAAGCGGTCGGCATTTTGAATTCGCTCATAGTCGCGATTCTCTTTCAGCAATCGCTCATGGGCCCAGAGGGAGGGCGCGCCGTGTCCAACATAATTCAAAATCAGGGTGCCTTTTTGAATTCGGTCGAGCAATGCCGCCGTAGCCTCGGGTTTCATGACGCCAGAGGTGGAGGGATCTTTGACTGCCGGATATTCGATCAAATAGATCTTTTCTTTGTTGAAAAAATTGGGAATATAATTTTCGATGATGTTTTCGGCATCATTGGTGTGGATGGTTTCGTTATCGTTATCCGCCCCGGCCACCTCATCATCGCCAACCATGGTTACCACGTTGCGCCAATCATCCAATGTGGCGGTGGGATCCGACGATAAGAAGGGCGTGGTTTCGTAACGAATGATTTTTTCCACTACGTTCTGTGTTTCCTCAGCCGATTGCACCGGAAAACGGCCAATGGCCAGGTCCGGCTGCTCATCCGTTCCGCTCACCTGAACGAACCAATCGTCAATGGTGCGATTGACGTTTTCGTTCAGTTCCGTGGTTTGAAAGGCCGGAATCCAATTCTTGTCCAGCTTGCCTTTGATGTTTTTGTAGTCATAATCCCCATCGCCGCAGAGCAGGACATATTTGGGAACTGGATTCCAGTGATCGTAGGCGAATTTGATGAAATCACGAATCGCGGTTGGATCAAACAGGCCCCAGGAAAATTCACGGTAAATATCGGATATTTTGATCACTGCGGTTTGGAGTGAATCATGCTGGCCGCGATATTGCGCCAGGGGCAGAATGGCGGGATAGAAATCATCATGAGTGATGATGATAAACTCGGCACCGCTGATGCTCTGGCGCAGATCGGCGAACGTGTCAGGCTCGATTTTATCCGGCACCAGATAGGCCTTGGGGGTTACGGCGAGGTACTCGCGACGGCTGTTGCTGGAATTGGGCTCTACAAAAGTGATTCCGGTACCAGTGGCTTCGGTATTGCGAAAAAACTGGACATCGGCAAAATTGCTGACGTCATACACTTCAATGGGGCTATCGGAAAAATTCGAAAGCTGGAATTTGGCGGAGTTATCGCCAGCCTGACTGAACCGCAGTTGATTGTCGTCGGCAAGAAACTGCCTTTTGTACTGGATTTCGAACCAGTCGATGTAAATCTGGCTGGCCGCAGTTTCGCCGATATAGCGCACTTTGAGGGTGTTGTAGCCATTGGCGGATAAGGTTATGGTCTTCTGGACATCGCGCATTTCCAGTCGATTACCAGCGAACGAAAAATCCAGCAGCGGTTGATTGTTCAACGTGATCGAGAAACGATGATTGCCCGGAGTAAGCCCCAGGCATTGAAAGCGAAAATAGACATTGTTGTCCTGGTCAGCAGGATGAGGTAAATAAGCGCTATAAGTTTGCTCGCTGGTTCCTGCCACCAGTCGTCCAAACCAGTGCAGTCCCGATTCCAGATAATTGTTGATTTCATCTTCGGCATAATAAAGTCCCCAGAAATGGCTGGCGGGTTGAAGATCCGGCTGCGATAAAGAAGCTTTCTCAGCCATTCGTTTGCCGCTGGAGTTATTGTCCCAGGTGAGCCAATAAACATTTTCACTGGTGTAGTGATTGATATAATGACTGGAGAACATGCTGTTCGGCAGCGGCTCCCAATTGTTCACGGCTTTGCCATAGAAGAGGATGTAATCCGCACTGTTGAACTTGCCATTATTATCCAGATCGACCACACGAATGGCATTTTCCATCAAGGTATCGGGTCGCGGAGCAGCCACTTCGCGCGGGAGTTCCCGACCGCCGTTATTGAACAGACGAATGCCTGTTAGGGGAATGGATTCGATATTTGCCCCCACGCTGGCCAGAAAGGCGCCGGTTAGTCGATAGAGACCTTCTTTGCGGATGGAAATCTTGTACCAGTTTTGATTTTGGAAATGGGAACGCCCGGCGCGCTGCATCGTAGCCGCATGGGGTCGTAGCCAGTGTCGGGCAGTGGCATAATTCACGATCAGCCCATCATAAAATTCATCTTCCGCACGATGGGGAATCTTCAGATCAGGAGTGCCTGGCTGGCCGGCAAAATCGATGCGAAACACGATTTTTTTGAAAATACGAATGCGTTTCAATTGCGGAGAAAACTGCACACCGCTCAGTCGAATCGTTACCGTTCGTTGATCACGCACAAAAGCCGGAGCAGTGACCGAAATGATATTTGGGGGATAGTAGCCATCAGCCTGATAGCTGGCTGCCGCTGGATCGAAGTGATAGCGCCCGTCGCGATCGATTCGAGGTGCGGGCAATAGCCTGCCGCTAATCTCCTCGCTGGCAACGGTGACCAAATTTGCTTTGATCTCGCCGGTCAGCGGCACCCCAACCAGGATACTTCTGATGGGGATCATCGCCGCGGCAGGAGTGTCGGCAAAGGCAGCGTGTGCCATATTGATTTTCAAATAAATTTCGCCCTGTAATCGCATGCTATCGATGCGGTCAATTTGAGGCGTTATTTCGATCGTCACCCCTCGCTCGGATGATTCGAGTATTTTTAGGTCGGTATCGCCGAACAAATCCTCTAAAAATACAGTTGCACCTACGGTCACGATGAGCAAAATTAACAGCAGGCTGTTTCGTCGGTTGCTCCATATTGTCATAATTTTATCTCCACCATTACATGGGTAATCTTGTTGGTTAGTTTGAGTCGCGATGGCCTGGCGATGAAAAACCATGGCCAATGGGTCGGTCACTCCAATTAATCGCAGGGCAACCGCCTCCCCCAAAAATCATCTGATGATAGCGCATTTCTCGATGCATGAAGTACGGATGGTTTGAGAACCATTCCCACACCGGGCATCGATCCGGTAAAGATAGATACCATTGGCCAGCGCATCTCCCTCTTCATCCCTGCCGTCCCAGGTGAAATGATTGAACCCTGTTTCCGCTTTCAAATGGCCGAGCGTGCGGATAAGTCGTCCTGCCACAGTAAAGATGCTGATCTTCACATCGCAGCTCTGGCTCACCCAAAAAGTGAATGCGGTGGTTTCGGCAAAGGGATTGGGGAAATTCATCACCTCGCGCAGCACCAGTCTATCCAACGCTACAACTGTGAATTGGGTTTCTTGTTGTGCCGAGTTGTTGAAATTATCCCAGGCTTTGATTTGCAAAAAATGGTCGCCCTCAGCCAATCGACCCAGGGGATAGGTGATCTGCCCGATCTGGTAGCTATCTTTTTCATACTGGAAATAGCGATTCAGGATAATAACTTGATCGCTGGCCTGATCAAGAGTTAGGACAATTTGGTGGCCGATGTCACCAGCGATATTGATGCCACTGCCACTATCAGCAATTGTCACCAGCAGGATAGGATCGGGAGGGACGAAGCCTGTGGTCATAAAATGCTGGCCCTCGAAACCGATGGTGATATTTGGCCCGGCAGTATCATGAAATTGCTGCTCGGTGCCGCTAACCGGAATTGGCTGCCGGCAGCCCACGCCGAAAATTTGATCGTCGCGATAAAAAATGCTCACACGACCATCCTGGCCACCATAGGAAATATCTTTTGGGACGATAAAACGGCAGCGAAAGGAATTGTTCGTCACTGTCACTGCCCCACGATAGATCACCGTGCCAGGAAGCTGATATCGGTACTCCACCCCCGGTCGCACGACATACCTTCGTTCCTTTCGCGAGTCGAATGCCTCGACCAGGGCCTCTCCCGGGGCCTCATTCGCCATCTGCTGGGTGCCCAGGATGTTACCCTGTAATTCCAAACGGCTCAAGGCACGAAAGGAGTCTGGTGTGAGCGAGGTAATTTCCACCGAGCAGGCGGGCAGGGCCAGGCGCAAGGTGGGGTCCCCGAGCAAATGGTATTGTTGATCATTGGGAGAATTGCCCGTGCTGAGTTTGGCCAGCCAGACGGCATCGCCCAGCCGAACAGGCCGGGCAAAGTCGGCAAAGATCTGCCGCAGCACGCTGCGATTGAGCGCTACGTTTTCGAACGGATTGGCCAGGCGGGCCGAGGAAAGCACAGCAATTGCGCCACGGTTGGGAGCGATGACCAGTTCCTCGGCAAAACTCTGCCAGTCTGGATGATCAAAACGACCAAAATTGCAGGTTGCGGCAATCCAGAATGCTTGTTTGGGGCCATTATTAATGTGCGCCAGATCCTCTGGCGCTTGTAAAATCCGCTCATGCGTCCAGACGCGTTCATTGCCATGGCCTAGAAAATCCACCATCAGGCAGCCCTGGTTGATTTGCTCCAGCAACGCTGCGTGCGCAGCCGGCTTGCGAATGCCCGAGATGGCAGCATCCCGTACCGAGGAAAATTCCGTCAAATAGATCTTCTGGATATCATACACCGCCGGAATTAGATTTTCCGCGAAGTTTTCGACATCCGGGATGTGATGGAGGCCATCGTATTCGCCACCCTCGCCGAACTCATCATCACCGACCATGGCAATGGTCTGCAGCCATTTGCCTGGCAGCGGTGAATTTTCGTATTGAATAATTTTATTGACTGCCGCCATGGCCTGGTCTGGATTTTGGGCGGGGATTCGGCCAATGGCCAGATCCGGCAGATCATCGTCCCCGGCTACGCACACGAACCAATCATCCCGCGGGCGAGATGAAAGTTGACTCAACTCGCCGGTTTGATACACTGGCAACCAGTTTGGTTGATGAGAGGATACGATATTTTTATAATCGAAATCGCCGTCGCCCAGCAACAGCACATAACGCGGTCGCACCTGCCAGTGATCGAAGGCATACTTGATAAAATCACGGATGGCCGTAATATCGGTGACGCCCCAGGAAAATTCATCGTAAATATCGCTCACGCGCACGACCTTGGTGAGGAGCGTATCGCAGTTTTCGCGCAAGCTCTTGAGCGCCATCGCGGCATCATAAAAATCGTCATAAGTAATAATGATGAATCGAGCGGCATTCGTTTCGTCTCGCAATTCGGACGGCAGATCCTTTTCGATCTTGAGTGGCGATTTCCAGAATCTGGGCATCACCGCCAGGTATTTTTTGGGCCGAACCGTTGTCACCGAATCCACGAATTCAATGAAGTTGCCCTCAGCCGGATGAATCTCCAGGCGAGCGATGTTGGAGATCTCGGAGATGTCGAAAATCTGGACTTCGGCGGCTGATGCGGACTGAAGCTGATAGCGATAAACGCCGCTGGAATCGGGACTATAAAAAAGCAATGGGCTATGTTGCAGCATCAATTGACGATAAAAGGCCAGCTCGATCCAATCCAGATAGGCACTGGAATAGTCGGCTTCGGGCTGGTAATTGATGGTCAGTCGATTATAGCCATCCTGCAGGTCTGCCAGAATTGGGCTGCGAAATTGCTGCAATTGGATAGTTAGGTACTGGCTGCCTATCCCAGAGAAAGGCGGAACTGTGGCCAACGGTTGATTGTTCCACAAGAGGGAAAATCGATGCGTGCCTTGCGAAACGCCGGCCAATTGCACCACCAACTCGGCCGATGCATGGGCCACGACGCCGGTGAGATCGAACTGATACGATCGAGAGGAAGACTGCGCGCTGAAGTAGTCGCCCAGCCACAGCCGGCCGGACTGGAGCAGGTTTTTAAATTCACTTTCGATAAACAGATGATCGCAAAAATCGCTCACGGGAGCGGGATCGGAAACCGACGGCCAGGGCCGGGTTGGTATCCGCTTGCCGGAATCGGCATCCTCCCAGCACAACCAGTAGACATTCTCGCGGCTGTAAGGATGCAGATAGTGCGTGGCCGAGCTGGCGTCAGCATCCATTCGCCAGCCGTTCACGGCCTTGCCGTAGAACAAAATATAATCATTGGCATCAAACGAACCATCCCCTCCGTCTTCGACCAGAATGGGATTTTCTATCAAGCGGTCTGGCCGGGGCGAGCCAATGGACTCGGGCAGGGGAGAGCCACCGTTATTGAAGATTTTCAGCCGATATGGTTTGATTTCCTGCAAATCCACGCCTGCGGCCTTTAGTTGGGCGCCGGTTAGCCGATAAAGGTCCTCGTCACGAACACGAATTTTGTACCAGGATCTGGTGTCCGATGTTTTCAAGCGATTGCGCGGTGGTGGCGGAGAGAACTTTCGCCAGACATCTGCCTGCTTCGAATTGAGCAAGATTGGAGCAATGGCCGAAATGTTTTGTTCCCGCCGGGGAGGTAGCAATTGGGCTGCGGGCGCTTCGAATTGGAGCCGGATAATGATCTTGCGGAGCAATTGGATCCGCTCGGCCACTGGCCAATAGCGAATGGGAGCAATGCGCAGCAGCACAACCTGCTGATCCCGGATGATCATTGGAGGCGAGACCGTGAGAAGTGCCTCTGGCACTGGCTGTGACGAACGATAGCTGGTCGGGTTTTCTCGGAAGTGCCAATTGCTCAGACCATTTGACGAAAAAGTGGGAGTGGGCAGCAATTTCCCGTCGATCGCCTTGAGTATCTCCTCGGCGGTTATCGTAGCCGCTACTTGAGCCCGGAACGGGATCCCGATTAGCAGCACGCGTTCTGGAATCAGCGGCGCGCCGGGAATACTCTCGTAGCAGGCGTTGTCAAAACCAATTCGGATATAACTTTGACCGTTTACCGTTTCGGTGCTGGTCTGCCATTGCTGGGGTTCGAATTCGATAATCAATTCCTGCGGCGATGGCTCGCGCACCATCACATCACCCGCCAGAGAACTGGACAACATGAATCCGGCAAGTATAATTATGGTCAGGATAGTTTTTGCAATGCTCTTGTTAATCAAACAACTGCTCCGGGATGAAATTGTGTTGCCAACGGCTCGCATCGAGTGAATGATTCAAAATTCAGTATGTAAATTAACTCATTCCGTAGGGGATTTGTTTCCGTTCGATGGGCGATCATGTTGCTAATCCGGGAACTGGAAGCAGCGACCACAGCAGTGGCCTGAAAGGCACATGCGCAAGTTTGAGCGATCGATGTTTTGATATAAAATCATAACCGGTTCGGTTTACAAGAATCCAATCGAAGGCGCGCTGCCAGCGATTCTGATTTAAATATTTTCATTGATTATGTGTAAACGATTTGTTATATTTTTCCGCTGCTGTCCAGGATGCTCATTGAGAATTCCTGTTTTGGACAAACGTATTTTCCAATCAGGCAATAAGGTTTATGCGATCATGGATTTTTATCTGTTATTAATGTTTTGATCAAACTGACCTAAGCGACCAATTCATAAAACTTGATTAACTTTAGTGCTTGATTTCAAAAATCCGTGTAGGATTTGAAAGCGTCCGACTATTAAAAATAACATCACATTTAGCAGGATCAATTCTTGCTGGCTTTGACTATTTCAACTTCGTGCGATGGAGTTCGCGTGGTAACCCTTAAATGCTCCTCCATGAAATTATGAAATGATGAACCAAATTCAACAGGGTCGATAGGATTCGATCCATTCCCCTGGCTGAAGAAATCTTATTAACCTTAGTAACAGGGTCGATCCAGGACCGCCCGAACCTTATTACCTTATCGGCAAAATTCCTTAAATCAAAATAAGCGAATAAGGTTTAGCATCGGTGGATCATCTGATGCTACTAAGGTTAATAATGTTTAATGGATTTGGTCTATTAAACCGAACTTTGGTAACGGAAATAAAATCGTGTCCAACGAATTTAATTCCTTCTCGCTTTGAATATTTCAGCAGAATGGGATTAAGCGGTAAACCTTTTAATAACTCTACAAGAAACTATGAAGTGGTGTAATTAGTAACCAACCAAATTCACCAACGATTTAATCTTATTAACTTCAGCGGAATGGAAATAGAGCAAGCTAATTACTCGGAAAAACACATTCAGGAGACGGGAATGACCTACGATTATGTTGTAATCGGCTCTGGATTTGGCGGCAGTGTGGCGGCTCTTCGCCTGGCTGAAAAGGGATACCGGGTTTGTGTCATCGAAAGTGGCAAACGCTGGCGGGCGCATGATTTTCCCAAGACCAATTGGGCTGTTTGGAAATTTCTCTGGGCGCCAGCGCTGTTTTGTTACGGCATTCAGCGGATTCACCTGCTTAATGATGTCCTGATTCTGGGCGGCAGTGGCGTTGGCGGGGGTAGCCTGGTGTATGCCAATACGTTGCTGGTGCCGCCTGATTCTTTTTTTAACGATCCTCAATGGCGCGATCTGGCATCGGATTGGAAAGCCGAGTTGTTGCCGTATTATGAACTTGCCCGGAAGATGCTGGGTGTGGTGACCAATCCCAAATTTTGGGCCTCGGATTATGCGTTGCAGGATTACGCGCGGGCAATCAATCGGTCAGAATTTTTTCGGGCGACAGAGGTGGGTGTCTTTTTCGGTGAACCAGGAGTTACGGTACCAGATCCCTATTTTGGGGGGAAAGGGCCGGCCAGAACGGGGTGCACGCAGACGGGGCATTGCATGGTGGGCTGTCGTGATGGCGGCAAAAATTCGTTGGATCGCAATTACCTCTACCTGGCCGAACAGCTTGGCGTTGAAATCGTTCCCGAACACAAGGTGATCGACATTCAGCCAGTGGGAACAACTGGCTATCGTGTAACGGCCCAGAAGACCACCGATTTCCTTTTCAAACGAAAACAGGAGTTCCAAGCTAAAGGAGTCGTCATCGCTGCCGGAGTGATTGGTACGCTGGATCTGCTGTTCAAATGCAAGGAAAAAGGCTCGTTGCCACGACTATCCGATCGGCTCGGGCACGTGGTGCGCACCAATAGCGAAGTCCTCGGCGGAGTCACTTCCAAAAAGCGAAATGAGCATCATTCGATGGGGGGGGCCATCACCTCCAGTTTGTTCGTAAACGACACCACGCATATCGAATTGGTTCGTTACCCCAAGGGATCAGACGTGATGGGAATTTTCGGTAGTCTGATCACCGATGGTGGGGGCAAGATTCCTCGGACACTAAAATTTATCGCCAATTGCGTTCGCCATCCCTGGCTATTTTTGAGAACACTCTGGCCATTTGGTTGGGGACAGAACTCGGTCATATTGCTGGTCATGCAATCGCTGGATAATTATTTGACCGTCATGCGAAAGCGAGCCTGGTGGCGCTTGTTTAGAAAAGGATTGATCTCAAAAAATCAAGGCAAGCAAATCCCCACCTATATCCCGGAAGCCAATCATGCCATTCGCTTCATGGCGCAGCGCTTGAATGCAGTGCCTCAGAATGCCCTCAGCGAAGTGTTGCTCAATATTCCTATGACCGCGCATATTTTGGGGGGCTGCGTCATTGGCGCAGATAGAGAGCATGGTGTCATTGATAAATTTCACCGGGTGTTTGGCTATGAAAATATGTATGTGGTGGATGCCTCAGCCATACCGGCTAATTTGGGAGTCAATCCTTCGCTGACCATTACCGCCATGGCCGAGCG
>CAZYNP010000019.1:26886-28749 GCA_964647995.1 uncultured Cytophagia bacterium
TACCGGCTAATTTGGGAGTCAATCCTTCGCTGACCATTACCGCCATGGCCGAGCGCGCCATGAGCTATATTCCAGCGAAGGAAAATTGAGCGCGTTTGAACTATCGATTCATTCGACGAAAACTATCTTGCGGGAGGAAATTCACATGCGAATCTTCATGATCTTGTTAATGGTGTTTAACGTGGCGATGCTTCTGGCACAGCCGCAGACGTTTGAAGTTGACACGTTTCAGACATCGGCGGGCAAGCTGAGCATCACTTTCATCGGTCACGGCACATTGATGTTGGCCTGTGGGGACAAAATAATTCACGTCGATCCGGTCGGGCGAGAAGCAGACTATTCGCAACTGCCCAGGGCGGATCTGGTGCTGGTGACGCATGAACATGGGGATCATCTCGATCCCAATGTGCTGCAGCAGATCAGCCAGCCGACGACAAAAATTATTTTGACCGCCAGGTGCTTTCAGAAGTTCGGGCAAGGCCTGGTAATGAAGAATGGGGATACAAAAAAAATCCACGGGATAAAGATAGCCGCAGTGCCAGCCTACAATCTCGAACATCGGCGGAAGGATGGCACGCCGTTCCATCCCAGAGGCGACGGCAATGGCTACATCATCGAGTATGGCGGGAAACGAATTTATATCGCCGGCGACACAGAGAATGTACCGGAAATGAAACAGCTTCGCAACATCGACATTGCTTTTTTGCCGATGAATTTGCCCTATACCATGACCCCGGAGATGGTGGCGGATGCCGCTCGGGCTTTTCGACCCAAAATTTTGTATCCCTATCATTATGGGGAAACCGATCCGCAGCGGCTGGTTGAATTGCTTCGGGATGTGAAAGACATCGAGATCCGGATTCGACAGATGCAATGAATACGAAAAAAGGCTCCGGTTCAAGAATAAATGCGTTGGTTACTGTCAATGCAGGTTAGCATCTGCAGCCATTCCCGAATTCTTTGATTCCAGATAATCGCAGCGAATCGGATGCAAAAAATTTGCCTTGCTGGTGCTTTTCAATGGGGTCGCAAATGAAGCTACTCAATATCGAAATTAAAGCCCGATGTCGGCAGCCAGACCAGGCGCGGCAGATTTTGATTGAGCATCAGGCTCGATTTATTGGCAGCGATCATCAGATCGATACCTACTTTCAATGCCAGCAGGGTCGGTTGAAACTGCGCGAGGGGAACATTGAGCATCATCTCATTTTTTATGAGCGAGAGGATCAGCTCGAGCCGAAGCCATCGCACGTCATGCTCTATAATCCTCAGCCCGATCCCGCGTTGAAAGAAATTCTAAGGCGTGCCCTGGGTGTTCTGGTTGTGGTCGATAAAAAGCGAGAAATCTATTTCATTGAAAATGTCAAATTTCACATCGACCGCGTCGAGGAACTCGGAACATTTATGGAAATCGAGGTCATTGATCGCACCGGCGAAATCGGCGAAAAGCGCTTGCGCGAACAATGCCAGCGGTATATGCAACTATTTGATATTCACCCAGCCGACCTGATCTCCGGCTCGTACAGCGATCTGTTATTAGCAGCGAGAGGGAATCAGGTTCCATGAAAAAATGATCGAATTGTTTGGGGGCAAGGTTCGTTATCGATTTTCCTGGCGACTAACAATTTAAATCCGTTGGGCGATCAAATATTTTTTTTCTCCCACGGATAGAAACAACCCAACGGATGAAGAAATGCCAAAAAACAAAAAACGAATTCCAAACCTGTCCGGCCGCTGTCGCGATAAGCTGCAAAAATAAAATTTCAAAAACCAAACCTTTGGCTTATCATCAGCCGCAGTGGTGTTTAGAATTTGAGGATTGCGAATTGGAATTTATTTGAAATTTGGCGTTTGAGCTTTGAT
>CAZYNP010000019.1:28849-81097 GCA_964647995.1 uncultured Cytophagia bacterium
TCCGTTGGGCGATCAAAAAGTTTTTGTCCCACGGATAGAAACAACCCAACGGATGCAGAAATTCCAAAAGACAAAAAACAAAAAACAAATTTCAAACCTGTCCACCAACTGGCATTATAAGTTTCAAAAACAAAATTTCTAAAACCAAACCTTAGGCTTATCATCAATCGCAGTTGTATTTGGAATTTGAGGATTGCGAATTGGAATTTATTTGAAATTTGGCGTTTGAGCTTTGATATTTTAAAATATCCGTTGGCTTCATCTATCCGTTGGGCGATCAAAAAGTTTTTGTCCCACGGATAGAAACAACCCAACGGATGAAGAAATGCCAAAAAACAAGAAACAAATTTCAAACCTGTCCGGCCAAAGGTTTGATAAATTTTAGGCTGCAATGCTCGATCATTCAAATTGTCCGGGATTTGAAGCTTGCGAGTTAGAATTTATTTGGAATTTGATGTTTGAGCATTGGGTTTTTAAAATATCGTTGGGCAGTTTTTATAAACAGATTTAAACAACAGCGATCAATATCTTATTTCCCCCACGACTGGAAACTCCCTCACAACGATTTCATCCAAATCAAAATCCAATGATGGCTGGCCATTGATCAAAACTTTTTGGGGCCTGATGTCCTTGAAATTTTTGATCCTGATGTTCACCTGCGGCATTTTGACGTTGCCCGATAAATTCACTCGATAATTTGCTCCTGTTTTCTGAATCGAATAATTCAACTCCCCATAAATGGTCGGCAGATGTTTAACGGCCATGCCTTCGGGCGCATCGACCCATTCGTCCTTCAGGCCAGCGCCAACAACCAGCGAGCCATCAGCTTCATCTTCATACACAAAAAAGGAACGAACGGCATTGATGTAATCCGATCCCACCCAGGTATGCGGCATATCGCCGATGAAGCGGGGCGTCCTGGGATCCTTCCAGACCACCTCAGCCCAATGGTTCCAGCCCTGGGGTCGCTGATCCGCAAAGAAGAATTTCAGCATGTCGTGGGCTCGCTCTTTTTGTCCCAGATGGATAAAGGTGCTGATGGTTCGCAGCTCGTAGGGCGTGTAATTTTCCCAGTTGAAATCGGGATGCAGCCGCTGCTGAAAATGCTGGTAATATTTCTCGAAGGTGTTGGCCAGATACGGCTGGGGCAAATTGTTCAGCTCATTACAGGGATAAATGGCGATCGAAGTGGATGTGGCGTCGAAATCGCCCAGCTCGGCGCAGCCTGGAATGTAGTCGATGCCATGATTTTTGATCGCCAGGGAAAGCGATTGGTAGAGATTCTTGTTGAATTCATCCCTCAAAATGAGGAAGCGCTTCATCGCCTGGTCATCTTTTAAAATCTGAGCAATGGTGACGGCATCCTTCAAGCCCTTCATGGCCCAGAAATTATCCCAGTAGGAATGCATCGGCTTGGCCGAATAGCCCTCGTGGCTGATGGATTCGGGGAGGATGCCATAGAAGGAACGGAGCGAATCATTGCCGTTTTTATAGTAATCCGTGCTGCGCTGGCCCACCAGATATTCGATATAGTCCACCGCTTTTTTGACGTGGTCGAATTTGGCTCGTAAAAATGTGGTGTCGCCTGAAAAGCGAAAATAGTTAAGGATGCCGAAAATAAATTCGCCATGGCTATCATGCTCAGGCACAGGATCGGGTCCCCGCCGATCCACCACGCAGGGGACCTTGCCATCGGGAAATTGATAGCCGCTGTACCAATCGAAGAACTGCCTGACTTCCTCGGTGATGCCCATTTTTAATAGCGCCGCCGAAGTCATGGCGCCGTCCCGAATCCACGAGCGCTCGTAGGAGCGGGAGCCTGGCTGAATGCCAGCGCCGTCCCGATTGATCAAAATATAGGCCAGGTTGGAGCGCAGCGTGTTTATCATTTTATCGGCAGACGGCGGCAATTGGAATTGGACCTGGTTTAATTTTTTAATCCAGAAGGACTTGACCGCCTGCAATCTATCAGCAACATATTGGTCAATATTCGCTGGTGCGATGGAACGAAGTTCTTCAGGATAGAAGCGGTGAAACGGCACGGCCAGATAGATTTTTACCTCGGCAGCGGGCTGAAGCAGGAACGGATAAATCAATGCCCCAGACGCATAGCCGAAATGATCATTCACAAATGTCTGCTCGATCAGGCGACCCTGCGATAGATATTCCACCACGTCGCCCTGATCGAATTCCAGCGCCATAAATTGGGCCGGCGAACTGATGGGCATGACTCGCTTGCTCTCATTCACGACCACATCATTCTCTTCCAGTCGCAGCGATCCGATTTTGGCAGCGCCGCCGAGGGTGTTCAAAAATTGGTAGGGCGGATTGACCTGAAACGGCCGCAGGGCGAGATAGAAATTCCCCTGCTTCGGGATCGAATCAAGATTTTTGAGTTTATAAATC
Source organism: uncultured Cytophagia bacterium (assembly GCA_964647995.1). Taxonomy (GTDB): domain Bacteria; phylum Zhuqueibacterota; class Zhuqueibacteria; order Thermofontimicrobiales; family Thermofontimicrobiaceae; genus Thermofontimicrobium_A. The sequence goes on from CAZYNP010000019.1 coordinate 31,256, forward strand.
AAAAACAGCAGCGAGCTATCAGGCCTGCCGTCGGCAAAGGCGGTGATGGTGAGCCGAAATTTCGGATGATTCCAATGAACGGATGGAATGGGGAGATAATCACTTTCCAGCGATTGCGACAATTGGACATCCTGCCAGGTGATCAATTGATCGCCGCTCCCGATAAACGGCTCGATGGAAAAACTGCTTTTATCCACCTCGACCATGCCCGCCTTATTGATCAACGCCTCTTTTGAATCGCCAGGCACCCCGACGATGGTCCAATAAGAAGCCTCGTCATAAAAATAGCGGGGATAAAATCCACGGCGCTGCTCCCTGGCGATCTGGCTGAAGAAAGCATTGGGCGATTCTGAAAATTGAAAATCCTTCACGGCAAGCTCTGAGATGCCATAGCCCTGTCCCCGACTGCTCCGCAACAATTCCAGGCGAATATATTTCGATTCGCCGTTCTTCAGATAAATATAACTGCGGCCGCCTTTGCCCTGCTGAACCGAATAAATGGTCTCCCAATCCTTCTGGTCATTGGAAATTTGAACCCGATATTGCTGGGCAAAATCCAGCTTATCCCAATCGATGACCAGCCCGCCGTACTCCCGATATTTTTGCAGGTCGATCGTCACTGTCTGGTGCTCGGGCTGACGTTTGCTGCGCCAGATGGTATTCAGATCCCCATCGAAAATGTGCTCGATTTTATCCCTGGCTCTGACCGATGAGGCGGATGCCGTGGGCTGAGGGTAGCGTTCGGCTGGAACCTCCAGCGGCTCGAATTCAAACAGGTCGAGATAGATCGTTCCTCTGCCGCCTGTGGCCGAGGCGACGACGAATTCGATCTTATCCACCACGGTCAAATTTTTGTCTTCCGTCGGCCCCCAGGCGAAAGCGATGTGCCGTTTTTTGATGGTGATTTTCGTCCATTGCGTGGGGAACTCGTAATTGCGCTGGTTGACCCACCAGACATTGTCGCCGCTTTTGTCCAGCAGTTTGAACTCGAAATTATTGACAGGCGCTTCGGCTCTGAGGTAGAAAGTGAATTTATAATTGGGCGGCAATTGAATAGGAAATTGTTTGCGAATGCCACAGTAGCCAGCACCAGTTGTGAAATCAAAATCGATTTTGATGCAATTGCCCGAATAGCCGGCCACGGTGGAGGTGTCGACCTTCACGCCATCGGAGGCGAAGGGGAGCCAGGCAGTTGTGGAATCGAATGGATCGAGAAGTCTGATTTGCGCAGATAAAATAGTTGGCGAAAGAAAAACAACCAGAAAAATAATGTGAATTTTTTTCATCATTGGTCTCTACCCACTGCGGTCCAAAATAATTTAAATTGGCAAATTTGTTCCTTGCAGCATGGTCCGTTGAATACAGTTTTATTCGTTTTTCAAAATCAGCTTCTCTTTCCACCTGTCCGCCAGTTGACCGTTGGCGTCAATCTTAGCTGACACTGGCCACAAAGGCACAAAGACGCGAAGCATCGGCGACCAATTGTATTATGAAACGAAGCTATGGGAATAAAATTTGCTGACGACGAAGTGCTTTTTAGGGATATTTTCTAAAATGCAACCTAATTTCTTTGTGTCTTCGAGTCGTTGTGGCATTACCAATACTTGAGTCGACGCCAAAAGCCAGTTGACGGATTATATTTTGCTGGCTAAAATGCCAAATGAGAAATTTTGTTTGGGACAAGAGTGCTTTTCAATAAGGCAATAAGGTTTATGAGATCACGGATTTTGATATGTTACTAAGGTTTTAGTCAGCCAACCGTACGAGACCAATTCAGGAAACCTTATCAACCTTCGTAACCAACTGAATCCACTATCGGTTTAAACCGATTCGCTTATTGCTGTATATTGCAGTCCCAGATATTAAATGAGAAATCTTAATCTGGACAAGAGTGGTCGCTACCAAATGGCCAAAGGAATTTGAAAAAGTTCTTTTCAATTAATGATTCCGCTCTAAAAACCGCGGGTTGCGCTATGCGCCCGCCAGGCCGGATCATTTGCTGCAAAAATATTGGCACTATTTTTCGATCAACTGAAATTCTAAAATGGAAATGATTATCAATTATTCTCCCACGAGCCACATGAACGACCTCCAAAACGCTCTTTATTTTTTGAATTTCATTGTGTTTCGTGGGCAAAGTGTTATCATTTTCAATCGTCATGCTTCATGTTAGCAATTTCGGTTTCAAATAGTCTGCCATCGATTTGCCGGCCTAACGGGGGCTTGAGCTTCAGTTTTGAATAGCGTCATTTGCTTGATGAACAGATAATTGGTAGCAGCATCATCAGATCATTCTACTGCAAGTCATCCGGCTAACAATTATGCTGGCATAATTTGGCGAATGACTGACCGCATGGGACTATTTGGGCTGTCGCTGACTATTCCGCAACGACTTGATTTTCCAGTATGCCTAACTCACTAATTTCGCCGCGAACCAGATCGCCGGGATGCAACTCCGAAACACCTTCCGGGGTGCCGGTGGCAATGATATCTCCTGGCGCCAGGGTCATGTAGCGGGAGATAAAATGGATGATCTCCGGAATCTTGAAGACCATGAGAGCGGTATTGGCTTCCTGGCGGATTTCTCCATTGACCTTTAAACTGATTGCCAATTGGTGGGGATTGGATATGGCAGCATGGGGCACAAGATAAGGTCCCATGGGACAAAAGGTATCAAAACTCTTGGAGCGCAGCCAGGGTAGCTTATTCTCAATGTCCTTAATTTGCAGGGCGCGGGCACTGACATCATTGAGGATCGAGTAACCGGCTACATAGTCATAGGCTTTGGATTCCGCGATATTTCTGCCTGTTTTGCCAATAACGACGGCCAGCTCGATCTCGTGATCCACGCGGCCGACCTGTCGCGGCAGCACAATCTGGCCGCCATGGGGCAAGAGGCTGGACGGCATTTTGGCAAAGATGATCGGCTCCTCCGGTACCGGATTATTGAATTCGGCAGCATGCTTGCGGTAATTCCGGCCCAGGCAGATGATCTTCTGCGGTCGTGCTACCGGAACATCATACTGGATGGGCTGCGGAATTTTTAAATCGTGCAACGAGCGCAGGTTCTGCACGGTCGCCACAATCTCCTGAATGTCATCGCGATTGAATAATCCCAGTTCAATCATCACCTGGATAAAGGTGAGTTCCGGGAATCGGTGCTGGCCCTGAATATCCTTGAACATTTCAAAAATACGAGTGAAATCATAGGTCTGATTTTCCAACTCGATACCAATGCGCACCTGACGCTCGTTGGTGACAAAAGAAAACAGCTTCAATTGGTCCTCCTGAACACTTCAATAGCACTGGCAAATAATTGGTTGATAGGACGGTTCCACACTCATTGTTGGCAACGGGCTGGCCCGGACAACTCGGGCTAAACGGATCATGCGCCGCTGCTTTTGACCCCAATGCAGAAATAGGTAAATCCCTTTTCGCGCATGACCTGGCGATCATAAATATTGCGGCCATCAAAGATGACCGGTTGCTTCATGAGCTTGGCCATTACCTGGAAATTGGGATACCGAAACTCCTGCCACTCGGTGAGCAGCAGCAGGCAATCGGCATCGATGAGCGCACCATAGAGATCATCGGCCAATTCTATTTTATTCCCCAAAATTCGCTGAGCTTCTTTGCGGGCCTGGGGATCATAACCCTTGATGTGGCAGCCATCCTGCAATAGCTTTTCAATAATTGCCAGGGAGGGCGCTTCTCGCATATCGTCAGTCTCTGGTTTGAAGGAAAGCCCCCAAAGAGCAATGGTTTTTCCCTTCAACTTGTTATGGAAATAAGCCCGAGCCTTCTCATAGAGCAGCAATTTTTGTTCTTCATTCACCTTCTCCACCGCGGTCAGGATACGCAGATGATATTTGTTTTCCTGTGCGGTTTTGATCAATGCCTTGACATCTTTGGGAAAACAGGAGCCTCCATAGCCGATGCCGGGATAAATAAATCGATGGCCAATACGCGGATCGCTACCGATGCCCAGTCGTACCATGTTCACATCGGCGCCCACGATCTCACAGAGGTTGGCAATTTCGTTCATGAAGCTGATGCGGGTGGCCAGCATGGCGTTAGCGGCATACTTGGTCATTTCGGCCGAGGGAATATCCATTACGATGATCGGGTGGCCGTTCAAGACGAATGGTTTATACAGGCCGCGCATGATCTCCTCCCCGCGCGGGGATTCCACGCCGACCACGATCCGGTCGGGTTTAAGAAAATCATTGATCGCGTCGCCTTCTTTCAAAAACTCGGGGTTGGAAACTACCTCAAAAGTAAGCCTCGAGCCACGCTCTTTGAGCGCCTGCTCGATCGCCGCTCGAACTTTTTTAGCCGTGCCTACCGGAACCGTGCTCTTGGTTACCACCACCAGATCGTTCTCCATGTATTTCCCAATATCGCTGGCCACATTAAGCACATGAGTCAAATCGGCACTTCCATCCTCGTCCGGCGGCGTGCCCACGGCAATAAAGACCACCTCGCAATTCTTGATACCTTCACAAAGCGAAGTAGTAAAACTGAGCCGATCCTTTTTCATATTTCGTTCCAGTACTTCTTCCAGCCCGGGTTCATAGATCGGCAAAATCCCTTTTTTCAGATTTTCAATTTTTACTGCATCGACATCGACACAAGTGACATGGATTCCCGTGTCTGCAAAACAGGTGCCGGTAACCAATCCAACATAGCCAGTTCCGATAACTGCAATTTTCACAAGTCCCTCCTGAGTTTGGTTTGTTTGTGCTTATTCTCGATTATTGCGGTTCAAAATAGTTTTCTGGTTAACTGCAACTCAAATAGTTAAATTCGATTTTTAATCATTTCGAACATCAGGTTATTCGTTATTCTTCCATTTTCGATAAGCGAGATAGCGAAAGAATGAACCACGAACTTCCGCTCGACTCGACCACTTTAGTTGCAAGTGCTCCAGCCCCTCCTGTTTATCTAATTGCAATGATAAACATCGATCGAAAATAGAATAGTTCAAAAGAACCGGCGCTGGTCTGAGTTACAGAGGTCATTCCAAAGAATACATGGTTGTATTCATTTGTCAACTAACGGCAAGCCCGCAATAGCTGAGGCCTTGGTGCCCACCCCTCCAAGTTTGAATCTACAGCTCGTGCTTTCTCCGATGCGCAGAGAGCGCTTCCCGGATGAGCGATCTCTTGGGAACGCAAGTGGTTTTTTTGAACAAAATCGAAATGGTCGCATAGCCCCCAGCATCGGCCCCAAGGCAAGGCCTGTCAGGTCGTTGAATTTATAAAAAAGAAAGGAAAAATGCAACTGATAATTTTGCCGAAAAGCCGCTTCTATCTCCAATGCAAAATAAGTCAGGTCTTGATTGAGCACTACCGTCCACCGACCCGGACCAGCAGCCACAAAAAAAGGCTTGACTTTTTCTAAAAATATGCTTATAATTAGCCTGCCAAAAAGTTGGGGCTATAGCTCAGTTGGGAGAGCGCTTGACTGGCAGTCAAGAGGTCAGGAGTTCGACCCTCCTTAGCTCCACATCATAAAAACCCCTGGTTCGCTGGGTGCAGCACCGGGGGTTTTTTATTGGAGCGATTTTGCATCTGGCGGCAGTGGCAGTGCTGCCTGGAAAAGGTCGATTAATTGTCGATCGGTTTCTGCCAGCAGATGGCCATTGCCACCAGGCAGGTCATTGGCAGAAAGTTGGCGCTGGTGCTGATTCGGAAATCAGCAAAAAAATAGCCGTGATCCATTTTGAGTTATGGTATCACGGCTTTGAATATTGTCGGGGCGGCGGGATTTGAACCTGCGACCCCTTGACCCCCAGTCAAGTGCGCTAACCGGACTGCGCTACGCCCCGAGTATTTCCAACCATAAGATTGGCTAATGATAAGCTATCTCGTAATTAAATTCCATGCTCTAACAACGCTATTTCGCCCGTCTGAGCTAACCAATCGCCTGAATTAATTTTTTCCATCCAGAATTGCCAGCAGTTCCTCCAGATCCTTTTTTAATGAGCTGAGCGGGTCTTCCAGCGGTTGCTCTGCTAACGGTATCGCCATCTGGGCGGATTTCATTTGATACAACTGTTTTAGCTTCTGCCTGGCGCCCTCGATGGTGTATTTGTCTTCATACAGCAACTTCTTGATTAGAAAAATCAGCTTAATGTCGCTCAATTTATAGATGCGGTTGCCGGCACGATTTTTCGCTGGTTTCAGTTCGGCAAACTCAGTTTCCCAGAACCGAAGCACATACTGCTTCAGCGAAGTGATCTTGCTGACCTCACTGATCGAATAATAGAGCTTTTTGATAGCTTTATTTTTCATACGGCTGGTACCCCCAGCACTTTTTGGCCGCCATATAATAATAATTTTTTACTTAAAATGCAATATATTTTTTTTGCTTCGAAGTCCCTGATACCAGATGGTACCACGCGCAGCGAAACTGATAGCTTGCTGTTTGATTCGCTCGATAGGGGAGTGGCGCAACTTGCGGCAAAACGAACCCGGTGTATCGATGGCATAGACGCCCTGGCGCTGGATGCAAAAGGCCGACCATCGTTGCCGGAGATGAGATGGCGCAATCATGGTACATCCCCCGCGATAGCCCGCTTCCGCGGCCATGGACAGCACCCGCTCATCCAGTCGATTGAACGGATAGGCCAGGAAATGTACCGGCCCCTGAATGTTGGCTTCGATTCGGTTTTTCGATCCCTCCAGTTCCGCTCGCAGCGCATCATCGGATAGCCGCACCAGATCTGGATGGGTGGCGCTATGCGAACCAATTTCCCAGCCTGCTGCTCGCAATTCATTCAGTTGCTGCCAGTTCAGATGGCGTGAGTAAACGCCGCCCAAGTTGGCATCCCAGCTATTTTGCCGTCCCACATAGCTCGATATCACAAAAACGGTTGCCGTGAAGTGATAGGCATTCAGAATGGGATAAGCATTTAACCAGATCGATTCATCCGCATCGTCAAAGGTGATAACCACCCGGCGTTGTGGTGATTGCATCAGGTGGGGGAGCGTCAGGTACTGTTCGAGGGAAATTGGCTGATAGCCATTGGTGGCTAACAAATGCATCTGGTAAGCAAAAGCTTGAAGGGGCACCACATTGATGCCCCATTCGAGCTTATTACTGACTTTATGATAGGCTAAAACTGGCACATCCATCATGATTGATCGCACTTCCTTGTTGGCATCACCGAGCTGTAAGCGAACGATGAATTTGCGGTTGCTGCATACCTGCCAGGTTCGTTCAAACCACGCGCTGGCAGCAGACCAGTGGTCCGATTGTTAATGGAGTGTCGTTAGCACTTCTTCCAATGGCGTATATTGCAGACCGAATGCTTCGGCCACGGGGCCGTAGGTCACTTTGCCAAAAATAATGTTCACACCCAGGGCGATTTCGCGATTGGATTTGATCGCGGCCAGGTAGCCTTTGTTGGCAATTTCCACCGCGTACGGCAGCGTGACATTGGTCAAGGCAATGGTCGATGTTTTGGGTACAGCACCGGGCATATTGGCCACGCCATAGTGAATAACGCCATCAACTTCATACGTCGGCTCGGCGTGGGTCGTGGGATGAATGGTTTCCACACAGCCGCCCTGATCCACGGCCACATCGACAATGACCGAGCCTTTTTTCATTAGCTTGAGCATATCTCGGGTAATCAAATGGGGTGCCTTGGCGCCGTGAATGAGCACTGCGCCGATAACCAGATCGGCATCGGCAATTTGATTGCGAATGTTTTCGGGAGTGGACATCATCGTCGTCACATTAGCCGGCAGAACGTGGTTCAAGAATCGCAAGCGATCGATATTGATGTCCAGAATCGTCACATTGGCCCCGAGACCTGCAGCCATTTGGGCCGCATTGGTACCGACAATGCCTCCACCAATTATTACTACTTTCGCTGGGGCAACGCCGGTCACACCGCCCAGCAAAATGCCGTGGCCGCCAAACGTTTTTTCCAGACAACGAGCACCCGCCTGGATGGATAGCCGACCGGCGACTTCGCTCATCGGATTGAGCAGCGGTAAGCTGCCATCTGCTTTTTCAATGGTTTCATAGGCGATGGCGATGCTATTGGTTTTCATGATCGCCAGCGTCAATTCCTTGGAAGCCGCAAAATGAAAATAGGTAAACAGAATTTGACCGGAGCGAATCAGGCCGTATTCCTGTGCCAGCGGCTCTTTTACTTTCATGATCATATCCGCTTGCTGAAATATCTCCTTGGGAGTTGCCACAATTTTCGCACCTGCTTTTTCATAGCGACTATCTTCGAAACCACTGCCGAGACCTGCCTTTGTTTCAACCAGTACCTGATGTCCATGTTGTTTCAAAATCTCAGCGCCGGATGGCTGCAGTGCCACTCGATTCTCATTTGCCTTAATTTCCTTCGGAACGCCAATAATCATACAGAGCTCCCTCCTGAGTTAGATGGGTTATCACTGAATCATAATTAATCACGAGTGTACTCGAAAAACCGCCAACTCCTCGATCCGCCCGCCGTTTCGACGGACGGATTTAGGCTTTTTAGAGTAGACCCAGTCAAAAAAGTTATTAATATCAATTGCTATTCACGTCGAAAGCGTCGCGGCCGAGAGCTGGATTCTTCCTCGCCGGGGCGTCGTTCGAGCAGTGCTTTGCGGCTCAGATCAAGCTTGCCTTGATCGTCAATTTTGAGCAATTTGACCTGGACTTCATCGCCAACCTTGAGCACATCTTCGACGCGGTTGATGCGAGTATGGTCTATTTGCGAAATGTGCAGCAGACCTTCCTTGCCCGGCAAAATCTCCACGAAGGCCCCGAAGTTGGTAATGCGCTTCACTTTGCCGGTGTAAACCATGCCTTCTTCGGGCTGGCGTACAATATCTTCGATCATTTGTTTTGCCCGCATACCGTTTTCGGGATCGATGGCGGCGATGGTTACCAACCCATTATCATCGATGTCGATGGCTGTTTCCGTTTTTTCGATGATGTCGCGGATCACCTTGCCGCCTGGCCCGATCACTGCACCGATGAAGTCGGTATCGATCTTCAGCGTAATGATGCGCGGTGCATAATTCGAGAGCTCGGCTCGCGGTTTGCTGAGCGTCTGGTTCATGATGTCCAGGATATGTCGTCGACCGGCCTGAGCTTGCGCCAGGGCTTCTCGTAAAATTTCCAGCGAAATTCCCTTGATCTTGATATCCATCTGGAACGCAGTGATCCCGTTGGCGGTACCCGCCACCTTGAAATCCATATCGCCCAGATGATCCTCATCGCCGAGGATATCGCTCAAAATGACATAGTTGTCGCCCTCGGTCACCAATCCCATGGCAATTCCTGCCACGGCGTCCTTCACCGGCACGCCGGCATCCATCAGCGATAACGAACCAGCACATACTGTAGCCATGGACGATGAACCATTGGATTCCAGGATGTCGGAGACGATCCGGATGGTGTAGGGGAACACTTTCTCGCTGGGAATGACATTTTTCAAGGCGCGCTCGGCCAGATTGCCATGGCCGACCTCCCGGCGACTGGTACCACGAATGGGTATCACTTCGCCGACGCAGAACGGTGGAAAATTGTAGTGGAGCATATATGTTTTTGAAAACTCGCCTTCCAATTCATCCATCTTCTGCTCATCGATCTTGGTGCCCAGGGTGGTCACAGCCAGTGCCTGGGTCTGGCCCCGCGTGAACAGAGCAGAACCGTGAGTTCTCGGCAGTAATCCGACTTCGCAGGTGATCGGGCGGATGTCGGTATTGGTACGGCCATCGAGTCGTCGCTTCTCATCCAGAATCATCCGACGAACCAGCTCTTTCTCGATCGCGGCGACTTCCTGGACTACGACGGTTTCTGATTCGGGATATTTTTCAGCCAGCGCGGTCTGTAATTCTTCGATCAATTGCGACAGCGCCTGGGAACGCTCGGCCTTCTCTTTGATTTCGACGATCGCTTGCAGCCGCGGTCGGGCCAGTTGTCGAATCTCGGTCAGCAGATTTTCATCGGGCGCGGGGAGTTCCACCACCATTTTCGGCTTTTGACACTCGGCCATCAAATCCAACTGTAGCTTGACGATCTCTTTGATATGTTGGTGGCCAAATGCCAGCGCCTTCAGCATATCCTCTTCGGATATTTCTCGGGCCTCGCCTTCGACCATGATAATGGAATCCTGACTGCCGGCAATTACCAGATCGATGTCGCTGTTTTCCAGTTCTTGATAGCTGGGATTAACTACCAACTCGCCACCAATGCGTCCGACGCGGACAGCGGCGAGAGGTCCCTGGAAGGGGATGTCGGAGATGGACAGCGCGGCTGAGGCACCGATAACTCCCAGCACATCGGGATCATTTTCTTTATCCGATGACAGGACGAAGATGATGATCTGGACTTCATTGCGGAAATTATCGGGAAAACACGGGCGTATCGGCCGATCGATGAGGCGAGCACTTAAAATTTCGTTTTCACTGGGCCGCCCCTCCCGTTTCACATAGCCACCGGGAATTTTCCCTGCAGCATACGCCTTCTCGCGATATTCAACACTCAGCGGGAAGAAATCCACATCGGTCAATGGCTTTTTAGACGCGACCGCGGTGGCCAGAATAATAGTATCTTCCAACCGTACGGTTACGGCACCATTGGCTTGTTTGGCTAATTTGCCGGTTTCGATAGTTAATTTTTTCCCACCTAAAATTAATTCTTTGGTAAAAATCATTTTGTTCTCCAATTTCACTTGTATCTAATACGTATTGCTTGAGTCTCCTCAGGCTGCTGCTGTCATTGCGAAGTTGCAACAGGAATCAGCAGTCGCGCGAGGGAGATTATGAATTTAACTGCAAGCTGAAAAGCTGGTCAGCGGCAGTCGATGTTCTGATCTGGTGCCACCCCACTGGAATTTGTCGGTCGATCGGTGAATCCCTGACGCCCGGAATTAGCAGGGGAGAGGCATCGTCAAGCGCCCAATCGCCCGTTCGGATCGATCAGAACCTGGCGGTTGGCGGTCAAGCCGGGGCGTTTCTTGGAATCCTACCATAGCCGTCAGCTACTTGCATCTTTGGGAGCGCCTCGTTAGTTTCGTCATTCAACCCGTTGGCAGTCGCCTGCCGGTATTCACGGTTTCTATGACCGCAGCCGGATGAACCAGGTCTGCCGATCAATTGCCAATGTGAGACAACCGGGCCGATTTTGATGGCCCACCAAAGCTGCTGGCAGGGACGCTAAAGGTTAATCCCTTGCTATTGTGCCGTTGCACCGCCAGCGCTAACGGCGGATGCCTAATTTTTCGATCACTTCACGGTATTCAGCCAGATTGCGTCGTTGCATGTATTGCAACAAGCGACGGCGCTGGCCGACCAATTTCAGCAGGCCACGTCGCGAGTGATGGTCTTTGGGATGCGTCTTGCAATGCTCGGAAATTTCAGTGATTCGTTTGGTGAGCAGCGCAACCTGGCTTTTGGGGCTTCCCGTATCTTTTTCGTCTTTGCCAAATTCAGTAAATATTTTTATTTTGTCCTCTTTTGTAAGCGGCATAAACATCTCCTCAGATTAATTGGTTGCAAGAATTTCTAAAGTTCTTTTTTTGTCAATTTCAATTTGCTTGATCAGTTGTTCGCTGTTTTCAAATTGCATATCGTCGCGGATTCTGGCGACGAAGTCGATGGCTATCATTTGACCATACAAATCACCGGCAAAGTCAAATAGATGCAATTCGATTGACTGCTCGGGAAAGGAAAATGTCGGCTTGGTGCCGATATAGAGCACCGCTTTGTATGTTTGACCGCCCAAATGCGCATAAACCGCATAGATGCCATGTTGCGGAATCAATTTTTCGCGACTGTTGGGCTTGATATTGGCGGTGGGCACGCTCAAGGTCCGTCCCCGGCCTTCTCCCCGAATCACCTCGCCACTCAGTCGATAGGGCCGCCCCAAAAACCTGGTCGCTTGTTCAATTTTACCCTCGTCCAACAGGTTGCGAATGCGAGTGCTGCTGATCACCATGCCATCCAGGGTCAGCGGCGGCAAGGTGATAATGGAATAGTGGTATTGCTGGCTCAATTCGGTCAGGATTTCTTGATTGCCCAGACGATCACGGCCAAAGGCATGATCATAGCCAATGATTATTTTTTTAAAGCCGATTTTGCTTACCAGAATATCTTCAACAAACTGTCGCGAGCCGATGCGGGCGAAGGCGGCGTCGAATTTGAGTACGATCAAGCGATGGATGTTGAGCGCCTCGAATATGGCAATTTTTTCCTCGATGGTCGACAACAGCTTTAACTCGCGCTGTCGTGGCTGTTTGAGGATGAATTGCGGATGGGGCTCGAACGTCACAATCGTCGTGCACCCCCCCGGCTGTGCCTCCTCATGCAGCCTTCGGATGATCGATTGATGCCCCAAATGAACACCATCAAAAGTCCCGGTGGTAATAACGCAGTCAGGATCTCGCGATATGCCTGTCAAATCTCGAAAAACTTCCATGCTCGTGTATGATCATCCACTGCTTAGTTTCGTTCCATGTTGAATGCACTCGGATATTCGCTATTTCCGCTAATCGGTCGGCAGACTGGCAGCCGGCAAAGGCCAATGGCAAGTAGACGCCGATTGCCTGACACGACAAGCCTGCGATAGCCAGATGTCTGCGGCTGCCGAAAAAAATAAGCCCCGCTTCTCTGGCGCTCCCCAGACCATTCATACCGCCGCCGGTCGCGGGTTTCATTTCACCGCCTTCGTTATTGCGGTGGTTATTATTGCTGATCACGCTGGGCGGTCATTTCCACGAATTGCGGCCAATTCAGGGCCTCGTCAATGGTATAGCCGCCGATGCGAGTGCGAATGAGTTTCTTGAGATACGCACCACAGCCGAGCTGTTGCCCGATGTCTCGTGCCAGCGCCCGAATATAGGTGCCTTTGGAACAGATCACCCGAATAGTCATGAGGTTTTGCTCGTGGTGCAGCAGCTCTATTTTTTCGATATGCACCAGTTTGGGCGTACGCTCGATGGCCACTCCCCGGCGTGCCAGCTTGTACAGCCGACGACCCTGCACCTGTTTGGCTGAGAACAATGGGGGCAACTGATAAATTGGCCCCACAAAAGATTGGCAGACTGCCTGCAACTCCTCCCGAGTTAGCGCTGGTACCGGTGCCTGCGCCACGATTTTGCCGGTGGGGTCATCGGTATCGGTGCTGATGCCCAGCTCAATGTCCCCCACATATTCCTTGGTAAGGCTCATTAACTGCTCTACCTGGCGGGTGGCGCGACCGGTACAGATCAACAAAACGCCCTCGGCGAAAGGATCCAATGTTCCGGCATGGCCTACCTTGGTCTTGATTCGCAATCGGATCTGTTTTACCAACCAGAAGGAGCTTTTGCCGGACGGCTTGTGGAAATTCAAGATGGCACCAGCCTCGAAATCAAATGGCTTTCCGAACCAATTCATACATCCTGGTCGTGTTTAAGTTGCTTCAGCAGCATATCAATGTGACTGGCATCGTCCAGGCCGATATCGTAGATAAATTGTATTTCCGGCACATATCTTAGGCCGGCACGCTGGCCGATTTCCCCGCGGATGTACTTGTTAGCTCGTTCCAGGCCAATGGCGGCGTGCTCTCGGGGTGGATCCTCGCCAAGGATGCGATAGTAGATTTTCGCGTGCTTTAAGTCATCGGTCAATTTTACGAACGTGATGGTGATGTTTTTCACCCAGGGGTCTTTTACCTCCTCGGCGATAATAACGCTCACCTCTCGCTTAATCAACTCGGAAACACGGAGTGATCGTTTGTATTTCATGATCGGCTAATAGATTTCAATTGAATGATCAACAATTTCCAGTCGGACATCGGTTTCAATGAATTGCATGATTTGATTCAAGGTGCTGTCCACGATCTTTTTGTCATTGGAGACAATAGCAACGCCGATGGTCGCTCGCTGCCATTTATCGTTATTCTCGATTTCGGCAATGGACACGTTGAATTTATTTCGAATCCGGGTCTTGATGCTTTTCAGCACAAAGCGCTTCGATTTCAATGAGCCACTCTCGGGAATATAGAGCTCGATTTGTCCAACACCAACTATCATGTTAATTCTACTTCCATCCACCATTAGGCGCGCGCTTGAGCCGGATTCGCGGCCAGCGTCCGTTTGACTTCGATTAATTTATAGGACTCGATGATATCGCCGACTTTGATGTCATCGAAGTTTTCCAATCCGATACCGCATTCATAGCCCGAAACAACCTCGCGGGCGTCATCTTTGAAACGCTTCAACGAACTCAGCCGACCCTCGTAAATTAACTTATCCTCGCGGTACAATCGAATCTGATCATTGCGGCTGATTTTTCCGGAAAGGACATAGCAGCCAGCAATGGTGCCGATTTTGGGAATGCGGAATGTCTTGCGGACCTCCACGGTGCTCAGATTTTCTTCTTCAATGGATGGTTCCAGCAACCCTTCCAGCGCGTTCTTCACGTCGGCTAACGCATCATAAATGACTTTATACAGCCGGATATCCACTTTTTCTTTTTCGGCAATTTCTCGGGCGTTGATCGTCGGACGCACCTGGAACCCGATGATAATGGCGTTGGAAGCCGAGGCCAACAGCACATCGGAATCGGTGATCGCACCCACGCCTTTGCGGATGATTCGCACGGCGACTTCCTCAGTAGATAGCTTGGTCAACGAATCGCTGATGGCTTCCACTGAGCCATCCACGTCGCCCTTGATGATCAACGAAAGCTCTTTGACGCCGCCCTTTTTGATCTGACGTGAAATTTCATCCAATGTCAGATGACGGAATGACCGGTACTCTTTTTCCCGGCGAACCTGCTGCCGCACCAGACTGATTTCTCGGGTATCGCGCTCAGATCCCAGGACGATGAACGTATCACCGGCTTGAGGCAAGCCCGAAAAGCCAATCACCTGAATGGGGACGGATGGCCCAGCCTCGGTGCGTTTGTTGCCGAATTCGTCAAACAGACCGCGCACTTTGCCACTGTATTGGCCAACCAAAAATGGATCGCCGATCCGCAGGGTGCCTTTTTGAACCAGCACCGTCGCTACGACGCCTTTGCCTTTGTCCAGTTTCGATTCGATCACCACGCCACGAGCCCGACGATTGGGATTGGCAGACAATTCCAGAATTTCGGCCTCAACCAAAATGCTTTCCAGCAGCTTATCGATGCCCTGGCCTGTTTTGGCCGAAACTTCAACGCATTGATATTTGCCCCCCCATTCCTCGATCAGAACCCCATTGTCCGCCAATTGTTTCTTGATCAGGTCGATATTCAGGTTCGGCTTATCCACCTTGTTCAATGCCACGACAATGGGCACTCCGGCGGCCTTGGCGTGATCAATGGCTTCGACGGTCTGTGGCATCACGCTGTCGTCAGCAGCTACCACCAGCACCACAATATCGGTGGCCTGTGCGCCTCGAGCCCGCATAGCAGTGAAGGCCTCGTGGCCCGGCGTATCCAGAAACGTGATCATCTTGCTATCGACATTCACCCGATAGGCGCCGATGTGTTGCGTGATCCCACCCGCCTCCTGGGCGATGATATTGCTCTTCCGAATGTAATCCAATAGTGACGTCTTGCCATGATCCACATGACCCATGATGGTGACCACCGGCGAGCGCGGCTGTAAACTGGCAGCATCGTCTTCATCATCCTCGTCTTCCAGGATATCGCTGCCGAATTCCGGAATAATTTCCACCTGAAAACCGAATTCGTCAGCCACGATCTGAATGGTTTCCTGATCCAGACGCTGGTTGATAGTTACCAGCATGCCCAGTTCCAGGCATTTCTTGATTACTTCACTGGTTTCGACACCGATTTCATTGGCCAATTCGCCAACCGAGATAAACTCGTTGACGCGCAGGATATTGGCATCCTCCTCAATTTCCTCGCCAGTATCTTGAATTTTTCGGCGCCGCTTTTTAGCATGGGAGGCCACTTCCATGGCGGCAAATGTCTGCCGGATGGAAGCTTCCACTTCAGCCTCGCTGATGACGAAGCGTTTTTTCTTTTTTGCTTTTCGTTTGGGACGAACTGCAGCTTCGCCTTCCTCCAGCCGCTCCAGCTTTTTCTTTTTCTTTTTCTTCTTTTTGGGAAGAACTTCTTCCGGTGCAACGAGTCGCTCCAGATCATCGAATTTACGGAATAGAGCGATGCGCTCTTTCTTCTTCAGTTTCTTCTTTTTCAGCGCCTGGAGTTCTTCTTCGGTCTTGGGCGCAACGACTGCCTCAGTTCGTTTGTCATCAGCTTTGCGAAGTACTTTTTTCTCATGCTCCGCTGCCGGTTTGGGCGCGGGCTCTTTGATTCTTGGCGCGATGGGCGGCGTTTCCGGTACGATTTCTGGCATCGCGCGGAGCTTTACTGCCGGCTTTGCCTCCGGTGCTTCCGGAACTACTTCCGGTGGCGCCGGTTCTACCGCTGGCGTCGATGGTGGTTCCACTATCTGCGTGGGTGCAACGGTGTCCGAAATTTCAGCTTCCTCAATTCGCTCTTCCGGCGCAGTGATCGACGGCGCCGCTAAGGATATTGTTTCCGCTGGTATGGCGGGCTCGGGAACAGATTCCACTTCTGAAGGCAAGGGCATGGTTGGTTCGGCAGCGACCACGGGTTCCTCCTCGCTGGGCATAGGAATCCCCGGGCGTTCCTTTTGAGCCACAGCTTTGCGGCGGCGCGGAATCTCAGTCATCACCTTCGAGGACACTTTGAGCATCGTTTCAAATTCTTGCAGCTCCTTGCGTTTCTTCTCTTCCTCGATGGCTTTTTTCTCTTTTAATTGACGCTTGATATCCGAATCGTCATCGGAAATGACGATACCCACGGCAAACTTCTTTTTGATCTCCTCATACATCTCCTCCGTGACCGGACTCATGTGACTGTGGACATCAAAATTTAGCTTGCGCAAATAATTTATCAACGCATCAATTGAGATGTTGAATTCTTTTGCGACTTGAGGTATTCTCAGTTTCTTACTCAAATTTGCTAACTCCAATTTAAATTGATGCAGGTTTCTAACAGACCTGCTCGCTGAAATTTATAGGCCCCTTTCTTTGCCTTGAATTACCACCGCACCTTCTTAGACCGCGCTTTTTTCTCCTTTCAGCTTGGTTATCGTTGCCATAATTTGTTCGACCGTTTTCGGCCCAAAACCGTGTATTTCCAACAGCGATGCTTCATCAGCCTCTAACAGGTCATCTAGCGTTTCATACCCCGCGGCCTCCAATTTGGCGATAACCATCGGCGATAATTCTTCGATTTCACCAAGGCCAACCTTTTCGGTGGTCGTCTCCGCCTGGGAGACCATTTGCGAATACTCTGATTCTTTGATCGTATCCACCTCGTATCCCGTTAGTTTCGACGCCAGCCGTTTGTTCTGACCACCTTTGCCAATGGCCAGAGAAATCTGACTATCGGGAATGATGGCAATGGCTTTCCTATTTTCCCGGTCTACCATCACCTTCGTGGGTTTCGCAGGACTCAACGCACGAGCGATATACGTTTCCGGATCGCTGGACCAATTGATGATGTCGATTTTTTCATCGTTCAACTCTTTGACAATGGACTGGATGCGAATGCCTTTCATTCCCACGCAAGCCCCTACGGCATCGATGCGCTTGTCGTTGGAGGAAACCGCGATTTTGGTGCGATCGCCGGCTTCGCGGGCAATGCCTTTGATTTCGATTACGCCATCATAAATTTCCGGCACTTCCAGCTCAAACAATCGCACCAGAAAATTGGGATCGGCCCGCGAAACGATGATCTCCGGCCCACGGCTGGTTCGAGTGACGTCTTTGATCATCACGCGCAAATGATCGCCGCGGCGATATTTTTCATTGTAAATTTGCTCCGATTTCGGCAAGATCACTTCGGTCCGTTCGACATTTAAATAGATTTCATTGCGATTGAGCTGACGGATGTCGCCAACAATAATTTCATTGATCCGATCCTTGAATTCCTCGAACACCACGTCTTTCTCGGCTTCTTTGATCTTTTGGCTAAGATGCTGTTTGGCCGCAATGATCAGCCGGCGGCCAAAGCTGGACGGATCGATGATCTCCAGATATTCATCGCCAATTTCCAGGTCTGGCTCCACCTTGCGAGCGGTCTCCAGGTCGATCTCCAGGTTTTCGTCAGTCACCTTGTCGACAATGACTTTGGTTTGACAAATTTCTACTTCGCCTTTGTCCATGCTGACAAAAATGTTGAAATTATCGGTGGTTCCATACTTCTTTTTAACTATGGAATACATGATATTCTCGAGGATCGAACTCAATAAATCTTTATCAATATTTTTTTCTTTAACAATTTGACCAAATGCTTCAACGATTTCACTCTTCATAAGTGAGCATCTCCCATCATTATAACCGTCTCTTGCGAAACTTTTACCAGCATCCTGTCCAGCAAAGGATGCTTTCTAACCGATTGCCGCACAGCAGTCGCGAGCCCACGGCGAAGCTCTGGCTTACCAGGCAGCCAATACCTTGGCCAGCACTATCGTTGTTAAGGCGACGCGGTGCAATTGAGAATCCACTTCCAGGAACACCTCATTTTCGGTCACTGTTTTGATCGTGCCGGTGAGCGTGGCGACGACGCCATCTTCCCCGCGGTAATTGACCCGCACCTGCCGACCGATATTTCGTTCAAAGTCACGTGCGCTCTTTAACGGCCGATCCAGACCCGGCGACGATACTTCGAGGCGGTATCGACCCTGAATCAGGTCGGCCATGTCCAACACATCAGATATTTCCCGGCTGATCACTGCACATTGGTCCAATCCAATGCCGCCCACCATATCGACGTAGATGCGCAGCACCAACTGGCCGGGTTTGCCCTTCAATTCGATATCGATGAGATCAATCTGATGCGCATCGATGATCGGAGCAATGAGTCCTGCTATTTTCTCTTTTATCATCATCAGTGCTTATCAATAAAAAAGTGGGATTTTTTCCCACTTTAGAATGAAATATAAGAAATAGATTTTTAAATTGCAAGTAATTTTTAAGATAATTTTGAAGATAGATAATCAGCTAACTCGTTAACTTCGCCAAATAGAACTCTGCGTCATTCTTTAAATTGGAATTGGAATATTTTTCAACGATTTTTTCCAGGCATAGCCGCGCTTTGTCATTGCGGTTGGCCAGCATGTAGCAGCGAGCGGCATTGAAAAGCTGCTGCGGAGCATTGGCGCCGTTGGCAAATTGATGAGCACCCCGTTCATAGGATTGCGCCGCTTCGAGATATTTCTTTTGTTGCTCCAACGATGCGCCCAGGCCAGTGTAGGCGGCGCTGCTCAATATGGGATTTTTGTGATAGTCGTTGACATATTTCTCGAAATATACTTTTGCCTGCTCAAAATCACCTTTCTGATAAAACGTATGCGCCAGCAGATAAACGCCAGTCTCGGCACTGGTGGTGCCACTGTATTTTTCGGCCAGGCTGACCAGGATGTCGGTAGCTTGACTGAGATTGTTCTGTTCAATTTGGGCCAGGGCTTTGGTGAGTTGCGCCGACGCTTCCAATTCGGCTCGCTGCTTGGCCCGACGAAATAGCGTCACCAAAATCACCACGACGATGATTGCAGTTAGCCCAATGGTTACATATTTTGAATTGCGATTGAAGAAATCGATGGTCTTGAAATAATAGGTCACCAATTTGTCTTCTTTGATTTGACGCTTGGTAATCTTTTTTCTGGCTTTTAGCATGTTTTTTTCCTTATGTTTGAATTTAAACCACGGCCTATGGTGCCCCTGGCAGGACTCGAACCTGCGGCACGCGGTTTAGGAAACCGCTGCTCTTCCTAACTGAGCTACAGGGGCTGCTATTTTAAAACCGCTAAATATATCCAATTTAATTGAGATTGTCAAGATTTTTTTCCGTGGCCATCAATTTCTTTCATAATTTTGTCGCTTGCATTTTTGAAACTTACCTGTCAATCGAAGATGAAGGGCCATGTGGGGCTGTGGCAGCGCTTCGTCCTGAAATGCGATCAGTTCCAGGACGTTTGGCTACAGGATCTGGTCTTTCGCCAGGGAAATTGATGCGCCGGCGCAGTGACAATGGGTGACTCCTGGCCGTTTCGGCTGACAGGTGTACCAGCCACAGCTACCGAAAAATACATTTTTTCAGGATCAAGATATTTTGCTTGCTATTCTACTTTTTATCAATTATATTTCACGCAATTTAAGCCAATCTCAAAAAAATGCTATGGAGACCGATAGATGAGCGAGCGGAATACGCCAGGTAGGACGCTATCTCCCTGGTTCTGGGTGCCCAGCCTGTACTTCGCCGAGGGCATTCCCTATATCGTGGTAATGACGGTTTCGGTGATCATGTACAAGCGCATGGGAATTTCCAATACCGACATCGCCCTATACACCAGTTGGCTGTATTTGCCCTGGGTGATCAAGCCACTGTGGAGCCCGGTGGTCGATTTGCTGAAGACCAAGCGCTTCTGGATTGCCACGATGCAGTTGGTCATCGGCGCGGGACTGGCCAGCGTCGCACTATCTATTCCGGTGCCCAAGTTTTTCCAATTTACCCTGGCCTTTTTTTGGTTACTAGCGTTCAGCTCGGCGACGCATGATATTGCCGCCGATGGATTTTATATGCTCGGCTTGTCCCAGCACGATCAGGCCTGGTTTGTCGGTATCCGCAGCACGTTTTATCGCTTTGCGATGTTGACTGGGCAGGGATTGCTGGTGATTCTGGCGGGTTATGTGGAAAGCCACACCGGCCTGCCACCGGTAACCGTTCCCGTGGCCGCAGTTCAAGCGATTTCGAACCATGCGCCAGCGCCCCTCCCGCCGGACAGCTTGCTCGTCCAGCCTCAGTCGGGCAAAATAAGGATAGTAGCGGCTCCCGCCCAAATATCGATTCCGCTGGAAACCAGGGACAAAGCCCAGTTTAATGAATTTATGGCGCGGCTGCGGGATTGGAATCGTGCCCAGGGACAGAAGCTTGAGCTGCAAGAAAAAAAGGATAGCTCGCCTTCCTGGTGGCAGCTTCAGGTCAGCGGTCCGCTGCGAAAGTTAATCGAGAAGATATTCAGAATTAGCAAGCCGATCCCAAAGGGTACGGGAACAGTTGGCAACTATGCTGGGGTGTATTTTTATCTCTCCAACTCGCCACCACCAAAGAAAACCTACGTGGTAACATTCGGTCGCGAATCCGGCGACAAAAGCATCTCGTTGATCGAAGGTAGCCGGTTCGAGTTCACTGCCGAAAATTGGAATCGGCCGGTCATGGCCGCGATCCAACTGGATCCAAAGCTGAAACAACCCACGGCAGCCAGCTTTGTAGCCCGCGCGGGCAATGTGCCCCTGTCCTGGACCATTACCTTTTTATTTCTGGCGGGATTGTTTCTGCTGTTTGCCATCTATCATCGATTGGTCCTGCCGCATCCTGCTGAGGATGTGGCGCGAAGCATATCCAGCCTGAGCGCGTTCTTCAAGAGCTTTGCCGAGCCGTTTGTGTCGTTTTTTAAAAAAGAACACATCGGGATCGGGCTGGCATTTTTGCTCTTATATCGTCTGGCGGAATCCCAGTTGGTAAAATTGGCCTCGCCGTTTCTGCTGGATCGCCAGGAAGCCGGAGGCATCGCGCTGACTACGGGGCAAATTGGATTCGTTTATGGGACCATGGGGCTGGCGATGCTCACGTTCGGTGGCCTGCTCGGCGGATTTCTGGCTGCTCGCGATGGTCTCAAAAAATGGATCTGGCTGATGGTGATTGCCATCAATGTTCCGGATCTGGTCTACGTTTACATGTCCCATTACCAGCCCGACCAGTACTGGATCATTAACCTATGCGTGGGGATCGAGCAACTTGGCTATGGGTTCGGCTTCACGGCTTACACCCTGTACATGATCTATATCTCTGAAGGCAAATTCAAGACAGCCCATTTTGCCATCACTACGGGTTTCATGGCCCTGGGTATGATGCTGCCGGGGATGTTCAGCGGCTGGCTTCAGGAAATTATCGGCTATGAGAAATTTTTTATCTGGGTTATGGTCTGCACCATTCCTGGCTTTATTATTGTGAAATTGTTGCCCATCGATTCGGAGTTCGGCAAGAAAAAAACTGTTTGAACCCAATGATCGCCTGGAGGTCAGTCGGCTGGCTGCGCCATAACATATTACCGGGCACATGTTGGAATGTTTTGCGTTTATTAACTTAAACCTGAAATTCCAATATGAAAATTATTATCACAAATTGCCCCTTGTAACATAGGAAAATGTATTAAAAGCGCTTTGAATGATTTGAATTTCGCGTCATTCCGTGTTTTTCGTG
Source organism: uncultured Cytophagia bacterium (assembly GCA_964647995.1). Lineage (GTDB taxonomy): Bacteria > Zhuqueibacterota > Zhuqueibacteria > Thermofontimicrobiales > Thermofontimicrobiaceae > Thermofontimicrobium_A. The sequence continues at coordinate 53,509 of CAZYNP010000019.1, forward strand.
GGCAAAACGCTTTCAATTCCAGTTGACAAAATTTATTTTAGAAATTCAGCTTAAAACCACTGTTGTCCAAAATAATTTAAATTGGTGAAATCGTTTCTTGTAACATAGCCCGTTGAAAGCAAATTTATTTGTTCTTCAAAATATGGCTCTATTGCCACCGCTTCGCCAGTTGGCTTTTGGCGTTAACTTGAGTATTGGTAATGCCACCAGGACTCGAAGACCCCAAGAAATTGGATTGCATTTTAGAAAATAGGCCTAAAAAGCACTCCGTTGTCATCGAATTATTTGGCCAAAGCTTCGTTTCCTAAGATAACTGGTCGCCGATGCTTCGCGTCGATGTGCCCTTGTGGTCAGTATCATCTAAGGTTGACGCCAATGGCCAGTTGGCGGATCATAGTTTCCTGTCCCAACTACTCGATGAGCAATCCTGTTTTGGACAAGATCGGCTTTCAATAAGGTAATAAGGTTTCTAATTTCACGGATTTTTAGATGTTACTAAGGTTTTAATCAGCCGGACATCAGCGACCCCTTCAGAAAACCTGATTCACCTTAGTAACCAACCGAAAGCACTGACGATTTAACCTTATTAGCTTTTGGTTTCATTTTGCTGTCCAAAATGCTAAACGGGAAATGTTATTTTGGACAAGACTGGCTTAAAATTGACTTTATATTTGTTTTCGATAAAAAGACTTCGGCCTGACTCCATGGTGCTGGCCAAGCTGTACCGGCAAGCAGGGGTCAACCGATGAACAACCGCGTTTTCAAACAGGAGGCAGCTATTCGCTACGGTTATTTTGACAATGACAATCGTGAATATGTCATCGAGCGACCCGACGTACCGGTTTCATGGACCAACTATCTCGGCGTGAAAGATCTCTGCACGGTGATTTCCCACAATGCCGGTGGCTATTCTTTTTATAAATCGGCCGAACATGGCCGTATCACTCGCTTTCGGCCAAATGGAGTGCCGTTGGACCGTCCCGGCCACTATGTCTATCTGCGGGATGATGAGCTGGGGGATTATTGGTCGATCTCCTGGCAGCCGGTGGGCAAAGAGCTGACGCAAGCCAGCTACCAATGCCGGCACGGGCTGTCCTATTCCAAATTCAGTTGTGACTATCTGGAAATTCAGGCGGAGCAACTGCTGTTCATTCCCATCAACGATGATGTGGAAATCTGGGATGTAGTGATCAAAAACAAGAGCCGGCGGCGGCGCCATCTGAGTATTTTTTCGTACGTGGAATTTTCCTTTCAGCATGTAGAGATCGATAATCAGAATTTCCAAATGAGCCTGTACGCCAGTGGCTCCAATTACCAGGATGGAATCATTGAATACGATTTCTTTTATGAACCCTGGAATTACCAGTTTATGGCCGCCAATTTCCAGCCGGATAGCTATGACGGCGTGCGGGATCGTTTTTTAGGCAGCTATCGCACCGAGACCAATCCCATTGCGGTGGAACAGGGGTTCTGCCACAACAGCACCGAGCTGGGCGGCAATCATTGCGGCGCGTTGCACAAGCGATTCACACTGGAACCAGGTGCCGAGCGTCGCGTGATCTTTATGCTGGGCGTGGGGTCTCGTGCGGAAAAGGGCCATCTCATCAAACAGAAATATTCCGATTTTGACATGGTGGATCGGGCGTTTCAGGAATTAAAATCTTACTGGCAGCAGAAGCTGGCAGCATTACAGGTGAAAACTCCGCATCCAGGAATGAATACCATGCTCAATACCTGGACCATTTACCAGGCGGAAACCTGCGTGGTCTGGTCGCGCTTTGCGTCGTTCATCGAGGTCGGCGGTCGCACGGGATTGGGCTATCGGGATACGTCTCAGGATGCCATGAGCTGTATCCACACCAATCCCGGGAAATGCCGCCAGCGCATCCTGGAACTGCTAAATGGCCTAACGAGCATGGGCTATGGCTTGCATCTATTCGATCCAGAGGTTTTCAAGCCACAGGAGGAGAAGCTTCCGGGCGTGAAGCTGCCAACGGTCAAACCCACGCCCAGGCCCTCGGATATCATTCATGGCCTGGAGGATGTCTGTTCCGATGATGCCCTCTGGCTGGTGGCGACGGTATGTGAATTGGTAAAAGAAACCGGCGATGTTGGCTTCTTCGATCGGGTTGTGCCGTATGCCGATGGGGGAGAAGGCACAGTTTACGAGCATCTGCAGAAAATTCTGGATTTTTCCACGGAGCACATTGGAGGTCACGGCATCTGTCAGGGGTTGCGCGCGGATTGGAATGACTGTTTGAACCTGGGCGGTGGTGAGAGCGCTATGGTTTCGTTCATGCATTATTGGGCGTTGAACCTATTTGTGGAAGCCGCTCGATTTTTGCAGCGCAACGCCGATGTCCAAAAGTATTCGACCATCGCCGCCAAAGTGAAACAGGCCTGCGAGCATGAGCTCTGGGATGGCCGATGGTACATTCGCGGTTTTACCAGAAGTGGCCGTAAGATTGGAACCCAGGCAAGCAACGAAGGCAAACTGTTTCTCAACAGCCAGAGCTGGGCAGTCTATTCGGGAGTGGCTTCGGCTGAGCGCGGCCGAATGTGCATGGATGCGGTGGATGAGCATCTTTATTCCCGCTATGGCCTGCATCTGGTCTGGCCAGCTTACTCGCAGCCCGATGACGAAATCGGCTACATCACTCGCGTGTACAAAGGCATCAAAGAAAACGGCTCGATCTTCAGTCATCCCAACCCCTGGGCGGTGATTGCCGAATGCATTCTGGGACGCGGCGACCGGGCAATGAAATTTTACGACGCCATTTTGCCCTACCATCAAAACGATATGATCGAGATCCGCGAGGCGGAGCCGTATTCCTATTGTCAATTTATCATGGGACGCGATCATTCCGCCCATGGTCGGGCCAGACATCCCTGGTTGACAGGCACGGCTGGCTGGTTCTATTATGCCGCTACGCAGTTCATCCTGGGTATTCGCGTGGGATTTGAGGGGCTGACCATCGATCCGTGCATCCCGGCAGATTGGTCGCAATTTGAAGTCCAGCGGCAATGGCGCGGGGCTACCTACCGCATCACAGTCAAAAATCCCGATCGGGTTATGAAAGGCGTGAAATCCATCCACCTGAATGGACAATTGATCGCTGGCGCTATTCCGCCGCAGCCCATCGGTTCGGTGAATGAAGTCGAGGTAATGATGGGGTAAGAGGGGCGCTGCCCTGAAGCGCTCAGATCTCGAGAAACGGGTTATTCGAGTTTCCGAATAAATATTCCAGCATCAGGGCGACGCCGCCGATGAGCAGGCCGTTTTCGCCGAGGATACTGGTTTTTACTTCGACATTCTCAATGGGCGATTGCAAAATGCCTCGTTTGAGATGGGCACGCACCTCACCGGCCAATTGAGGGAGCTGGTACACCAGCGGGCCGCTGAGCAGCAAGATTTCGGGATTGAAGGTGTAGATCAGGTTGAGGCCGATGGCTCCCAGAACGTTGCTCAGCAGTTTGAAAATGTAGACAGCCAGAGGATCGCCCCGGCCAATGGCGGCGACAAAATCGGGAATCTGGGCATTGGGCTTCAGCTCGGTTTTCCAGCCTTCCTCGATACCGCGGCGAATGGTGGCTTTGATATTGGTGAGGGATAGTACATCGCCCCAGCAGCGCACCTCGCCAGCGGTCAAGAGTGAGCGATTGTTGGGCTGTTCCAGAATGAATTCATTGAAGCCAATTTCGCCGGCGCTGGAGCTGATACCACGCACCATTTGTCCGTTATTGATAATGCCAGCGCCGATACCGTCGCCCAACCACAGGCAGATCATGCTGTTTACGTGCTTGCCAATGCCGAAATAGAATTCCCCCATGGTATAAGTTTTTACGTCATTCTCGAGCAAGACCTTGATGTCGAATTGATTTTCAAAATAGGATCTCAGCTCGAAGCCCTGCCAGCCTGTTAAAGTTATTTCTCGCAGCACACCTCGCTTGTAATCAATAACTCCTGGAATGGCTACGACAATGCCGAAAATTTTTTGTTTTTGAATTTGGTAGCGCTCGATCATGCGGCGCAGCATTTCTACCAATGGTGGCAACACCATGGGTGCTGGTTTATCGGGTGGGAAAGGCTGACTGATTTTTTCGATGACCTTGGCGCTCAGATCGAGCAGTCCAACCGTAAATTGACCGATCGAGATGTGAATTCCCAGGACAAATCCGGCGTTGGGATTTACGCTCAAGAGCACCTCTTTGCGTCCACGACCTTCGCTGGAGGTTCCTTTGCCAGCCTCAAAAATGAGCTTAAGATCTTTGAGTTTTTTTGAGATCACAGTCAGCGTGGCGCGGGTCAGATTCAACCGTTGAGCTACTTTGACGCGGGAGATCGGGCCAGCTTCATACACGCAGCGCAAGACATTGAGTTCGGTTTGGCTGAGGTCTGTCTTCAAATTGAGCACGGAACATCCTCTATTTAAAATGTCACAATTACCGAATGAAAAAAAACGGTGCCAGGCGCACAACAGACGGCATCACCAATTGAACAGAACAGTCTATGAAACCGCTTCAGACGCTGAATAAGTTAAATTAAAAAACTTAATTTAATCAATTCAAATATAGATAAAAATAGATTGAAAGTCAATGAAATTTTTGATGATTTCTGGCCGCTGAATGGACGCTTTGTTAATTGGCTAAAAATAAATAAAATGAATTACCGGCAAAACAAAGTTACAAAAATTGAAAAAAATACTTGACAATTTCCAAAAATAATGCTATACTTTATTTGTTAAACAAATTGACAAATTCAACCCTTTCTGATTAAACGTATGTCAGCCATTATCACCTCACACTGGCCCGCGCACTTATTTTGCGATCCATGCGGCCAATCTTCGATATGTTTTTCTTGCGGTCATTTTCATGATTATCGAACTACTGATTCATTGTTAATCCACTCAGAAATTTCCAATAACGTGGAAGGGAGGGATGCCCAACATTAGGATTTCGTTGCAGCAATTAATCGGTCAGGTATAATTACTCATTCAAAACTCATTTCAAGGAGGCAAAAAATGAAGAAAATCATTACCATGATCGTGGCGCTATTGGTTGTGTCCACGCTGGCCTGGGGCCAGGAAAACGTTGTGGTGCCGTACATTCTCAAAGCCCCGGCACCAATTACGGTTGACGGCAATTTAGATGAATGGGCATTTGCGTTTCCTCTGGATCACAACAAGGTCTGTATTCCGGACAGTGGTCGGTTTAAAACCACTGCTGGCTGGGTTCCCGAACTGGATGATTGCAGCGGTACCCTGTACATGATGTATGATGACAATTACCTTTACGTGGCGGCCCATGTCCGCGACGACGAGCCCGGTCACTTTTCCGATGCATCCTGGGCGGCTGACGCGATCGAATTTTACATTGCCAACTGGGATGTTGGGGATGCGCTGTTCCCCGAAGCAAATCCGGCCGGTGGCTGGCCCAACGATCCGACCACCGGCGATTATGCCGTTCAGATCACCATTACGTTCGATGAGTCCCTGGATTCCGTCTGGGTGCATGAGTGGTATGGCGTGGCGAAAGATCTGGTCACCGAAAATACCAAAGTCGTCTATAAAATTTGGGACGCTGGTGATGGCTACAACATCGAAGGCAAAATTTTCCTGGACGACCTGAAGAATCCCACCACTGGCAATACCATTAAATTCGAACCAGGCACTCGCATCCCCATGACCTGGAGTCTGTACGACATGGATGAAACCGAAAGTTCGGCTGATTTCCAGGGATTAGCTTATACCCCCAAAGGCTTTGCTGGCTGGATGGGTGTGGGACCGGGCTGGCAGGTTTGCGATGTGTTGGAAAAAGCTCGCGGTTTTGAATGGAACGACATGGCCCGATTCGATTTTGTTTCGCCGTACATTAAAAAAGCCTATCGGCCGGTGGTCATTGACGGCGTGTTGGATGAGTGGAACTTCTGTTTTCCGCTGGATCATTGGCGCAGCATCATTCCCGATAGCGGTCGGTTCAAATTTCAGAATCCATCCTGGTTGCCCGCTACCGACGAGGACTGCAAGGGCACGCTGTATATGATGTATGACGATGACTATTTCTATTTCGCGGCCAATGTTATGGATGACGAACCTGGCCATTTCTCCGATGCCAACTGGGCTGCGGACGCCATCGAGTATTATATGGGCAACTGGGACCTCGGCGATTCGCTGTTCACTGCGGCTCGCGGCGGCTGGCCCAATGATGCTGCTACCGGCGATTATGCACTGCAATTCAATATGTCCTTTGATGAATCGCTGGACTCGACCATTATCCGCGAGTACTATGGCTTTGCTGGCGTGCTCAATACGGCCAACACCAAGATGGTTTACCAAATCTGGGAGGATGGCGCCGGATATATCATCGAAGGCAAAGTCTATCTGCCTGATGTCAAATCGCCCACTACCGGCAATACCTTTGAATTTGTACCGGGAACACGGATCCCCATGACCTGGAGTTTGTATGACATCGATGAGACCGAATCCTCGGCCGACTTCCAGGGCATGGCCTATACCCCAGCCGGTTTTGCGGGTTGGCAGGGACCGGGGCCGGGCTGGCAATATGCGGATGTCAAGGGCTACTCGGTGGTGGAATGGATCGATGAAAGGGCGAAAGGCACTGCTGTTCGGGAGATCAGCCAGACCATCTCCCCGAAAACCTTTGCCCTGGAACAAAATTACCCCAATCCATTCAATCCCTCGACCAATATCAAATTTTCATTGGCCAAAGCCGGCCAGGTCAGCCTGAAGATTTACAACGTCAATGGTCAGTTGGTGAAGACCGTCATTGACAATGAAAATCGCCAGGCGGGACAGTATGAAGTCAGTGTGGATATGTCCAATCTAACCAGCGGCATCTATTTCACCGTGCTCGAAAATGGGACGGAAAAACTGCAACAAAAGATGACGCTGCTGCGATAGTTATCTGGTAACTGAACGGAGGCGGGATTGTCGTTGGCTATCGTCGATCCCGCCTTTTTTCATGGATGATAGCGGGTAAATTTTTCGCTTGACAATTAGTCAATTTTTTGATAGCTTGACGCCAGAGAATGTTTGCGTGGTACCGAGAAGCGGAGGCTGATCTGGTGACAGGCACAACTGAAAGGTGCGAAGATGTTAGCTCGACGTGAGTTTCTAAAAATGGCTGCTGCTGCAGCCGGTGTTGCAATTATCGATCCGCGCCAGCTCTTTGGCCATGGTTTCTCTCCTGCCACGAATTATTTCACGGTGCATCCGTTTATTGCGCAAAATCCAGATGCGGTTTTCATCATGAAAAGCCAGGTCGATGTGAAAACCAATTCCGAGGCCATCAAGCACGTGGGACTGGCATTTGGGCGCTCGGTGTTGGTGCCAACCGCTGACCCGGCGCTGGGCATCCCTTTGTCGCACCGCATCGCCATCAAACCCAATTTGACCTCCCGGGGGAGCTGGCAACCCGGTTATACCACCGAAGGCACCATGGGCGTTATTACCGATGTCTATTTTGTGGAAGGAATTATTGAGCACTTGAAAGAGTTGGGGATTCCCGCCGATCACGTTTATGTGCGAGAGGTAAATGGCGTCGAAAATCTTACCGAAGGCGGCTACGCGGACATGGGTCAGCGCACCGGCGCCGATGTCCAGGTTATCAATACCAAGGTCAATCGGCTGCCCGCCGAGGCGGTGCAGTGGCTGGACGTCCCGGATGGCATCTGGTTCAACAAAATCCCCTATTTCTGGCCGATCAATTCTCCCGAAAGCTGGCTGTTGAACATCGCTAAATTCAAAACCCATGCCATGGGCATGACCCTGTGCGCCAAGAATCTACAAGGCACCATCGCTGCTTCTTACCAGCAACATTGTGCCTATTACAACAGCAACATGAGTATTTCCGCCGACCATATTCAGCCCAATGCGAAAGATGTAATTATGGACAATTACGATCGCCATGTGGCGGATGGCATTCCCCGCTGGGATCGACCGGGGCAGGAGGGAGGTCTATGGCAGGAGACCTGGGCCACCCGGTGCATCGACAATAACTCGGTTTGCCGCGCTGGTCTGCACGTCATCGAGGGCATTTATGGCCGTGATGGCCATTTTGTGATTGGCCCCAATGATGGCTATGCCCAGGATTATATGACCAATGTTATCATCTTTGGTCAAAATCCGTTTCTGGTGGATGTGATCGGCTGCTGGTTGGGTGGGCATGAGCCAGGCAATTTTGGCCTGTTTCATTTAGCTCGGGAACGCGGCCTGCTGGCGACCTTTAATCCGCAGGACATCCCGGTTTATGAATGGAATGATGCTGGCACAGCCACGCGTCGGCCATTGACCGATTTTCAGCGGACAGAATTGAAGACGCTCTATTTGCGTCGCGATTACAATGGCCAGAGTGAAGATGAGTGGCATTTGTGCAATGAGCCGTATGATTATCCGCCGAGCCGGATTTCTGATCGGCGCAACATCGATCGACCGAGCTGTTTCCTGCTGAATCAAAATTATCCCAACCCCTTCAATCCAGCAACGGCCATTCAATTTCAGTTGCCCGAGAATGGAAACGCCAGGCTGGAAATTTTTAATCTGCACGGCGAACTGGTGGAAGTTCTGGCGGATGGGCATTTTGCTCAGGGCGCCCATCTGGCGGTCTGGAATAGTCGAAAATTTCCATCGGGAACATATTTCTATCGCTTGCGGTTCGGTTCATTTACCGACATCAAGAAAATGACACTGATTCGATAATATGCCAAATCGGAGATTTGCTAACCTGGCAGTCAGGCGGGCATTTGTCTTTGGATGATAGGGAGGAATAACGGAAATATGGAATGATGGAATATGAGTGATGGATTGATGCCGAGGTTTACAATTTCTCTGATCGATAGATTCTTCATTCCAGAATTTGAGGGCAAAGAGCAACCGAAATGCGATTATCATTCATTCCAATAATTCTGCTGGGGCTCCAGCAAATCGTTTTGGCGCAGGACTGGAAAAATTATACGCGAGATAATAGCCCGCTGGTGAGCAATCAGGTCCGGGCAATCGCCATTGATGCGTCCGGTGGCAAGTGGTTTGGTACCGACAGTGGCGTGATGGCGCTGCGCGGGGGGCAATGGCAGCGCTATTCGTGTGCGGGCAGGTTGGAGGATCACCGAGTCAACCGCATCGTGGTGGAAGAAACCAACTGGCAAAATGCGCTCTGGCTGGCGACCGATGGTGGGGTTTTTCTATTCACTGTGGCTGACGATAGTGCGCATTGTGATAGCATGTTGACATCAGAAAATTCCGGCCTGATTTCCAATCGAGTCACCGCTGTGGCTATCGATACCGGTCATGTCAAATGGTTTGGGACGGATCGTGGGGTGTCGGTTTTCAATTGGCTGCGATGGCGATCATTCACGGCTGCCGATTATTTGCTACACAATTTTATTTTGTGCCTGGTCGCGGCCAGGGACGGCTGGACCTATCTGGGCACCAATGGCCGAGGTGTCGATCGGCTGCGACTGGATAGCTTCGATGTGGTCACCTCAGCTTCGCCGTACGATACCCAGTGGAGTGGGCTGGCCTCTGATAGTGTGTATACGGCTTTTATCGATGCCGATGGCAATCAATGGTTTGGGACGGATAAAGGCGTGTCCCGACATGAAGGGGAAGAGACCAAGCTAAATTGGATCACTTATGATCAGGACGATGGCCTGGCGCATAACCTGGTGTTAGCGATCGGCCAGGATCAACGCGGGAGGATGTGGTTCGGAACCGCACAAGGAGTTTCCTGCTTTGACGGAAGTCAGTGGCAATCGTTTGACTCCACCACGGGCCTGGCTGGCAATCGAGTCTATGCGATTGCCAATGATCTCGATGGTTCGCTCTGGTTTGGTACCAATGCTGGGGTGAGTCATTACAGCGGCAGCGCCACCAAAGCTGCACCGGGACGGCAATCAGCCTGGCTGCCGGGCAGCATCAGGCTGCGGGTGCAGCCGAACCCGTGTTGTCAGCAGGCCGTCATCCACTGCTCCCTGCCGGTTGCCGGGCGGGTGCAGTTGGTCATCTATAATTTACTGGGGCAGCAACTTCGAACGCTGGTGAATTCACCGCTGGCGCGCGGCGACCATGCCTTTGGCTGGAATGGAACCGATGACTACGGCCGTCCGGTGCCGCCGGGCATCTATTGGTTGGTGCTCAACATGGGAACTGTGACCAGCTCCCAAAAATTCATTTTGCTGAGATAATTAGTGGACAATTTGCCGGGTTCGATTTCGAATAGCAGTGGATGCGCGATCCCGGGAACGGGCTCAGCTCATCCGCGCTGCGGGATCTGGCGCAGTGATCAGCGGCATTGATTCTATTCACCAATGGCTGAAATTGATCCGATAGAACTGTATTGCGATGGAATGATTTCCTGGCTGAAACACGACAAGCGAATTAATCATTTTGAAAGAGCAGGAGGAAGGCGATGGAATTCTCACCGAGCACACGGTTGGTGTGGCGTTCTTTGATTTTCGTGCTGCTAATTCCGCTGGTTCTTGGTGCTCAGACGACTGGCAAAATTGCCGGTAAAGTGGTCGATGCTGAGACTGGTGATCCATTGGTAGGGGCTAATGTGATCATCGAAGGCACCAATCGTGGTGCCGCTACAGCTGCCGACGGGAGCTATTTTATAATCAATCTGGCGCCTGGTACTTATACGGTGAAGCTAATGATGATCGGCTATGAAACCATGGTTCAGAAAGATGTGCGGGTTTCGGTGAATCGGACCACGGAAGTAAACGCGAAGTTAAGGGGCACTGTGTTACAGGGGCAGGAGGTGGTGGTTACCGCCAGTCAGGTGGAGATCAAAAAAGATCAAACCAGTTCGGTTCGAAATGTAACAGCGGAGGACATGAAGATCTTGCCGATAGAAAACACTGGTGGCATTGTGGCGCTGCAGCCTGGTGTGGTGAGCGGACATGTGCGCGGAGGCCGCAGCAACGAAACAGCGTATTTGATCGATGGCATTTCCATCTATAATGGCTATGACCGCAGTCAGTCCATCGCGGTTGATCCGGAAGCGCTGGAAGAAATTGAGGTGATTACCGGGACCTTTCATGCGAAGTATGGTGAAGCCATGGGGGGAGTGGTGAACATGGTCACCAGGGAGGGTGGCAATCAATTTCATGGCAAATTGGAAGCATTTCTGGAAAATTATTACACTGCACATCGCGACGTATTCATTGGGATAAAGCCTGCGGAGATCGATCGCAATCGGGATTTCAAATTTTACGTTCATGGGCCAATTATAAAAAATCGGTTGTCGTTTTTCGTAAGCGCTCGGGCATCGGACTTTCTCAATCATTTGAATGGCATTCGCCGCTTCAATATCACTGATCTGCCGGATTATTCTCATTGGCAGGATCCCCAGGCGTACGATGAAAATGGCCAATATCTGTTTCAACAGCACACTGGCGATGGGGCCACGGTGCCCATGAATTGGTTCCAGGCGATCACAGTGACCGGCAAACTAACCTACAATTTGCCCCGCTTGAAAATGTCGCTTTCCTACTTTACTGACCAGAATCGACATCAGGATTACAATCATGCGTTCAAATACAAGCCCGATGGCAGAAACATTATTTATAACAATAATTATTTGCTGCTCTATCAACTGAATCATTTCCTCTCGCCCCGGGCGTTTTATGAGCTAAAATTTTCGTATTCCAATAGCTACAACGCAGACTATCTCTACGAAAATCCAACTGATCCGCGCTACGTGCACGATCGCTATTCGGCCAATTATAGCTACACGGGTTTCTACACCGGTGGTCAGCAAAAGGATCATCGCCGCACCCGTTCGGAAAAGCTATTGGGCCGGTTGGATTGCACCTGGCAGCTTAATGCAACGAATAGCATCGAGGCTGGTGTTGAAGGCGCCCTGTTGCAGTATGATAATCGCTATTTTCAAATTCAGAATAAGTATCGCAATTCGTCGGCCTCCGGTCTGTTTTATGAACCGGAAATTTTGCCAGATTCCACGGCCTATGCCGATATTTATCGTAAGCGGCCCTTTCAGCTTGCCGCCTATCTTTCGGACAAGATGGAATATAGCGATATGGTCCTGACGCTGGGCGCTCGGCTGGAATATTTCGATCCGCAGACGCGTTATCCCTCAAATTACCGCAATCCCGGCAATTTGTTAGCCAAAGAAGATCAGCCAGAGTGGCAATCGGTGTATCTGGATGCCGATGCGAAAATCAATGTTGCCCCGCGGCTCGGCTTCTCCTATAAGTTAGGCGAGACCGCATTGCTGCGATTCAGCTATGGTCATTTCTTTCAATATCCACCGCACAGCACCATGTATTTGAACAATTCCTATGTGCTGTCCACGGAGAACTACGCCAGCACCATCGGCAATCCGCAGGTGCATCCGGAGAAGACAGTGAATTATGAATTGGGCTTATGGCAGGTATTGAACGATAACATGGATCTGGAGGTAGCAATCTGGTACAAAGACATTTATGAACTGTCCACGGTCAATATCGTGACGACCTACAATGGCATTCGTTATGGTCTTTATGGCAACAAGGATTACGGGAATGCGCGCGGGCTGGAAGTGAAGTACCATACCCGGTTTGGCCGACTTTATACCGAGCTCAATTACACGTTGCAATACACTCGCGGCAATGCCGATAATTCCCGTTTCACCTTTGATCGCGCCGGCAATAACCAGGATCCAATTCCGACGCTCATTCCCATGTCCTGGGATCAGCGGCACACGTTGAATGCGACGGTTGGGTATAATGCCGAGCGGTATGGCCTCACCGCCACCGCCTACTGGGGCTCTGGTGGCGCCTTTACCTGGACGCCCATCGATCAAAATCCATTGAATCGAGTGAACTTGTTCCCAAACAATGGCCATAAGCCGATGCACTATACCATCGATGCACGAGCGTTTTACGACGTGCCGACCCGCTGGGGCGTCAAACTGCGCTGGTCGATCTATGCCTACAATTTGCTGGATCGCTTGAATGAAGAATTGGTGGACGGCCATACCGGTCGCACCAATCAAGCGATTATCCGGGAGAGTGACCGACTGCAACATTGGAGTGATTTTACCACGTTCGAGGAACGGATCTACAGCCCCTCCAATTGGTCGCCCCCGCGGTCGCTAAAGTTAGGCCTGGGTATTGTATTTTAGCGTGGGGCGCGGTAAGGTTTGGGGCCAGGGTGCTGGGAAGATTAGGAGTAGGGGGATAATGCAGGTGCCTGGGGTGAAGGAGTAATGGAGTGATGGAGTAAGGGAGTAAGGGGATAAGGGACTTCGGGAGTATTGGAGGGGGTGGCGCTGGATGGATGCTATCTGTCCATTGCACCTGTTGTGAAGTCGATGGTGGAGAAGACAATTTGATGATGGGGTCAAAAAATAGCTTTAACAGAAAGGAAAGCCAATGATCAGGCTCATTAACAAGCTGCTATTTTTCCTGGGAATTGTATTGATCTGCAGTGCTCAACTGTATTCTCAGGGCAAGCGGTACGAAGGGCCGGAGGATGGCGCCGGCGATCCGCATCTGGAGCGGGAAGGTTTTATGACCGGCAACCGCATTCAACTGCTATTCAAAAATAATACGGAGTTGGGAGATTTTCCGCGCAAGGACGCCGCGCGCTGGCCGCGGGGCGTTGGCGGCAATGTGATGCACGATGGCATTGCGCTTCTGGTCAGTGCCAAGGTTTATGTCCGCGAGCGGAGCATCCCGGTCACGGATCCGGATTCCATTCATTACTATCGGCAGCAGGGGCGCCTGGATTCGCTATTTTATTGCCAGACCAACTACCGCGAGGAAATGGATCGCGATCCCACCGGCCAGATTGAATGGGGTTTTCATCCGGCGCCGGGCTACATGAATAATTCCAGCGAAACGCCAGCTATTAGCAATGACGAAAATTCCTGGCCAAAAGCCGGCTGGCCGTACAAAGGCCGGGAATTGCACTGGCCGGGAGAATGGGACGGTCGCTTTGGGCGTGGGCAGATCAAGGCGGACCTGGAGTGCTATTTCGTCGCCAATGATGCGCAGGATCTGGAATATCTCGGCAGCGATGACTTTGTCAAATATTTTCCCCGGCCGGGGGTAGTGATCGGCGATTTTGTGCCCGGTGTGACGGTGCAACGCGGCCAGCCCTGGGGCGGCATTGGCATCCGCGTGAAACAGCGCGGTTTCCAATGGAACAATCCTATGGCCCAGGATTGCATCTTCTGGGAGTATACCATCGCCAATATTTCCGACTACGACCTTCCCAATGTCGCCTTCGGCTATTGGATCGATAACGATATTGGCGGGGAGAATACCGGGGAGGACGGCAGCTTCGATAAAATCGAGGATATGGCCTATTCCTGGGATACCGATGGGGTGGGCGAAGACGGTTACAAAACCGGCACCCAGGGGTTTGCCTTCCTGGAAAGCCCTGGCATTTCCTATGACAATAGCGATAATGATGATGATGGCTTGATCGATGAAGCTCGCGATAATCAGGCCGGTGCTTTTCTCGCCGATCCGCTGGGGGGGATTGTGGATGTGCAAAAATTCCTGAGTTTTTATGGCTATAAATTGGAGGATTTGAAGCCGCATTGGCAGGGGGATGAGGACCAGGATTGGCAAGACGGAGAAGACACCAATGGCAATGGTGTTTACGATCCCGACGAATTTCCCGGTGATGATATTGGTCTCGATGGCGTGGCGCCGGGCGAGGAAAACTACTTTGGCCCCGATGCCGATGGGACTGAGTGTAACCACCGACCCGACAATGGCGATGGCTATGGGGAGCCCAATTTTGGCTGGACCGATGTCTCCGAATCCGATATGTTGGGATTGACGACGCTGCTATTTGATCCCATTCCACCCCATGTGGATCCCTATTACGCCTGGTTCCGCAATGATCAATCCATGTGGGAGCGCATGACGTTGAAGGATTCTTTGGAGTCGGGCGCCTCAGACATCGCTAATCTCGGTGAACTGTTCTCCTCGGCCGTCTTTCCGCTGTATAAGGGGCGTACCGAATTCATTTCGCTGGCCGAATTGCATTCCTACGATGAACTGGCCGGGCTGACTTCGATCCCGGCTGCGGCACCGGCCCTGTTTACGTTAAAAAAGACGGTACAGGTGATTTATGAAAAGGATTATCGGTTTGCGCAGCCGCCGCTTTTGCCGAAATTGTCCGCCATCGCGGGCAATGGCTATGTGCAATTGATCTGGGATAATCGTTCCGATAAGAATACCCGCGAGACCATTCTCGATAACATTAACGATTTCGAAGGCTATAAAATCTACCGCTCGACGGATAAGGACTTTTTGGACCCGATGATCATCACCGATGGTCTTGGCACGCCACGACTAAAGCAGCCGGTATTTCAATGCGACAAAAGGGACGGCAAGACCGGATTTGCCGATTTTGCCTTGCTGGACGGCATCGCATTCAATCTGGGGGATGATACCGGTCTGGCCCATTCGTGGATCGATAATACGGTTCAGAATGGCCGTACTTATTACTATGCGGTGGTGGCCTATGATTACGGCATCGAGCCGGGCGTATTGCGCGGTTCGGCGGTAATTGCCCAGGACAAAAGCTATGGTATCATGCCCAGCGAGAACAACGTGGTGGTGCGCACCGATGAATTCGAGAATATCGTCTACATTGGCCAGAACGTGGCAATCGTTACGCCGGGGACTCCTGCGGCGGGACAAACCTATGATACCAACTTCGACCTTACGGCAACCGAAGCCGCCGCGGCCACCATCATTCCGCAAGTGGTATCACCCGACCAATTGAAAAAGGGCCATCAATACAAAATCAAATTCAAGACTTTCGGCATTGACTCGTTGAGCCTGTATCCGAGACGCTGGCAATATCAGATCATCAATAATGGTTTGCAAGTGTTTGATGTGTCCGAGGATAATCGCCTGGTATTGCAGGACGTGGTTGAGCCGCAGTCGAAACGACCTGAAAATTTCAACACGGTACTGGAGTTTTTCGATGGTCCCGGCGCGAATGACTATTACCAATTGGCGTACACTGCGCCCCGCGTGACCGATGTGTTCGACGGTCTTCGGCTACAGTTGCAGATGAAAACCAAAACGGCCGGCTTTGATTCCCTGCATTCAGGCTGGATGCCGGGGAGCTCGCCCATTATCGTGCGCCTGACCAAATACGCCGCTAAGTATTATCCGTTTGATTATAATATCGTATTTGCGGATCGGGTCATTTTCAAAGGCGTCACTTCGGATCGCTCGGATGGTTTCTACGATGCCGATGGCAAAAATTACAAAAAAGCGGACATGCTGTTCAATCAGGAATTCAAATTCCGGGTCGAGAATCTGAGCAATCCCGATTCGCTCGGTAATCCGGAGCTAATGGATCTGGTGGTTCTCGATCGGAATAAGAATAAATTGTTCGACCTGTTTCAGGACCTGATATTTGTCGGGCGAACCACCAACGGTCGCTGGGAATTTACTATTTTTACCATTGATTTTTCCTCACTGGCCAGTGAGGAGCAGCTCCCCAAAGCCAATGATGTCTACAGCCTGCGGTTTTTCAGGCCGTTCGCCGCGCAGGACTCGGTGCTATTCAGCATCCGTAGCGAAAAAATAACCGACGATCAGTTGTTGAAGCAGACCATGCGCGACATTCGGGTGGTTCCCAATCCCTATATTGCCACTAATGTGATGGAAGGATCGGTTGTCAATAAATATTTGAATCAGGATCGGCGGTTGATGTTTACCAATTTGCCGGCGAAATGCACCGTGAAGATCTACACCGTTTCCGGGGTGCTGGTAAGAAAACTGAATTTACCAGAGGATGGTTTGACCGGCTACGGCGGCTTTGGCGATTCAGCGAGTGGGATTTTGCACTGGGACTTGCTATCCAGCGAGGGGCTGGAGGTAGCGGCTGGTATGTATATCTATCATGTCAAAGACGACCGGACGGGTGAGGAAAAAATCGGCAAATTTGGAATTATCAAATAATATTTGCCCATGGCCAGGCAAACGATGCGTCCGGTCAGCAGGCAACCATAGATTGCCGCTTGTTTCAAAGCGGTTTTCCAGCGCCAATGGAGCCGCCGAACGAAAACTGACTGTTGTTGGCAATGATTTTAGAGAAAGGATCACGTCATGTTCATTCGAAAGTTTTCCTATATGATGGTTCTTTGGCTGATCATGAGCCAGGGAGTTGCGATTGGCCAGCGACCCTATCGTTTCGGCACGACCGCTGCAAGCTTTCTGGAAATTGGAATCGGCAGTGTCGGAGTGAGCCGGGGGGATGCCTATACTGCTTCTGTTAATGACCTCACCGCGATTTATTGGAACCCGGCGGGCCTGGCGAATATGGAGCAAAATCAAGCGCTGTTTGCCTATCAAAGCTGGATTGCGGACATCAACAGTTTTTTTGCCGGTCTTGGGCTAATCGTGCCTCAGGTCGGTTCAGTAGGTTTAAGCATCAGCGGCCTGGGCTATGGCAACATCGAAGTGACGAACATGGATTACCAGAATGGCACCGGCGAAATGTACAGCGCCTACGACTATGCCATCAGCCTGAGTTATGCCCGCAGTCTGGCAACCTGGTTTGCCTTTGGTGCAGCCGCCAAATACATCACCTCGAAAATCTGGCACACCCAGGCCAGTGCGCTGGCTCTCGATCTCGGAGTGCAGGTGCAGACGCACTTTTTTTCGACCACCGGCCGCCGGGATGATGGGATGAAATTGGGAATGAGCATTTCCAACTACGGCACCAAAATGCGCTTCGAGGGGGATGATCTGCTGTTTCCGGTGGACATCGATCCTGGCGCTACGGGCAATTATCAGAATGCCCAGGGCAAGCACAATACCAAAGGTTGGGAATTACCGCTGCTATTTCGGGTGGGCGTTGCTGTGGATCCTGTGGTCACCTCTCGAATGCGCCTCACCATTTCTGCCGATGCGTTGCATCCCAATAACATGTCCGAATGGGTGAATTTGGGTATGCAATATAAATTTACTTCGCCTGGTTTTGGTGACTTTTTTCTGCGCTCCGGCTACAAGGCGCTGTTTGCCCGAGATTCGCAATATGGTTTCACCTTCGGAGGTGGCGTCAAATGGTGGATTGCGGCTGGAAATGCATTGAATATGGACTATTCTTTTTATTCGCTTGGCGAATTGGGGAATGTGCATTGCACGACTATCGGCTTTTCGTTTTGAGCGGTTCGGTTTTGCCGCCGCTGCGATTGACCGACGATTCAACAATTTGCCTATTAGCGGAATGCCCGTCTACAGAAATAAACTGAAATCAGCTTTGCGGAGATGTCGGTCAATAATCCAGTTCATGTTAAGCTCACCAGAATAAATACGGTCAAAGAATCGGCGGTCTAATATTGCCGTTCGAAAGAATTCTCATTGATTCAAGCATAAATTTTAGAAGGAGCATCCGATGAGAAACAGAATCCTCTGGCTTGGGCTGCTTACCCTGATATTGAGTTTCAGTTCCTGTATGAGAGATCATGACGTCATCGATCCGGTGGAAAGCACCGATTATCGACAGTTGGGAATTATTATCAATAAGTCTTTCTACCATCCGTTTGGAATCGATACCCTTTTCATCAACACGGGAGATACGCTGGAACTGGCGGTGAGCACACTGCTGTTGAATCCACCAAAATACCGCTGGCAATCCAATAACGAGCAGGTGCTGGTCATCATCCCACATCCAACCAGCGATACTCTGGCGTTAGCAATTGCCGTCGGCGATAGCGGGGCATCGGCATCATTCACGATTTACGATCAGGGCAATGAGGTTTCCAAAACCGTAGCCGTCAGGGTATTGAAATTTTGGGCAGATCCCGTGATATTTGAAAGCATGGGCGTATTTAATCGTCATTTTTACTACATCTCTCGCCACAAGAAAACGTGGCTGGAAGGAAAAGAGCAAAGCGAAAAAAGCGGCGGCCATCTGTTGACCATTACCAGTGAAGAGGAAAATCGGTTCATCAGTGATTCGCCGTTACGGATCAACGAAGATGTCTGGATCGGTTTGACCTATCTCTTTGGCAATGATAAGGTCGATCATTGGATTACCGGCGAGCCGTTGGTTTATAAAAATTTTGCCGGCGCCTACACTGGCACTGATCCAGGCATATTCGCTGAATATTATTTTTATATGAATCCCGAGGGCAAATGGAATCAGTGGCATGAAAAGATCAATCGCTATGTAATGGAGATGGAATGATGATCAGCTATGTGGGAACTGACTAACTGATTGGAACTTGAACCAGTTGGTCGTTGACGTAGCGGAGGTGAAGGCCTGGGATTGGTAGGCGCTAAGTTATTCCCTTTGCCGGAACAATCCGTTCTCGCGCCAGAACCCTATCTGCGCGGAAAGCTGATCGATAGCCGCAGCGATATCTCAGAAAAAGTATAAACCAGTTATGCTCGTAGTGAGTATGCCCTTTGGTATGAAATAATATGGGCGAAACCGCCTCTTGATAGCTTTGCTTAATTCGAGCGCTTAGCGGAGTTCTCCAGCAAGAGGCGCTTGCCTGGTGACTAAAAAAATCTTCTCTGTCTACTCGTTACGTGTTTCATAGACTCGCCAATAGGGTCGCTCTGGCTCCCACAGTTTCGATATTTCCTCGGGCGGACGAACGATCACCGATTGGCATTCTGCGGTAACCGATCCATCGGGCAGGCGCAATTCCGCGGCCACCTTTCTGCTGCGATTGCCTTCGCTGACCAGCCAGCCCACGGCTTTGAGTGGTGTATTGGTCGGCGTGAAATTTCGGTAGGTGATTTCCAATTTCAAAGTGACAAACAGATTATCGAAGTTGCCATCCAGCAGCACGGCTCGGCCGGCGGTCTCATCCAGAATGGCCGCCACAATGCCGCCGTGAACAATGCCAGGGTAGCCGTTGAATTGTTCGGGTACGATGACTGTCCCTTCCACTTGATTGGTTTCAGGATTGTTGTACCATTCCATTTTTAAGCCCAGTTCATTCTGTTTGCCGCACATAAAGCAGGTACGAGAAAAAGGTTGTTTGATTCTTGGTTGTTCCAAATTCAGCTCCGTAAGTTTTCGTTCATATTTGAAGGTTTCATTCTGGATGATATGAAAACTCTTTGAAATGGAAAAAGTTTCTGAACGGCTGGGGAGGAGGAGACGGACGGAATGAGAGGATAGTGGAATAAGGGTATGAGGGTATAAGGGTATAAGGGTATAGGGGTATAGGGGTATAAGGGTATAAGGGAATAATGGAAGGCTGGAGCATGCAACCTTCCATTATTCATCACTGCGAATTTTCAATGTTAAAAAAAATTAGCCACCTGTGTCGAAAAAAATAATGGCTTTCATTGGATCAGAATCATCTTTTTCGAAGCTGTCCACTTGCCAGCATCCATCCGGTAGATATAGATTCCGGAAGCCACTCTGTTGCCCTGATGATTTGATCCATCCCAGACCACAGTTTTCAATCCGGCCGCTTGAAATTGATCGACCAGCGAGGTGACCATTTGTCCCTGCAAATTGTAAATTTTCAACTGAACCTGGCTGGCTTCCGGAAGGTGATAGCTGATTTGTGTAACGGGATTGAATGGGTTGGGGTAATTTTGCGCTAAATAAAAATGGTTCGCAACGCGTCCCGGTCGATCCTTAACGCCAACACCCGGATCCTGAAATTGGATGATATAAATCCCATTGTGTCCATCGGCAATGTAGATATAATTATCATCAAAGGCAATATCCTGAACGTACCCGCCAGTATCGAATCGGCCAATTTCTCTGGGATTGGTCTTATCGGTGACATCTAATATTTTGATGCTATTTGAACCGTCACCCAGATAAACTCTATTTTGATGCAGCCGGACATCACTGGCCTGGTATGCCTTCTGAAAATATCCGATTTCGGCTGGTGCGGCTGGATTGGTGATGTCATAAATTCTTAAACCCTGAGTGTCGGCGACATAAACGGTATTACCCTCCATGGTAATCGCTTGCGCCATCCCCGGCGTGGTAACCGAAGCCAATACGGATGGATTGGCTTTATCGGAAATATCGATCAGATGAAAACCCTTCCGATCCTGAATAACACCGGCTACATTGCCACTCAGGGCAACGGCAATTGCGTTACCTAATGTATCGATGAAGCCGGTTTCAAGGGGATGGGTGGGATCAGAGACATCCAGAATTCGGAGACCGGTGGATCCATTAGCCAGGTAAGCATAATGATCCATAAAAACGATGTCACTGGCTTCACCCGGAATCGAGTATTCGTGGACAAGTACAGGCAGAACCGGATCGGCCAGATCAACAATTTTTACCCCCTTATTTCCGACGAGCAGATAGGCATAATTCTCATACAGGGCAATATTCAACGCGTATTTCAGAGAATCGATCATCGCAATATCCACCGGGTCATGCGGGTCGGAAATGTCTAAAATCACCAGGCCGCCGCTTCCGTTTGCCAGATAGGCATAATGCCCTTTGATTTTGATACCGAGCGTAATGCCGCCCGTGTTCAGATAATATGCTTGAGAAGGGTGGTAGGGATCAGCAACATCCAGCACATAAAGGTCACCAAACTCATTCGACATAAACGCATGGCTGTCTTTCACGGCGATAAACACTGGATTACCCGAAATTCTGAATTCAGTGATCAGCTCCGAATTCATTAAATCTGAAATTTTATAAATGCATAAGCGATTCCAGTAATTGGCGACATAAGCAAATTCACCCTGGATTTTTATGTAAGCCGGCTGCCTGGCATTTTCAATCCGTTTGACTTCGACCGGATTGGCTGGGTCTGCGCAGTCAATAATACTGATGGTGCCACTGAATCGATTGGCTACATAAGCATAATGATCGGCGACATCGATTGCCAGAGCTTTTTGTCCGGTGACCAATTGCCCTTTTTCGACCGGATTCGCCGGGTCATGGAGATCAATGATGAGCAAGCCCGAATCACCATCGGCAATGTAAGCCAGTTTGTCCCGAATGATGACGCCAGTGGCATAGCCTGGTGTGTCATATTCGGCTTTTTTAATTGGATTGGCTGGATCAGCAATGTCAAAAACACGGGTGAAATCCTTGCCGCTGGTCGCCACTAAAATATCGTCTTCAATAGCCACCTGATGAACGAAGTAGTCCATTTTTATTCCCAGGTCAATCGGATTGGCTGGATTAGACACATCGATCACATGAATCCCGGAAATTTCTGTAGCTACAAAGGCATACCTTCCCTGCAACGCGATCGAGCGAATCGCTGCAGACACATTGACGCTACCACGAGCCTGTGGCTGGGCTGGATCCGAAATATCGAAAATCTGAAAGCAGCCGCCGGTGCCGATGTATGCCAGCTCGCCATTGAAAGCGACGGCGTAACACGGCCCTTTGGCCCACCGCCCGAGGGGGGTGCAGTTCTGAGTGTCCTGTGACCAGCCTGGTAGCGTGACCTTTAACAGCACGATGGCTGTGAGTATATATTTTTTCATGGTTAGTTTCTCCTTGAAAATAAAAATTCATTGCAGATAAGCAAAGCCATTTATTTTAATCCATAGCGTCTTTGCGCCTTCGCGGTAGGTCTTGCAACCCTTGCGAAGGTAGTGAATCCACCAGAGTCGGATCTGCGACCTTCGCAAGGGTTGTTAGCTGATTCTTTTTACTGAAGCAATAGCATCTTTTTTGTCATTGAAAATTGACCGGCCGTCAATTGATATACATAAATCCCGGAGGCGACTTTTCGCCCCTGATCATCCGATCCATTCCACACGACTGACTTCAGTCCGGCTTCATGAAATTCATCAACCAGTGTTTTGATCTCCTGTCCCTTGAGATTATAAATTTTCAACTGAACCTGGCTGGCTGCTGGAAGCTGAT
The DNA here is from genome assembly GCA_964647995.1 of uncultured Cytophagia bacterium. Taxonomy (GTDB): domain Bacteria; phylum Zhuqueibacterota; class Zhuqueibacteria; order Thermofontimicrobiales; family Thermofontimicrobiaceae; genus Thermofontimicrobium_A. The sequence continues at coordinate 76,341 of CAZYNP010000019.1, forward strand.
AGCTAATGGCTGTTGCTGGATTGAATGGATTGGGATAGGCTGGATAAAGACAAAAATCAGTGGGTGTGATTTTCTCTGCGGTGGATTCAATCCCAACGCTTTTATCATAGCACACGGCGCCCATATCGGCCCGGCTGCCATCGGGATCCAGCGGGGAGGCAGGATCGCCGGCATCGATACAGGGCGATGATGACGTCAGATGATAATCGCACGGCGTGCCGCCAACAAACAGCGGATCCACATAAAGATCACCCGTGCCCGGCGCTGGCGTCCAGGCCGTACCGTAAAATCCGAAATTTGCAGCATTGCCATGATAGTCGTTGTATTGAAACAGCGGACATCCCAGCGAGTGTCCCGTGTTGCGATAAATACCACTTTCGGTATTATTGGAGATGATGTTGTTAATAATTTTGGGCGCAGGGTAGATCTGCATGAAAATTCCAACGCCATTGTGAGCGATGGTATTGTTGTAGATGGATGCCTGAGAACTATTGGTCAGATAGATTCCAGTCCGATTATTTTTAAAAATACAATGAGCGATCGTCGCATTATCGCCATTGGAATAAATTCCATTACCAGGCTGTTGGGTACCGTTATCATTATCCGCAATGGTAAAGCCCTGGATCACCGCATCCGGTGCGGTGACGATCAGATGGGACACGCCATTGCGAGCGATGATTGTTTCCAGGGGACCGGATCGGCTGACCAATTTCACCCCCGACTTCATGGCGAATGCTTCCCGATAGGTGCCAGCGGCAACAGAAATGGTATCTCCTGATTCGGCTTCGGTCATGGCCGCGGTAATGGTGGGATAGGTTTCGGGAACCAATAGTTTGCTCACACCTGCCGAAGTTGCCAGCGTCAATTTCCCCAGCGAAGCGGCGGCTTCCCAGAGGGCGCCCCGAGGCCATTCCGCTGCATAGCCATAATGATACGGGTAATAATTGGTGGGGTCATTCAACATGATGGCAAAACCAAATGTATTGGCCAGCGAGCTATGAGTCATATCGAAGGCCACTTCATATTGAAGGCCGACACTTGAAGCAGAGAATTTCTGGGTGATGCCCTCGGCAGGTTCCGGCGGATCGAAGCCCAGAGAATTGGGATAGTTCCCCCAGTAGCCCGTAAAAACTGCCGTGCTGGTTTGAATCGTAATCAGCCCTTCGTGGCTGGGACTGCTGGCAGGCCAGTGCCCATCGTTGTTCTCATCAAAAAGTATATTTAGCGCCGTGCCACTTTCGAGCAATTTGTCATTGACATCTTTGATAGCAAGGAAAAGCGTATCGGCATTATTTTTCACATAAAGCATGATCGGCAACGGCGCCTGGGGATTGGCGATATTCAGTGCGGTAGCGTCTGACCATTCCGTGGCGTCAATGTTTCCATCGATTGTCGACGAGGTTCGAGACCAGCTCGAGCTGAGGTTATGTCCAGCGGCAGCCGGTGTGGCGCTCACCTCGATGGAGGGTTGGCTTTCGACGCCAGTTACCACGGCGCTGATTTTATAATAATAAGTCGTACCGTTGGTCACGTTCGCATCGATCCAATCCCGCATCTGCCTTCCTAATGTTCCCCGCTGCGATAGATTAACTGTGGAGATGAGATTGAATTGCCCGCCAGCGGTGGCGGTGCGATAGATTTTATAAATGTCGATATTGGGATTGGCGTAAAAATGATCCCAGGACAGCGACACCAGGCCCGAAAATCCCGACCCAGCGGTTGGATTGAGCGGGGCAATGGGACCGATACCAAAGCCGTAAATATCATGATGGGTGTTGCGAGTGTCTTCCCAGACGGCGACGCCAATTCCCCGACCGTCTACCGCCAAGCTTGGAAAATCCTGATCACCCGCCACATCGCTCACCAGCGCACTGGCGCCTAATGGAGTTCCTGCATTGTTATAATTTCGTGCCCAAATATCATACGTCCCGTTGCGATTGGAGGTATAAACCACACTAAAGCCGCCGTTCGGATGAGCGGCCACCGAAGGCAAATCACTATCGAACGATGCACCCACATCGGAAACCTGAAAATAATCGCCCAACGATGTGCCATCGTTATTGTAGAGATGACCATAAACCGCATTGCCAATTCCTTGGATTCCATAACAGATGACAAACTTGCCATCGGTCAGGATAGCGAGCGACGGATAGATGTGATTCTTTTCGCCAATGGGATCTAAATTCACTCGAAAATCGTTACCGATCGGAACGCCATCGCTATTGAAGCGACGGGCATAAATATAGCCAACGCCAGCATTGCGATTATCTCGCCAGGTGATGATAAACGACCCGTCGGCTTTCATGCTGATATCGGGTGCGGAACGATTCCACGAAGCTTGATTATTGACCCGAAAATTAATTCCTAATTTGGTGCCATCCGGATCGAATCGTTGGGCAAAGATGATCGAATCCCCCTCGGACCAGCAGACGACAAATTTACCGTTACCATTCATAGCAACAGCGGGATAAAGCTGCACCACGTTTGCCGTATTGTCATTGACTCGAAACGGCGAAAAAGTCTTGGGAAAGGCGTTAGCCGTATACATCTGGGCGTAAATGTCTCCGTAATCATTTCGGGTGTCACACCAGACCACCACAAAATGACCAAGATCATCCATGGCCACATCAGGCGACTGTTGCCTACTGGTTCCCGACATGGTGCAAACCTCGATGTTGTTTTTATAGGCAAAGCCTTTATCGCCAAAAAGCTGAATATAAATTCTCGAGCTGCCGCTGCGCCTGTCTTCCCAGCCGACCACGGCATAGCCATATTGGTTCATGGCAATAGCCGGACCGTATTGCTCGGCCGTTCCGGTATCGTCATTGATTTTCAGGTCGTTGATCATGACATTGCCGGGACTATTTGTCAACGCACTTTTTAAAAATGAGTCATAATTTGATTGAGCCAATAGGCTAAATGGTCCGCACAAGCAAAGCAATAAGACAATTGAATAGTATTTGATTGATATTTTCATGGTACGCCTCCTTAGTTAAAGTTCAGATCGTTTGGTTATGTCATTATACTATTATCAGTTTGGTTCAAAATATTGAAAACTTTTTTAACGCTTGCATTATTCATGGATACTCATTAAATTATGCTGTTCATGACCATGATGAGCGATGATGATAACCCCACACGAAAAAGACCTGGCAGCACAAATTCTAAGCGGCAATCGCTACGCCGAGCACGAACTCCTGGCTGGATTTGATCCGAAAATTATTCGCAAGGTGCGTTTGAGCATTGGCATGGCGAATGAGGATTGGAAAGATATCGTGAGTGACATCCACTTAGCGGTGCTCTATAGTCTGCGAAACGGTCGCTTCGATGTCCAGCGAGGCAGCTCATTGGGATCGTATATTTATGGGATCACCATGAACAAAATCAGGGATTATTTCAAGCAGCAGGAAAAAAGAAAGCGTATTGCCGCCGATTCCGAACGAATGGAAGATTGCTCGGCTGAAGAAAATGATGATCTGGAACAAAAGGAGATGAGCCATTTGCTGCGGGCGCTGCTAAAGAGACTCAAATTGAAATACAAAGAGGTGCTTTATTTGAGATACTATAAAGAATATAGCATCGGAGAGATCAGTCAAATGATCGGCCTGCCACCGCGGCGGGTGAGTGAACGCATCAACTATGCCGTGAAACTACTAAAAAAAGAGTGTGACAGGAACAAATTATTTTCAATATTCTTTTGTATTGGGCTAATAGGTATGTAGGAGGTTGTAGAGGTATAAGGGAATAAAGGTATAGGGGTATAGGGGAATAGGGGGATAAGGGGGCAAAAGTATGCTGAGGACAAAAATTGATGACCTGCAAGCTAAAAAATAGAGCGCAATTGATCGAGGATTATCTTGCTGGTAATCTTTCTGTAGAAGCCAGGGAGCAATTCGACGAGCATTGCTTCAGTTGCGATGCGTGTTTTAACGAGTTGAGATTACGAGAGCAATTGATCGGTCTTATCAAATCCGAGGGGCCGATCCTGTTCGCTGATTATCTGGCTCAACAAAAGGCGGAGAAGATTGGAATTCTTCAATCGTTAAAAATAAAGCTCGATCAGCTTGTGGAATTTGGGAAGGGACGATGGATTTATGCCACAGCGTTGGTTGGCGCTTTGGTAATTTTGTCGCTGTTCGTTTACAACAATTTGGCGATCAGGCAAAAACCAGCTCTGGCTGAAAAATATCCCATCGATTCAACGGCCATGGTGCAGGGCCCAATCGATACCCTGCCAGTGATCCCGCCGGAAATAGTGGTTCGAGAATCCGTTCAACCACCGCCAGCAGCGCTTTCTCCACAACCACAGCCCGAGTTGGCCATGAGCCAGGCTGATGCAGCTAATTTTACCCCGCTGCCTTATTATGAAGAGCTGATCGGCGAAATCACCCGTTCTCATGCCATCGACGTGCTGTCGCCCAAAATAGGGGAGAAAATGATCGACGGCATTTTGTTTCAATGGGCAATGAGCACAGGTGAAGTTGTTCATCTGAAGGTGCTCAACAATCGGGGTGAGGAGATTTTTAACTATTTACCAGAGCAAAATCGATTCATATTTAAAGAGAAATTAGAGCCTGGGCTGTATTATTGGAAGCTGGAGACTGAGGAGGAGTTGTTGTTTGTGGGGAAGTTTGTGGTGGAGGGAAGGGAATAGAGGTATAAGGGTATAAGGGTATAAGGGTATAAAGGGTATAAGGGTATAAAGGGTATAAGGGTATAAAGGTATAAAGGTACAAAGGTAAAGGGAGAAAATGAGA
>CAZYNP010000019.1:81197-87228 GCA_964647995.1 uncultured Cytophagia bacterium
AAGGGTATAAGGGTATAAAGGTATAAAGGTACAAAGGTAAAGGGAGAAAATGAGAGGAGGCTATAATGGGTGAATACAAGAGCAATTTAGAAAATACCAACCCAACGACGGGCAATAACCCTGCTTCATATTATAACGCGGAAAAAGATTTTACTACTTTAGAGGCGTGGAAGAAAGCAAGGGAGGTGAAGTTGTTTTTTTATAAGAAAATTTTACCTAAATTGCCAAAAGAGGAAAAATTCAATTTAGACATTCAGATTCGAAAAGCTTCGATCAGTTCGACCGCCAATATTGCAGAAGGATATGGTCGGTTCCATTATCAAGAGGGCATCCAATTCTATCGGATCGCCAGAGGATCATTGTACGAGTTGAAAGATCATTTAATCAGTTGCTTTGATCTTCAATATATTTCCAACGATCTATTCGATGAAGGATCGACCCTGATTGAATCTGCAAAAATCACGCTTAATGGATATATAAATTTTGTTAAAAGGCAGAAGAGGGTTTAGGGGTATAGAGGTATAGAGGAATAGGGGTATAAGGTATAGGGGATAAAGGGATTGAGGTATAAAGGTATAGGGGTATAAGGGGATAGAGGGATATTTTTCATACGATTTTTTTTCTCCCTCTATACCCCTATACCCCTATACCCCTATACCCTTATACCCTTATACCCTCTATACCCTCTTTACCCTCTATACCCTCTACCTCCCCACCAGCACAAACCCGCCCCACGATTTCGGAAACGCGGTGGCTTCGTTTTTGATCATGTTCAATTTCGCCTGACGGAGTGCACCAGCACAGCTTTGTCCCGCCAGCAGGTTATTATAAAAGTCGATCATCAACTGGCAGGTGTGTTTATCGGATACTTTCCATAATGAGACCACGATGTTGGAAGTGCCTGAATACAGAAATCCTCGGGTCAATGCCATGATCCCTTCGCCCTTTATCAATTTGCCCATACCGCTCTCGCAACTGCTCAGGACCAGCAGATCGGCCTTTAGATTGAGATTGTAGGTTTCGCCAGCGTACAGAACGCCGTCCTCGGCATAAATGGAATCTTGTGGCGGCGAGAAGATCAGGCCAGCGAGCTTCGGATGCTCGTCATTGAGGATGCCGTGCGTGGCGATATGCACTACCTGATAGCTGCCGCTCAGCTTCTTGAAATTTTCTTCTGAAGCTTCGGCATGGAAATAACCGATGGCAGCTCTGCCTTGCCGTTTGAATTGTTCGATAATCCCTGATACCTCCTTCTCCGAATGACTCAATTCCTGAATCCTGATGCCATTCAGACTGATCGCACGCACCATGTCCTCCGCAGTAGCAAGTTGGTGCGTCAGCGGATGGCTGGCTAAGATCAAGCCATTTTTTCGCTGCTCGCTGAACACAGGGGCGAAACCAATGAACGATTTATCAATCAACCTATGGAAAGCTTTGGGACGAGCCGCGTCGTAGAGCGCAGCCGAATAGTGATAGGAAATCTCAAATTGGTTGAGCAGATAATTCAAGCGGGTTAGTTCTGCCTTGCCATCTGGCTTGGTTGCTAATAGCGCTTCAAATGGAATGCGATAGAGCAAGCCATCAGGGATAATGATCATTCGACTTTTGTTGTTCAACCGCTTTTCAATGGGCGCTATCAGTCGCCTATAAACCTGATGGCTCGAATTGAGATAGCCTGTTAAATCGACTTTTTTGAGCGATCGAAATAGCGATTCGACCGAGCGAATCAAATTCGTGTCGTTGGGTACCGTCACCACATCGAAATCATCATGGGTGATGGTGAAAATGAATATCGCATCCTCACCCACTACGTATTCGATCAGCACCGAGTTCTGCGCCAGCGCTTGTTGCACCTGGGCGACCGACGGCCGTTGCATTTGATATTTCAGGTCAAAGTATCGAGGGTAATCGATTTCAAACTGCTTGATGAGTGCCTGGTATTGCGCATGGTCGCGAAACCGCTTTGCCTGAAGCTCCTTGATCAGCAAGCTATCCTGATTCTCTGGTTTCTGTAGTTCTTTTTCGAGCTGCGTTTCATACTGCGCCAGGACGATTTTCAACTGTCGTTCAACTTCCAGCAGGCTATCGGGGATGCCGACAAAATGCCTGGCGTTGGATTCCTGCAGATCGGAGAACAGAACTCCAGCTTTGGCCTGTTCAGCAAACGAAAAAGCGGCTTCATGATAGGAACGATTCTGCGTGATCGTATAGAGCGTGAGTGCCACATGGATCGCTGATTCATAGATCTTCGCTGTCTTTTGTTCTAAAAACAACTTGGAAGCTTCGGCGTGATAGCTGGTCCGCACTTTATCGATTAAATTGCAGATCAGTTGATAGGTATCGAACGACATTACCAGATCGTTCAGGCTAAGTGAGTTAGGGGAATAGCATTGTCGCAACGCATCGGCTTTTACCTTCAGCGTAGCAATGGTTTGATATTCCAGACGCAACGCATCGAGTGGGGGATTGCGATAAATACTGGTGTCGCTGAAATCAGGGGTGAGGGCGATGATTGCCTGCTGGCCATTGCGAAGCGCCTGACTGAAATTGGCTTTCTTTAAATAGTGCTCGCCCAAAAGTTGATAAATGTCAGCGACCTTCGGATGTTTTTCACCAAATATTTTTTTCAGAATCGCTAATGATTGGCCATAATAGCCGAGGGCATCGGCATCATTTCCTTTGAGACTGTGAACCACGCCGATATTGCGATAGGTGTTGGCGGCAAACGTATGATTTTCTGGCAGCGATTCGAGATGAATCGCCAGCGCTTTGCGATGATGTTCCAGTGCCTGGTCATAGTTGCCCAACTCACGATAAATTACACCAAGGTTGCCATAGCCAATCGCCAGGGTCGGATGATGTTCACCCAATGTGCGCAGCCTGATGGCGATTACTTTCTGAAAACAATCGAGCGCTCGCTGGAGCTCGCCCTGCTTATGATAGGTAGCGCCCATATCATTATAAAGGCCAGCCACCTGGGGATGATTTTCTCCAAACGCCGTCAGATAAATGGACAACGCTTTATGATAATACTCGAACCCCTGATCATAATCGCCGATCAGTCCATAGATCGCCCCCATTCTTGCATAGGTCATGCCCACATCGGGATTGTTTTCACCCGATAGCTTCAAATCGATCGCCAGCGATTTATGATAACTTTCCAGTGCTCGCTCGTAGTCGCACATTTTTTGGTAGGTTGTTCCAAGATTATGATAGGCGCAGGCCACCAGTGTATGATTTTCACCGAAGGATTTGAGAAAAATTGCCAGGGCTTTTTTGAAATAGCTCAGCGATTGTTGATAGTCATTTTTTCTGCCAAATATCATGGCCAGATTGTTGTAGCTATCAGCGACCTGGGGATGATCGGAGCCGAAAAACTCCAGCCTTTTTTCCAGCACCTGATGATGAAGATCGAGCGACCTGGCATAGTTGCCCAGATAAAAATGAACGATGCCGAGGTGACTTGAAATATCGACTACTGCCACATGCCTGGCGCCGAATTTTTTTAATCCGAGCGTCAACGCTTTCTGCAATTGCTCCAGCGACTGCTGATAGTTGCCCTTACGGTAGTGATTGATACCAATATTGGTTAAGCTGGTGAGATAAGTCTGCCATAACGCTGAATCAGCGGAGTGAGCTGTTAGTTGTTCATAAATCTGATTCGCCTTCTCATAATAGATCGTGGAGCTATCGAACCGCGCCCTTGCCGCCAGTGTTTTGGCTTGACGAAAATAGTGACTGGCGAGGGACGTATCTGGTACAGTTGCTGTCGAATCCATCTGTGAGAAACATGGTGAGGCGGCTATTAGGAAAATGAGGGTAAAATTACACGCTCTCACTGGCGACTCCTTGGTTGTAAGATTGATCACGCGCTTTAAGATAATTTTATGGAAAAATTTCGATAAATGCAATGAGAATTTTTATTGGAGGTAACGATGATCGCTGGCCATTCAAAGAGTACCTTCGGCAAAAATGCTGAAATTTGAAGTAGATTTCATCGGAACGTTTAAAGAGATATCAGGAGAAAATAGCTCGTTCGTTTACAAGATATCAAAAAAATAGCCTCCACTTAAGAGGTGGAGGCTATTTTTTTGTTCCGCCTCACTCTGCTTTTAAAGATTTGACTGTCGCTTTCAGCGTCTCAATTTCCTGTTGTTGAGCCTTGACCGCTTCAATCAACAGAGCGACGAGTCGAGAGTAATCCACCGATTTGGCGTCTTTGTTATTGCTTTCAAATACGACAACTTCGGGGATCACCTGCCCGACTTCTTCGGCAACCAGACCGATGTCATGCTTGCCATCCTTTTTCCAATCGAAAGTTACGCCACGCAAACGTGCGACTTTCTCCAGCGCATTATCGATGGGTTTGATGTTGGTTTTCCAGCGTTTCGAGCTGTAAGTAGTCCAGCCATCGGCGATGGGATCGGTGGCGGAACCTTGAACGACCGTTAAGATATTGTCAGGTACACCGGTCAATAATCCGATGCCCACTTTGCCAGCCTCCGATACCTGAAAATCTGCGTTGGCTGCGTCGGAACTGGAACTGGCACCAATGTACACGCCATTTTTATCACTGACGATGTCGCGACGATGCCCATTCGGACCGATCATAATCCAGCCTACTCCATTCCCCAGCGGAGTGCCTGCTCTTATCGCACCTGTAGCGCCGAAATCAACGTCCAGCTTGCCTTTAGGTAACCAGGTCCCAACCCCCAGATAGCCCTCTTCTGTGATCGTGATACCATTTGTTGATGAAGGAGCTGCCGAAGACTGGCTCGTTGCGATTGTAATTCCGCCTTTAAATCCACTGCCTGGATCAGGATCTTCGATGATAATATCGCGACGGTGCCCCTCGGGCGTAAACATGATGAATCCAGGCCAGCCTCCAGGTGTGCTAATATTGATTTGTCCTGATGGCAAGTCGAATCGAGCCAGACCTACCACATGGAGCTTGTGTTGCGGATCGGGATTTAAAGTACCGATGCCGACATTTCCCTCGGTGGGGAAAATATTGTTGTAGCCAAAGACCTGACTGCTACTGACGCTATAGGCTGCGCAGGTTATCGGAATTCTCGGTACAAGCTCCGGATCACTGCCCACTTGAATGCCTAAAAAATATGGCATTTCGAAGGGGAGATTGAGCGGTATCACCGATCCCAAAAAAACCTGAAATAGCCCACCGGCAACATGAACTGGATTATGGGTTTCCGTCCATAATAGTTTGTTGCTCTGATCATACATTTTGAAAGTGAGCTTGTAATCCCCTTCAGGCATTGGCTGCTCGTTTGAGCCCAACAGTTGTCCCTGATAGCTGATGACCCTTGGGATTTGCGCCATGGAATTATGAATGGAAAAGATCAATAGCAACGCCAATAAAATATAGATAACTCGTTTCATGGAAGCCTCCTTACTTGACTAATAGCATTTTTTTGGTCTCATGAAATTGAATTTGTTGAATGCTCTCTTTGTTTGCTACAGCAGAAGCTGTGACCTGGTAGAAATACACTCCAGAAACCATCGCCTGCCCCTGGTCATCGCGACCGTCCCATATCGAGGTGAATCTGCCCGGACCCTGAACCTGCGAGCTCACCAGGCGAATCCGTTGTCCCACGGTATTAAAAATCTCTACCGTGACCAGGCAGACGTTCGGCAGATCATACTCGATGGCGGTCTCAGGATTGAAGGGATTGGGGTAGTTCTGGTGCAACTTGAATTCTGTCGGTATCGCCATTGGCTCGTCGGAATGAATCCCGACTGGTTTTCCTCCGGCCAGCCAGAAACCGGATAGCACGATATGGTTCGTGCCCTGGATTCTACCGACCAACGCTTGACCGACGGTGGCATGATGTCGATTAGCAGCAGAAGTCGCGCCGAGGATGCCGCCGGAGCCGATCACATACCGGCCAATCCGGTAATTCGCAAGCTCAGATTTGCGCAGCGAATCGACTTGAGCAACGGCTGTTGACCCGATCATGGCATGAAACAAGCCGAGACAAAAAATTAAAGCAAGCGCCACTACTGAAAATAGTTT
>CAZYNP010000020.1:0-47232 GCA_964647995.1 uncultured Cytophagia bacterium
CTAGTGCCCATCGTTTACAGTGTGGACTACCAGGGTATCTAATCCTGTTTGCTCCCCACACTTTCGCGCCTCAGTGTCAGTTATGGACCAGGAAGTCGCCTTCGCTACCGGTGTTCTTCCTGATATCTACGCATTTCACCGCTACACCAGGAATTCCACTTCCCTCTTCCACACTCAAGAATAGCAGTTTTAAAGGCAGGCTATGAGTTAAGCCCATAGTTTTCACCTCTAACTTACTATTCCACCTACGCGCCCTTTACGCCCAATGATTCCGGACAACGCTAGCCCCCCCCGTATTACCGCGGCTGCTGGCACGGAGTTAGCCGGGGCTTTCTCTGGAGGTACCGTCACATGCCAAAATTATTCACGTTGGCACCGTTCGTCCCTCCTAACAGGACTTTACACTCCTTAGAGCTTCATCATCCACGCGGCGTTGCTGCGTCAGGCTTTCGCCCATTGCGCAATATTCCTCACTGCTGCCTCCCGTAGGAGTCTGGGCCGTATCTCAGTCCCAGTGTGGCCGGACACCCTCTTAGGCCGGCTACCCATCGTCGCCTTGGTAGGCCGCTACCCCACCAACAAGCTAATGGGACGCAGGTTCATCTCCAGGCATTACCGTGACAAGTCACGGCAATTTTGATTTCCACGCCATGCGACATGAAAATATTATTCGGTATTAGCCCCGCGTTAGCAAGGTTATCCCCAACCTGAAGGCAGATTACATACGTGTTACGCACCCGTTCGCCAGTTTACTAGGGATTCCGAAGATTCCCGTTCTCCTTGACTTGCATGTGTTAAGCACGCCGCCAGCGTTCGTCCTGAGCCAGGATCAAACTCTTCATTGTAGTTTTTTAAAACTCTCTAGAAGGTCATTGAATCGACCAGGCCCTGCACGCTTTACTATTTGTAAAAGAACTTTCTGAAGCAATTGCCAATATACTAATTCACTTTGAAAAAGTCAAGAGTTTTTTTAATTTTTTTCTGTCTCTTTCAAAATTAATTGGCGCTACATAATATAACATTTTTTTTGTTTCTGTCAAGACTTTTTTTCACTTTTTTTCAGATTTATCGTTTCTCCAGCCATCTGGCACAATAGCTGGTCAATCTAATATCCAAAGTTACCATAAACTTAGCAATCCCGCTGCTCTCAGGCCTATTTTGCTTACTAAAATGTTAACCCATGACCCTTGCCGGCGCTTATCCACCCTATCAGCTATTACTTCTATTGGGGTGGGACTGATTAGGTCAGAACCAACTATCATGTGCAATTCAATTGCAAGCACTCGAAACCGACGGCTTGACTTATAAATCGGAAAACACTGCTCCCGTTTTCGCCACCATGTGTCATTGCCATGCCTAACGGTCGCCCATTGTTGTCTATTCCACGATAACCAGTCGATGATATTTCTTTTTTCCCGCCCGCAGCAGAACCTGGCCATCGATGCTATCTGCTATTCCGACTTTCGCCTCGATCATTGTTACCCGTTGCTCATTCAGATAGCATCCCCCTTGCTGAATGAGCCGCCTGGCCTCGCTTTTGGAGGTAACCAGCCCCACCTGCAGCAATATATCGACTACAGCAATGCCCTCTTCCAATTGTTGTCGTGCGATATTACTGGATGGCATCCCGTCGAGGTCACCCTCATCGCCGCCAAATATGGCCCGCGAAGCCTTCCTGGCCTCCAGAGCTTCAACCTCCCCGTGGGTTATTTTGGTTACCTCGAAGGCCAGGATCTCCTTCGCCTGCCGCAATTCGGCTCCTTCGAGTGCCGATAACCGATTAATCTCCGCCATCGGCAACAAGGTGAATAGCGCCAAAAACCGCTTGACATCCCGATCATCAACATTGATCCAATATTGGTAGAAATCATAGGGAGAAGTTTTGGTTGCATCCAACCAAACAGCGCCCTTTGCGGTTTTACCCATCTTTTGACCCGATGATGTCGTCAACAATGGCAAGGTTAAACCATAGGCCGCCGCGCTTTCCAACCGGCGGATCAAATCGATTCCAGCAACGATATTGCCCCACTGATCATCCCCTCCCATTTGCAAAATGCAGTGATGCGAACGGAATAGCGTCAAAAAATCGTAGGCCTGGAGCAATTGGTAGTTAAATTCAAGAAATGACAAACCAGTCTCCAATCGAATTTTATATGATTCGGCTGCCAGCATACGATTGACACTAAAATGCCGACCAATATCGCGCAAAAATTCGATATACTTTAACTCTAACAACCAATCGCTATTGTTCACAATTGCGGCTTTCCCCTCATCAAAATGGAGGAAGCGATTTAATTGCTGCTTCAGTTTTTCTGCATTGGTGTGAATTTGCTCACGATAAAGCATCTGCCGCATCTCGGTCTTGCCGCTGGGGTCTCCGATCATCGCAGTCCCTTCGCCCAAAACAACAATCGGAAAATGTCCATGTCGTTGCAGGTGAATTAGTGCCATGATCGGCAACAAGCTGCCCACATGCAGGCTATCTGCTGTGGGATCAAATCCGATATAGGCCGCCACTTTTTGTTCACTCAAAATTCGCGAGAGGTTCTCCTCATCCGTTACCTGCTGGATGAACCCCCGCTCCCGCAATACATCGAAAAGATTCGTTGCTTCCATCGCTCCATCAGTTACTTAATTTTCAATCTCGTTCGTTGTTTGAATTCTCTTTCCACCAAGCGCTGTTCATCGCGCTTGGCAATGTCTTTTCTTCGGTCGACGAGTGACTTCCCACGCGCCAACCCCAGAGCTACTTTAGCCCGCCCTCCTTTAAAATAAATTTTGAGCGGTATCAATGTCATACCTCGCTCGACCACCTTTCCTGTCAGCCGCTTTATCTCCTGCTTATGCAACAATAATTTTCGCACCCGATCCGGATCGTGATTGAAAATATTGCCCTGCTCGTAGGGACTGATGTGCATATTAAACAGCAATGCTTCGCCTTCACTGATGGTAGCATAACTGTCCTGCAAGTTCGCCTTGCCCAAACGGAGCGACTTGACCTCAGTGCCAGTAAGCACCAGTCCTGCTTCGAGCACCTCCATAATTTCGTACTCGAACCTTGCTTTCTTGTTGGTGACAACTACTTTCTCGCTCATAGCAGCGCTCCATTTTCGGACCCAATTCAAAATCGTGCGTTGTGACTGGCCAAAATAAGATATTTCTATTAAAAAGTCAAGCAGAAAAAAGACTTGACTTTTTTTAATTTTATTCTTATTTTTAGGGTGTAATTGCCGAAGTGGTGAAATTGGTAGACGCGCACGGTTCAGGGCCGTGTGGGCGACGCCCATGTGGGTTCGAATCCCACCTTCGGCACTTCTATCTCAGTGGGCAGTTAATAGCTGCCTTTTTTAATTTATTCTCCATGACATGGTGATCAGCCAGATCAAGTAAGCCATGCCCGTAATTCATGCGCGCCATGTTCCGAGGCAACTAAGAAATTAATCATTACCAATGATAGCTTAGTAGCTTCCTCAACATACGCAGGCTTCCTTGTCCAAATGGCGACCATCATCGGATGTCGCTCCCCATAGTTGCTCTCATCCATTGCCCTTCAAGCCGATGCGGGGAGAGAACTTCAAAACCGGTTCTGCAATCCAACAAAAAACTCGGCTCTCTAACTGGTTCTGGCGTCAGTCCAGAGGTCGAATTATTGCCAAAATTCACGCAACAATATTGGGTACAACAGCGTATGCCGGCTCGTCAAATACGAGGTTCGATGGGGAAACGAGATCCAAAAGATAAAGTCACTTCCCGGATAGCTACGCTCCATCGGACATGATCCCTTTGGCCTAACTAACTCGCAGGAGGCTGCCGTGTCTGTGTTATCGATCCAACATGTCTACAAGTCATTCAAAGATATCCAGGCGGTTCGAGACTTGAGCCTCGAATTGCCAGCAGGAACCATTTTTGGACTGCTTGGCCCCAATGGTGCAGGCAAAACCACGACGATCCGCATGATTATGGATATCATCATCCCTGATCAGGGTGAAATCCTGATCAATGGCCAACGAAATTCTCAGGAACAATTGGATGGAGTCGGTTATTTGCCGGAAGAGCGCGGACTCTATCGCAAAATGAAAGTGGGCGAACTGCTCTCCTTTTTGGCTGAAATGAAAGGACTGAAACCAACTCGATCAAAGGAAAGAATCGTCACGTGGCTGAAACGATTCGATCTATTGGAATGGCAGCATAAGAAATTGGAGGCGCTCTCCAAAGGGATGCAACAAAAGGTGCAGTTCATTGCTACGATTCTTCATGAGCCCAAGCTTATCATTCTTGATGAACCATTTACCGGACTGGATCCTATCAATTCCGATCTGATAAAGGATATCATGCTCGAACAAAAGAATAGCGGGGCGACGATCATTTTTTCGACACACATGATGGAACAAGTTGAAAAACTTTGCGACTCCATTTGCCTGATCAATAAAGGCAAAGCAGTACTTTCGGGCGAACTGCGCGCAATTAAAAAGAATTTCAGCCAAAATACCATTCGCATGGAATATGAAGGCCTGGCCAATTTTCTGCAAAACGAACGGCTGGTGAAAAGCTATCAAAAAAACGGCAATGCAGTTGAAATTCATCCTCAGGAAAAGGTTTCGCTTCAAGAAATCTTGCGCGCCGCAATCCAGGAAGTCAATATTTCCAGGTTCGAAATTATCGAACCATCGCTCCATGAAATTTTTGTTGAGACGGTGACCAAGCGGCAGGAGGAGGCCTAAGATGAATAAACTATGGATCATTTTCAAACGCGAATACTTGAGCCGGGTGAAGACCAAGGGATTTATCATCGGCACGATATTAACCCCGCTTTTAATTGTGCTGCTTACCATCGGTCCGGGTTTTTTGATGACCCTAAAATCGGAAAAGGTTAAACATCTCTCCGTGGTGGATTTGAGCGGAATTATTTACGATGAGTTAGTCGCCGCACTGGATGACACCACCAGCACTGGCGCCCGCCTGTATGACCTGACCAAAGTGTCGGCCTCTATCGATAATCTCGATGACATAAAAACCAATTTAACTCGCGCGGTGGAAAAGAACACCATCGATGGCTATTTTATCATTCCGCCCGACATCGTTGATAAAAAATCGGCCTTCTTGCACGCTAAAAGCTTTGGCAATTTCGATGAGATTCGCCTATATCAAAATGTAATCAGCAAGATCGTTTCCAATTATCAAATAAAGAAAAGTAACCTCGATCCCGAGTTGGTCAATCACCTGACCCAACAGGTGAATTTAGTGAACATGAAGGTCACCAAGGGTGGCAAAGAAGAAGTCGAGCGCGGATTATCTTTTGTGGTGACTTTTGTGATGATGATGTTCTTGTACATGGCGCTGATTATGTATGGTGCGTTTGTTATGCGCAGCGTTTATGAAGAAAAGTTATCCCGAGTCGTGGAAGTGATTATTTCGTCGTGCAAGCCATTTCAGCTCATGGCCGGCAAGGTGTTGGGGATTGGCGCGGTGGGTCTCACCCAATATTTTATCTGGGCGCTGGTAGCCGGACTGCTGACCATTTATAGCTCGGCTCTGCTCCAGTCCTTCGGCGTAAGCAGCACGGATCTTTCCCTACCAACAATTCCAATCTCAGTGTTGGTATATTTTGTCATTTTCTTCATCCTGGGCTATCTGCTTTTTGCCACCATTTACGCTGCTCTGGGCGCCATGGTAAACTCCGATCAGGATGCCCAGCAATTGCAATTCCCCGTGCTCATGCTCATCATTCTGGCATTTTTTATCTCGTTCTATATCACCAAAAATCCAACCAGCGATCTAAGTCGTATCGCCTCGATGATTCCATTTTTTGCTCCGATCACCATGTTCACGCGTATTGCTGTCCAGACTCCGCCATTTGGCGAAATTCTGCTTTCCATTATCATTTTGGTTTTAACCATCGTCTTTTTCATCTGGCTGGCCGGCAAAATCTTTCGGGTGGGCATTTTGATGTATGGCAAACGACCAACACTGCCGGAGTTGCTAAATTGGATTCGATATTGATGGTAATGAACTCATTTTTAAGAACAAAAAGGAGTGATGGAACTACTTTTCATCACTCCTCATATTCCTCAATCCACCCTGCGGTCATTCACTGCCGCCGAGGTAATATTGTAACCCAACGATCCAATGTTAGATCGCGGTGATCCGGCCGAAACGTGACGTTTTGTGGCGCTGGCGCCGGGCGGGATTCCCATCACGATCACGCCAGGCAGCCCTGCTTACCAATGGCAGTCAGAGGCGCCTGCTGCGTGACATTTGCCATGGACTTCCTGGCATCTCCGGGCTTGTGGTGGGACAATAAAGTAGCCACCAGAGATTTTTTCCTCGGCAAAACAGGCGCCCTAAAGCTGATACCGTTGACTTTGCAATTGGGTCAGCACGTGCTGACGCATTTCCGTGATGCTAGGATATTTGGCAATCAATTTGCCATCGACCAACAACGGGGTTAGCAAATTTTCATATTGCTGCTGGCAGTCGCAATCAGGGACAATCGGCCATCCATGGGGCAGGACCAGGGTGTGCTGGCATCGTGGGCAACGATATGCCATTTTCTTACCCGAACGTTTCCCGCGCTTGGCGATAGGTTGACCCTCAATCGCCACAATGTCCAGAGCAAAATCCAATACCGGCGCATTGGAAATAGCCGTACCCACCCCGTAAGCATCGACCACTTCATTTAATTCTAAAATTTTATTTTCATCAATACCGCCAGAGACCAGAAGTTTGACCTGTTGAAAACCGCGCAAATCCAATTCCCAGCGCACTTCTTTGAGCAAGCCAAGAAAATCCCCGCGGCGATTGGCGGGGGTATCCAGCCGCACGCCATAGAGCTGCCCGCCCAATGCCCGGGCAACATTCACGGCTTCAAATTTTTCGTCCTGAAAAGTATCGATCAGCGCAACACGATTCACCTTTGGATCGATGATGTCGTGAAAGGCCTGGACCGCCCGCACCGTATCGCCAACGATCAAGATGAGTGCGTGCGGGATCGTTCCGCTCGGCTGGATTCCCAGCATTTCAGCGCTTTTGACCACAGCCACGCCATCACAGCCGCCAAGGTAGGCATTGCGCTCGATCATTGGCGCGATGGTGGGGTGCATCCGCCGCGCACCAAAGGAGATCACGGTCTTATCGCCCGCAGCGAGGCGACAGCGCGCCGCCTTGGTGGCAATCCCGGATGCCTGGCACAAAAAACCCAGCAGCGCGGTTTCAAAAATCCCGAACTCCAGATAGCTTCCCTCGATGACCATCAACGGCTGGTTGACATCGAATATCGTGCCTTCGGCCATGGCCGAAACATCGATTTTTAAGCCTTGCAAAATTTCCAGACACTCCTCCACACCCGCCCAAACTCCCCACTGATAGGAAGATGGAAATCGTTTCAAGACAATTTCGGCAGTCACTCGTTTATCGATTTTTAGCGCTGTCAGCACCTGGCGCGAACGTTCAAAATAGACATCACTCACCAGCCCCGATTTTATATCTTCGAGAGACGCAATGTGCAGCATAGTTATCCATCCTCAAATTGGGTTGTATATCATCCTTTGCCAGGAATGTTGGCGTTATCCATTTCCACCAATGATCCCTGTCCTGGCAGGCGACCGCTGTTCCAGAGTGGTTATTATCTGGCCTTGCCTTGCAAAAAGACCATCCGTTTGATCGCCGACGTTGCTCCCGATTGTATTCGATAAAAATAGATACCGGAAGCCACCATTTTCCCCTGGTCATTACGACCATCCCAGGACCGACGATAAGAAGTATCGGATGGAAAATGGAATTCATCATCAATTAACTTTCGAACCTGTTCACCTCGAAGGTTAAAGATAACCAGCGACACCTTCCCGGCCGCCACGATGTCGTATTGGATGGTCGTGAACCGGTCAAAAGGATTGGGATAATTTTGATAAAGTCTAAATACAGTTGGCGGATTAACCGGCGTCACCGTGGTTTCCGCAGTGGAAAATTGGAAATAGGCTGCCGGTGCTTTAAAGGGATGATTTTTCTGATCGCCGCTGGCATCCATGGCCGAGAAATAAAATTTGATTTCAGCGTTTCCTACCGATAATGGGATCAGGGCTTCATATTCATGTGGTTCACCGGTTGCAGTCAGCAGCAATTGCGAAAAATTGTTATCCGCAACCGCATAATAAAGCCATAATTCATTGGCTTGCAATTCATATTTAGAAAAAATTTTGATTTTGATCTGATAGCCGTTGCCGGCGTCCGGCGTGATGATCGGCAGGCGACTGAAGAAGAGGCCATGATAAAAAATGGCCTCGTAGGCATTCACCAGGCCCCAGCCGTAGTCGTTATCTGGGTTTTGTGCCCGATCCGCAGTATTTCTCAGGGCATCGCGAACCTCGAACGGAGTCAAGTAAGGATGCGCCTGCAAGATCAACGCGGCCACACCGGCAGTCAACGGGCTGGAAAGAGACGTCCCGCCGATTTTCCGATATTTATCGAACGTGCTCGCTTCGGCCACATGCACCCCGGCGCCCATAGCCACAACATCGGGCTTGGTGCGGCCGTCGTAAGTTGGCCCACGAGAACTAAAAGAAACCAGTTCCCCGGTGCTATACACTGCCCCCACGGCAATGACATGGAAACCATCCGCGGGGGCAATCATGTAGCGCCAGGCACTATTGCCCTCATTGCCCATGCTATTAACGACCACGACACCCTTTAGTACGGCTTTGTCAGCCATCAGCGTGGTGACCGCGGTTTTGCCATCCATATTTTCGTACTGATACCAGTCGAGATATCCCAACGAGCTGTTGACAACGTCGGCTCCCTGGCGCTCCAGCCACTCGAGACCGGCGACCCAATAATCTTCCTCGATCGGCGTTTCGGAAGGCACGACTTCGGTTTTTGCCAGCAAATAGCTGGCGCCAAAGGCCGGTCCAATCAACTGGCCGGCAGTGAAGCCACCGATCGCCGATAACGTGTAGGTACCATGATTGTGCTGGTCCAAAGCATCTTTATTTTTATCTTCATTGGTGGTGACACTATCCTGGTTGATAAAATCATATTCGGCTTTGACTTTCAACCGCGAAAAGGCTTCATGATATTTGTAATCAAATCCGGTGTCGAGCATGCCCACCACCACGCCGCCGCCATCCAGCCCCAGTTCATGTACTTCAGGGACATGCATGATGGCGTTCTGAGTGAGCGATGCACCATAATCAAATAGATAGGTTTGATTTTTTGCAATGGATTTTTCAACTTCTTCCGGCGGCAGCCGATGGGCAAAACGCGCTACGGCGGATACCGCTTTCACAAAAGGAAGCGCAGCCACAGCATCAAGCTGGGCTTGACTGAGAACCGCGCTGATCGCATTCAGCCATCGCGATTGCACTATGGGAGTAACTCCCAGGGTCTGGAGCTGCTTCAAATAGGGTTGAAAAAGTGGCAGGTCATCCTCCGTCACCACTTGATCCTTCGGCAGCATCTTTGCCCGGCGTTCGAGAACATGCTGGGGCAGACTGGCTTTTTCTTGCTCCATCAATTGAGCGCGTTCCATTCCTGAAAAGCCCTTATCCCGAAAAAAGATCCAGCATTTTTGCTGGCTCCATCCCCAGGCGGGCATCAGCAACAGCAAGAGCAGGCTTATCAAACGAGAAATCATAGTGGACTCCAAAATTATGAACTGGGATTCGTATTCACGCATCATCTAATTCGATTGCGGTCGCTTTGGGTACTATAATAACCATCGATATCCCCTTTGCGTTCCCTGGTTCTTCTGCTCGCCGTTGGTACTGGCCGCAAAATACGAGGCAGGTCCCGCGGTCAGTGCCATAGCCGAATCAAAGTCGCCAGAGTAATCGTCTGGTGTTCGCGCAATATCATGCCCGGCCATCGGCAAAATGGCACTGGCCTGGCGACAGCCGCTTCGGCACACTCGACTTTTTGATTGCAACTTATTTTTAAATTTAGTATCTTGATCGGAGTAAATTGAATTCGGTATCAATATGGCAACCATGAAATACGCTGAAATCGCCGTTCCGGTGCCGGTGTACCAAACCTACACCTACGAGGTTCCGCCGACCTTAATCGGTGCCATTTATCCCGGACACCGGGTGGTCGTACCCTGGGGTCAGCGAAAAATAACCGGCTATGTCGTAGCATTGAAAGCGGAATACGATCGGACAGAATTGAAGCCGATTTATGATTTATTAGATGAGCAGCCAGCACTGGTGCCCGATTTATTAGCTCTGGCGGAATGGTTGGCCACTTACTATATTTGCCCTCCTGGCGAAGTGATTAAAGCCATGTTGCCTGGCGGCATCAACGTGGAATCGCATACTTATCTTCAGCTTGTAAAAACTGCCGCCGAGGTCAAGGACTTTACCCAGCATCAGGCTACCCCGATCCAGACGCAGATTCTCAATTATTTACTCGACCATCCTCAGCCTACAGTGCAGCAATTGCGAAAGCAAATTCGGCGATCCTCGCTTTGGTTCAGCATTATGAAATTGCAGGAAGCGGGGCTGATTTCGAAAGAGGTCATCCTTTCGAAGGCCCAGGCCAAACCAAAATATGAAACCTATTTGAAATTGACGCCGCGCCTGAAAGAGGCAACGGCCTATCAGGAAATAGTCAATCAATTGGCACAATCTGCACCAATGCAGGCCACCTGTCTCGCGATCATTCAGCGCCAGGGCGACATCGCACAGCGCGAGTTGCTTCGGCAGAGTGGAG
The DNA here is from genome assembly GCA_964647995.1 of uncultured Cytophagia bacterium. Taxonomy (GTDB): domain Bacteria; phylum Zhuqueibacterota; class Zhuqueibacteria; order Thermofontimicrobiales; family Thermofontimicrobiaceae; genus Thermofontimicrobium_A. The sequence continues at coordinate 10,699 of CAZYNP010000020.1, forward strand.
GCAGCAGTCAAGCCGTCGCCGCTTTGGTGCAAAAAGGCATGATTGAAAAATATCAACGGGAGGTTTTTCGTTCTTATTACAGTACGACAACGCCGCCGCCGAGCGAGACGATCTTTCTCAACGAGCATCAACAGCGTGCAGTAAACGTTATTGACGATCAAATTAAAATGGGATCGTTTAAAACATTTTTGATTCATGGCGTCACTGGCAGCGGCAAGACTCAGGTTTACATCGAAGCCATCAGGCGAGCACTGGCCATGGACAGGACAGCCATCGTCCTGGTCCCCGAAATTGCGCTGACGCCTCAAACCGTAAGCCGCTTCATGGCCAATTTTCCGGGCCAGGTGGCGGTACTCCATAGTCGCATGTCACCTGGCGAGCGCCTGGACTCCTGGCGCCGGATCCGTCAGGGTCAGTTCCGCATCGCCATCGGTCCTCGTTCCGCAATTTTTGCGCCGCTGGAAAAGCTGGCGCTGATTGTCGTGGATGAAGAGCAGGAAAATTCCTACAAGCAAATGGACAATCGGCCGTTATACCACGCCCGGGATGTCGCCGTCTATCGCGGCCTGCTAAATCAAGCGGTCGTCATTCTGGGCTCGGCCACCCCCTCGCTGGAATCGTACTACAACGCCAAAATTCAGAAATATCACCTGTTGGAATTGCCGGAGCGGATCGACAATATTCCGCTGCCTCGAGTGCAGATTGTGGATATGGTAACCCAGCGCAAGCGCTATCCCCATCAGAACGTGGCCATTTTTTCAAAGCCACTCCAGGAGAAAATCCTTGAGAAGCTCAATTTGAAGCAACAAATCATTCTGCTCCAAAATCGCCGGGGTTTTTCCACCTATATCAAATGTCATGACTGCGGCTACATCGAGGGGTGCACCAATTGCAATATCACCATGACGTTTCACCTGACCGACCGCTCCGTGCGCTGTCATTACTGCAACGCCACCCGTCGCGCGCCGGAGCGCTGTCCGCGGTGCGGCGGCATCGAAATTCAATTCCAGGGCATCGGTACTCAGAAGGTGGAGCAAGAAATTAGCCGCCTTTTTCCCCAGGCGCGTGTGGTACGCATGGACCTGGATACAACCACCCGAAAATGGTCGCATGATAAAATTTTGGCCGATTTTGGTAATGGCAAATACGATATTCTGTTGGGAACGCAAATGGTGGCCAAAGGGCTGGACTTTCAAAATGTCACCCTGGTAGGCGTTATTTCTGCCGACACCAGCTTGCTCTTTCCTGATTTTCGGGCCTCGGAGCGCACCTTTCAGTTGCTCACGCAGGTGGCTGGCCGAGCCGGACGCAAAAATCTTCTGGGTGAAGTCTATATTCAGACCTATTCGGCGGACAACCTCAGCCTGAAATTTGCCCGCGTCCATGATTTTAAGAGTTTCTTTGCGCATGAGTTGCCGCTGCGCCGAGAATTGAACTATCCACCCTTCGGGCGATTGGTTTATATTCTATTTCGAGGCGAAGACGAGCGGCAGGTGGAATCCGCCGCCCAAACTTTTCATAACTTTTTGCAATTGCCTCCCGAATTGGGCCAGGTGCTGGGGCCGGTGGCTTCGCCATTATCTCGGATTCAAAAACAATATCGTTGGCAAATCATCATCAAAGGCGCAAAACGAGTCGATCCCGGCGGCAAAATGCTCAGAGCCCGGCTGCTGGAAGCGCTGACTGCTTTCAAGCGGAACCGAACCAGCCGAGCAGTCAAGATCAGCATCGATATCGATCCCATCTCGCTGCTGTGAAAGTTACTTTCTTGAAAAAAACGAAATTATCCTTGCATTCTATTATTTTAACGATTATATTTAGACCAAATTATTCGCGGAATTGGGGAGTTGAGGGAGGATTTCTGATTGCGATATGCTATCATTTCGGATATTCATAGCAATCTGGCCGCTTTGCAGGAAGTTCTGAACGTCATTGGCAACGAGCACATTGATCGGGTAATCTGCCTCGGCGACATCGTTGGTTATGGCCCGGATCCCAATGCATGCATGGAATTGGTCCAGCACCACTGTGCAGTAATTATTACGGGGAATCATGACTTTGCCTGTATTGAAAGCTCAGAGTTGTTTTATTTCAACCATTTTGCCAAACAGGCCATCGAATGGACGGTCACTGAAATTGCCGATGAGCATTTGATTTTTATTTCCAGGCTACCACTCGAAGCCAAAATCGAAACCATACGTTTCGTTCATGCCAATCCGTATGAGCCACGGTCGTGGGATTATATTTTGTCGCTGGATGACGCGATTTATAATTTTTCGAAATTCGAGGAACAAATTTGTTTTATTGGTCATTCTCATCAGCCGATTATTTATATCGAAAACAAGTCAGGCCGATATGCGATGAAACATTCGCGTCAATTTCAACTGGAGCCGGAAAGCCGATACATTATTAATGTCGGCAGTGTGGGTCAGCCACGCGATGGAAATTGCGATGCCGCATTTGGCATCTTCGATACCGCCACTGGTCTATTTGAATTACGGCGAGTGGGCTATAACATTCAGGCTACCTACGACAAAATGATCGCCGCGGGGCTGCCAGGCTTTTTAGGCGAGCGATTATTTCAAGGTCGATAAATACAAGCATAAAAGACGGGGAGCGTTTATCATGAATTTGGGACATGGAGATAATGGACAGACTGTGGTTTTAACCGGCGAGATGTTTAAGTCAATTTCCGAAATCCTTTCTGAATTGGCTTCCAAAACCCGAGCCCGCATTATCATATTCTCCGATATGAATGGGCACGCCATCACCCAGCGCGGCAATGTCACCGACGTCAATATCTCCAATATGTCGGCATTGGCTGCTGGAGGTTTCTCCGCCACCACCGAGATCGCCAGGCTCATCGGCGAGAAGAAACAATTCAAATTCATCTTCCATGAAGGTGAAAACAACAATGTCTACCTATCCAACGTTGGCGACAATTTTCTGCTTATTCTAATTTTCAATTCACAAACCGCCCTGGGCATGATTCGAATTTATACCAAGCGCGCCATCGACGCATTATCCGAGCTGCTAACCAATGTCAACCAAGAGGATCAGAAGGTCTCCCAATTGGTCAATTTCGACTTTAACCAATATTTGAACGCAGAACTGGATAAAGCCTTTAATTTTTAAGCCAGATGGTGAACCAGACCAGGCCCTCGTCAACCCAACCGCTCGCTCGATGGCCAATCAACCGGGTTGAACGGACGCCATGCGCCCGGCCTGCGCGGCGGCGATACTGCCGAAGCTACCCTTGAAATGCGAGTGTCGGCTGGCAAGCGTTGGGGATGAGCGATGATAGCGGGAACGAATCAGATATTGAGATTTATCGGCCAACGAACCCATGCCCGCTGGCGATCAATGGCCATGCGACAGCAGAATGAAATTCATCACGAGTTGATAAAATAACAAACCGCGCTATGCTTGTTAATTGGGCACAAAACGAACTATCGTTGAAAATCGTTTACTACGGGCCGGGCCTCAGCGGCAAAACCACCAATCTGCGGTACATTTATGACCATCTCAATCCTTCGCTGCGGGGCGACCTGATCACCCTGAACACCCGGGAAGATCGCACGTTGTTTTTCGATTTTCTGCAATTAGACCTGGGAACGATTATGGGACGGAAGCCGCGTTTCAATCTGTATACGGTGCCCGGACAGGTGATTTATGCGTACAGCCGGAAAGTGATTCTATCGGGAGTGGATGGAATTGTCTACGTGGCTGATGCCCAACTGGGGCGGATGGACGACAACTGCCACATGCTGCTGGATCTGGAAGAAAATTTGATCGCTATCGGCCGGACCTTGAAAAACGTCCCCATGGTATTGCAATTGAACAAATGGGACCTGCCGAATATCGCTGCTTATGAGATTTTACAGCAACGATTGAATATTTTTAAAGCACCCTGTTTTACCAGTGTCGCTACCAAGGGCATCGGCGTGTTCGAGACGTTGAAAGCCATTATCAATCTGATTCTCCAACATTACCAGGACCGGCGCCAACCCACCGTTCGCCAGGAAATGCCCTACGCCACCAGCGAAATGATTTCCTGATAGCAAGGCTGCGGAGATTCGAGCCTGGCCCAATAAAAAAAGTCGGCGCATGATTGCCTGAATTTATATTTTAAAGAGGAATTACCGATGACGTCAAATGAATTAGCTCCACAGGAACAGATTGAAAACTTCATGCATGAAGTAATTGCGCTGGGCAATTATGAGATGGCCTATCTCTTGTCGCAAGAGGGATTGTTATTGGCCCAGGGCCATGCTGCTGCGGTCGTGCCCGAAGATCGGCTGATCGAACTTTCGATCCATTTTCAGGAGGTTCAACAGATGGCCGATGTCATGGCCGGAATTTCCGAAATCAAAGAGCTGGCCATTGAAGGGTATAACCGTCGCAAAATCATCTTCCGCTTTTTCCATGCCTTTGGTCAGGCCGTGGTTTTGGCGCTGATCATCGCCCCACAAAAGCCCTACAAGGGCTTAACCAATAAACTGATTCGCTTGATTCAAAAGATATCGGATGAGTGATGGGCATCGAGCCTGTACCAGTTGGCAAAACCGCGTGGATTGAATCCTTCAATCAGGCGGTTTTTTTGTTTGATTCTAATCATATTTTTGTGTAAATTCAACCCAACCAACTAAACCGGAGCAACCCCAATTTCCTGGACGCAATGGACGATATTTGCATTCGAAAAGAGCTAATTTGAAATGAACGATCTGCTGGAAAAGCCCAAGCTTAGTGCTACTATTTCCTGGATTATCTATGATTTTGCCAACACCATTTACTCGATGAACGTCGTCACGATGTATTTTTCCACCTGGATTGTGGTCGATCTCGCATTTGGTGATTCCTACGTCAGCTTTGCCAACTCCATTTCGATGGTGCTGGTTGCCATCACGTTGCCCATATTGGGCGAGATTTCGGATCGTTTCCAGCGGAAAATGCCGCTGCTCATTGGCTATACGCTGTCGTGCATCTTATTCACTGCCCTCATTGGGATTTGCGGCCAACTGATCACAGATAAGCAGACCATGGTAACGCTGGCCATGGGGGCTTTCATCCTGGCCAATTATTCCTACCAGGGCGGCCTGGTTTTTTACAATGCCCTGTTGCCCGCAGTGGCAACGGAACGAAGCATGGGCCGCGTTTCGGGCTACGGGGTGGCTATTGGCTATCTGGGGTCCATTGTTGGGCTGATACTGGTATTGCCCTTTGTCGAAGGCCAAATGTTTGGTCTGGCCATTCCCCACATCTCGAAAGGCGGCAGTGTGGCATCATTTATTCCCACGGCAATTTTCTTTTTGATTTTCGCACTCCCCACTTTCTTCTACGTGAAGGACCCTCGGCCGATCCATGCGCCAATTCGACATGCGCTGGACATCAAAGGTTCCTTCCATAAAATTTGGGAAGGGCTGTCCAACACCCGAAAATATCCAGGAGTCACCCGCTTTTTGGTCGCCAAATTTTTTTATGAGGAGGCCATCGAGACCATTATTATCTTCATGGCGGTGTATGCGCAAAAGGTCATGCATTTTTCAAAAGAGGGCACGACCGAATTTTTTATCATGGTGATCCCTTCAGCCATCATCGGCTCGGCGCTGTTCGGTATTCTTACGGATCATTTCGGACCCAAAAAGACACTGACCATTGTCCTGAGTGGCTGGATCGCCTGTTTATTGCTGGTCGTCTTCACCCTCGAGTTATGGATTTTCTGGCTGAGCGGCGCCCTGGTCGGTGTATTCATGGGGGCCACGTGGACCTCGGCCCGGCCGTTGCTGATTTCGCTGGTACCCAAAGAGATGCTGGGCGAATTTTTTGGCCTCTATTCCTTTTCCGGTAAAATTGCCGCTATTGTTGGGCCTCTGGTTTGGGCTGCCACCGTGAGCCTGGTGGCGGGCTACGGCGACATCATCAAATACAAGGCTGCCATTGTTTCGCTGACCTTGCTAATTCTCATCGGGCTGATCATTTTCCAAAAAGTTCCAGACCGAAAACGTGTCCCAGTAACACCATCCAGGTGATCTCAAATTTGCTGTCGATCAAAATGCCTGTCGAACCGACGCCGGCCTATGTGGACCGCGCTGTCCTTAGCTGCCACTCAGTCCAGCGCGCGACATTAAAAATTGGAATTTCTGGCCATTTCAAAATGAAATACATTTTTTGGGTTGAATTACTTTCAAGTAATCATCTCCGGACTCATTGGCTACTGCCTTGCAGCTACGATCAAATGCTAATATCTATCGCAATCCACAACCTATGTTCCTCAACTGAGACAGTGTCTCCCCATCGGGTCACAATTTGCAATCTTTTGGCTTTTCTCTTTCAAATAGGTAACTGAACATCTTGTTATAAATAAATTGATTAGCGGATTTATTCAACACTGGCACAGAAATTGTATGATCTAATGGCAGCAAGCACGAACACCAGAACTAAAAATGAGCAATACCAAGAAAGGGCAGATTATGAAAACGAAATTAGCCAGTGTGTTGATGATGCTGTTGATCGCTACGGCCGCCAATGCTGCGTTGCGCAATGAACTTACCATGCGCTTCATCAAAGTTTTGAATATCAACACTAATACCAATGTGATGGATAAAATGCCGAGCGGCACACAAATTACGCCCTTGTTTATCCGCTCCACCGATAAAGGCGATATCGATTTGACCATGCTCATTGCCTACGATGAGCGAATTGCCCAGACCGCTCGCCAGATCATCAGCAATTCGGTAACACCATTGATCTTCTCGGTTTCGACCATGCCCTTTGTCTCGATGCGGTTTCAGCCGGAACAGTTGATCTTTGCGCAAAATGGGAAGAAATGGTCGCCCAGTAGTTTAGCCGGAACCAACGACATGTTTCCGTTGGATGACAATATTCCCTTCGGCGGCCCCATTAACGATGCGCAACTGCATCAGGGTGTAATCCTGTTACCGAGCTGGTTCGATATCAACAAGCCAATTGAGATCAACTACAATAATTTTAGAAAGCTCTGCCTGTTAAAATAAATTGCCCCCTGAATGATGTACCATTGAGTGAGCGATGTTTTCACCGGGTTGTTTCTGACGAAAACATCGCTTTTTTATTGTCGAAATTGAACCGGTCCGTACAACCCACCCCCTGGCGGTGAACCGATTGGTTCAATACGCCGCTTTGAATTACTGCCCTCCAGTCCTCGAGGCTGTTCCTGGCGCACTGCTCCTGTCCTTCGATCACCAATCGGGTTGCTGTTGCGTCGATCGCTGCTGCCGATCGGGCATCAACCTGGTCCCTCCGTTTGAATTCTGTAATGCACCTGGCCTCGAACCGAAGTGGAATGGGATCGCTGGAGTTTAGGATTATCAGGCTATTTAATAATTTGAAACACACAAAAATTTTTTTTGAAATTCCAATTTATTTTTGTATATTGCCCTTCGTCTGTTTCAATTCACCTAACAACAAGCAATTTAATTGATCCGGAATATGATCAACGATATCAGTTATTTTCGGCGCAATGTGGTTCGGAAAATTGTGATCTTTTTCTTGTGGTTGTCCGGTGTTACCACGGCGTTTACTGTCGTAGCCTGGCTTCGCCTTTTCAAAATTGCCTTTGGTCACACGATTTTGGTGAACCAATCGGTGATAACCATGCTCTTTGCTGGCATTGCGTTGGGCAGCTATTATATCAGCCGCAAGATCGATCAACAGCGGAATGATATTCAAATTTTCAGCCGGGCCGAACTGGCCATGGGCGTTGCTGCGGGAGTGTTGCTGTTGGCGCAGCCATTGCTGCCGTTACTGCTGCGTGCAATTGCCGCCCAGGCGCACCCGGCCTCGATTTTCACTGCCGTGATTAAAATTGGCACCATGGCCCTGTTTATTTTGCCGCCTTCATTTTTCATCGGCACGACACTACCAACTCTATCGCGTTTTTTCATTCAATCCGCCAACCGGGTTGGTCCCGAGATCGGGAAGATCTATGGTGCCAAGGTGTCCGGTGCGGCCCTGGGATGCTTTTTGAGTTGCTTTTTCTTTTTGCCTTTTTTTGGTGTCAAGCAGACGTTGGCCCTGGCCGCCGGGCTAAATTTAGTGACCGGCAGTTTGTTGCGATTCCTCTGGTTGCAGATCGAAGCCACCCTGCGGGTAGAAAACGATTTTTACGACCAGCAGCTCAAACATCTTGCAGCCGCACCCCAGCCACAACCGTCATTTTTGTTGAAAACCGTTATTGGCGGTTGGGGCATTTGCGGCGTACTTATCGGTGGCTATTTGGTAATCTGGACCAGAAGCCTCCTTTTCCTCACCGGCGCAGATAGCTATGCGCAGCATATTATCGCCACCACTTTTCTAATGGGATTAGCGCTGGGGGCGTCATTCTTTCCGCGAATGATACCTGCCCGCTGGAACGTTATTGCGCTATTGATCACTATGTTTTTGTTGATCGGTTCCTGGGGGACCATCTCGCTCGCGCTGCTGCCGCAGCTTGCGAATTCACCGGCAGGAGCCAGGGCGATGACAGCCGCTGCGAGCAACTGGAACTGGCAGATTTTGTCCAATTTTGGTGATGCGCTGGCAAGCTTGTTAGTACCCTCGTTTTTGATGGGTGCTATTTTTCCGCTGGTGGCACGGATTATCATTTCCGATTTCGATGAGCGGGGACTGGTCATCGGGCGCCTGTACGGAATTCTGGCCATTGGTTTGCTAATCGGCCTCAACAGCGCCTCGCTTTTTATGCTGAGCCATATCGGCATTCACAAGAGCCTGGTGTTTTTCATCCTCCTGAGCCTGCTGGTTAGCCTGGTGCTTCTATTTCTGGTGGCAGCGCTGCATCATTTGCCCAATAAGAAGACCGTGGTTCTTTTTGCAGCTACAGTGGCTACTATTGTCATCACATTTGCGATACCTTCCTCGCTTTTTTTACGGCTTTTTGCAAAGGACAAACCAGATCGCAAATTGGTTTATCTAAAGCACGGCATCCATTTCACCATTACCGCCCATCAGAATCCAACCGGCACCAATCTGGACCTGGCATCGAACGGGACCGTGTTGGCCGGGACAACTATCGAGTGGCTTTCATGCTTGCGGACCCTGGGCCATTTGCCGATGTTACTTCACCAGCACCCCACTTCCGTGCTTACCTTTGGATTCAAAAATGGCGAGGTTTTGAAAAGCATCCTGCTGCATCCAGTTCAACAGGTCGATTGTGCCGATAATGCCACTGAAATCAAAGAGGCCGTTGCGCAACTTACATCCGTGGGCGAAAGTTTTGCCGCCGACCCGCGTTATCATCTCATCAAAATAGACGGGAGAGAGTATAACGCCATCACGTCTCAGAAATACGATGTGATTATCAACGATCTGGTGCATCCAGCGGTGCAAAACAACGCCCGCTTCTACAGCCGAAATTTTTTCAATTCTTGCAAAAAGAACCTCACAACCGGAGGCATCATGGCCAGCGGGCTTCCGATCACCCGAATTTCGCTGGAAGATTTTCGGATTATAGTGCGCACCTTCCAGTCAGTTTTTCCCAATACCAGCCTCTGGTACGTCAATAATTCCGTCGCGCCCTACGCCGTACTCATTGGCCGGACCGGAGGAGATTTTCAGCTCAATTTTCGCCAACTGGACGAGCGGCTGAAGGATCAGTTGCTGCCGGCCAACCTGAATCGCATTGGATTGGATAATATCTATGAAATTCTGGATTGCTTTGTAATGGGACCCAAAGTTCTGGCTCAGCTCTCCAAAGAAGTGCAGGTGAATACCGATAATTTTCCGCATCTGGAATTTTCAACCCCTCGTACCACCGATGCCCCTGTCAATTCCTATCAGATTTTGCAATTATTGGCCAGCTATCGCGAATCGATCTATCCCTATCTGATTAATATTCACTCCCAATATAGCGAACGAGAATTTACCAAAGCCATTATCGAAAATTATTACCAGAGTAGCGATCAAGTGTTCGTTGCCCTGGGCTATGAGCTCTTTGGTGAAACCGAGAAGGCCCTCAAGTTGTATCGACAGGTGATCCAACGAAATCGGTTCGACCGGGGCGCCCAGCGATTTTTGGATGCCTATTATGATCCACAGCTCATTTCCGAGCCGCAAACACCAGCCGAGCTGGTAGAAAATGCGAAAATTTACTATCAAAAAATGGAGTATGAGGAAGCAATTCATGCCTTGAATTTAGCGTTGGCGCAAAAACCGGATTATGCGCCCGCGTACTTTGCTTTGGGAATTAATTATGAGATACTTGGCGAATGGGATGTGGCGAAACGCATGTATCAAAAAACGCTGTCGCTATTACCAGACCTACCTCAAGCTCGTGAACGTCTGGACTCCTTGGCAGTGAAGGTCAAAAAATACCAGCCCCCTTTGCCGCAGCCAGCCAGGATCCGCTGACCGGTCACGATGCGGTCTTTCGGGTTCAGATTTTCAGATCAACGTCTGGCCAACAATGGTCACCCGGCCTGGACCGTTTAGCGCGCCTGAGATCTGAATGTCGACATTCAAAAATTGTTTAATGACATCTGCGTTAGTGAGTTGGTGATTGGTTACGGCGGAAGTGGAATAGGTGGAAGCCGCCGGCACCAGCGAGAGCGGCAAAATCAACTGATCGGCTAAATATTTATCCACGCAAGCCGTTGATTGAAGAAAAACCAGCAATTCTTCCACGGCCTCATCGGCCACCCTTTCGGCGCGCTTGCCAATCGCGCCCAATGCAGTAAAACAAGCCTGGGTATGCTCGAATTTTGCCAGGAGGAGCATCATCGTGCTCTTGAAGCGAGCAGGCATCTTTTCGATGGCGATCTGAGCATCCAGGCCTGAGCGTTCCAGTCGCTTCAATGCCTGGCTTCGTTGGCGTTCGGCAATGGTCAGATCCAGATTTGCGACGGCTGAAATGCCGGTAATTCCTTTCAGCTCGCCGGGCTGAATGAGCTGGAGCGATTGCAGCTTGCGTGCGGGCATAATTTCGGCACGCATCTTGCCATCGCCCTGGGGGTAAAAACCTGCTCGCTCCAGGTGCAGACGTAGCGGCAGGCCAAGATCAGACATAAATTTCGCCCAATGCAGAGAAAGAAAATGAAAGGTAGGGCTCCATTCGACATGGGTGCCTCCGGTGATGGTCACCGTTGAGGGCTGGGGCTGCCGGGCCAATGGCAAATATACCGTTTGCAAAACCAGCGAAGTTGAGCCAGCCGTTCCAATATCAATGTGAAATTCGCCGGCGGTAATCGTGCCGGGCTGGAACAGGAGCCGCATGGAACCGATTTTATTGCCCGTCGCCTGACCATGTCCCACCATCATGGCAGCCTCCACGCATTTGAGGTGTTGCGCCATCAGCCCCGGACGTTGCCGCCGGCCGCGGATATTAGAGATTTCAAATGGCTGACCGGTGAGCAACGACAACGTCAGTGCGGTTCGCAGGACCTGCCCCCCACCTTCACCAGCAGCGCCATCAATTTGAATCATGCCGCTCGTTCTCAACCTAATTTTTTTTCTAACAGATCCGCCGTCCTGGTGATGAGATGCGGCCTGGATTATGGATTAGTAGGAAATATTTTTTGAACTTCAGCCAACATGAACTGATGAATCAAAGAATTGCTCGCGATGATATTGCCCGATTGCAAGCGGTTTTCATGCCCTTCAAAATCAGTAATTTTGCCGCCAGCCTCCTGCACAATAAGCGAAGCCGCGGCAATATCCCAGAGACTGAGTTGCAGCTCAAAAAAGCCGTCGAAACGGCCGCAGGCAACATACGTCAAATCCAATGCCGCCGAGCCGGTTCGCCGAATCCCACTGACCGCCATAAATATCGCTGCTAAAACCGATAGATACCGGTCAACAAGCTCTTTGTTTTTGAACGGAAAGCCGGTTGCAATCAAACAATGGCTCAGCCTGGCGTGGTTGGAGACGGCGATGGGTTTACCATTGCAAAAAGCACCGCCCCCCCTTTCGGCCCAAAATAGTTCATCTCGATACGGATCATAGACCACTCCCAGGATGATTTCGTTCTCCTGCTCCAGCGCAATGGAAACGCCGCTATGCGGAAAATGGTGGATAAAATTGGTGGTCCCGTCCAGGGGATCGATAATCCAGCGGAATGAATTTTTCTGAGGCGAATTGCCAGACTCCTCCGCCAGAATCTCATGCTCCGGATAGTGTTTCCGAATCAAATCGATGATCAAACGCTCACAGGCCTTATCCACGGCAGTAACATAATCAAATGGGCGTTTATCCTGGATATCGTTTGAGGTAATCGTGCCAATACTGGTCCGAACCAATTTACCGGCGCTTTGCGCGGCGAGAATCGCCAATTCCTTTGGGGTCATAATCACTCAATTCTTATTATTATTGTCAATTGCCTGCTCGGTTCATTGTTCTCTTTAACCACTCTTGGCGAGAACTGGTTTCTAAGTTGAACGGGATCGTGCATTTTTATCAAGCAACAGGCCGGAATCTGGAGATTTCATGGCCAGCAGTTTTTTTCCTTTGCGCCGACGATCGAATCCGAATTCAGTTAGAAAACGTTTTTTTATTCGCTCTTTTAATAGCCATTGTTTTTTGTAATTATCTTCACAATAAATTTTGCCGCCGGCAGTCATATCGTGGCCCCCGGCCGTGCCCAACCTGGCAACGACTTTTTTTACCAATTGGCCGGCATCACACTCAGGCTGATTGGTTCGAACCGAGATAAACATGTGATCACCAAAAAAACCAATGACCACAGCCCAGTGCACATGCTGCAATCGCAGAAACGTATCCGCCATTTCCGCAATCATATCGGGGCTATCCACTTTGCCCGGCGTAGAAATCACCACATCGTCCACCACGATCGTCCGGCGGATGGCGCGGCTCATGTCCTGAAAATATTCCGGCACCACGCTGGCCCGCTGTATTTTGGCCAGCGCGCGAAAATCAATGAGCTGGTAGAGGGTAAAATATGCCTTCTGATCAGCCTTTTTGGCCTCCCGCCCCAGATCCTGGGTTTCGGCTTTGATCGCGTAGAATAGCGCGGTGGCCAACCTGGTGCTTATTTTCAAACCTGCCGACAGCAAATAGTCCACCATCATCGTGGCCGTACTACCGTAGTCTTCGCGGATGTCACTGAAATCCGCTCGAACGCCGCCGTCACGATTGGTTTGATGGTGATCGATTTCAATGCTGATCGCAATCTCGGGCGAAAGCGGATTGTTACCCATCCCCTGATGGGTATCTACCAGCGCGATCAAGTCGAAATCATGGGGATCTATTTGCTCCAATAAGATGAGATTTAGATTGAGATATTCCAGGAGCTCACGATTTTCAGCCCGGCCCACCATACCATCGAAGGCCAACACCGATTTGATGCCAGCGACTTCTGCCATAAAGTATTGTAGCGCGAGGCTGCTGGCGATAGTATCCGGATCGGGATTGGTGTGGCTCACAATGAGCGCGGTCTTCTTCCCCTCCAGCACGCGCAACAATTGTTGCATGCGTCGTCTGCGATTTTTACTGGCTCTAACACCCATACCAATAGATCGATTTTGTTGTAATCGCCCTCGTTTAGTCGCTTAACATTTCCAGCAATGATCCATTGAGCCCATCGGCTACCGCCGATTGGCTGAATTAGATCAAATGACAGGCTACCGCATGATTCGCCGCCACTTCCCGATATTCTGGTTCCACCCGATCGCAGATATCCATTCGGTAGTGGCAGCGGGTGTGGAAGCGGCATCCCGATGGCGGCGAAATCGGTGACGGAATCTCCCCGGGCAACAGGATACGCTGCCGTTTCGCTTTCGGATCGGGGGCCGGAATGGCCGATAGCAACGCCTGGGTATAGGGATGCAATGGCTGCCGATAAATTTCCACGGCCTCGGCCAGCTCGACAATTTTGCCCAGGTACATCACGGCCACACGATCCGAGATGTGCTCAACGACCCGTAAATCATGCGCAATGATCAAGTAGGTCAGATGAAACTCCGCCTGCAATTCCAGCAGCAGATTTAGAACCTGAGCCTGAATCGAAACATCCAGTGCCGAGACCGGTTCATCCCCGATAATAAATTTGGGATTCAAGGCCAGGGCGCGGGCAATCCCGATTCGCTGCCGCTGGCCGCCACTGAATTCATGCGGATAGCGATGGGCATGTTCGGGCCGCAGGCCCACGCGCGCCAGGAGTTGCTGTACCCGTTCTTTTTTTTCCTTGCCGGTAGCAATTTTGTGATACGACAGTGCTTCACCTACAATTTCCATGATCGTCATCCGGGGATTTAGCGAAGCATAGGGATCCTGAAAGATAATTTGCATCTGCCGGCGCAATTGTCGAAGCTCAGCCCGGTCCAGGGCATAGATATTTTTCCCATCAAAAATCACCTCGCCAGCAGTAGGCTCGATCAGGCGCAACAGCAGGCGGGCCACCGTCGATTTTCCGCAGCCCGATTCGCCGACCAGTCCCAGGGTTTCGCCTGTTTTTAGCGCAAAGCTGACATTATCCACTGCATGCACCTGTCCTGTAATCCGGCTCATGATGCCTGATCGCAGCGGAAAATACTTTTTTAATTGCTGCACTCGCAGCAGAACGGAATCTTCGGTTGCCATTTTCAACGATCCAGGATGCTCCACTGACCTTTTGAACGCCTATAATATATAACTTTTTGGCACAAATGCAAGCGAATGTCGCGCGCATTCATCAGAAGAGCCATCTCTAAAAATAAAAAACCCCAGCAAGCTTGCGGCGCCTCTGGGGATTTTTCCAACTGACGATCAATAACAGTCATTGCGGAACAGCGATCAAGGGATGTCGGACGATTTTATTTCCAGCAGGATCGAAATTGACTGATCGGCCAGGGTTTGCCGGGAGACAATGCGTCCGCCACGAATTTCCCCGCTGATGCTACCAAAATCCGGGGTTGATGGATCGTGATGCCATTTTTTAATATACATGGCCCAGCGATAGGCGTCGGCAATTGCGGCCTGTTCCGCCTGTTTCTGGGCCACTGCTTCCATTTGCTGTTGCTGCGACGGCTTACCAATACCAGGAGCAACGATCGTCTCCCAGGTCGTATCATAACAGGTGGCTACCAGGCGTTGCCGTGCGTCGATATTATCGGGATTGGCCTTCACCGCCTCCAGCAGTGTAGCAATCACGACGCGCAGCGAATCATAATTGAAGGCTTTGGGCTTAATGACCAGCGTTGATTGATCCACCTGAACGTCTTCGTTTTTTTTCAACGCGCCCGTCTGAGATTCTTTTTTTTCGCCGCAGCCAACCAGCAGCATAAACCCGGATAGCACTATCACCCATAAGACGAAAAATGGAGCTTTCATAATCGCACATCCCTTGTGTTTGTTACAATCCAATTTCCACCGTCACGCGATGGGACTGGCCCAAATCGGAGCCAAATGGCACGTAGGCATAATCCAGCCCGTAGCGATCGAATTGGAAGCCCACGCCGACATGCAGCCCTTTGTCATCGAAACCCGTTTGATAGCCGGTTCGCAGCGACAGATATTTTGAAAAATTATATTCCACGCCGAAATTCAGGTGCGACGAGCTGCTGATAATTTTTACCCAATCCAGCGCAGCAGTCAGATCGCCCCCAGGAACGGCCAGCCAATAGCCGACGCCCAGCCGAACGGTTTGTGGCAGACGGGTCGTCTCGCTCTTCAAAGCGGTCACATAACCCCAATTTTGCAGGACCAACCCTGCCCGGAAACCAGCGATGGGCAATTGGTATTGTAGCCCCAGATCGGCAGCAATCCCGCTGCTACTTTCGATGTAAATTTTTTGATACAAATATTTGAGCGTCAAACCATAATGCAGCCGACTGCCCCAGCTTCTGGCAACGGATAGACCGAACATGATATCGTGCGTACTGAGCATTGCCAAAGGTTCTGTGGACGCCTGCGTACGACGCTCAATCCCATCGACCGCATTGGACATAAAACTAAGCCCCAATGCATTGCTCCCGAGCCGAAAACCCACGGCCACAAACTCATTGGAAATGCCCTGCAACCACCTGTTATGAGTGAAATGCAGCTCGGTGCGGTTCAACTGAGTCAGGCCGGCAGGATTCCAATAGGCGCCACTGGCATCTCTCACCACGGCGGTCATCGCCTCGCCCATGCCGGCAGCGCGACTGCCGGCGCCCAATTTTAAAAACGCAAATCCCGAATTGGCTGGATTTTCCCCAGCCACCGCGTTCCCCATCATTACTGGCAAAAGCAGCAACACCGCAGCCAGACGATATCGAAATGGACAGTTCATACGTTTTCCCACTAAATAATAGTCAACTTAAAACCATTCTGCTGGAAATTCTATTAAAATTGAAAATGCCAGGAAAAGATATGTTCACCGGCTACGTCGTATTTTTCGGTCACAAAAGCATACTGAATCTGTACGGGTCTGGCAAAGAGTTGAAATTGATAACCACCGCCCAGCGTTGGCGAACCGTTATTCAATCCCGCGCGCACGGCGAATTTACTTTGAACCAGGGCTTCGGTGCCGACAAAATACTTCCAATCTTGCTGATTATTTTTCTCGATATCCACCGCGACGAGCAACCAGGGATAGGGATAGCGGCAAGCGATTCCCGCTCGATAGGTTGTCGGAAAGCGATCGATTTTATCAATATCTTTTTCCCAAACCTTGTCCGTTTTCCAATTGTATTTGGCATTGATTTCCTTCACGACCAGCCCCAGGGAGAGGTATGGTAGCGGTTTTAATAAGATGCCAAGATCGACACCCAAACCGGTATCGGAAATCGTAGCGTCCTTATCACCCAGATTGGGAAAACGATTGTAGAGCACTTTGGCCGTAAAACCAACCGCCAGAATCTCCAGCGGCATGACGCCGAAGGAAAGGGCGAACGCATTCTCCGCATTGGAAAAAGTCTGGTAATGATTGCCGGCAAAATCACGGCCATCGATCTGATCGACCCCCGCGTGAATCCAGCTCAAGGCAAGCCCGCCATTCAGGGCTACTTCGGTGGAATCCTCAGCCGCCTTGGGCCGGATGCCGGTGGCAAAACCAATATAGTTGAAATTTCGATCCAACGACAAGAATCGATATTCCAGTGCCACCTGCCGCGCGGTGATGAATGGTACACCGCCGGCATTATAGTAGGCAGCTTCGGGGCCTTCAGCTAAGGCCGTAAACGCGCCGCCCATGGCATTGGCCCGAGCGCCCAATCCCATTCGCAGAAATGCGCCGGCCAGAATGCCGTCGTCGGCGTAGACCGTCGCAATGGAATTGACCAAAACTAAACTGCACCACAACAGAATGAAGGTGATATTTTTCATCATTGAAAATTTCCTTAAAATTGGCTCTGCTAAAATTAGTTGTCGATCATCGTTCTTGTACTTGTGCACAGCTCGGTAGCGCCGATGATCGCTCTCAGTTCCTATCGAAGAATAGTATCATCATCTATCAACTCGCGTTCATCAGACTCTGGCCTGATTGGTGAACGTGCAATTTTGGATTCGATAAGCTAATCAATGATGATAATCTTCCCCCAATGTTTCCCTTCGCCCGCTAAGTCCAATTGATAAAAATAAACCCCATTGGCTAACAATTTTCCATCTGCAGTTTTGCCATTCCAGGCGATGGCCCAGTCGCCGGCCGGATACGTTTTGCCCTCATCAATCGTCGTTACCAGGTCCATGGCAAAATCGAAAATGCGAATTTTGGCGCTGGTGGCAGATTTGGTTTTAAATTGAAAACGAAGGTAACCATCACCGCCGATTTGATTATGGCGCAGCGGTGAGAATGGATTGGGATAGGCGTAGACCTGTGGTTCACCAGCGACGCCCGGTTCTACAAATGCCCTCAGGATCGCCCAGTGCAATCCATTGTCCGCACTGGTGGCCAGGCCATCGGCGGTGCCTACCCATAGTCTCTTGGAGGGAGAGATTCCGGCAGAATAGTACTCAATCGAATAGACTTTCTCCTGCTTATCGGGATCGATGATCTGGGGAAAAACATCCCAGGTTGCTCCAGCATCCGGAGATTTCCAGAGGCCACTGTCGGTGCAGGCATAAACCGCATTCCCATCGAAGGCAAAATTCCAGGCAAATTTTCCCGGCAGCGCATTTTTCCAGGTCCGTCCCCCATCCTCGGTCCAGGACGTCGCCCGAAATTCATCGCTGCCCTCGGCATTGGCAGTGCCCGCCCAGATAATCTGACGATTGCCAATTGCCTGTCGCGCCAGCGACACTACAAAATTGCCCGAGATCGGCTGCTCCTGATTCTGATGAGTGAATTGGGTCGTCCAGGTTTTACCAGCATCGTAGGAGACATTGATGCCCTCGGCCGTACCCACCCATAAGGTATCACCAACGGCCAACAACGAAAACACGCGGTGGTTCAGGTACTTATCCGGATTGAAATTGTAGTCATCGGGCGGACGAACCACCCAGCTTTGCCCCAGATCCGAAGACTTCATCAACCCGCCGCCAAAGCTGGCTATCCACACCGTCGAGTCGATAATGGCGATATCGTAGGTCACATTTTGAACCAGCGTCCAATCGCCATTGGGCAGTGGCTGCGGGATATGAGTCCAATTTTGGCCGCCATCGGTGGAATAGCTAAGGCCACCGCCAGCGGGCAGGTGATCGCCATTGGCCACCAGGCTATCAAACGCGGTGGCCACCCAGATGATCGAGCCGCACATGGCCATTGCGGAGACACCTCCCCGGCCCAGTCCATCTTTCTCGGTAAACGTGACCCAGGATTGACCGCTATCGGTGGACCTGGATAGTCCCTCGCCGGTCCCAATCCAGATGGTTTGTTCATCCTGGATGATAATATCGGTCACGCTATTGCTTTTCAGCCCGGACAGCGGTTCGGAATCGAAGGAGTAACTACGCTTCGGCAGCCATTGACTGTGGCCGGCAGTGATTAGAATCATCCAAATCATCAAAAGAAGAATTATCTTTTTTTTCATGCTATCTGATCACCGTGATTATGTGAATGATTTTGTTGCTGAGCAAACTGGAATAATCTCGCGCTTGAAATTCAAAACGATAATTGCCGGGTGAGTTTTGGGAGGTGATAAAAATTTTCAATGAGTAAATATAATCACCGGCGGTGAGATCGCCGCTGGTGCCATCGTCATACATTTTAAAGGGATTGCCGCTGGAGGCCGAACCATCGGGTCGAAAAGTATCAAAATAGACCTCATGAATATCACGGTTGTTGTCAGCATCCGTCACGTTAGCCGTTAACAGAAACGATTTATCCCCCGCAGCAGGCAACTGAATGGTATCCGGTGCGCTCACCGCAATGATCTGTGGGGCAACGCCGACCCGAATTTTTGCCCAGGGCAAAATTTTATAGAGATCATTGCTCGCCGCGTTGCGGCCATCGTACGCTTGCACCATCAGATGATAGGATCCAAATTTCCACTCGGCAAAGCGAGTGGTTGTGGCTATGGAAAAGATGCCATCTTCGGCCAGGCTATCCCCATTGGCGCCAGCATCATTCAAAACCCCCGCCTCGGCCAATTCCGAAATGGTCGGTCCCCAGATCTCATAGACCACCCGGGCGATGATATCCAGACTGTCGGGGTCCGCAGCTCGAACAGCAATGAAAAACGGTACGACCTCATCCACGTAGACCGAATCTGGCAGGCGATATTGCACCAGGACCGGCGCCCGATTGATCACTCCAATACGGGCGTAAAATTGTTTATCCAATATATTGCTTCGCAAACCGGCGCGATCCACGGCCTGTACTCGAAAACGGTAGTCACCCTCCGCCACATCCAATTTCAACCGGTGCGAATATTTCCCATCGTTGGCAATATTGTCGCCATGACTATCATAATTGCCGTCATCAAACATGATGCCCGTGACCACGACCTGGCCGCTGGCCTTAGCAATTTGATAAGCCACACTATCGATATCATTCAGCCCATTTTCATCGGCGGCTTTGACGGCGACAAGAAAGCTCTGGTTGGTTTGGGTAAAAATTGTATCGGGGACGGTCAGATTGGATAGTGCCGGCGCAAAGCTATCCGGCTCAACGGGATTTTCCTGATCACAGGAAAAGTTAGCAAACAAAATTAACATGAGAAGGACTGAGTAGATGCGCACCAATTCTGGAATTCCTCAAAAAATGTAAAAAGCCGAGCTTCTTACTTGCGATGTCTCGGCTAAATTGATCGGTTACTAAAATCGAAGCCACCTTTTTTATGATCGCTTGCTCCCAAAAGTTCCCCGCCTGGGTCAGACCATTGATGAAATTTTGACAACATCCTGGCCTGACCGGCGCTAAAGCAACTGGCATGAACCTGGCCAGGACAAGCCAGAACCGAAAAAATCCTGGATGCGGAATTAAATTTTAACCCAAATTTCGATAATGAACCATGATGACTGAATATGATCACCTCTCGCCTACGGAATACGCGGAACAACACGGATTTCAAAAGATGAAAATTGCATTCAGTGTCTTTTCGTGTGTTTCGTAGGCCAATTATTGACCATCATTTCTATTTTGGAATTTCAGGTTTAATATTTTTTTTCGGCGTGTTCCAATTTTATGACCAGAAAGCTACTTGCGCCATGGGCAAACATTTTACTCTTTAGTCCCTGGCCAATGAAATTCTTGCCCAACGCGCACCAGCTTTTAGGATTCAAAAGCAGGACTTCGACCCCAAAAAGGCTTAAATGAATTTTGGAGCGAGGACCATTTGGGTGAGCTAAATTTGTTTCTGGTTCTGCCGCGTCTGAGGGAATAGTATGAACTCTTGTACTGAACATCGGTGCACAGTGCGCATGCGATCATGTACCCGGCCATTGGTGCTCACCTCATGCGCCAGATGACTTTATCTGACCGCTCGGCTCCGCACCGAATATCTGGGTCAGCAAATTAGTCTGAAGCAAATCAGCCAAATCATTCACAATCAAATCTGCTTCGTGCAACTGGGCTTCATTTTGAATGGTCGTTTTCAGAGCCACACAAAACATCCCCGCCAGCCTGGCCGAACGGATCCCCAGCGGCGCATTTTCGATGACCAGGCAATGCTGCGGCAGAACATTGAGTTTTTGAGCCGCAGCCAGGTAGGGGTCCGGATGCGGTTTGGTTCTGGCGACTTCATTGCCAGCGATGATGGCATCAAATTTCGTCAGGAATTCCTTCCCGGTCACTGTTTCTACATTCGGCCGCAAGGCACCGGTGACCAGTGCAATTTTGATAGAATTTGCCTTCAGATAGTCAATCAATCGCCGCGCTGCCGGATAGACCATGGCCTGAGTGATTTGATTGTAAATGGCTCGTTTATGCCGCACCATCTCCTTTAGCGTATTTTCGCTCAAGGATACGCCTTTTTGTTCGGCCAACTGACGCCCAATATCCTCTGCCAGTTGCCCTTCCAGCAAGCAGACATCTTCCGCCAGAATTTCCACCCCATAAACAGCAAAAACTTGCTGCCAGGCCTGCACATGATAGGTCAAAGTATTAGCTATGACACCGTCAAAATCAAACAACACCGCCTGAATATTCAATCTTTTTTCCTTCCAAGATCGCTAAATTCACCAATCACGCCTCGGGCCGAAGCAACCTAACACAGTTTTCTAATTGCACTCAGTTTAGCAACCGACCGCTGGCCACAGCGAATCGTACATCGTCTCATGAAAAACTAACATCAATTTTTGATTGGTTCAAAATTCATAAAATCGGCATGATGCACAATCACCGCCTCCGGGCAGCGATACCCACCATCGCCTTCTTTGGCGTGAACAGCAATGATATGCACCACTTTCTCGGGCAAACCATGTTTCAGAGCCAGCCCGGCACCGCTGAATGGATGGCGGAGCAATTTGCCCGTATCACTTTTCTTGATGCCTTCAGGGGTATTTTTGTACTCCAAAATCTTGCCCACATCATGCAGCAAACCGCCGGCAATTAACAAATCATCATCAATTTGATAGCTACCGTTATTGAATTGCCTTAGCTTTTTGGCAGATGCGATTGCCACCTGAGTGACACCGCGGGTATGATCGATAATGTTGACCGGACAATTGGGGATGAGCAGCGTAAACGGAATTTTTGCCAGATCAGATATTTGCCAACCGCCGCGTTCGATGGCCTCCTGCCAGACGGCGATGGTTTTTTCCCGAAGGTCTTCGTTGTTGATTAGATTGAATTCTGGAAAAATTTTGATTAAATCCTGTTTCATAAGAACCACTCCGCTTGAAAGGTAATTCACAAGTTCGATGCTTTGCCAATCCGTAAGAAATCCTGCCAACGACCTCGCCGCCCCTACCCGATGCGGGTAGTTTGATTCAATCCGCTGATGGACTCTTGAGATGGATCGTTACGAACGAACACCCTTGTTGGAATAAAGCCGACACCCATCGAGGTGGCGCATCCGCCGGGAACGTCGGCTGTTGCGGGATTGATTTTGATTTCTACTCCCGGCTCCTTTTTTCCATCATGATTTTATACTGCCGGCGGGCAAACGTGAACACATTATTTCTTTTTCCAATAATCCGGATGGATTTGCGCTGATGATAAATTAAATTTTTGAAGGATCGGGATGGCTGCTCAGGTTCGAATTCGCCTTCGATCAAGAACCCGTAGCTACCGATACCCTGCTCTTCGCCAGGGAATGGCAGTGGATCCGAACCGGCGATGATCGGGAATCCTTTCTTTCTTGCCTTCTGGATTAATTTTGGCTCAGGCCAGAGGGTGTGTCGTAACGTTGTTTCACCAATAAAAATTTCATCGACTGATCGTGTCGCAATTTGTCGTGCAATCACCTGGCCCCGCTGGAAAAACCACTTGCCCGGCGCCCAATTCAGCGCGGGAATGCCCCCCGAATCTTTCACCGCCTGAATGACCTGGTCCATTGATTGGTGGCGATCCGGGATATTCAAATTGGATACCAGCGACAGCACCTCCAGCCCTTCGCTGGTAACCAACTGCCGACCGGCAAAAAGATACAACATCACCGCGCCATCCCTGGCAACCGTAATCGTTACATCATCCTTGCCCTGGCTGAATTTTAGTCCCGCACGGCTAAATTGGTCCGGATTGCGATAAATTTGTTCGAAAAAATTGGCGTCCGATCTTTCCGCCAACAGCCAAACTGGTATCACCTCCGAGTTGAACTTTTTAGCTTGATTTCTTAAATTTTGCACCCCGCATGCAACTGCGGCTGGTAAATCATAAACTGGATACAAATGAACATGCCCATCAATGGCCAACGTTGCCTTACCCATGCTGCTTTCTCCTTCTAATGCTCAATTTGATGCAAATGCACGACTCAAATCCTTCGAACTGGTTCGACATTATTTCCGTGCCCGAATCGCTTCCGGCTAACCGTCCCCGGTACCAAAGCCTACCGGATCAAGGCAATCATATCCCGCACGGCTTTTTCCATTCCCACCAATACGGCGCGCGATACAATCGAGTGGCCGATGTTCAATTCCTCCACCTGCTTGATACGGGCAATGTCCACCACATTTTGATAATTCAATCCATGCCCCGCGCTGACTCCCAGGCCTAATTTCGATGCTGCCATGGCCATGGAACGCAAGCGTTCCAGTTCTTCCACCACCTGATTGAGATCCTGAGCGTTGGCATAACCACCGGTGTGAAGTTCGACATAATCGGCGCCCAGTTTGGCCACGGCCTTGATTTGATGAATATCGGGATCAATAAAAAAGCTCACCACGATGTTATTGGCGCGCAACGTCGAGGTAACCTCCTCCAAGAAATCAAAATTAGCGGTTACATCCAGTCCGCCTTCGGTAGTCAATTCCTGACGACGTTCGGGCACCAGCGTCACCATATCGGGCAATACTGAAATTGCCTTTTTGATCATTTCCTCGGTGGCTGCCATTTCCAGGTTGAGGTGTGTTTTAACCACCTGCCGCAACAGCGTCAAATCGCGATCTTTGATGTGTCGCCGATCTTCGCGTAGATGACAAACAATGCCATCGGCGCCGGCCAGTTCCGCCAATACCGCCGCCGCGATCGGATCAGGTTCCCGGCCGCGCCGTGCTTCTCGAATCGTGGCCACATGATCCACATTCACTCCTAATCGAACCATATTTTCCTCCGCCATAAATGGATGAAATCGATGAATATCACTTGTAGCTGAATCATAATCGCCAGAGCGTGATTTCCAGCATGCCCAACTGCTAATGAACTATTTCTGTCAGCGACACTATTTCGAAGCCTTGCTTTTCCAGTCGCGGGAGTTCTTTCATCAGCGCTCGAGCCGTCTGTTTGTAAGGATGGCCGATCACTATCGCACGACCACGCTTGCTGGCCAGTCGGGCTACCGCCGCTAATTTTTTCTGAATGTAATCCTCTTTTTCACTTCGATCTCGTTCCAGAAAACCATCATTGCTGAGAAATTGCAACTGCTGCTGACGCGCGATTTGCGGCGCCACACTCTCTGCGGTAGTGCGGCTATCGACGAACAATTTATTTCGAGATTTCAGCGTATTCAAAACCACCTTCATCACCCGGGCATCGGCCGTCGCTTGCGATCCCATGTGGTTATTCACTCCGATGGCACCTGGCAGCAAATCCAATGCCCCGCGCACACGAGCCGCGATCTCGCCATCCGACAGATCGGTGTAGATGGTGTAATCTGAATCCTCGACTTTTTCCTCCACCGCCTCCATCGGCAAATGAACCATATATTTTTTGCCAGCAGCCGCGGCTGCCTCCGCCATTTCTGTGGAATATTTCTGTCCGGGAATGATCGAAAGGGTAATGGGATATTTCAGCTCTAAAAACTGCCGGGCGGTCTTATTATTAGCATACCCAAAATCATCAATAATAATGGCGATCTTCCCTGCCCGGCGCTTGAGAGAGGGATTGGAGGTAAAAATGAGCGTTGCCATCACCTCGCGGCCCTTGCCGATGGCAATCGTGGCACGATTGCCCCTCAGATCCTCCTCGGATTTGATGACTTTCAAATCCAGTTCCTGCGCTCGCTGAATGATCTCCCAGATGACGGTTACCGCAGGCAGATCAGCCGGCAATTGGATGCGGAGAAGGTTGCCACTGCGAACAATCCAGGAATTCGATAGGTTGAATTCATCAAAGACCTGGGCCAACATCCGATCCAGGGCTTCGCTTTTTGGCAAAGAGCTCAGCTTGATCTTCGTTTCGGCAGAATCAGCGCTGGTGGTATCGATGGGCAGCAATTCGACTTTTGGTTGCGGTTTTTTCGGAGCGACCGACTGATGCCGCCGCGGCGGTTCCATGATGAAAAGCCGATAAATAATAAAACCGCTAAGGCCCAATAAAATGATCAGCCGCAAGGCCCTGGAGAGCGTGGCCAGCGATGTTTTATCTTTGCGCGGTCGCTGCCGCCGCAGTGTTTCGCGGGCGCTTTTGCGTTTTATGGGCCGAGGTCGATAGGATTTTCTGCGTGCCATGAGCTATTTGATTCAATAAAAATTCTTTTTAGTTAATGAAATTGGCCTTGATCGTACTCCAGGAAGGGACCCGAAAGGTGGTATCGCTTTTCGTCTCATAATCGATCCAGCGATGGATGACCCAATAGCCATTGCGTCGGATGAACCAAAAATCAGCCTGTCCTTTGCCCACTCTGGGAATACTCGTGCTCAAAATATGATTTAATTTCAATGAATAATCTGCTCGAATAAGAGCGGAATCCGGGAATTCGCTCCGCTGAATACGCGAAAAGGCGAGCGATCGCGCCGAATCATCCGGCACCGATGCAAACGCTTTGTTAATATAAGACTGTTCATGCAATAAGTTCCAATTTTCAAAAATCACGGCATTGGTAGACGCTTCAAACTCGCCGGGGATGAACCGAAACAGGGCCATGGAGTCGACCAGGCATTTCATGTAATTTTCGACATTCTTTTCTTTGATGGCATTCTTCATGTTTTCGAGAACGATGATCGGATCTGTTGGCAATTGCCAGGAAGTCCTGCCCTCGGTTGGCGGCTCGGGTTCTCGAGTGGCAAATGGGTTTTTGCAAAACAACAGCAACAGATAAACCAAAATCATCGAAACCCAGCAATGATGTTTTAGCTGACTTTTTCTCATCGGCAAATCATCTCATCTGGCGGCAAGACGCATTTTTTTTCACCAACGAAGTCTTGCAACTGCTGCTAAAATTGGCGTTATGCCTGAAATTATAAAATGGAAATGATGATCAATAATTGCCCCACGAAGCACACGAAATGACACTGAAAGCACTTTTTATCTTTTGAATTTCGTGTCGTTCTGTGTATTCTATGGGCAAGGGGTAATCATTTTCCATCGTCGTGGTTTATTTCAGAAATTTAGGCTATAATATAAACCAATTCAAGTTCTTTAGCAAGAATAAAATGCTAACTCGATAAAAGAAAGCACTATTATCTCAATAATTTTATTATTTGCCCATGAGGCCAATCGCTACCTGGGATTCATTTAGCATTAGCAAACGCTTCAAAACATGTTCCGAAGCAGTTCCAAAATAAAAAGTAGGGCAAGTTCTTACCTTGCCCTACTCCGCCATGTAGCTCATTCTTCCGCTTTGGCCGATTTCGAGTAATAATATAAAAAGATACACAGCAAGGTGAACATCACCCCGCTGATGATCATTCCGATATGCCAGCCCCCCATCTCCAGCTCGCCAAGACCGGTATGCAGTCGATCGCCAAAGAAATAGGCTAAAATTGCACTCACCACCCCCATCAGCGCGCCACCGGCAATGAATCCCGACGCGATTAGCGTACCCTTATCATGGCGGGCTTTGCTTAGCCGTTCATCTTTGCTGCTCTTGCTGACGAGATGAGCAATAATTCCTCCAATCAGCAAGGGTGTGTTCAATTCAATTGGCAGATACATCCCCAGCGCAAACGCCAGCGGCGCCACGCCAATTAGTTCCATGGTCAGCGCCATGAATATGCCAGCCAGATAAAGCCCCCAGGGCACCGCAGACGTGGCAAATAGCACCTGCAAGATGGCGGCCATGGCATTCCCCTGGGGCGCAGCCATTGGATTGGGGTGCTCGGGCGTTTTGACAAAGCCGTAGACATTTTCCAGCAACAAAATCACTCCCCCAACAAATAAGGAGGCCACTAATATCCCCAGAAATTTGAATCGCTCTTGATTCATGGGGGTCGATCCCAGCCAGTAGCCAACCTTTAGGTCGGTGATAAACGAGCCCGCTGACGACAGCGCGGTGCAGACCACTGTTCCGATCACCAGGGCCGAAACCATACCCGCTGGGCCATGCAATCCCAGCTTCACCAAAATGACGCTGCTGAGTATCAGCGTCATCAGAGTCATTCCCGAAACCGGGTTCACGCCAACGATAGCCGTCGCCCGAGCCGCGACTGTAGTAAACAGAAAGCTAATGATAACCGTGATCAGCAACGCACTGATCACAATATACCACTTGTCGACAACCGAGATACGGAAAAAAAGCAAAATGGCAATGGAAGTCAATGCAATGACCAGAATTACCAGTGCCATGGGGATATCTTTATCAGTTCGTTCGGCTTGCTGTTGCGCTGAGGACTTCCGGAAAATCTGTTTGAAGCCCAGCGAGAACGCCGAAACAATTATTTTGATATTTTTAATAATGCCGATAATTCCGGCACAGGCAATGCCACCGATGCCAATATGGCGAATGTAATTGCTGAAAATTTGCTCCACCGACATTTGATTGATGGGGGTGTCTCCGGGCAAAACCGCTACGCCGAGATGGCTGCCAAGATACCAGACCGCGGGAATTAATACCAACCAGGAGACCATGCTGCCTGCGACAATAATCGAGGAATATTTCAATCCAATGATATAACCCAACCCCATTACTGCTGCGCCAGCATTCACTTTAACGATCAGCTTGGCCTTATCGGCAACGGTCGCTCCCCAGGGGATAATGCGAGTGGTAACGACTTCGCTCCAGAGCTGAAACGTGGCGATCACGAAGTCGTAGATGCCGCCGATAACGGCCGCGATCACCAACGTCTTCGCCTGCTCCCCTCCACGCTCGCCGGTAACCAGCACCTCGTTAATGGCCGTGGCTTCCGGGAATGGAAGCAGGCCATGTTGTTCCGCCACAAAATAGCGACGTAAAGGGATCAAAAAGACAATTCCCAAAAAACCGCCAAACAACGATGCCATGAAAATTTGCCAGAAGCTGGTCGTCAAGCCGGGAATAATATAGAGCGCTGGAATTGTGAAAATGGCTCCGGCAACGACCATGCCCGAAGCTGCGCCAATGGATTGAATGATCACATTTTCCAGAATGGTGTTTTTGCGAGCATAGAAACTGCTCAGTCCCACTGCAATAATGGCAATGGGAATAGCGGCCTCAAACACCTGGCCGATTTTGAGCCCGAGATAGGCTGCCGACGCGGTAAAAATCGCCGCCAGCACCAGGCCCCAGGCAACTGCGCGCACCGAGATTTCAGGACCGGTAAAAGAAGCTGGTGTAAACGGGAGATACTTTTCGCCCTCCTTCAAGGGGCGATAGGCATTTTCAGCCAGACCTGCAGTGGATTGTTGCATAGCACCTCCAGATTGGGTTAGAGAATCGCTCTGCTGTCAATAAAGTAACTTGCCTGGTTTTTAACCATGTTCCAACTGCAATATATTAAAATTTATTGTGAATGGCAAGCATTAATTCGTTGGGGATTTTCGCCGGCAGTTCCGCACGCGTCTTTTCGAGGAAAATCGATATCCAAAATTCCAATTGCGGCAACCAGGATTTCCAGGCCCAAAATCGAATCTATCTCTCCAGGGAATGAATAAAAAAAATGTGCCAGACCACGGGAAGTCCCGGCCTGGCGCATGGGCATCATTTATAACAATTGATGGTTGGGTAAAAAATTTCTAACGTCCTTGGCAACGCGCACTTATTTATCTCTTAACGCCTTGATCCGTTCGATCTGTTTTTGGGCATCGGCAGCATATTGACCTTTGATTTCGATCACCCACTGCAGTTGTTGCAAGGAACTGTTCACATCATTCAACTTGAGATAGGCATTACCGAGAAACCAGTGGCATTTTTCTAATAATATCTCCTTGCCCTGTTTTTTCGATAAATTGGCCGCGATCTTTAAATGACCAATCGCATCGTTAAACTCATTCGTGTGGAGCAACGACAGACCGGCATAGAAATGTCCATAGGGGTCATCGTCTCTCTGCCTGGTGTACTCCATTAATTTGATAACTGCCTCGGTGTATTGCTGTTGCTCGTAAAGCTTGATGCCCTGATCCAGCAGTTCATCCGCTGCGGAATAACCATTGACCAGCCCCCGGAAATGCAGCGGCGCATAGGAGGCATTATTGATGATTGCCAGATCTGAATAGCGCTTGGGCGAAGGCAGCAAAATCAATAACAGCACGATGGCTACGGCAGTGGCCGGCACCAAAATTCTGACAGTTCGGATTTCGATCAAATCAATTACCACCCGGCCCGCCGCTTGAATGAATGACATGGCTCGATCTTCCAGCGCGTGAAACCATTTTGTTATGGATGACAACGCTCTTGCTAACAAATTTGGCTTTATTTTTAAAACCTCATCAAAACATTCGGGCTTTTCGGCCATCAGATTGATCACGGGACCAAACAAGTACAATTCCTCGAAGCACGCTTCGCATTCGAGCAGATGCGCTTCAACGGCAATTTTTTCTTGTTCATCAAGAAGGTTGAATTGGTAGAGACTGACCAATTTTTTAAATTTGGGATTGGTGCATTTCATGCTATAGAACCCCTTCTCGTTTCAGTATTTTTTTGAGTTTCTGCCGGCCTCGAAACACGGCAACATCCAGAGCGGTGCGGCTTAATCCCAATTCCTGCTGTATCTTGTCCCGTGAATCACCCTCCAATATCCGCTTAAAAATCATCTTCTGGGTATTATTCAATTGCTCCAAGGCTAATTTGATTGCATCCAATAAATCACAGGAGATGGCATTCTCCTCTACTGACGGTTGGCTGTCATAGATGTCTACCAGGGTGTCCTGGTTGTCGTTAAGGATCCCCTGTCGCCGGGTATCGCGTCGATAGTCACCATACGCGACCTTGTCCAATACCCCGTACGCCCAGGGCAAAATACCTTTTTCAAAATTCATCTGTTTGTATTTGCTGTGGATAATCAGCATGGCATCATGAACCAGGTCTTCATTGCTCCTTGCATTTTTCATTGCGGGTGGTCCTCCATTTTTGATTTAGTCGTTGAATGAGTTTTTTTCTAATTACCGAAAAGAGCAAATTTTCGGCGTTGCGATCCCCTTCCTGTCGTGCGATCTCCGCCAGTGAGTTGGCAATGAAATTGTCAAGGATTTGACGCAAAACATTTGCCGCCACTGCGATGGAACATTCGGGATGGCTCAATGGATATCGCCGTCTGAATTCAGCAAGGGCTAATTGGCAGACTTCTTCGCTCTGTTCGATAATGCCAGCTCGCCCGGCGATGATCGGAAACAACCGAACCTCACGTGCTATAATGGCCCTGAATCTTACGGCTAATTTTGAAAGAAATTTTTCTTCGGCCTGACGATCACCGCTTCGCGCCGCAGCAATCAATTGCTCTAATGGAGATACGGTGGTAGCTATCAATCTTTCCGTCATACAACTTCTTAATCTGCTATTTTTTTGCTTCGAGGAGGCAGCCCTGAGGAGATTCTCTGAACGGTTGAAGCAGTGCAAGGAAGCCAATCATCAATTAGAAACTGTTACCTGAATCACCCATTCAGCCCGATTGAACCACGCTGGCGCGGAACCGGGCTGATTTCAGCGGCTGGATGTCGGGAGGGTGATCCCCTATCTGACAGGTCACCATCTGCACCGCTGGTGAATGAACCCAACTTCGACCTTAAAATCCGTCGGCATTGATTCCCGAATTAGCGGGGTTAGGTCAGTAATTTACTATTTTGGATTATAATTTGAAAAAAAATTATCAAAAAATCAAGCAGAATATTCAAAATATTTACATACCGGATTATCAGCGCAGCTTGGCTAATTTGCAAATGGGTGACTTCATGACCCAAAATCGCTGCCAATGATCAAAATCATGATCAATGATTCCAAAGATAGAGGGCAAAAACTCATCTTTCAGGCAAGAATGGGGAGGAATTTTCAGCGGGAACGAAGGTAGCCACCATTCCTGCTGAGGCAATCTGCGGGATCGATGGCATCCCTTCGCTCCAGCGCCTTGAAGCTGTTAGGATAAATTAGCTCAAGCGACCGAGGTGTCCCCGGGCGTGAACCTGGTTGGGATCGGGCGCAAGCAAGCGAAAGCCACGTTCGGTTCGTTGGGCTATTCACCCGATTTCTTCGTTTCTTTTACCGCCAGCGAATCTAACTTGGGAATCTGGAATTGTTGACTGAGCTTATTCAATGACTCCAGGTCAATTTTGCCTACGATGTTCACAAAGGTCGCCTCGCCGCTGGCATTGATTGACATGATTAGCAGGCCAGCGACATGTTTGCCTTCGTTTTTAAGAAAAAATTCCAGATGCTCGTCCGGGTCTCGTACGCGAACAATTTTTTCCCATTTCTCATGCGCCAATTTATCCGAGATTTGTTGAACGAATTTTCTCAGACTCTTGGTGTCTTTTTGTTCCACAGAAAACTGATCCACACGAATCAACACCAGGTTGTTGATCAATTTTACCAGCGGTGGATCTTCATCCTGACTTTTCGAGGCAATTAATGATAACAGCGGCCTGGTGATGAAAATCTCGACCGTCGTATTGGAATTCTTGAAATTGTCCAGCCTGGAAAGATCGACGTAGCCGGGATAATGACTGTAATTTTCTTCCTGGCTTAGCGCCAATATTGGGATTGCGATCAGCCATGCAAACAATAGATGGGCTCTCATTGTTTCTCTCCACTTAAAAGCGGTTTTAATGCGGTGCTCAACGATGATCGGAGCGGCTTAACGATCTGATCGGGCAAAATTTTTTCTTGGAGCACCTGCAGCGTTTTTGTTTGAACCTGGTGTAACCAGGAAATAGTAAACTTCACCTGGTCTTTGGCTTGCTGGATTTCAGCCGCAGTGTATTGCTTCTCGGCCGAAGGTCGGAATTTGGGCTCGGGCGAAAATAAGATAATAACACCAATGATTATTGCCATAGCAAGCGCCCAGCGCCATCGGTACCGAAAGGTAACCCCTGACCAGCGAAGAACCCACGGAGCTACCGACGCCGATCTCGGTTCAATCTGCAAAATCTCAAAGACCCTCAAAACGACTTCATCCGGGCAGCGCTGGATACCCAGGCGCTGCAACGATTGACGCACGATCTGGTTGTCCCTGACATTGGACCGACAGGACGAACAGATAGTTAGGTGCCGTTTGAACGCCAGTTTTCTCCCGAATGGCAGCATGCCGGATAGATAATCATCCAACAACTCGTTGCATTGCTGACAGGTCATTTTGGTTGTTCCTTATGGATATAACGGTTTCAAATGTCGCAATAACAGTTTCCGGCCGCGATGGACATACACTTTCACCGAATTGAGCGGGATATCCAATGCGGCGGCGATCTCTTCATATTTCAGATCATGGATCTCGCGCATGATAATTACCTGTCGGATAAGCGGCGGCAATCGTTGAATGGCCTTCATGATATTTTCCCGCAAATCGAGATTGATCACAATGGCCTCTGGATTCGGCTCGCCATCTGCCGCTATGGCGTCGGGCTCAATACAATCCGCGTGAACCGATGGTAACGAAGACGCGGTTTTTTGTTGCCGTCGGTGATAATCGATGCAGCAATTCTGAGTAACCCTAAGCACCCAGCTTTTTAGAGCCACCGCTGGAATTCTTTCGAGGTGGTGCCACAGTTTAATTAACACTTCCTGGGTAATATCCGCCGCATCGGCAGCATTGCCCATAAAATAAAAGGCGTGGCTATAGATCACATCCTTGAAACGCGTGACCTGCATTTTAAATTGGCTCTGGTTCATCTTCATTCCACACACAGAACGACCGCCGGGAATAAAATGTTACAGATGGATGAAAAATTTTTTTTGTGGGCGAATGGGGGCAAGGTAGTCCAGGTTGTTTCACCGATCCAATGCATCAGCCAGCGAATAGAATTAAGCAATTGCTGCAACCAGTCCCATTGGCGCGAGCTGGCGAATTATCCGCCTGCGAGAAGCTACATCCAAATGGTCCACTTAACAGAAGGCTGAACTACGACGGCGGGTGGATCAATTATTTTCCAACATCTTCCCGCGGCACGGATAAATAGGCATAGGCATTAAAATCTGCTATCGCTTGCTCGGCCGAGTCAGAGACATTGATTATTTTCACGTCGCCATGCTTGGAGCGCACTTTGGCAGTGGCTTCGATGAGCGTGGCGATAAGTGTGGGGCTGGGATCATCGATGTAAGTCATATCCAGGATGATTTTAAAAAAGGAATGTTGAAAACATTGGTTAAAGGCGGCGGTTAGATACCCTGTCGCCAGTTTTGGACTAACCGCCTCCGTAAATTTGATTTTGATGATGTCCCGATTTTTGCCCACTTTCCGCAAAATCAATTTTCGACTTTCCGTCATGGGGTCTCTTTCTTCAACTAATTTTCATAGACCTGGCCGTTCACTGCAGCGCACGGTCTAACACGAAGCTAAGAATTAGCAGCAAGCCGGTGAACATGTGATTCATAATCGTGCTGGCATTGGCCGGCGCCAATTTTAGGCTGTCGTCATAATTCGCTTGAGCGATTCGGATCGATTTAAACGCAATCGGTAAGGTGATCAATGCCAAAAGTGAAAAGGGCGGCAACGTGTCCGTGACCACGCCAACCACGACAATGGCATAGGTTAGCAGCAGCATGATAATATAGCCCTTCACCGCCTTCTCCTTGCCCAGTCGAACTACCAGATGATTTTTGCCTACTGCCTGATCGGCTTTGGCATCTTGAAACTCGTTGATATACAGAACAGCGCTGATCAGCAAAGCCACAGGCAAGGAGGCGATGATCGGCAACCATGAAAAGGTACCGGTTTGGACATAGAAGGCACCAAACGTCATTAACACGCCAAAATTGATTCCGACCAGTGCCTCGCCAATGCCCCGACCAACCAGATTAATTTTAGGAAACACGTACAGGGTCGCCGAAAGAACCCCAAAGATGCCAATCACCAGAATGACCCAGCCCAGGTGATAGGATAAATATAATCCAATCAGACTGCCCAATGACAAACAGATAATGGCTTCCACCAGCACTTCGGTGGGCGTGAGCAGCTTCTGCTGAATCAAACGACTTCCGCCCGTAAATGGTCGGACATATTCACGATTGATCACATCGTTCTGGGATAGATGATCGAAATAATCATTGATCACATTTGCTCCCGCATGGAGCAATACTCCGCCGATCAAAGCCAGGAAAAAATACGTGACATGAAACATTCGAGTCATGTCGTACGCAATAACCGTTCCCAAAATAATCGGAACAATCGTAGCCGTGAAGAAAGGAGCACGCAGCTCCAGCAGGTAGAGTTTCAGCTTGTTCATTCCGGATCCTTTCCTGATTTATTCTAATAATATGGCTCGAATAATATTGATAATCTTCAAACGATTGCTCAAAAGTGGCCATTTGATTTCATTTTTCTCATTAATGGTGGCCATGCTATGGCGGGCCATGTTCAATTCCAAAGACCGCAATTCTTGCCAACAATTTATCTCGGTCGGGTCGGCACAGAGCTCATCGATGCGTCGCATCAGGTCTCGGGCCTGGCCCACCCGGGTGACGATGCTTTCGTTTTCAGCCTGGCTCAGCAGGCCATATTGCAATTTTAACGCGGAGAGCTTAATGGCTGCCTCATAAGTGATATTGACGATCTGGTCGCGATTGAGCCACCGGGTTTCGTAACTGAGGAAATATTTCCAGCTTGGTTTCAATAACGCCTGCCGGTATTCTTCCAGGGTATGGAATAAAATTTTATAGCCATACTGCTCCGGGTGTTCAAAAGCAATGCTGCCCGGATCGAGGAACGGCGCCAGCGGCGAAATGAACGGGACGACGCGTGGACCAAAGCGATCCAATAATTGCCCGGCATAGTCCACCGTCTCCAAAACCGAAGCTTCGGTCTGATGGGGCAAGCCGATCATAAAGAAAATATCGAACTTCCGGCAACCCTTTTGCAGCGCCCACTGGATGTTGGCTTCGATAGCTTCGTTGGAATAGTGCTTGCCACATTTTCGCCGGACGAACGGATCGTGCGATTCTGGCGAAAATTCAAAATTGAAGCGGGGCACCGCAGCCGAGAGCCTGGCATAAAATTCTTCCGTCGCCGGTTCGAAAATTTCGAACACCAGTTCATTTTTGATGTTGACCCGCCCCAGGCCGGAAATCACACGATCCGCATAATCCCCAGCCGCTTGATTCAAATCGCCAATCACAAAAATGGGACCGCTGGTAAAACGGCTGATCTCGCGAATATCCTGCACGATCAACTCGGGCGATCGAAAAGAAGGTTGGCTGCGGCCGCAGTAGTGTTTCAAGCCATACTGGGACCCGCCACAGATCACACAATTATGCGTACAGCCGCGACAGGTCATCACGGCCGTAATGGGGTAGCGCCACCAATCGTAAATCGCGGTCATGCTTCGAGAGTCCAGATATTTGACCGCCAGCTTGAACAGCTTTTTATAGTTATTGGTAAAATCATCGAGCTTTTCGGGCAGATACGAAATCGGGGTCGAATGCACCGAGCCCTGGCGATCCCGCCAGGTAAGGTTGGTGATGGCCGAATAGTCACTTTTTTCTTTTAACGCGCACAGAAGCCGGCGGAGCGGTTCTTCGGTCGAATCCCCCCGGACCACGAAATCCACCTGGGGATACTGGATGAGTTGCTCATGAAAATAGGTGGCCGAATAGCCGCCAAATATCACCGGCGTATCCGGGTGATATTTCTTACAAATCCGGGCGATCTCCAGACTGCCCTGGGCATGAACCAGCCAGTGCAAATCGATGCCAAAAGCCAGCGGCTTCAAACGTGCGATCATCTTTTCAGCATCAAATTGCTGATCGCTGAGCATGCGATACGCCAGATTGATAATGCGGACACCAATGCCATGATTTTCTAAGTGTTCCGCGATGGAAGAGAAACCAACTGGATACATCTCAAAGATCGGCGTCGATGGCACAACATCGCTGATCGGCCCCAGCAGGTTGGGACGTTGCCGAAAATCATAGATCGCAGGAGCATGAAGCAAAATCAGATCCGGTCGCGTGAACATGTTTTTCCTTCAAATCTTAAGTCTCAAACCGCTCGTCGGCGTAATTGAACGCAGATGGCAGCCGAACCAGTTGGCAATCGCGGCACTGCTGGATGGCCAGGCCAGGATTATTTTCCACTTGAAATTCTAAAATTGAAATCATTATCAATAATTGGCCCAAGAAGCATTCGAAAAAACATTGCAAACAATTTTCATCTTTTGAATTCCGTGTCATTCCGAGTATTTCCAGGGCCAAGAGTGATCAGTTTCCATCGTCATGGTTCCGGTTAGAAATTCAAAATCCAATTTTAGCCAGGTTGATCCCAGCGTTAACCGTCGCCATTCGGTCCGCAAGTCGACAGACCGGCTGGGAATTACGTCAATGCCGTCGTCAGCTCGATGGG
>CAZYNP010000020.1:47332-70070 GCA_964647995.1 uncultured Cytophagia bacterium
CGCAAGTCGACAGACCGGCTGGGAATTACGTCAATGCCGTCGTCAGCTCGATGGGAAGACGCGAAGGCACCGTTTCATCTTCGAGATCGTTGCCTTTTTCCCCCCAATTGACAAAGATGTTTTTAGCAATGAAGCCTTTAATATAAATTTCTCAAATGAAAAATTCAACCTTTTTTTTAAAACCAAACACTTTTTAATGGCAAATTGACAAAATCATCTGCGCTTCAGGGCTGGCTATTCTTTGCCAACGGTCGAACCCCTAACGATCGGCGAAGATCATCGTTTGAGTGACAACTAAGATGTTTAAATACTAAACAGCATGCCGGGCTGGTGTCTCAACCCTCTGGCGGCTGATTTCGGTTTGAAGCCATTGCCAGCATCGCCGCTTATTTTATACTTGACTTTTTAAATTGTTCTTTCTATATTTCACCACCGCGATCGGATGCAGCCTTCGCTGAATCATAACCAGTTCATGAGATTAATTCAAGAGGCTTATGGATTGAAATCGTTATCCAAAGCAGTCATTCTGTCAGGTGTCGGCATTGGGTTGCTAATTTTTTTATCTTCTCCCGTTGGCAATTTTCCAGCGATCGGTCCATTTTTCGACCCCAGCATCGGCTTCTGGCGCGTCGCCTGGCTCGATGACATCCCGCCACAAGCAAGGCTTTATTCCAGCGCATTCAGTTCCGAAGTAAATATTTTAATGGATTACCGTGGCGTTCCCCATATCTTTGGCGATAACGAGCGGGATGTGTGTGCTGCCCTGGGCTATTTGCACGCGCGTGATCGCTTGTGGCAGATGGATATCCAGCATCGATTTGCCGCCGGCCGACTCTCCGAAATTATGGGTCGCCGTACCCTCTCCCTCGATATTGAGCAACGACGATTGGGCCTGGCCAATACCGCACAGCGCATTGCGGCCAATCTGGACCGCACCAGCAAAGAATATCAGCTTATTTCCGCCTATACCCATGGCAT
The DNA here is from genome assembly GCA_964647995.1 of uncultured Cytophagia bacterium. Classification (GTDB taxonomy): domain Bacteria; phylum Zhuqueibacterota; class Zhuqueibacteria; order Thermofontimicrobiales; family Thermofontimicrobiaceae; genus Thermofontimicrobium_A. Next base: position 48,311 of record CAZYNP010000020.1, read on the forward strand.
CAATCTCTTCATCGACCATTTGACCTATAAAAATTTTCCCTACGAATTCAAGCTGCTGCATTACAGGCCGGAATCCTGGACCGTGGAGAAAACCATTCTCGTCAGCGTGTTCATGGGCTACCTCAGTCGCAATCGTGACGATTTGGATTTCGCCCGTTTGCAACAATTGTTTTCGGACCAGGAGTTGACTGAGTTGTATCCGCTATTCAGCAAAATCGCATATCCCATGATCCCGGAACCGGATCAATTGGCTGCCCCACAGCTTTCTGCCAACAAATCGCCCCAATCGGGCTGCCCGCCGGCAGTAGTCGTCGACGGTTGGCCGGATGGACTGCGTCGCCGAGCTGAGGCCGACCTCTTGGGCAGCAATAACTGGGTGGTCGCCGGCGCCAAAACCGCCACCGGCAAACCCATGTTAGCCAACGATCCCCACCTGACGCTGGAATTGCCCTCGCTTTGGTACGAAGCACACCTGAACTGCCCGCAGATGAATGTCTACGGCGTAACCCTGATCGGCGCACCGGTCGTCATCATCGGCTTCAATGAACGGATCGCCTGGGGCATGACCAATTGCGGTTGGGACGTGACCGATTGGTATCGGGAGACTTTCGACAATCAACAACATGACCACTATTGGTTCAATAACAACTGGCGACCTGTTACCAAAATTTCCCAGACCATTCGTATTAAAAATGAACCGGATACCACCATTATTCTGGAGTATACCCATCGCGGGCCGGTTATCCCACTGGGCAGTGATTTTATTAGCATGCGTTGGACCGGAAATGACACGCTGTTCGAGGGGATTACAGCCTTCTGGCTCAATTGCGCCCAGGATTATAGCGACTTTTGTCGTGCACTGGCTCGATATAATTGCCCCGCCCAAAATTTTGTCTATGCCGATGTCGACGGCAATATCGCTATCTACGCCGCGGGCAAAAATCCCATTCGTTGCTCCGGTCTGGGACGAACCCTTGCCGATGGCCGTGACGATCGGTTCGACTGGATTGGCTTCACGCCGTTCGCGCAATTGCCCGCCTGTTTGAATCCCAACCAGGGTTATCTGGCCTCCACCAACCAACAGCCGCTGAATCAACCGGCGCCCTATTTTGGGTGGAACTGGCCCGCGGATTATCGCGCCCGACGCATCAATGAATTATTGGCCAGCAATGACTCCATCGCCGTCACCGATATGATGCGTTTTCAAACCGATGCCTATTCGATTTGCGCTCGCGTGTTCGTGCCCTATATTTTGGCCGCGTTCGATGCCGCAGCCGATTCCGACCGCAGCGCTCTGCTGGACTCGATGCTATTTTATCTCCGCGATTGGAATTATGAAATGCGCAAAAGAGAAGTTGGCGCAACCATTTTCCATGAATTCATGCAGCGCTTCGAACGAAATACCTGGCAGGATCACTTTTCAGCAACCGCCAATAGCACGTCCCTCTGGCCCAGCCTCAATGTGCTGGAAAGAATTACCACCACTGCCCCTGATTCCAGATGGTTTGATGATATTCGAACTGCAACAACGGAAGATCGCGATGCGATCATTCGAACGAGCCTGCGGGAAACCGCGGTTGAATTGAGCGATAAATTGGGGTCGCAGGTCTATCAATGGCGCTGGGAACACTTCCATCGGACCCATATTCAGCATCTGAGCAAACTCAAGCCACTCGGCATCGCTCCCTTTCCCAATAACGGAGGCAATGGAACGTTGAATGTTGGCCATGGCCGCATCAATCATCACGGCCCGTCCTGGCGGATGATTGTTTCGCTGGAACAACCCATTCGCGGCTGGGGCGTTTATCCCGGCGGACAGAGCGGCCATCCCACCAGTCACCATTACTGCGATTTTGTGGCAACCTGGCAGGATGAGGCCTATTTTGAACTGCTGTTCCCCAAAACCATGGCCGATTTAGCAGATAGCCTGAGGGAAGCGAAACTGGTGATCAGCCCTGAGGAGCACCGATGAAAAAATATGGTACTGGAATCGCTTTAACGTTTGCTCTGGCATTGTTCCTGGAATCAATGGGCTGGTGGCAGGCCATGATTGTCGCCGGCATTGCCAGCAGTTTTTGGGTCGCCAGTTCCCTGGCGGCTTTTTCAGTCGGCTTTCTTGGCGTGGCAGCCGCCTGGTGTACCTTGTTGGTTCTCGCTGAAGTTACCCATCACATTTTTTCAATCATGAAGCTCACTGGTCAGATTTTTGGGCTGCCCGCGAATCTATCTTTTCTATTGCTATTGATCACCTTGTTGCTGGGGGGATTTATGGGCGGACTGGGAGGTTTGATCGGCTTCTGGTGGCGAAAAACGATTCAAAAAAATAACGGATGAATTAGACAAGGAGGCAACAGATGGAAAGAATAAGAGAACTCTTCGTCGTTCTGGAGGATCGACCCAAGGCATTGGGCGAGATGCTGTCAATCCTGGCCCAGGAAAACATCAAAATCGAAACCATGGCCGTCTTTGTGGACAGCGCCAAATTGATTGTCAAGAATATCGAAAAAGCCCAGCGAGTGTTGAAACATCATAACTATGCCACCGAAATTCGCGACGTAATTCGCACCCAAATCGAAAATAAAGTTAGCGAAATTGCTTATATCATGGAGCGGATTGGTCATGTGGGCATCAACATTACCTATGCCTATGGCGCCAGCCACGCCGCAGGAAAAGAGATCACTTTGATCATGGACGTGTCCGATGTGGACACCGCTCTGTCATTATTCAAAGAATGAGTAGCAATATTGTCCCGGTACCACTGCGGACGACGCTTTGCGTTGCGCCCCGGGGCAACAGTTACGTTCAGGAGAATTGAATCATGCGCCGTAGCATCACCCAATACGTATGGATTGCAGCAACCATTTTGCTCCTAATCGGATGTGAGCGCCAAAACCAGCCCAGCCCCCAGCCGACCGGTGAACTGCGGCCCCTGGCAGACACCGTGGGCTTTTCATTCACCCGAGACCAGATTGCTGCTGTGGTTCAGCTTGCCGAGAGATTGGAGCTGCCGGCACTGCAGCAGCAGCGTCAGCAATTCGGCGACCGACCCTGGATCGCAGGCATCTGTCCCCACGATGATCATCTGCTGGCCGGCCGGGTCTACGTTCACCTATTTCAAAACCTCCGCGCCAGGCGATATCTCATTTTCGGTGTTGCCCACAAGGCACGGGATTGGGGTGCTGAAAACGTGCTGATCTTCGATAATTTTGATGGCTGGCGCGCACCATACGGACCAATGAAAATATCAGCGCTGCGGAAAGAGCTGATCGAATCGTTATCACAATCGGATTTCGTGGTCAATAACACTTGGCAGTCCATCGAACATTCCGTGGAAGGAATTGTGCCGTTCATTCAGCATTATCAGCGCCAGGCGGAAATCGTTTCGATCCTGGTGCCGTACATGGATTGGCAGCGAATCGAAACGCTGTCCGAACACCTTGCCGCCGCGCTGGCCACAATTATCAAACACCATCAGTGGCAGTTGGGAGAGGATATCGCCTTTATCTGCTCCAACGATGGAGACCATTACGGCGATCAGGATTGGGGCGGTAGAAACCTGGCGCCGTTCGGGGCTGATGCCGCAGGTTATCTGAAAGCCACCCAGCAAGACAGCAGCCTGATCCGGGAGCAGCTCACGGGCGAGTTAACTGCCACCAGACTCCACGATTTCTGTGATCGTGTTTGGGGCAAAAACGATATCCGGGAATACCAGATTCGATGGTGCGGTCGCTTCGCCATACCGCTGGGGCTGAATACGGTTCGAGCGCTTATGACCCACCTGCATCACCCACCATTGCAGGGCTATCTTTTGCGCTACGACACCAGCTATCAACTCGGAAAATTGCCGCTGGACATTGGCCTCGGCACCACCGCACCCAATAATATCCATCACTGGGTGGGATACAGTGCGATCGGCTATTTTTAACGCTAATTTTCCAGGGCCACCTGAACCAAAACTAAAGTATGCGCAATTGTCTGAGCCCTAAGGCAATTACGGATCACGAAGGAGCAAGGAAACATGCAACCAAAAGCTATGATGGTGTGGCTGTTTATCGCCACGCTTGGTCTGACCAATTGCCAGGTCACCGTTAATCAATCCATCGAAATCGAAGATGGCAAAAAAATTCGCAACGATCTAAATACCATCAATGGTAATATTGTGATCGGCCGGGAGTGTCTGGTGCAAGGCACTTGCCGTACGGTAAACGGCAGCATCGAAGTGGGGGAACAAGCTGAAGTCTATGAATTGCAAACCGTGAATGGAAGCATCCGAATTGGGCACGATGTGACGATCGAGGGCGATATTCAATCGATCAATGGTTCGATTCGGAGTCGTCGGGGCGCCAGAATTGATGGCCGGATTAGCTCGGTCAATAGCAACATTGAGCTTGAAGGGACCACGGTGCTCCGGGATCTGGTTACTTACAACGGCGACATCATCCTGGCCGATAGCAGCATCGTGCACGGCGATATCCTGGTGAAAAGAGGCCGGGACCATTCGGGTCCGCCGAGGCGGCTGACAATTCGCATTACCAATCACTCAATCGTCCAAGGCAGCATCGTGGTTCGCGACGAGGCCAAACGAGTAACCGTCGATCTCGCTGAGGGCGGCACCGTCAAGGGTCAGATCCAGGGCGCAGAAAAGATTGAAGAGTAAGCTTAACTATCAGCTAATGGAGCTTGAGCATGAGACGATGTTCGATTCGCAAACAGGGCTGGTTTTTGCTGTTGCTATTGGTGGCAATGATTCAGGTGGGGCAGCCTCAACCGAGATATTTCAATACCGCTGCATTCGATTCCAATCAAATTCGATTGACGATTCTCCATCCGTCTATCAGTAATCTGCGGGCACTGGCTGAACTTCGGCACCATCATCTGCTGAATGTGGACAGCCTGGTGGTGATTGGCGTTTTTCATGAACAGGAGGAGATCGATATTAATTCCGCAATGGAATATGCCAGCAATAACCATTTCGACTGGATCAAATTTCACCAGATCAGCGGTGATTTGAAGCTGGCCAATTTGTTTCAAGAAAACGGCTGTTCCCGGGATTTTCAACTGATCTTCCAGAATTCCGATGGCATCATTTTTTTTGGCGGAGCGGATGCCCCACCATACATTTACCGGGCCAAGACCAATCTGCTCACCGTTATCGAAACGCCATACCGCAGTTATCTGGAAACATCGTTCATTTTTCATCTACTCGGGGGCTCGCAGGATCCAGACTATTCGGCGCTGCTAAGCTCGCAGCCCGATTTTCCGATCCTTGGCATTTGTCTGGGCTGCCAGAGCCTCAATATTGGCACCGGTGGTACGCTGATTCAGGATATCTGGTCAGAAATCTACGGCCAGAAATCCTTCGACGATGTCCTCAAGCTGTCCCCGGCCAAATGGCATAATAATCCCTACGATCATCTCTACCCCCAGGAAAGGCTGATCCATTATAATCTGCATGCCATACGGCTGCTCAACTCGGGCAAATTCGTTCAGGTGCTCAATTTTTCAGAACAGGACCAGCCCTACGTGACCAGTTCTCATCACCAGATGGCGGGCAAACTGGGCCGAGGCCTGCGGGTGATTGCAACCTCCCTGGATGGCAAAGTTGTGGAAGCCCTGGAGCATCGGCAGTTTCCCAATGTGTTGGGGGTGCAATTTCATCCCGAATTTCCCATTCTGTGGGATCGTAGCCAGAAATTTCGGTTCACGCCCGCTGACACTTGCGAGACCGCGCTGCTGGAAATTCTCGAAGCGAATCCGCCGAGCTTGCTTTTTCATCAGCGCATCTGGGGCTGGTTCGGTGACATGCTCAAAGCGTCTCATTTCCAGAAAAAAGTTCGATCGCCCATTCCCTCCACAAATTAATTTTTCTTGTTGCTTCCAGATTCATCATTTCCTCACGCGGCTGATAACGACCAAAAACCATCCTGGATATTTGGGTTCGGATGGCCGGGTGAACTTGACGAATGATGCAGACGGAAAAATGTAATTTCGATTGAATGGCCGGCGAAGGACGCGGTTCGTTGCCAACAGAACTCATTGCCTATATGGGCATCCAGTTTGTCTGTTTGCCATCGACGATCATAGCAAAATCCACCGACCAATTAACCATTAAAAGATGACAGAAATGAAGCTGCAAGGTAGCAGAAAAAAACCAGCCTGACTGGTTATGATAGAGATTTCATCTACGCCAATTTGCTTCATCCAGTGGGTTCATGTTGTTTCAACGATTTTTGCACAATTGACCGCTAACTTCAACGCAAGGAGAGAGGAAAATTTATGGCCGAAAAGTACATTGTTTCCCATGACATGGGCACGAGCAGCGATAAGGCGATTCTGGTGACTGTCTATGGCGAAATTATTGATTCTGCCAAACAATTTTATCCTATTCATCATCCGCAACCGGGATTTGCGGAACAGGAGCCGTATGATTTATGGCACGCGGTCTGTCAGACGACACGAGCGGTAGTGGAGCAATCCGGCGTGTCGCCGGCAGATGTGGTCGGCATTACCTTCTCGTCACAGATGCAAAACCTCATTCCCATGGATCGGCAGGGGAAGCCCTTGATGCGCTCGATAAGCTGGCTGGATAGCCGTAGCGCGGATGTCATCCGGGAGCAACTCTGGACTCCCCCGCGCGTGATGGGCTACAATATTTTTCATCTCTTGAGATTTTTGACGATCACCGGCGGCTGTCCCGGCCACACTGGTAAGGATCAGATCGGGAAAATCCTCTGGCTTGAACAACACGAGCCAGAACTTTTCAACCAGACCTATAAATTTTTGGACGCCAAGGATTTTATCATTTATCAACTCACCGGGAATCTGGTCACCTCGTCCGATCTGGCCGTGATCTGGTGGCTGTTGGACACCCGAAAAAAGCGCCATCAGTGGCATCCGAAGCTGTGCCAATTAGCCCATATCACGCTGGACCAACTGCCCGAAGTAAAAGAAAGCGCCGCCGTGGCCGGCACCATAACTCCCGCGGCGGCCGAGCAAACCGGATTGCTACCCGGTACGCCGGTCATAAATGGCGCGGGCGATCTGAGTTCAGCCGCCTTAGGCTCAGGAGCCATCAACAATGGCGAACTGCATATCAATATCGGCACCAGCGGCTGGGTAGCCGGCCACTTCACCCAGCGCAAGATTGACATCCCCCATTATGCGGGGTGCATTGGCAGCACCTATCCCCAAAAATACTATTTAGCCATGGCGCATCAGGAGACCGCGGGCATCTGCCTGGAGTGGCTGAAAAACAATGTGCTGTATCACAAAGATCAACTTACTGAAGAGCGCAAGGTCGCCGAGATTTACCAGGTATTGGATCAATTGGCCGAGCACGCCAGGCCCGGTGCCGAAGGTCTCATCTTCACCCCCTGGATGTTCGGCGAGCGCTGCCCCCTGGATGATGACCACGTCCGGGCCGGGCTATTTAACGTGAGTTTAAACCACACGCGGGAGCATATCATTCGGGCCGTTTTCGAAGGCATTGCCTTTAACACCCGCTGGGCCATGGAAACATTGGAAAATTTGTACTCTCCCGTGAAGGAGCTTAACATCATTGGTGGTGGCGCCAAAAGCGATGTCTGGTGCCAGATTATGGCGGACATCACCAACAGGACCATCCACCGCGTAAAGCATCCGCAACAGGCAGGCGCCAAGGGGATCGCCCTGCTGGCCAGCATGACCCTGGGCTACATTCCCTCGTTCGAGGATATCAAAAATCACATTCAGATCGATCGGACTTTTGAGCCGCTCCCTGAAAATCGAAAACTTTACGATCGGCTGTATCGGGAGTTTAAAAATATTTACCGGCAAAACAAGAAATGGTATGCGCGAATGAATCCGTGAACTATCGCCACCGCTACTTTTTTAGAAACCTGGCCACTCATCAGCCAACGATTTATTTGGCGGGCCAATTCGTCATCATAGCTATTTGAGGTAACCAAAATGGATCATTTTAATCAATCGCAGGTCAAAGCGATCGTCATGGCGCTCGCGATCGCGGTTCAATTGTTCATGCCCGTCCGTGCTATTGTCTCGGCCACGGAAAAACCCGTGTTGCATGGCCGGCATTGGATGGCGATCACCGGTAAGCCATTGGCTGCGACCGCCGGGGCAAAAATTTTTCACCAGGGCGGCAATGCAGTCGATGCTGCCTGCGCCATGCTGGCGGCGGTGTGCACGATGTTTGACGTATTGAGCTGGGGCGGCGAAACACAGGCCCTGATCTATAATCCCAACACCCGAAAGGTCATCGGCATCAATGCGCTGGGCGTAGCACCCTCGGGCGCCACGCCGGACTTTTTCATTGGGCAAGGCCTCGCCTACCCGCCCGAATACGGACCACTGGCGGCTGTAACTCCCGGTACCCCCGGCGGATTGATGGTCATGTTGGCCGAATTTGGCAGCATGAGCTTGAAGCAGGTTCTGGAACCGGCGCTGGAGCTGGCCGCTGGCTACCCCATCGAAGCGGAGCTCTCCAAAAGTATCGAAGCCAATAAAAAAACCATCAAAACCTGGCCTTACTCAACGCAGGTGCTATTGCCCCATCTGGGTGAAACCTACGAAGCTCCACATCCCGGCGAAATCTTTCGTCAGCCCGATCTGTTGCAAACGCTGCAAAAGTTGATTGCGGCCGAAGCGGAGGCGCTGGCCGCTGGCAAAAGTCGGCGTGATGCCATTTATGCGGCCTACCAGCGTTGCTACCAGGGAGATATTGCCGCTGAATTCGTTCGCGGCTGTCAGGAACAGGGAGGACTCATCACCATGGAGGATCTCGCCCATTGGAAGGTGCATCTGGAAGAACCGGTGATGACCACTTACAAAAACATCGAGGTCTACAAATTGACCTGCTGGGTGCAGGGACCGGTGATGTTGCAAGCACTTAACCTGCTCGAAAACCTCGATCTGAAGGCCATGGGTTACAACAGTGCTCGCTACATCCACACGCTTTATCAAGTGATGAATCTCACGTTCGCCGACCGCGATTTTTATTATGGTGATCCCTATTTTCCACCGGAAGAGCCGCTTCGCGGTCTGCTTTCCAAAGCCTATGCTCGGGATCGACTGCGGCTAATCAATTGGGAGAAAAACGATCCGGCGATTAAACCTGGCGATCCCTATCCTTACCAGGGCGAGAAAAATCCTTTTTTAACCCTGCTTCAGAATTGGTCATCCACCACACCGATCAATTGTGACCAGCGCATTGATACTGAGGTCTTCTGGCGCGGCACCACGTCGATTCAGGCGGCCGATGAAGCCGGCTGGGTGGTCTCGGTTACCCCCAGCGGCGGCTGGATTCCAGTCTGCATCGCCGGTCATACCGGCTTTGGGATGAGCCAGCGGCTGCAAAGCTTTGTCCTATCGGCCGTGCAAAATCCCTTCAATGTGGTGGCGCCGGGGAAGCGCCCGCGAGCGACGCTAACTCCGACAATGGCGCTCAAGAATGGTCGGCCCTATCTTTCATTTTCCATCCAGGGCGGCGATACCCAGGATCAAAATTGCCTGCAATTTTTTTTGAACATGGTCGAGTTTGGGATGAATGTGCAGGAAGCCTGCGAGGCGCCCAATTTTAGCAGCTATCAAATGCATAGCTCGTTTGGTAATCATGAATCAGTGCCCGGCAAGCTGACCCTGAACGAAGCCATTCCCCCCTGGGTGCGGCAGGAGCTATTGGCCATGGGCTATCAATTGGAATTCCGACGCAAAACCTCCGGGCCCATGAATGCCATCTACTTCGATAGCGAGCATGGAACTCTTTGGGGCGGCTCCAGTAATTATGGCGAAGATTATGGCATCGCCTGGTAATATCATTTGGTGCCGTTCAATAACTGATCAGGAAGCGGCCTCCGAGGAATCCAATGCACCGACAGCCACGTGACAGCGTTCGGCGGAACCGGCCAGCGGACGTTCCAGTTCTGGCGGGGTTAGCATACGGAACGGCCCAAGCGGAAACAACGGCCAATTCAAGTCAACCATGTTTCACTTGAAAAAATCATTTTACCAAAAAAGTGGAACGAATTATGCAGATCCTAAATCATTTCCAAAGCTGGCGACTCTGGCTCTTTGGGATGGGACTATTGGTTTGGGGAAATACGATGATTTCATACTCTCAAAATAATTCGGCCATGGCCAATCCAGACGCGATCGTTCGATCCGGCACAGTGCGCTTCACCCTGCTGACGCCACAATTAATCCGGCTGGAATGGTCGGCAACCGGGACCTTTGAAGATCGGCCCTCGCTGGTCTTTCTCAATCGACAATTGCCCGTGCCGCAGTTTCGAACGCAAGTCGCCAATGGCTGGTTAATTATCACAACGGAGCGTTTGGCGCTCCGCTACCGCCAGGATAGCGGCCAGTTTGATGCGGATAATTTAGCCATCAGCTTCGATCTGAATGGAAAAACCGTCACCTGGCATCCCGGCCTGGAGGATACTGCCAATCTCCGAGGCACCACCCGAACGCTGGACGGGATCAAGGGCGAGGCCTCACTGGAGGCCGGCTTGATTTCCCGCAACGGCTGGGCATTGGTGGATGACTCGGATCGTCCCCTGTTCGATGACAGCGACTGGCCCTGGGTCATCCCTCGGCCCACCGATGCCCATCAGGATTGGTATTTTTTCGGTTATGGTCATGACTACAAACAGGCACTGTACGATTTTACGCGGGTTGCCGGTAAAATTCCGCTGCCTCCGCGCTTTGCTTTTGGCCTGTGGTGGTCGCGCTACTGGGCTTATACCGATCAGGAGTTCAAACAACTGGTCCATGAATTTGAGATGCATGATGTGCCCCTGGATGTTCTGGTAATTGATATGGATTGGCACCAGACGTTTGGCTTGCGGTGGTGGCAGAAGCGCCGCGATCAGGCTGGCCAGCGGTTGGGCTGGTCAGGTTATACCTGGGACAAAATTCTTTTTCCGGATCCTGAGGGATTTTTGCAGTGGTGCCATAGCCGGGGTCTAAAAACAACTCTCAATCTCCATCCGGCGTCCGGTGTGCAGCCGCATGAGGAGCGATATCCGGAAATGGCCCGGGCCATGGGGATCGATCCGGCCACCCAAAAATACGTGCCCTTCGATATTGTCGACAAAAAATTTGCCGAAAACTATCTTCAAATTTTGCACCACCCGCTGGAGCAGCAGGGAGTAGATTTCTGGTGGCTCGACTGGCAGCAACAGCCCACTACCAAAATTCCCGGCGTCAATCCCACCTGGTGGCTCAATTACGTTCATTTTACCGATCTGGAACGTCGCGGCAAGCGACCGCTGATCTTTCATCGCTGGGGCGGATTGGGTAATCATCGCTATCAAATCGGCTTTTCCGGCGATGCAATTTCGGTCTGGGAGTCGCTGGCGTTTCAGCCCTATTTCACAGCTACCGCAGCCAATGTCGGGTATGGCTATTGGAGTCACGATATCGGTGGCCACATGCCCGGCGAGGTATCGCCGGAATTATACACCCGCTGGATTCAATTCGGCGTTTTCAGCCCCATTTTGCGAACCCATACCACCAAAAATCCGCTGGCAGAACGCCGCATCTGGGCTTATCCCGTGGATTATTTTCTGATCATGCGCGATGCTATCCTGTTGCGATATGCCCTGTTGCCCTACATTTATACTGCTGCCCGCCAGGCCTACGATACTGGCCTCGCCATCTGTCGGCCCATGTATTATGATTATCCGGAAATTGACGACGCATACCGGTTCAAAAATCAATATCTGTTCGGCAATGATCTGTTGGTAGCGCCGATTACCACACCGGTCTCCCCCGATACGATGCTGGCCACCAAATCCATCTGGTTACCCCCAGGCGAGTGGTTTGAATGGTTCACGGGCACGCGCTTGCAGGGGCCGGCCCGTGTGCGGCGCCAATTTGCCATCGATGAAATACCCGTTTATGTAAAAGCAGGGGCCATCATTCCCATGCAACCGCAGATGCGAAATTCCGGCCAGAAACCGGTCAACCCGCTCATTTTAACCATTTTTCCAGGGCAATCCGGCGATACCCGGGTTTATGAAGACGAGGGGAATACCCTGGGCTATCAGCAAGATATCTGCGCCTATACGCCGGTGCAATTTTCCTGGCAAAATAACCAGGAGCTGCATATCGACCTGCTGCCGGTCGAAGGCGACTTCCCGGGAATGTTGCAGCAGCGCACCTACGAAATTCGGCTGGTAGGTTTGCTGCCACCGAAAACGATCGTTGCCAATGGTCAACTGCTTCCATTCAGCAGCAGCGAAATGACGGCCGCGGCCTGGCGCTATGACGGCGATAAAATGCAGATTCATATTTTTCTCCCACCGATTTCGGTCCGCGCGCCAGTCAATATCCGAATTGCCTTCGACGCCAGCCCATCACAACAGGCGAAATTGACCGATGGCGTGCCGGGGAAATTGGCTCGTCTGCGCCGTGTCATGCCGTTGCTCAATAGCCTCTGGCCCCAAGAATGGTCGCCCGACAGCTTAATTGAAGCAGCGCAGACCGGCAACCGGATTAGCATTCATCCCGAAACTGCAGTGGTCGAATTGCAGCATCTGAACGAGTCGATGCCAGAAGTGATTCAGCAAATTCAGGCCTTGAAAAAAGTGAAGCCCGAATTGGTAGAACGTGCGCTGGCCCATATCCATTATCGGCGGTAATTTGATTCTTTGAGGAACGCCAGAGGAAAACGGGCAGCGGGCCGCTCCAGGTAACGGTTGACGTGCTATTTTTAATTGTGCATCGAGCGATTGGCTGATGACATCCATCATCCCAATTCATTGGTTTAGTGAAGAATCATGACACAATACGCCTGAGTGACTTTGAAACAGTCTGCTCATTGGAGATCAAGCGAAAGGATTTTTAGATATGCACAAACTGGATCGTTTTTTCAAACCGCACCGAATTGCCCTGCTGGGCGTTACGCCCAATCCCAAAAGCGTAGGCGGAAAAGTGCTGAGCAATCTGGTTGGCGGCGGCTTCCGCGGGGTAGTCTACCCGGTTAATCCTACCAGTGAGGCCGTGCTGGGCATCCCCTGCTATCCCGATGTCAAAAGTCTGCCGAAAACACCCGACCTGGCGCTGATTTGTACCCCAGCAGAGCAGGTGCCGGAAATGGTCCAGCAATGCGGTGAGGCCGGCATTCTGGGGATCATCATCCTTTCGGCGGGCTTCAGAGAAGTCGGACAGTCGGGCAAACGATTGGAGCAACACGTCATGGCCCAAGCGCGGCGCTTCGATGGGATGCGCATCATTGGACCCAATTGCCTGGGTTTGATTGTGCCAGGCTTGAATCTGAATGCCAGTTTTGCCCAGGGGATGCCCCAGAAGGGCCATGTAGCGTTCATTTCCCAATCCGGTGCGCTATGTACTTCGGTTTTGGATTGGGCGCTGGAGGAAAAGGTCGGCTTCTCCTATTTCGTCTCCATCGGCAATACCATCGATGTCGACTTTGGTGATCTGATCGACTATTTCGGTGAAGATGAGGACACCAGGTCCATTCTCCTGTACATCGAATCCATTGATCATGCCCGAAAATTCATGACCGCGGCGCGTGCTTTTGCCCGAACCAAACCCATCGTTGCCTACAAAGCCGGCCGGTTTCCGGAATCGGCTGCGGTTGCGGCGTCCCACACCGGTGCGATGGCGGCCGAAGATGCCGTGTACGATGCTGCCTTTCAGCGAGCCGGATTGGCACGGGTCTTTGACATTGGTGAAATTTTTGATGTTGCGGAGCTGATTGGCCGGCATAAAATTCCCAAAGGCCCGCGCCTGGGAATTGTCACCAATGCTGGCGGCCCCGGCGTTATGGCCACTGATGCCCTGATTGCCGAACACGGCGTGCTGGCCCAACTGACCGGCGAAAGCATAAGCGCGCTCAACGAAAATCTCCCCGATTTTTGGTCTCACGGTAATCCTGTGGATGTACTGGGAGATGCCCCACCCAAACGCATAGCCCGGCAACCGAAATCGTGCTCAAAGATGCCGGCGTGGACGCGGTGCTGATTATTATCACGCCCCAGGCCATGACCGATCCCACGCTCACCGCCCAGCGCATCGGCGAACTGGCCGACAAGACCCCGAAGCCCATCCTGGCCGCCTGGCTGGGCGGACAAAACATGCGCGAGGGCATTCGTTTGCTGAATGAAGTGGGAATTCCAACCTATACCACTCCCGAACAGGCGGTACGCGCGTTTATGACCATGGTAGCTTACTCTCGAAATCTGGAGAGCCTCTATGAAACACCAAGAGATATTCCTCTCACTTTTTCAGTGGATCGGGATCGACTGCGGCACCAATTTACTACCATGATCCAGGACCAGGGCTCGTTGCTGTCGGAAGACGTTTCCAAAAAATTGCTGGCGGCCTATGGCATTCCGGTCACCGAACCGCTAATGGCTCATAGCGCCGAGGAGGCGGTTGCTTTTGCCGACCAAATTGGCTATCCCGTGGTTCTGAAGATCCAATCGCCAGACATCATTCACAAAACCGACGTTGGCGGCGTGATGCTCAATCTCACAACTGAGGATTCGGTCCGCCAGGCATTTCAGCGCCTCATGGCAAACCTGACGGCACAGCACGCGCAGGCACGACTGGACGGCATCACTGTTCAAAAAATGATCCAGGGGGATGATTCCATCGAATTGATTTTGGGTATCAAAAAAGATAATGTGTTTGGCACGGTGATGATGGTGGGACTGGGCGGCATCACGGCTGAGCTGTTCGGCGATCGAGCATTGGGACTACCGCCGTTGAATGAGCGATTGGCGCGGCGCATGCTGGAATCCCTGAAAATTTGGCCGCTGCTGAACGGATTTCGCGGACGATCCCGCATCGACATCGAACAACTGGTTGCTATTTTGATTCGCCTGTCGTACCTTGCTGCAGATTATCCGGAGATCAAAGAGCTGGATATCAATCCGCTGTTCGTTTCCCCACAGGAGATCGTTGCGCTGGATGCTCGTATCGTCATCGATCGCGAGGTGTTTGGAACAACCACCAAGCCGTATGCCCATCTGGCGTTGCGCCCCTATCCCGAAGAATATGTAAAATCGGCTGAACTGAAAAACGGCGATCGGATCATCCTGCGCCCCATCAAACCCGAGGATGAACCGATGTGGATGGAAATGCTGGCAAGCTGCTCCCGGGAATCCATCTACCAGCGTTTTCGCTATTTCTTCCAATGGGCCTATCACGATGTCGCGGTACGCTATTGCTTCATCGACTATGATCGGGAAATTGCCATTGTAGCAGAACTGAACGAAAATGGTAGCCGCAAGTTGCTCGGCGTAGGCCGGCTCGTGGGTGATTCGGAATTAGAAACCGCCGAGTACGCCGTGCTGGTGGCAGATGCCTGGCAGGAGCAGGGATTGGGCAGCATGCTGACCGATTATTGTATCGAGATCGCCCGGCAGATGGGGGTGAAAAAAATCTTTGCGCAGACGACCACCGACAATCCGCGCATGATCGCCGTCTTCCGCAAACGGAATTTCGACATCCAAATTGACCCGTCAAGTTCTCTGGTCGAAGTAGCCAAAACACTGCCATAGCCAGTATGCCTATCGACTGATAATTGCCCAACGACAGTGGTTGGCTTGGCAACAGGTGCAGTTTTCGTTTCGATTTGAGCGAATAGCTTATGTCAAGAAATTGATCGTGCGGCCGCTTCCACCGCATTCGATGCAATTCATTGGCATCGTTGCTGATTGTCATTGGATTGTTTGCTCGCAAGCAGATTCTGACGCCGCCCAAACGTATAACTATCGCCCGCCAAAGGACCGGCATCAATCATCTTTTGATTAACCGCCAGCTATCAGGTCATTTCCTCAGCACTATTTCCAAATAAAGCCAACTCCTGCTAGAATCCAAGCCAAATTGATCGAAACGACAAACCAATAGTACAATGAACCGACCTTGCCTGTTTCTTCCAGAGTAATCTTTTTATATTGATGGACATACTTCGGAATAAAGAGTCGCAACAAGAAAAAATTGATTTTGACCTTTCGCTTCTGCAGCTCGGAGATGATGATCATGGTGATGACCACACTGAAAAGCGCACAGAAAATCGCCAGGTATAAAAATAGGTGGAATAAGTTCATTTTTTATGCTCCCCATTTCTTAAGTTAAAAGTTGTGAGTGAGCTAAAGTACTTAAAAATGATTTTAGCTCACTTTAGTCACTTTGTTAACTTTAGTCACTCAGAAAAATTAGTCAGTTTTTACAAGCTTCGTGTACGACGGAAGCCCATAGGAATCATCGATTGAATACGCCAGAGAAATCCCACTCAAAGTGTTGCCTTTAAGCTGGAGGCGAAGCACCGTCCAGCTTTTGTTGCGGCTAGCATCTTCTGTTGGGATTTGCTGCGGAAAATAACCGACAAAAATGCCTTTGTTAAATCGGGGTGACTTAATGGGTGCTTCTCCTTGTTCATTGGCATTGGTATCATCCAAAAATTTCAGCCAGGTTTGTCCATTTTTCTCGATTATCAATCGGACGGGAATGGATTTTAAATAAGTTTGAATTTCACCTTCCCAGGTTCCGAAGAGTAGTTTTGGTGGCTTGAAATTTTGTGTTGTCTCTCTGGGAGAATTTGGACGCTGTTCCTGTGATGCCAAATTTTCTGCAATATTCGGGAGAACGGCTGCAACAAGCCACTCGGTAATTTGAATGGGGCTTGCATTCTCGCCATTGCTCAAAACAACGGCTACCATATTTTCTGATGGAATCAAGGTGATTGACGTTCTGACTCCTGGCATTTCTCCGCCATGCCGCAGGAATTTATAGCCATATTGTTGACCGACCCACCAGCCCAGACGATACGGACTATTGGGCAGTTTCGGATCGATCATGGTTTGCATCTCATCGATAGCCTGTTCGCTCAATATTTGCTTTTGATCAGGCAGATTATTTTTCAGGTGAAACATCCCGAAACGCACCAGATTATGAGCGCTGGAATAAATGGCCGATGCGCCCCTGTGGTCAAAATCATAAAATGGCAAGACATCTCCGTTCTTTGTGTATCGCTGGGCAAAATATTCTTCGTTGAATGGAGCCGTAATGACCGCCGTTCGGGTGAGTCCCAGCGGCTCAAATATCTCGCTTTTCATAAATTCGGGATAGGGCTTCTGTGAAACCCGCTCGATGATGTATTCGATAATTCCATAGCCTAAATTGGCGTAATTGAATTGCTCGCCAGGCGGTGTTACCAGAATGCCATAGCGTCGGATCGTCGCTTCCATGTCTGGGCGCTGATAGGGATTATTCTCAAAGAAGAAATTCCAATGCATCGGCAGACCAGCGGTCTGCAGCAAAATTCGCTTTACTGTCGCTTCAGCCGCATCCCCTTCAAAAGCTCTTAGTTTTGCTGCCCCAAGATAATTGTTTGCAGGCTGATCCAGTTCGACCAGCCCTCGTTCCAGCAGAATCATCAGACCTGTGGCGGTCATTGGCTTTGAGATGGATGCCAGTGAATACATGGTGTGTGGCGTCGCTTTAATCTGCTTCTCAACATCAGCAAAGCCGAAAGCTTCTTCCCAGAGAATCGCTCCATCTTTTGCTATTGCCACAGCTATCGATGATACGTTATTTTCTTCCAGGTATTTCTGAATTTTTATTCGAGCCTGGTCGAAACGATCATTTTTTTCGCTGGCGCTGGCATGGCAGAAATGAAGGCTGATAAGAATCGAAAAGATTAGAGAAAGGTATGCTTTTCGGTGAGAATTGAAAAACATCATATTTGCCATTTTATTTTTCCTTTTGTAATACCTCACTTATTGGTGGAATGAAACCCTTAGGAAGGGTATCCCCAGATGACCTTTAACTGATATTTTACGTCCTTTGGTAAAACCTCAGTCTCGGGTGTATAAAACTGGTTTCTGGCAGAAACCAGGTTTATTTTCCACCTGTAAGTGAGCTTTTACGTCCTTTGAAATTTTTTGCTTGACATTTATTAAAAATCAATTAAATTATAAAACATTGGAAATAGACTTCCAATATTATATAAATTTATTAGAAGAAAGAATAAAATGAATCTATTAAAATACAACCGCCACTGGGAAAAAAATTATCGCTATCCTTACGCAAAGCATCGAGCTATTTTCAAACAATTAATCAATCAGCTCAATACCCGACAGATTATTGAAATTTCAGGTTTGCGAAGAACAGGAAAAACAACCCTGCTATTTCAGATTGTGAACCATTTATTGAATCAGAACCACAATCCATTTGCGCTCTGGTACTTCACCTTTGATGAAGAAAAGCCAAAGCTTGAAGAACTACTCGATACTTTTTCCAAACAAACCCAGATCGATTTTAAGAATGAACGAATAATTATCTTCCTTGATGAAATTCAAAAATTGCCCGATTTTCAGAATCAGTTGAAAGTCTATTATGACTTGTACCCCAATTTGAAATTGTTCATCTCAGGCTCAACCTCGCTTTTTATCAGAAAAAAATCCCAGGAAAGTTTAGCAGGTCGGATAAAAAGCCTGTTTTTAACACCCCTTAATTTTGAAGAATACTTATCGTTCACTGATAATTTAGAAATCCTGAATAATCCAATACTGTTTAAAAATGAGATTGTAAAAAATTTTGAAATATTTTTGACCAATCAATTTATTGAAAGCATCTCTTTTCCTGATGTCAGCTCGAAAAAAGAATATTATATTGGAATCATGAAAAAGATCATTTTTGAAGACATCCCTTCCATTTTTTCGGTGAATAATGTTGAAGTTCTATGGCAAATCATTCGGATGATTGCCCAGCAACCAGGCATGTATATCGATTATCAAAATTTAGCCAACGAGCTCGGCTTTTCCAATAAAACGATCAGCACTTATCTTTATTATCTCGAAGAGTCCTTTCTTGTAAAAAAGCTATATAATTTTTCTCGGAACCGAATCACTTCGGAAAAGAAACTGAAACGATTTTACCTGGCATCTCCATCATTTAGCTGGGCATTAACCGATTTTCTTGAAACAGGTCGCCTGGTCGAAAATCTGATCCCCTCATTAAAAAATTTTCAATTCTTTTGGCGAGACGCCTATCATCACGAAGTTGATTTTATCGTGATCGAAAATAATCAGATCCTTCCGATTGAGATTAAATACAAAGAAAAAATCCAATCCAGAGATATAAATAATTTGCTGTTATTCTCCAAAAAATTTAACTGCAACAAGGCAATTATTTTTAAAAAGGGCGTTGAAGAACAGTCAGCTTATTTTGATTCTCATGGAGTTGAAATCATTGAAACGCCTGTTTACAGAATAGCATAATTAATAAAATCTCGCTTTGATTTCCGATTCATAAAAATCAGCATTTTAATTTTCCGATTTCTATGAAAAGTGGTAAAATTTATTTCCACTTTTACCAACGCAACTGAATTTCATTCTTTAAAAAATGTGCACTTCAACTTCAACTCCTGTTTTATCTCTCTTGTGTAGCTGCAACCACTGCTGGCAGAATATAACTGCTCACCATTTCATAAAATCTCCCTGACCAATCGTTATCGTAATTTTGGGCAGCGGAAACAATGACCATTTCTAATTCAGGAATAACTACTATAAATTGTCCCGCATTGCCAATGGCATAAAATAAATCGATTGTTTTATTATTGATTTCAAAACTGCGCAGCCACCATTGATAGCCATAAGCGCCCGATGGTGTCTTGATGTGAGGCTGGGTCGATTCTTTCACCCATTGTTCAGGCACAATTTGCTTGCCATTCCATTTGCCATGATTCAAAAACAACTGTCCCAATTTTGCCATGTCTCTGGGGCGTAACGCCAATCCGCTGCCTGTATCCAGTAATTTGCCTTGAGTTTTTGACCAAATATACGCTGTAATTCCTAGCGGCTGGAAAAGATTTTGTTCGGCAAATTTATCGGCTGATATACCAACTGCTCGCTTGAGAATTTCACCCAAAATCACTGATAAGCCCGTGTGATAGACAAATTGCTCACCTGGTTTTTGCGCCATCGGTTTTTGCAGGCAATACCTGATCAAATTCCCCGTTTGGTGCATTTTCATAGCATCGTTTTGGGGATTGGAATACGGGAGGGCCAATTCATTCCACTGCAAGCCCGCCGACATGGTGAGTAAATTTTTCAAGCGAATCTGCTCTTTGCCATCTTTGATTAGCTTTGCATATTCAGGGAACAGCTCAAACGCAGGGGCATCAAGCGCCGTGAGAAAGCCCTGCTCGTAAGCGATTCCAATCAATATGGAATTCACACTTTTGGTGACCGATGCCAGCATCTGGACTCGACCTCGAAGAACCTGGTTTACGAATGGCCCGCAGATCTTGCCCTGTGCCCCAAAGTACTCCTCAAGCACCAGCTTGCCGTCTTTTACAATCAGCAGACTATGAATATCTTTATAGTCCCCGTTTCTGATGCGGCGAATGCATTCAGTTATTTTGACTGTATCGATGTCAACATCCGCCAGGCTGGCGCAGGCCCAACCGTCATCGGTCGCAACGGGAATATCATATTTGTATTCTCCCCCTTGAGATACTTCCAGGCTGTCCACAAACTCAATCGTCTTCGGATCATGAATCCTTTCCCATACAAATGGAATCTGGCTCTTATATTTCAATTGAACCGAATTTCCATCTTTACTCATTTCACCTTTGAATTCATCACCCCAAAATTCAAGCTACCCAGCGTGATAGGAAATAGATTCATCGTTGATCCAGATTCTACATTGGGTGCCCGATTCATAAACGATAGATTGCATCAGTTTTCCCTGGGAATTAAGTGCCACCTTGATTAATCCTGGATCATCTTTTCGGATATCTGTTCTATAGCTTTTCCAATATCCAAGAATATCTTTATCGGCTTGTAGCTTTGTTTCGCCGCCTGCCCAACAACTAACAGCAAATCCTGATACCATCCAAACCAGGATAAAGAAAAAGAGAGCTTCAATTGAAAGTGACACTGCATTTGGTTTGAGAGATTTCATGCTTCACTCCTTTCATGGATGAATTCATCCCCCAGGATTTCAGAAATTTTACGCCAAAATATTTTTTTAGATACACTGATTTTTCTCATCCTAATTCTCTGCTATTAAACAACCTGATTGAAAGAGTCATTGACAGCCAGGGCAGCAATACCATTATCAAAATTAAAGCACCAAAGAACAAAATATTTCCTCCTTTAAATTCAGCCTGAACCAAACCGCTAAATTCGAAATAGAAGTTAAAGGGTACGATAAAAATGGCAGCGAATAAAATCGACAGGTTGGTCAGCAGCTAGATTTTATCGAAGATGGTAACGAGGGGAACGAAGGCATTGATGAAAAACGAAAAATAAAATAGAATGACAATGATTACCATCGGATTGGTGAACAGATGAAAATTGCCTGGCAGGTCTGTGAAAATTGAATTTAACAAACAGGCATATAAAAACCAGAGCGCCATTCCCCCGATCGCAATCAATGAAGCCGCAAGATATTTTGCTCGCATGATAGCGTTTCGGGTGACGGGCAGGCTGCAGATCAGCAATTCTCCCTGACGCATTTTTTCGCTCATCAAATAATAGCCGATGACGAATGAAATCTGTCCCGCCGCCATCACGATATAGATGAACCAGGAACCTTCATTCAAAAAAACAAATAGCGTGATCACGATTAAAGAGAGTACGGTTATTTTTAAAAGCGACCTGCCAAAGGCTTTCAGATCTTTTAGCAGCAAAGTTAGCATCATCATTTCTCCTCACAAATCTTTTCGTTGGAAATGGCGGCAAATATTGCCATCGAACAAAATCCAACATAACCCGACCAGTGG